>JAKAJH010000001.1 GCA_021813905.1 Bacteroidota bacterium | reverse complement strand
TCCAGTGCTTCTGCTTCACCGAGCAGACCCTGGAGCCGGGCCAGTCGGTCGAGATGCCGGTGCGTTTCTTCGTCGATCCGGCGATCCTCAAGGATCCCGACGGCGGCGATTTCAAGACCATCACGCACGCGGAATCCATTACGCCGACAAACGATGACGTCGTGATCTTCCGGGTCGTCCGGGGGCTTTTGAAGGATGCGTACACCCGGCCGATGGCGATCCGGCTGCTCGGCGTGCGGCTGACGAATTTCGAGGAGGCGGATCAGCTCGGATTCGACCTCTTCCCGACCGAGAAGAAGAAGCAGGAGATCCTTTCGGTGGTGGACGATCTGCGCAAGCGCTTCGGGGATGATGTGATCCATATCGGGAAGGTGTGATCTCGCATCCCGCATTGGCTTCATCCCAAAGAAGTCGTATTTTGCTTACCGTATGCCTCGATTCAAACTTCATCTCGAATACGACGGGACCCGCTACAGCGGCTGGCAGATCCAGAAGAACGCCCGAACCGTCCAGGGTGAGTTGCACGGTGCCATCCGCACGGTGTTCAGTACGAACGACTTCGAATTTATGGGCTCCGGACGGACGGATGCCGGTGTTCACGCCCTGCGGCAGGTCGCGCATCTCGACATCAGCACGATGCTCGCGCCGGAAATCATCCGGATGAAACTCAACGACGAGCTGCCGTCGGATATCAATCTGCTCGAGGTCGAGAAAGCATCCCCCGCCTTCCATGCCCGCCACGATGCGGTGGCACGAAGCTATTTGTACCAGATCTCACGCCGCCGGACCGCCTTCGGCAAGAAATACGTCTGGTGGGTGAAGGATCGCCTGGACATCAAACGAATGCGCGACGCCGCCCAGACGTTCGTCGGACTGAAGGATTTCCGCTCCTTCACCGCGGACGACCCGGACGAAAAGTCCACGACCGTCCAGGTCGAATCACTCGTCCTCGCGGAAGCGGGCGACCTGATTCTGGTGCGCTGCGTCGGATCGCATTTCCTGTGGAAGATGGTCCGTCAGATCGTCGGCGTCCTTGCGGAAGCGGGGCGCGGCGCCATCAGCCCGGCCGATGTCACGCGGCTCATGCAGAGCGAGACCGACCTGCCCGCGAAGCTGACGGCGCCCCCGTCGGGGCTGTTCCTCGAGCGCGTGTACTATAAAGGAGACGAACGTCTCACGGACATCACACCGGTCCTCGACGTGACCACGGTACGCTCGAGAAACACCGGCGGTCGTCAGGAGCCGCACCGGCGATGACGAAAGCGCCAAAACGCCGGACGGGTGGTTCCACGCGCGTGAAGGAACGGCCGGAGGATTTCCCGACGGTCTGCGACTACTCCTGCCGCCACGCCTCGTTCGCACCGCCGGAGGTTTGCGGCGCCTGCCGACGCGATCAGGCGGTCTACTGCGTGTACTTCAGGAAACTGAACGGTAAATTCACCCGATGCCTGGGACGACAACAATGACCAGACGCGTATTCCTTCTCCTGATTCCCCTGCTCGGTCTCGTCACGACCGGCTTCGCCAAAGAACCGGTCGCCATCCGCCAGGCCATTCTCAACGAAATGCACCTCTATCCGGACATGGAGATCCAGGATCTCTACAAGTTCTGCTATCAGGCCGCCATGGGGAACGAGCACATCATGCTCGACACTGCACAGGCCCGCCGGTATCTTCTGAACGAGATGGGATCGGTGAAGCCCGACCGCCGCGAACCGCTCTTCGAGGGACTGACGGATGACAGCTCTGTCGTTCGCGTGAACCTGCGGCCGTACAAAGCGCAGGACGGATCGGTCGACGCATTGCTGACCGCGATGGAGCGGACCGCCGCGACATTCCGGAAGTCCACCGTCGTCCTCCGTGCGTTCTGGGGGGAAGTGATGGGCCTTGCCGACGAGCGGGAGATCCATTTTGTCCCCTCCAAGTTGCAGGAGTATTTCGCCGCGCAGGAGCAGGCAGGATTTCCGGCGGTCGATCATTCCGAACATTATCTGGCAAAGTACAAGCCCGCCTATCGGGTCATCCTGCGGAAGTTTTTGACGCGCTGATCTGCCCGGCCGGGGGAGCATACGATGAACACACCGTACGACCGCATTGCCGAAGCCTATGTGAAGCTCGTCCTCGCCGTCGGCCAGCACGATACCGACTCTGTCGATGCGTTCTATGGTCCGCCTGAGTGGGCCGCGACGGCGAAGTCAGCGAAGCGCCCCGCGGAATCCATCCACACCGAAGCGTCTGCGCTCCTGTCGGATCTTGAGAAGCTCCCTCTTCCGTCCGAAGAGATCCTGCGCCTCCGGCACCAATACCTGCAGAAGCAGCTTTCGTCGCTCCGAACCCGCGTGGAAATCCTCGGCGGACGGCACTTGTCGTTCGACGACGAAGCGGCCGCGCTGTACGACGCCGCACCTCCGACATTTCCCGAAGAGCACTTTCAGTCGCTGATCGGCGAGATCGCAACCATCGTTCCGGGGAACGGACCGGTCCCTGAGCGCATCGAGCAGTTCCGTCGGAAATTCATCATCCCCACCCACCGGCTTGACGCGGTCTTCCTGGCGGCCATCGACGAGTGCCGCTCCCGCACGAAGAAACACATCCCCCTCCCCCCCGGCGAGAGTTTTCGCGTGGAGTATGTCACCAACAAGTCGTGGAGCGGATACAACTGGTACCAGGGACAGAGCCGCAGCCTCATTCAGATGAACACGGACCTTCCGATCTTTCTCGAGCGCGCGATCGATCTCGCGGCGCACGAAGGCTATCCGGGTCATCACGTCTACAATTCGCTGCTCGAGCGGGAACTGGTACGCACGCGCGGATGGATGGAATTCTCGGTGTATGCGCTGTTCAGTCCGCAGTCGTTGATCGCGGAGGGGACGGCGAACTTCGGTATCGAAGTGGCCTTCACCGCCGCGGAACGCCTGACGTTCGAACGGGATGTGCTGTTTCCGCTCGCCGGGCTGGATCCGTCCGAAGCAGAGCGCTACGCCCGTCTCCAGTCGGTCATCGCACGCCTGACCTATGCCGGCAACGAGGCGGCTCGCCGGTATCTTGACGGGGCCTTCACGCGCGAGCAGGCGACCGACTGGCTCGTCCGGTACGCGCTCATGTCCCCCGAGCGGGCAATGCAGCGCACGCGCTTCTTCGATCAGTACCGCAGCTACGTGATCAACTACAATCTTGGCCAGGACCTCGTGAAGCGGTATGTCGAATCGCGCGGCGGAGGCGCCGAGAATGCGGAGCGGCGCTGGCAGGAGTTCGCGCAGCTGATCTCCTCTCCCCGCCTGCCGTCCGGACTGCGGTAAGGATCGCATGCCGGCCGCCGGTTCTCTCATGCTCGTTCGTTCACACCGCGCCCTGCTTCAGCGACTCCACGCGTCCGGCATACAGCGGGACGAGGTGGTGATCGGTCCGTTGGCGGTCCCAAGGTTCACCGGAGAGTTCTGGACGGCCCGACAGCGTCAGGCGTCGCGCCTCCATGAGATCTCGTACCGCGCCTGCTTCAAGCCGCAGCTGCCCCGCTTCTTCATCGAAGCGCTCACGCAGCCGGGGGCTACGGTGTACGATCCGTTCAGCGGACGCGGTACGACGGCGCTCGAAGCGGGACTCCTGAGCCGCCGCCCCGTCGCCAATGATGTCAATCCCCTCAGCGCCATCCTCAGCCGGCCGCGTTTCTCGCCGCCCGACCCCGAGGCCTTGAAGGAGCGGCTCCGCGCAATTCCGTTCCGTGGGGGCGTGCGGGCGACGCAGGACCTCAGCATGTTCTTTCATCGGGAGACCGAAGCGGAACTGATCTCGCTCCGGCGCTATCTCCTGCGACGCGCGAATGCCGGGACGGAAGACGACCTCGACCGCTGGATCCGCATGATCGCCACCAACCGGCTGACGGGACACTCGAAGGGATTCTTCTCCGTCTACACGCTTCCCCCCAATCAGGCTGTCACGCCCGAGCGGCAGAAACTGATCAATCGACGGCTTCGACAGCGGCCGGACTATCGCGACGTACGCGCCATCATCCTGCGGAAGACCGTCTCGATGCTGCGCGGTCTCACCGAGGAGCAATGCCGGACGCTCGCCGCGGCGGAAGGCACGGCACGATTCCTGACCGGCGACGCCCGCAAGACGCATGCCATCCGGCGTGAAACCGTCCACCTGACCGTCACCTCTCCGCCGTTCCTCAACATCGTCGATTATGCCTCCGACAACTGGCTCCGGTGCTGGTTCAACGGACTCGATGCCGCACGCATCAGCCGGCACATCACCATCCCGCATTCGCTCACCGAATGGACCGTCGTGATGTCGGATGTCTTCCGCGAGCTCGTTCGGATCACGGCGACCGGAGGATGGGTGGCGTTTGAAGTGGGTGAAGTGCGCAATCGCTCGCTCCGTCTCGACGAGATCGTCGCTCCGCTCGGCGTCGGCGCCGGATTCGCCTGCCGGGCCATTCTCATCAACCGGCAGAAGTTCACCAAGACCTCGAATATCTGGGGCGTCACCAACAACACGCGCGGCACCAACAGCAATCGCATCGTCCTCTTCCAGAAAGACTGATATGAGACAGCGTTTCGTCACTTTCCTCCTCGCGGCACTTGCCGTCATCCAATACTCCTGCTCCCCGTCCCGTCCTGCGTTGCGCAGCGGCGACCGGATCGTATTCTTCGGCGATTCCATCACTCAGCTCGGCGTGAAGCCCGGCGGCTATGTTACGCTCATTCGCGACACATTGGCGCACATCCAGCCGGGCGTCGAGGTCATCGGCGCCGGCATCAGCGGCAACAAGGTGACGGATCTGCAGGCGCGTCTGGACCGCGACGTGCTTTCCCGCACACCGTCGGTGGTCTTCATCTACATCGGCATCAACGACGTCTGGCACTGGGCGCTGAAGAATCTCAAAGGAACGACCCCGGAGGCGTACGTGGCGGGACTCCGTGAGATCATCACGAAAATCCAGTCCGCCGGGGGGCGCGTCATTCTGTGCACGCCGACCGTCATCGGCGAGAAGCACCACGGAGAGAATGCGCAGGACGCGATGCTGGACGAATACGCGAAGCTGAGCCGAACGGTCGCGGAGGAAACAGGAGCGGAACTGTGCGATCTGCATGCCGTGTTCCTTTCGTATCTCAAGAATCACAATCCGGAAGACAAGGACCGCGGGATCCTGACGTACGACGGCGTGCATCTGAGCGATGAAGGGAACCGGCTGGTGGCTCAAACAATGTTGAGCACGATGCAGCGCATGGAGAATTGACCGTTGCCCAATGTCATTTGACAATCGCCGTACCGTGCATCGGGCAGGATTTTTCCCTACTTTGACCTGAGCATGTTCATCACCCCAAGACCCGCCATGAAAAGATCTCACGCGCTATTCTTTTCCGTCGTCGCTCTCGCGCTGGCGGTCCCGTCGTCAGCCCAGATCGGCAGTTTTCTCCACTCGCTCGTCGGCGACAACAAGGTGTACAACGAACGGCCGGTCCCGCCGCCCGTGATCCCGCCGAAGGATTCCGCCTTGAAGTACGTCCAGTTCCTCGCGCTCGGAGACTTCGGAACGGGTGGAGATGCGCAGAAAGAGGTCGCGGCTGCGATGGCGAAGAAAGCAACGGAGGAACCGGTCACGTTCATCATGAGCACCGGCGACAATATCTATGAGCGCGGCGTGAGCTCGGTGACCGACCCGCAATGGAACGAGAAGTTCGAGGGCATCTACGCCGAGCCGTCGCTGCATGTGCCGTTCTACGCCGTCCTGGGCAACCATGACTACGGCCGGGACACAGAGGCACAGATCGAGTACACCGCGGTCAGCAGCCACTGGAAGATGCCCGATTACTACTACACGTTCAGGATCCCCGTCGACGACTCCACTGCCATCCAGTTCTTCTGCATCGACACGACTCCGATGGCGAAGGTCGACCCGAGTGGCGTGCCGACACTCCCCGAGTCCAGTCCCATTCGCCGGCAGGCGCAGTGGCTCGACTCCACGCTCGCGGCATCGAACGCACGCTGGAAGATCGTCGTCGGCCACCATACGATCTTCTCCGGTGGCGACCACGGCGATAATCCCGGCCTCCAGGCGCTCCTGGTGCCGATCATGAAGACGCACCGCGTCGACGTGTACCTGTGCGGACATGACCATGATCTGCAGCTGATCGGTCCCATCGACGGCATCACGTATGTCGTTTCCGGCGCCGGGGGCAAGCGGCGGGACACGACGTGGCGCGACAACACGCTCTTCGCCGCAACCAACTACGGGTTCAACTTCTTCCGCGTCAGCGCCCGTGACATGCTCATTGAATACCTCGACCGGTCCGACACGGTCCGGTTCGCGTATCAAATTGTGAAGTGACCCGCGTGGCGCGCGTCCGGCTGGAAATTCCCGAGAAGTTTCCCTTCACGACCGAGATTCCGATCCGGATCTCGGACATCAATTATGGCGGCCACCTGGGCAACGACGCGGTCCTGTCGATCGTGCACGAGGCGCGGGTGCGCTTCTTCCGGTACCACGGTTTCACCGAGCTCAACGTCGGCGGTGCGGCGATCATGATGACGGATGCCGTCATTGTCTATCGCTCGGAAGGATTCTACGGCGACGTGCTGACGGTGGACGTCGGTGTGTCCGACATGCAATCGGCGGGATGCGACCTGGTGTACCGGCTCCGGAATCGCGAAACCGGGAAGGAGGTCGCGCGGGTGAAGACCGGCATCGTTTTCATCGATCCTCGCGAGAAGAAGATCGTGCCGATGCCGTCCGCATTTCGCGAGCACTGCGGCATTCCCTCCTGACCCCCGATGCGCCCCGTCACGTCATCACCTTGTAACTCTGTGCGATTTTGATATATTAGACCGTGATGACTTCGAACAACCCGAACCCGACGACTCCCTCCTTCGACCGCACGCTCGCGCGGATGATCGACCACACCATCCTGAAACCGGAAGCCACACCGCAGGATGTCGCCACCGTGTGCACGGAGGCAAAGAAGTACGGCTTTGCCAGCGTCTGCGTGAATCCGTCCTTTGTCGCTCAATGCGCGACGGCGCTGAAAGGGAGCCCGGTCCACATCTGTTCGGTGATCGGCTTTCCGCTGGGTGCCACCTCGACGGCGGCGAAGATCGCCGAGGCTACGCAGGCGCTCAAGGACGGAGCGACGGAGATCGACATGGTGCTCCATGTCGGGCTCCTGAAAGCGGGAGCATTGAATGAGGTCCGGGATGACATTGCGGCGGTCGTCGACGTCGCGCACCGGAACCAGGCGATCGTCAAGGTGATTCTGGAGACCGCGCTCCTGACGGACGAGGAAAAGCAGACCGGCTGCCGCCTCGCTCAGGAAGCACATGCAGAGTATGTCAAGACATCCACCGGGTTTTCCACGGGAGGTGCCACGGTGGATGATGTTGCGTTGATGCGACGGACCGTCGGCCCGGCCATGGGCGTCAAGGCCTCCGGCGGCATCCGAACGATGGAGCAAGCTCGCGCGATGATCGTGGCGGGCGCCACACGCATCGGAGCAAGCGCGAGCGTGAAGATCGTGACCGGTTCCACCGCCGCGCCCTCCGCCACCTACTAAGGAACAGACACCCGTGCTGATCCGCGTCCTCCCTCTCCTGCTGTTCGCCGCGGGAACCATGGCCGGCGTTCTGGGATGCGTCACGTCGGAAGAGGCCGGCCCCGGTGACCGGGCCCGGTCGCCGCAGCTCGCTCCCACGCATCCCGATTCTGCCGCGCTGGCCGCTCGTCACAAAGCCCAACTGGATTCCCTTGCGAAAGCCCGTACGGATTCCGCCCGGACGGCTGTCGCCAAGCGGTCGGCGCCGCGCTTCCGCACGAAGCAGGATACGGTCCGTGCCGCGATGGTGCGCAAGCAGCGGACCTCTCCGCGCATTTCGATCCCGATCATCCGTCCGGAGAATCCGCAGTACACGGTGCAGATCGGCGCGTTCACGCGCGCGTCCAACGCCGTCCGCTGCCAGAAACTCGCCCGAACCCGGTATCCGGAACAGCAGGTCATCAACACCTTTGTTTCGTCCGCGCATTTGTACCGCGTCAGCGTCGGCCGGTTCCCCGATCGCCGATCCGCCGACGGCTTCCGGCGCGAGCTGATGCGCACCCATCCATCCGAGTACGCGCAATGCTGGGTCAACTACATCGCCCGCTGACCGGCGTTTTCACGCTGCTCCTGACCGGCGTTCTGTGGGCCGGTTGTTCGTCCGCCCGCCAGACGGAAGCGCAGGAACCGACAAAGCCGGCGACTCGGAAGGAGCTCGCCGCTCCGCTCGCCAAGTACGAGGCGACTCTCAACCCGTCGGATTACGACGACGACATCGAAATCGTGAAGAAAGAGCAGGCGGCCGAAAAGGCCCCGCCCCCGCTCGAACTGCTGCAGGACAGCACCGTCATCAAGGAAGAGATCTCGCAGGGATTTCGCATTCAGATCTTCTCCTCCTCCAGCATCGACGATGCGAACCTGGCCCGGACGAACGCCGCGGCGCAGTTTCCGACCGATTCGATCTACATCGTGTATGATCCCCCCGTGTACAAAGTTCGTGTGGGCGATTTCGTCACGCGGTACGAGGCGGATCAGCGGATGCCGGATTTCGTGGACAAGGGATACAGGGACGCGTGGATCGTGCCGGACCGGATCGTCCGCCGACGGCACGTGCTGGTGCCGCCGGGCAACCCGGCCCCGGGCGGAGAGAAATGAGTCGTCTGGAGTGACCAAGAACGCCCCGGTTTCCCCGGGGCGTTTTGCTGTACCGTCGGCCGTTCAGTTCTTCTCGCGGTACATCTTTTCGATCAGCGGGCGGTACTTCTGCTCGACGACGCTCCGCCGGACCTTGAGCGTGGGGGTGATCTCCCCTCCCTCCACGGTCAGCGGTTCGGGCAGAAGCTCGAACCGGCGCACCCGCTCGAAGTTGGGAAGATCCTTCTGCAGCCGGTCAATCTCCTGCGCATACAGATCGCGGATCGCCGCATGCTCCACGAGGTCCGCGGGCCGAGCCGCATCCACACCGCGGGCACGAGCGGTTTCCGCGAGGATGTCGAATTCCGGCACGATGAGGGCGGTGCAGTACATGCGGCCGTCGCCGATGAGCACGAACTGGTCGATCAGACGGCTCTGCAGGAACAGATTCTCGATCGGCTGGGGGGCGATGTTCTTTCCGCCGGAGCTGACGAAGAGATGCTTCTTCCGGTCGGTGATGACCAGATGTCCTTCCGGATCGAACATGCCGATATCACCGGTGTGGAACCAGCCCTTCGCGTCGATCACCTCCGCCGTGGCGGCCGCGTCGTTGAAATAGCCCTGCATGATGTTCGGACCCTTGGCCAGGATCTCGCCATCGTCGGCGATCTTGAGCTCCACACCGGGGATCGGTTTGCCGACCGTCCCGAACTTGAAGTCGTCCAGTCTGTTCACCGTCAGGACCGGGGAGCACTCCGTCAACCCGTAGCCCTCGAGGACCGTCAGTCCGAGCGCTTCGAAGAACTCGCCCTGCTCCCGCGGCAATCCGGCACCGCCGGAGACGAAGTACCGCATCCGACCGCCGGTGCGCTCGCGCAGTTTTGAAAACACCAGGAACGAGGCCACACCGTACTGGATCCGGAGCGATCCGTCGATTTCCCCCCGCCGTCGGGCCCTCGCGTACTGTCGTCCCACCCGCATCGCCCAGTGGAACACCTGCCGCTTTGCCCGCGGCTCGGCATCCACCTGCCGCAGGATCCGCGACTGGATCCGCTCGAAGAGTCGCGGCACCGTCGTCATGATGGTCGGCCGGATCTCGATCAGATTGTCGCGGACTGTTTCCACGCTCTCGGCGAACGCGATGGTGGCACCGCTTGCCAGACCGGTGTAGTAGCCGGCCATCCGTTCGAATGAGTGACACAACGGAAGAAAGGACAGCAGCACATCCGCCTCCGAAATCGGCAGCAGCTCCAGAACGGACTGGATGTTGGCAACAATATTCCGGTGCGTCAGCATCACTCCTTTCGGATGACCCGTCGTGCCGGATGTGTAGATGATCGTCAGCAGATCTTCCGGTGTGACCGAGCCAAGCGCCTCCCGGACGAAATGCGGATGGTCAGCCGCATGTCGGTCGCCCTGTTCAAGCACCCGGCTCCAACTGATCACGGAACTCTCGTCGACCGACCTTCGTTCCGTCATCAGGATGATCTGCTTCAGCGACGGCAGCGCGTCCTTGATCTTCAGGATCTTGTTCAGCTGAAACGCGTTCGACACCACGGCCATGCGAACGTTCGCGTCCGCGAAGATGAACTCCAGCTGCTTCGGAGTGAGCGTCGGGTAGACCGGAACATCGACGGCGCCGAGCGCGGTGATGGCGAGATCGGCCACAACCCACTCCGGCCGGTTCTCGGACAGAATCGCCACCGTGTCCTGCTTCCGAAGACCGAGCGCGGCCAGGCCGTGCATCATTCGCTCGACGGAGCGTCGCAGGTCGGCATAGCTGATGTCGCGGTACACCTTGTCGACCTTATGCTGAAAGACGGGACGCGCGGTGTGCGCGAACGTAGTGGTCAGATGATCGAATAATTCGGTGATCGTGGAGAATGGGACAGCCGACGGCATTCAACCTCCCGGGCGAACTCTGGCGAATGAATCGGGTATGAACATAGCTGATGAGGCTTTGAGATGCAACGCGATCTCGGTGCCACTGCCGGTGAGGTCGATCCGTCAAGTTAATTCTTTGCCGACTTCCGAAGGTGCGTCACCCCCTCATTTTTAACTTGACAAACTTTGCGCAACCCATTATATTTTCCGCCAGTTGCGTGGCCTGTGAGTGAGGCTTACGGAGAGAGGACCTACCTGAGAATGAGCTCTGGCGAATGAACAGGCAACGCGCTCACCAGACGTTTTTCCAGGCTTGACATCAAGTTGACGCTGTAATTCCGGCTCTGCGCGCGACTGTTTGCTGCGCAGAGCTCGGGCGCTTTTTGGGATGTTTCATGCTTTTTGAAGGACCACGAGAGGAGGATCGCAATGCCGGAGACACGCCCCACCACCACCCGCGACGAGAACGCACAATCCGGACACGCACACGAGCAGCACGGATTGCACTTCGAGCGCTATTTCTCGACCGAGGGTGTCCATCCGTTCGATCAGGTGGAATGGGAGCTGCGGGCCGCAACCATCTCCAACGAGAAGGGTGAGAAGATCTTCGAGCAGAAGGATGTGGAGATCCCGAAGTCGTGGTCGATGACGGCGACCAACGTCGTCGTTTCAAAGTACTTCCATGGTCAGCTCGGCGCGCCGGGACGCGAGACCAGCGTCCGGCAGCTGATCGAGCGCGTGTCGCGGTCGTATCAGAAATGGGGATTGAAGGACGGCTACTTCGCATCGCAAAAGGATGCCGAAGTGTTCTACGACGAGCTGGTGTACCTGCTCGTGAACCAGTTCATGGCGTTCAACAGCCCGGTCTGGTTCAACGTGGGTGTGGAAGATCGTCCGCAGTGCTCCGCGTGCTTCATCAATTCCGTCCGCGATTCCATGGACTCGATCCTGACCCTCGCGAAGACGGAGGGCATGCTTTTCAAGTTCGGCTCGGGCACGGGCTCCAACCTCTCGACGCTGCGCTCCTCCCGCGAAGCACTCTCGGGCGGCGGCACGGCTTCCGGGCCGGTGTCATTCATGAAGGGATTTGACGCGTTCGCCGGCGTGATCAAGTCGGGCGGCAAGACCCGGCGCGCGGCAAAGATGGTCATCCTCAACATCGAGCACCCTGACATCCCCGAGTTCATCAATTGTAAGGCGGAAGAAGAGAAGAAGGCGTGGGCGCTGATCGATGCCGGGTACGACGGCGGGTTCAACGTCCCGGGCGGCGCCTATGACTCCGTCGCCTACCAGAACGCCAATCACTCTGTCCGCGTCACGGACGAATTTATGAAGGCTGTGCTCGAGGACAAGGAGTGGTGGACGAAGGCGGTCACGTCCGGATCTCCGATGGAAAAATACCGGGCGCGCGATCTGATGCGTCAGATGGCGGAAGCGGCCTGGATCTGCGGCGATCCGGGGATGCAATATCATTCGACCATCAACAGCTGGCACACGTGCTCCACCACGGCGACGATCAATTCATCGAACCCGTGCAGCGAGTACATGTTCCTCGACGACACGGCGTGCAACCTCGCTTCACTGAACCTGATGAAGTTCCGTCGCGACAACGGCAGCTTCGATGTCGAATCGTTCCGCAAAGCCATCCAGGTCACCATCACGGCGATGGAGATCTCCGTCGATAATTCGAGCTACCCGACGCCGTCGATCACGCAGAACAGCTTCGACTACCGTCCGCTCGGCCTCGGCTACGCCAATCTCGGCGCACTGCTGATGTCCCGCGGCGTGGCGTATGACAGCGACGAGGGACGCAATCTCGCCGGCGCCATCACCTCGCTCATGTGCGGTGAGGCCTACCGGCAGTCCGCCCTGATCGCAAAGGAAAAGGGCACGTTCAAGGGATATGCGCAGAACCGTGAGTCCATGCTCAACGTCATGGCGAAACACGGCATCCATGCCGAGCGCATGGATCGGACGACCGTCCAGACCGACCTGTGGGAAGCCCAGGCGAGCGTCTGGAAGGATGTGGTGGAATTCGGGAAGGCCTACGGCATCCGCAACGCCCAGTCCACCGTTCTGGCCCCCACGGGCACCATCGGGTTCATGATGGATTGCGACACCACCGGCGTGGAGCCTGATATCGCACTGGTGAAGTACAAGAAGCTCGTCGGCGGCGGATTGCTCAAGATCGTGAACCAGACCGTCCCCGAAGCCCTCGCGAAACTCGGCTACGATGACGAGCAGATTGAGCACATCGTGGCGTACATCGACAAGAACGACACGATCGAGGGCGCTCCCCACCTGCAGGAAGAGCACTTGCCGGTGTTTGACTGCGCGTTCAAGCCGGCCAACGGCAAGCGGTCCATCCATTACATGGGCCACATCAAGATGATGTCGGCGGTCCAGCCATTCCTTTCGGGCGCCATCTCGAAGACGGTCAACATGCCGAACGAGGTGACGGTGGAAGAGATCGAACAGGCCTATCTCGAGGCCTGGAAACTGGGTCTGAAAGCCATCGCGGTCTACCGGGACGGCTGTAAGCGCACCCAGCCGCTCAGCACATCGCTCGAATCGCGCAAAGAGCAGCCCGCCGCCGCCCGCCCGCAGCGCCGACGCCTGCCCGATGAGCGCCGCTCCATCACGCACAAGTTCAGCATCGCCGGCCATGAAGGCTACGTCACGGTCGGCATGTTCGAAGACGGTCAGCCGGGAGAGCTGTTCATCACGATGTCAAAGGAGGGCTCCACGATCTCCGGACTCATGGACTCGCTGGCAACGTCGGTGTCCATCGCGCTGCAGTACGGCGTGCCGCTGAAGGTCCTCGTGGACAAGTTCAGCCACGCCCGGTACGAGCCGTCCGGCTTCACGAACAATCCGGACATCCCGATCGCCAAGTCGGTCAGCGATTACATCTTCCGGTGGCTCGGAAAGAAGTTCATCAAAGAGGATGGATCACCGGTCGAGCGCCCGGAGGAAAAGAGGAGCGAGGAAGCGCCCAAGCCGCTGACGATCCTGAACGCGGCCGCAACCAAGGCCGCATCGGTGCTCGAGAAGAACGAGAAGGTCGTGTTCCAGACGCAGGCCGACGCCCCGCCGTGTCACGAGTGCGGAAGCATCATGATCCGGAGCGGCAGCTGCTACAAGTGCCTCGAGTGCGGCTCGACCTCCGGCTGCTCCTGATCGCACCGCCGTGTTCCGCCATTCATCGGCGCGTCCCGTCATGCGGGATGTGCCGATGCTGTTTTGGGGGATCGGATTCCGGCGCCCGATGTTGTCGTTCCTCCTCCATCGCTTGCATTTCTGCGCGACGAACCCTATCCTTCTCCACCACGAACGATCACAGGAGTCTTCATGCGACGCACGCGTGTTTCGTTGATCCTCGTTCTCCTCGTCGTCGTCTCACCCGCACTCTTCTCCCAGCTACCATCTCCGGACTCCGTGTACCAGCACGCTGTCCGGCTCGCGCATGAGTTCATCATCGTGGACGGGCATATCGACCTTCCCTCCCGGCTGCATGAAAAATGGGAAGACATCGTCGATTCGACCGCAGGAGATTTTGATTATCCGCGTGCTGTCCGCGGCGGACTGTCGGCCCCGTTCATGGCCGCGTATATCCCGCCGGAAGATGAAGAGAAGGGAACGGCATTCGCCGACGGCGAATCGCTGATCGACGTGATACGCCGCATGGCCGCCACCTGGCCCGACAAGTTCGCCGTGGCCCTCTCCACGCACGACGTGCGGACGAACAGCGCACGCGGGATCATCAGTCTGTGCATCGGGCTGGAGAACGGAGCGCCCCTCCAAGGGAAATTGCAGAACATCGAGTATTTTCACGCGCGGGGGGTCCGCTACATCACGCTGTGTCACTCCAAAGACAACCACATCTGCGACTCGTCCGGCGACACCACGCACACCTGGCACGGATTGAGTCCCTTCGGTCGTCAGGTCGTTGCGGAAATGAACCGCGTCGGCATCATGATCGACGTGTCGCACATCTCCGATGACTCGTTCTTTCAGGTCGTTGCGCTGTCGAAAGCCCCCGTCATCGCGTCCCATTCATCCTGCCGCTCGTACACACCCACCTTGCTCCGCAACATGACGGATGATATGATCCGCGCCATGGGGAAGAACGGCGGCGTCATCATGGTGAATTTCGGGTCGGAATTCGTGAATGACCGGTTCAGCAAATGGGAACAGCAACGGCTGGAAGCGGTCCACGCGTACCTGCAGGAGCACCACACCACGTACCGGGATTCCCTGACACGGCAGTTCGCCCGCCAATGGCGTCAGGAACATCCGCCGGCGTACGCCGACGTCAGGGAGGTCGCCGCCAATATCGATCACATCGCCAAACTCATCGGCGTTGATCACGTGGGGTTTGGGTCGGATTTTGAAGGCCTCGGCGATCAGCTCCCGACGGGGCTGAAAGATGTGTCGATGTACCCTAATCTCATCGAACAGCTGCTGCGGATGGGATATTCCGACGCCGACGTAAAGAAGATTTGCGGAGAGAATCTGTTGCGGGTCTGGGATGAAGCGGAAGCGATCGCGAGCCGGGAGCAGCAGACGGACTGACCCCCTCTGACTGTCTCAGAGGCTACGCAGACGCCATCAGCGTCGCAAAATCCGCGAAGAGATAGTCACTGTCGTGCGGGCCGGGCGACGCCTCCGGATGGTACTGCACCGTGAACATCGGCAGCGTCCGATGGCGGAAGCCCTCGTTGGTGTGATCGTTGAGATTCACGTGCGTGATCTCAATGCTCTTGGGGTCGAGCGCATTCGGATCGACGGCGAACCCATGGTTCTGTGACGTGATCTCGATGGCGCCGGTGCGCAGGTTCTTCACCGGATGATTGGCCCCGCGATGTCCGAACTTCAGCTTGAAGGTCTTTCCCCCCAGCGCCAGCGCCAGCAGCTGGTGCCCCAGGCAGATCCCGAACATCGGCCGCTTCCCGATCAGCTTCCCGATATTGGCGATGCCGTACCGCACGGCGGCGGGATCTCCGGGACCGTTCGACAGGAAGATCCCGTCCGGCTTCATCGCAAGCACATCCTCCGCCGGAAATGACGCCGGCACAACAGTCAGGTCGCAGCCGTAGGATGCGAGGCGACGCAGGATGTTGTGCTTCACGCCGTAATCATACACCACGACCTTGTACCGGCCGGGATCGTTCGTGATCTGTGGTTGAAGCGCGAACGGCGTGCGGTCGATGGAATTCCAATGGTACGGTTCATGGGTGGTGACTTTGGCCGCCAGATCGAGACCCGTCATCTCCGGTGATCGCTTCACGCGCGCAAGCAGCTCCGCGGTGGTCAAGTCTGCCGTCGAAAGGATTCCGCGCATGGCACCGACCGTGCGGATAATCTTCGTGAGCTTGCGGGTGTCGATCCCTTCGATGCCGATGATGCTGTGGGGGGCCAGCCAGTCGCCGAGGCTGCCGGTTGAGCGGAAATTGCTGGGGAATTCGCTGTATTCCTTGACGACGAACCCGGCGACCTGCGGACGCACCGATTCCAGATCCTCCGCATTCACGCCGTAGTTGCCGATGAGCGGATAGGTCATCGTCACGATCTGACCGGCGTAGGACGGATCCGTCAGGATCTCCTGATATCCGGTCAAGCTCGTATTGAAGACGACCTCCCCCGTTGTCTCCCCTTCAGCGCCGAACGATTCACCCGTGAACTCGACGCCATTCTCCAGTACCAGCTTTGCTTTCATGTCGGGGTCTAAGATAGCACAATTTGAAGGGCGAATCAACGAACGACCTGCACGGGACGCACATCCGCGAACGCATCAGAATTGCGGACCGTGCATCAAATCATTGCTGCGAGTCTCATTCGGTTCGCGTCGGACACCCGAATCGTTCAACAGCCTTACCTTGACTCAGGCTTGATTTATCGCTATTTTTTATTGCTTTTGGGAATTTCCCGATGCCAGAACAAGAAGCACAAAACCAGCAACTCTCCCCGCGGGAACAGAGCGTCCTGCGCCACGTGGTCGACAACTTCATCCGGACGGCCATTCCGGTCGGTTCCCGCTACATTTCCCGCCATTTTGAGTCGGGACTGAGCGCCGCATCGATCCGGAACGTCATGGCGGACCTTGAGGAACTCGGCTATTTGACCCATCCGCACACATCGGCCGGCCGGGTGCCGACGGACCAAGGGTACCGTTTCTACGTCGACTACCTGATGGAGGTCGAAAACATCAGCGAGATCGATCGCCATGCCATTCAGAAGCATCTGGATACGGTGGTTGACACCGAGGAGATGCTCCGGGAGACCTCCCGGCTTCTCGGCAAGATCTCGCGTCAACTGAGCATCGTGACTTCTCCCCACCTGAGTTCAGGGATTTTCGAGAAATTGGAGCTGATTCCGGTCTCCTCATCCCGCCTGCTGGTGGTCGTGTCGATCCGGACGGGAATCATCCGGACCATCATGCTGGAGATCGGTGCGGAAGTGGCTCGGGATCGGCTGGATGACCTCAGCCGGCGCCTGAACGAGCGCCTCTCCGGGTTGACGCTCCGCGAGATCCGCGATACCTTCGTCGACCGCATGCGCGACATCCGGGACGAGCATACGGGACTGATCCGCCTGTTCGTCGATTCCGTGGACCAGCTCTTCAGCGATTCAAAGGAACGGGAGAAGTTGCATATCGGCGGCACGAAGAACATCATCGAGCAGCCGGAATTTGTGGACCCGAGGAATTTCCGCAGCGTCATCGAGCTCATCGAGAACGAGGACATCATCGTCCACCTTCTCGAAAAGCATGAGCAGCAGGACGGTACTTCCGTCGTGACGATCGGCGCGGAGAATACCGACGAATCGGCACAAGATTACAGCGTCGTGACGGCGATCTACAACGTCAACGGCGTCACGGGCCGGGTGGGGATCATCGGACCGAAACGGATGGAATATCCGCGCGTGATCCCTCTGGTCGACTACGTGGCGCGCGCCATCGCAGACCTTCTGATGTCATCTAAATAGGACCTATGGCAGAACAGAACGAACCGATCCAGGAGAACAGCACTCCCCCGCCGGCGGCAGGAGATGCCGCACCGGCGGAGCTTCCTCCCCCGACAACCTCCGCGATTGAGCTGGAGGATCTGCAAAAGCAACTGAATCAGACGAAGGATCTGCTGCTTCGCAAAGCCGCGGAATTCGACAACTACAAGCGACGCAATGAAGCGGAGATGGGATCCGTCATCCGTCGCGCCAACGAAGATCTGCTCTCGGATATCCTTCCCGTCCTCGACGACTTCGAGCGCTCTCTGAAAGCGGGTCGCTCCGGCGCGGATCACGACTCGTTCCTGAAAGGCGTGGAACTGATCCATCAGAAGCTCGTCCGCATACTGGAAGGTTTCGGCGTGAAGGCGTTTGAGACCGTCGGCAAGGAATTCAACGTGGAATTCCACGACGCGCTCTTGCAGATGCCGCGGAGCGACGTTCCACCGCACACGGTGATCGAGGAGGTCGAGAAAGGCTATCTCCTTCATGACCGGGTCATTCGCCATGCGAAGGTGGTGGTCTCCGCCGCGCCGGCGGAGGGTGAGGGACACTGATGGCCAAGCGCGACTTTTACGAAGTGCTGGGGGTGCAACGGAACGCATCGCCGGACGAGATCAAAAAGGCATACCGGCAGCTGGCGCTCAAGTTTCATCCCGACCGCAATCCGGGGAACAAGGAGGCGGAGGAGAAATTCAAAGAAGCCGCCGAGGCGTACGAGGTCCTGAGCGACGCCGAGAAGCGCCAGCGCTACGACATGCACGGGCATGAAGGCCTTCGCGGCACGAACTACCACGACTTCACGGACGTCAACGACGTCTTCAGCGCGTTCAGCGACATCTTCAGCGGCGGCTTCGGCGGGACGATTTTCGACGAAATGTTCGGCGCGACGCAGCGCGGCCGACGACGGTCCGGCGGCCAGCACGGCCAACCCGGCTCCGATCTCCGTGTCCGGCTTCCCCTGACTCTGGAGGAGATCGCGACCGGCGTGGAGAAGAAGCTGAAGGTGAAGCGCCAGAAGAAATGCGACACATGCAACGGCAGCGGCGCACGCTCCTCCGCCGGAAAGGCGACATGCCCGCAGTGCAACGGCTCGGGCGAGCTTCGCCAAGTCTCCCGGTCGATGTTCGGCCAGTTCGTCAACATCACAGCGTGTCCGACCTGCGACGGCGAGGGACGCATCGTGAAGGATCCGTGCACCACCTGTCGCGGTGAAGGACGCGTGGCGGGCGAATCGACCATCAAGGTGACGGTGCCGGCCGGCGTATCGGAAGGCAACTACATCCCGCTCCAGGGACAGGGCAATGCCGGACGCCGCGGCGGACCGGCGGGCGACCTCATCGTGGTGATTGAGGAGCAGCCGCACAGTCATTTCCGCCGCAACGGCGACGATATCATCTACGATCTGCTGATCAGCTATCCCAGCGCGGTGCTCGGTGCGGACGTGGAGATCCCGACGCTCACGGGAAAAGCGAAGCTCGTGATCGAGCCCGGCACACCGCCGGGACGCATGCTGCGGATGCGGGAACGCGGTATTCCGCACCTGAACAGCTACGGTCGCGGCGACCAGCTCGTGCGCATCAACATCTGGGTGCCGTCGAAGCTCAACAGCCGTGAGAAGGAACTGCTGAAGGAGCTGGCCGCGAGCGAACACATCTCTCCCAACGAAGACGAGCGCCGGAATGCAGACCGGTCGTTCTTCGATAAAGTGAAGGATGCGTTTTCCTGACCCGGCATGCTCAAGCGCCTGATGGAATGGCTGGCGTTGACGGGCACGGAGCGGAAGGTATTATGGTTCCTGGCAGCCACGCTGGCTGTCGGCGCGGGCATCCGGCTGTACCGCGCCACGTTTCCGGACGCGCCATCATTCGAGTACCGGTCGTCGGACAGCACGTTCGCCGCGCGCAGCGCGCAGGCGGCCGAGGCACCGCTGACGCCGGCATTGGAAGGAACGGACAACCGGATCAATCTGAACACCGCCGACCGTGCAGCGCTGATGACGTTGCCGGGGATCGGCCGCGTCCTTGCCGACCGCATCGTGCAGTACCGGACCGACCACGGGCCTTTCCGGTCGATCAACGCATTGTCCGCGGTCAAAGGAATCTCAAGACGCAAGCTCCAGCAGTTGTCGCCCTATGTCACGCTCGACAACGCACACGGAAAGTAGACCAATGAAATCGACCCGAACTGTCGGCCTTTCCTTCCTGCAGAACAAGATCCAGCTTGCCGAAGTGGAACACGGAAAGAAGCTGACACTCACCTGCCTGGCAGAGCGGGACACGGCGATGGATTTCTCCACTGCCGGCACCACGCTGACCGCGGGCCATCCCCAGCTGGCCAACTTCGTTGCGGAGCTGCGGGACCTGCTGAAGCAGAACATGATCTCCCCGGCGACGATCTCCTTTGCGCTGCCGCCGGAACCGATGTTCATCGCCATCATTCCCGCCGATCCGGGTCTCAAGGGCGCGGAGTGGACGGCACACCTGCAGTGGGAAACGGCGCAGTACTTCCCCGGCGTCTCGCCGAAGGAATTCATCCTGGATTCTCACCGGCTCCCGCTGGAGGGATCCGGCACGCCGCAGGCATTCATGGTGGCCATCCGGAGAGGCATGGTCGCGTTCCTGCAGAAGGTGGCTGCCGAACTGAAAAGCCGCATGCACATCGTCGATGTCGATCAGTTCAGCACCGAGAAGACGCTGATCACGAACTACCCGGAGATCCTCGAGCACGACATCGTTCTCTTTTGCCTCCGTCCCACCGGCGTTGACGCCAGCCTGATCCATCACGGACAGATGACCGATTATCGGGCGTTCCCCTCCGACGGCAGCGTGGATCCCCGACGGTCGATCACGGCGTATCTGAAATATGTCAAGGAGCGCTACAGCGCCAACCAGCCGGCGGCGCTTCTCCTGCACGGCGCACAGGTGACGCAGGATCTCGTCGTCGGACTCCGCGGCGAGACCGGTATCAAGCAAACGGTCGCGCTCAATGCGGTAAGGAAGCTGCCGGTCTCGGACAAGATCTATAGGCCGTACGTCAAAGAGAGCCAGCGGTTCGCGGCCGCCATCGGCCTGGCGCTGCGGACATGAGGATCATTGCCGGGACGTTTCGCGGACGCCCCCTGATATCCGCACGGGACCGTTCCATTCGCCCCACCACGGACCGCGCCAAGCAGACGATTTTCGACATGCTGTCGGCCCGGTTCGACTGGACCGACGCGCGGGTGCTCGACCTGTTTTCCGGCAGCGGCAGTCTCGGCCTGGAAGCGTTGAGCCGCGGCGCCGCGCACGCGACATTCGTGGAGAGCGCACGCTCGTCACTGGACATCCTCGAGCGCAACATTCGCACGCTGGGATGCGACGACCGCTCCACGGTTTATTCGGCGGATGTCTTCTGGTACCTGCGCACGACGCACCAGACGTTCGACGTCGTGTTCGCCGATCCCCCCTATCGCCTGGAGCGGATCGGAGAGTTGCCGATGCGGATCCACGAATCGGCGGTCGCCGCACACGGCACGTGGGTAGTCATGGAACACAGCCGCGAGTCGGCCGTCGAACTGCATGAGACCGCGTTTGAGATCATCCGGAAGCCGTTCGGTCAGACGACCGTGCTCGTCCTGAAGACGATCAAACCGGATTCCGCCGCGCCAGAAAGGACCTGACGATGAAGATCGCGATCTATCCCGGAACATTCGATCCTGTCACCAACGGGCACCTCGACATCCTCGAGCGGGCTCTGAAGCTGTTCGACCGCGTCGTCGTGACCATCGCGCGCAACTCCGCGAAGAATCCGCTGTTCTCGGAGGAGGAGCGGCTGGAACTGCTCCGCGAAGCCACGAAGAAATACGGCGCCGTGGACGTCGATTCCTTCCAGGGACTGCTGGTCGATTACGTCCGTACGCGCAAGGCCACCGCCATTGTCCGCGGACTGCGGGCGATGACCGACTTCGAATTCGAGCTGCAGATGGCTCTGATGAACCGGAAACTCGACGAGCGCGTCGAAACTGTTTTTCTCATGCCGAACGAGCGCTATACATATCTGAGTTCGAACATCGTGCGCGAAATCGCCCGCCTCGGTGGAGACGTGCGAAACTTTGTGCCTCCCGTTGTTCGGAAGGCCCTTGCCGCAAAGAATCGGGGGACGTCCCGGTAGCCGCAGTTCTCCATCCGACGGTCTTGTTGTCCTCCGGCGGACCGGCCGGACTGTTTGTTCGTTGAATTCAACGCAAAATCCTCGTACGTTTTAGGTAGAATACGTCCTGCGCCGTGCCCTCCACCCGGATGTCGCACCGCACGCACTCCCATCAGGAGGTTAGACAAGACATGAGCGTCAGCAAACTCGCAGGTTCAATCCCTGAATCGCCGACCCTTCGACTGAATGAAGAGGCAGCCAGGCTGCGCGAACGCGGCGAAGCCGTCATTCATCTCGGGGCGGGCGAACCGAAGAACAAGGCACCCATCAGCGCCATTCTCAGCGCCGCCGCCAAGCTCAACACCGGCGACATCAAGTACACACCGGCGGACGGCATCTCTTCCCTGAAGAAGGCTGTCGTCCGGTACACCGAAGAGAATTACGACCGCATCGTCACTCCCGACAACGTCATTATCTCGCAGGGAGCCAAGCAGGCGCTCTTTAACCTGCTCTACACGCTGCTCAATCCACAGGACGAGGTCATCATCTTCGCACCCTATTGGGTCAGTTACCCGGAGATGGTGAAGATGGTGTACGGCGTTCCCGTGATCGTCACACCGGGAGACGGATCCTTCATCCCCACCATGGAGGATGTGAAAGAGGCCCTCAGCTCATACACGAAGGTCATCGTCGTCAACAGCCCCAACAACCCGTCCGGGGCGATCTATCCCGAGTCATTCATTGCGGAGCTGGTGGAGTTGTGCGAGCGGAAGGGCATCTACCTGATCATGGACGACATCTACAACAAGCTCGTCTTTGAAGGAAAGAAGTCGCCGATCGCCTACAAGTACACGACCAAGGATATCGACGCCACCCACGTCATCACGATCAATGGCATCTCGAAGTTGTACGGGATGACGGGATTCCGCATCGGCTGGACGGTGGCAAGCAGGCAGATTGTCTCCGTCATGACGAATGTGCAGGGGCAGACATCCACGTGCACGTCGATCCTTCTGCAGGCCGCGGCGGAAGGCGCGCTGACGGGCATCCAGAATGCCGTCGAAACGCTCCGGCTGACGCTGGAGAACAATCGCCGCGTGATGGTGCAGGAGCTGCAGTCATTCAACGGCGTCAAGCTGATCCCGCCCGACGGGACGTACTACTGCTTGCCGGATTTCCGGGCGTACAACGGGAATTCGGTCGCGCTGTCGGACTTCCTGCTGAAGAAAGCGCTGGTCGTCACGGTGCCCGGGAAGGAATTCGGCATGGACGGCCATCTGCGCCTGAGCTATGCCACGACGGTGAAGGACGTGAAGCAGGGCATCGAGCGCATCAAATGGGCGCTCGACCCGAGCTCACCGAACGAGATCTACATCGGCGAACGAAAAATGGTGCGGGACTGGCTATGAACAACATCCTTGATATCAAGACTCCGGCACAGGCCGAAGCCGGCGCCCTGAAAAGCGACTACGGCCTCGACAGTCATGGCCTGACCAATCTGCGGATGGTGTACTGGAATCTTCCGACCGAGGCGCTGTACGAAGAAGTGGCATTCCGACGGGAAGGACGCATCTCCCGGCTCGGTCCGCTGGTCGTCAACACAGGGAAGCATACGGCCCGCTCGGCCAATGACAAGTTCGTCGTCCAGGAGCCGTCGACGGATGAGAACATCTGGTGGGGCGAATACAACCGCCCGTTCAGCACGGACGCCTTCAACGAGCTGTTCGCCCGGATGCAGGGATTCCTGCAGGGCCGCGACGTGTTCGTGCAGGACTGTTACGCCGGCGCCGATCCGAATTTCCGGATGCCGATCCGCGTCATCACCGAGCATGCGTGGCATTCCATCTTCGCGCGGAATATGTTCATCCTTCCGACGACGAACGAGGAATACCGTCGTCACACGCCCGAGTTCACCGTGATCGCAGTGCCGTCCTTCAAGTCGATGCCGACCATCGACGGCACACCGACGAACACATTCATCGTGCTGAACTTCGAGCAGCGCCTCTGCCTCATCGGCAACACGGCGTATGCCGGCGAGCTCAAGAAGTCCGTCTTTACGATCCTCAACTATCTATTGCCGCTGCAGGGCGTGATGCCGATGCACTGTTCAGCCAACGTCGGACCGAAGAACGATGCCGCCATCTTCTTCGGCCTGTCGGGCACCGGCAAGACGACGCTGTCGGCCGATCCGCACCGCGGCCTGGTCGGCGATGATGAGCACGGCTGGAGCGACGACGGCGTGTTCAACTTCGAGGGGGGATGCTACGCCAAGGTCATCCGTCTTTCGTCTTCCGCCGAGCCGCAGATCTACGCCACCACACGCCAGTTCGGGACGATCCTGGAGAATGTGGTATACGATCCGGTGACCCGCATGATCGATCTCGACGACGAGTCGATCACCGAGAACACACGCGCTTCGTACCCGCTGGACTATATCGCCAACGCGGTGCCCGGCAAGATGGGCGGGCATCCGAAGAACATCATCTTCCTGACGTGCGACGCGTCCGGCGTCATGCCGCCGATCGCCAAGCTGACGCCCGAGCAGGCGATGTATCAGTTCATTTCGGGGTACACGTCGAAGATTGCGGGTACAGAGGTCGGGCTCGGCAAGGAGCCGGAGATGACCTTCAGCACCTGCTTCGGCGCTCCCTTCATGGTCCACCGGCCGGCGTTCTATGCCGATCTGCTGAAACGGAAGATTCTGAAGTACGGTGCGCATTGTTGGCTGGTGAATACCGGCTGGGTGGGCGGCGCGTTCGGCGTCGGCAAACGCATCAGCATCAGCTACACGCGGACGCTGCTCAATGCGGCACTCGACGGCTCACTGTTGGGCGTGGAGTACCGCACGGACCCGGTGTTCGGATTCCAGGTACCCAAGAGCTGCCCCGGCGTGCCGGAGAGCATTCTGGATCCGGCCGGTTCCTGGCCGACCCCACAGGCGCACGCGCAGAAGTACCGCCAGCTGGCGACGCGGTTCGTGGAGAACTTCCGGAAGTATGAGAAAGACTGTCCGCCGGAAGTGGTCGCCGCCGGTCCGCACGTGTGACATCATCCGCAGAAACGAAGAACGCCGCTCCGGAAGTCCGAAGCGGCGTTTCTCTTTCCGCACGAGCCGGTGATGCTCAGCTTCCCGCGCGAGCGGCGAGCTGCCGGTCGGCCATCATCAACGAGACCGGCGAATCGCCGACCATCTTCAGCATCTCGATAATCGCGGTCGCGTTCTTTTCCTCTTCCACCTGCTCGGTGATGAACCACTGCAGCATGGTCTGCGTCGCGTAGTCTTTTTCCTTTGTGGCAAGGGCGTACAGGTCGTTGATCAGCCCCGTCACTTTCTTCTCGTGTTCAAGCACCTGTTTGAAGAGCTCGAGCGGGCTCTTGAACTTCGTCGGCGGTTGGGCGATCGCTTTCAGTGTCACAGCGTTGCCGCGGTCGTAGATGTACCGATAGAACTTCATCCCGTGCTCCGTCTCTTCGCGGTACTGAACCCGGAGCCAGTGTGCGAAGCCGGGGAGGTTTTCAGCGTCGCAATGCGCCGCCATCGAAAGATACAGGTAGGCAGAAGACAACTCGTGGTTGATCTGCTCGTTCAGAGCATCATGCAGCGGTTTGCTGAGCATGGGAGGGTCTCCTCATTTGGATGGAGCGACTCCGGAACCCGGCACGGACGCCGGTCGTTCCTGTATACAGCTGCAATCTAATTGAAATCTCGGACTTTCCAAAGTATATTGGAGAAAGGATTGTCCCAAAGGAATTGACGCTATGCCGACGTATGAGTATCGCTGCAAGTCGTGTGGATACGAATTCGAGGAGTTTCAGCAGATCACGGCCGATCCCCTGGTCGTGTGCCCGAAATGCGCGGAGCCGTCGCTGAAACGGATCATGGGAGGCGGGGCAGGAATGATCTTCAAGGGCAGCGGATTCTACCTCACGGACTACAAGAAGAATTCCGCGTCCCCGTCGACCGCACCAAAACCGGACTCAAAGCCGAAGAAGGATGCTTCCGGCGGTTCGAGTTCGAAGCCGTCTTCGACGTAGCGTACTGTTCGCGTTTTCCCCCAACGAAGCCTCGGGCGGCCCCGCCGGGGCTTTTGCGTGTACGATTCAGCGGCTCTCCAGCCGGATCACCGCACGAGCCAGGATCCTCCGCGCCCGGGCGCGTTCCTTTGACGATTCGAACGCCATCCGAAACGTTCCTCCCGTCCCCTCCCGCACCTTGAGCAATTCCAAATCCTTGATGTTGACCCGATTCCGGGCCAGCGCCGACGTGACGGCCGCGAGCGAACCCGGTCGATCAGGGAGATAGACCGTCAGTTCCGGGACATGACTCTGCAGTCCCTTCATGCCGCGCGGGATCTGAGCGCGAAGGCGCGCCGCTTCCCGGAATTGCGAAGCAAGCCCCGCCGTCCCGCCAGCCAAAGCGCGGCGTGAACGTTGCAGTTCTTTGACGAAACGCGCTAGTGCGCCGCGGACCTCACGGCGATTCTGAAGAAGGATGTCCTTCCAGAGAGCGAATGGACTCGACGCGATCCGAGTCATATCGCGGAATCCGCCGGCGCCCAGACGAAGATGTGACCGGGTCAACGGCTGAGCAGCCGCCGAGCGCATCAGCGCGACCGCCGCCAGTTGGGGAACGTGACTGAGTGCCGCAACCGCGCGGTCATGCTCCTCAGCGGGCAGGACGACAACGCGCGATCCCAATGCACCATAGAATCGGGCCAGACGACGCAGGGCGCTGCGGTTCGCGGCACGGGACGGACACAGAACGCAAAAAGCGTTTTCAAAAAGGAGCGGGTGCGCCGCGCGGACGCCGGAGAACTCCGCCCCCGTCATGGGATGACCGCCGATGAAATTTCCACCTGGGAAGAGCGTGCGGGAACGGTCCCGTACCGGCGATTTGACGCTGCCGGTATCCGTAACGATGGCGCGGGAAGAGACCGATCGCCCCACAACCGGAAGGAGTCGGAGAATTGCCGGCATCGGTGCCGCGAGAATAACGAGATCCGCTTCCCGGACTCCCCGCGCAACGCTTGTTTCACCGTGATGGATCGCTCCGCGGCGGCGTGCGGTCCGCAGAACCTCCGGCCGATCCACACCGGTGACCACGCAGGAAGGGAACCGATGCTGAATGGCAAGCCCGAGCGAACCGCCGATCAGGCCGACACCCACGATGGTGACGCGACGAAATTCTGTATGATCGGATCGGCGGGCACTCATGTCGGGATACGCGGAACGAGCAGGCAGGTCATCCTCTACGCGAGGCGGCGACCGATGGCCTGAGCGATCAGCCGGACCTCCTGCATCATCTGATCGAACTGATCGGGATAAATGGACTGCGCTCCGTCGGACTTGGCATGGTCGGGATCGTGGTGCACCTCCACCATCAGTCCGTCGGCTCCGGCGGCGACGGCGGCCCGCGCCATGGGAATGACCTTGTCGCGGATCCCGATGCCGTGCGACGGATCGGCGACCACGGGCAGATGGCTCTTCTTCTTCACCACCGGGATCGCGCCGATGTCCATCGTATTGCGGGTGGCCGTTTCAAAAGTGCGGATGCCGCGCTCGCACAGGATCACGTGCTGATTGCCGCCGGCCAGTATGTACTCCGACGCCATGAGCCATTCCTCGATGGTGGCCGCGAGTCCGCGCTTCAACATGACGGGCTTTGAGATCCTCCCCAGATCCTTCAGGAAAGTGTAGTTCTGCATGTTCCGGGCGCCGACCTGCAGGACATCCGCGTAGCGTTCCACGAGGTCGATCTGGCTCTTGTCCATGACTTCCGTGATAACCTTCAACCCGTGGGCATCCGCCGCCGTGCGCAGCATGCGCAGGCCATCTTCGCCGAGCCCCTGGAACGCGTATGGCGACGTACGCGGCTTGAATGCACCGCCCCTCAGTATCCGGGCACCCGATGCCGCCACGCGGGCCGCGATCGTGTCGATCTGCTCTTCGCTCTCGACGGAACACGGGCCGGCCATGATGACGACCGCCTCACCGCCGATCGGCACGCCACCGACGTCGACAACCGATCCTTCCCGTTTGAAGGCCCGGCTGGCGAGCTTGAACGGCTCGGTGATACGGACGACCTCGGAAACGCCGGGCAGCAACTCGATTTGCCGGTGGTCGAACTCCGGGTGGACGCCGATGGCGCCGAGCACCGTGTGCTGCACTCCGGTGGACTGATGGACGTCGAATCCATAGTCATGCAGGACCCGGATGATGTGATCAACTTGTCCGGGAGTGGCTCCCGATTCCAGAACGACAACCATACGCCTTCCGCACGATAGTGATGGTGAGAAACGATGCAGTCGATGCCCCGCCGGTGCGCGGCTGCTGCCGTGCTGCCTGTGCCGGCCATCGGCCGCTCACGAAATTCATTCGTACCGGTCGAGCTTGAACTTCTCGCCGAGATAGAGCTTTCGGGCCTCGGGGTCGTTTGCGAGAAATTGCGCGGTGCCCGCCTTGAGGATCTTCCCTTCGAACAGCAGATACGACCGATCCGTGATGGACAGAGTCTCATGCACGTTGTGGTCCGTGATGAGCACGCCGATATTCTTCTCTTTCAGCTGCGTAACGATCCGCATGATATCCTCGACGGCGATCGGGTCGATGCCGGCGAACGGCTCGTCCAGGAGCATAAACTTGGGATCCAGCGCCAGCGCCCGGGCGATCTCCGTGCGGCGCCGCTCGCCACCGGAGAGTACGTAGCCTTTGCTCTTCGCCAGACGAGTCAGCCCGAAATCCTCCAGCAGGCGGTCACACTTTTCTTCCTGCTCCTTCTTCGACAACGGCGTCATCTGCAGCACCGCCATCATGTTGTCGCGGACCGACAGGCGCCGAAACACCGAGGCCTCCTGCGGCAGGTAGCCGATGCCGAGACGCGCACGCCGGTACATCGGCATCAGGGTCAGTTCTGTCTGGTCGATGAAGACCTTGCCGCCGTTCGGCCGGATCATCCCCACAATCATGTAGAACGTGGTCGTCTTGCCGGCACCGTTAGGGCCCAGGAGTCCGACGATCTCCCCCTGGCGAACGTCGACGGTCACGTCGTTGACCACCGTCCGCTTCGCATAGCGCTTGACCAGTCCCTCCGAGCGCAGGATCCGCCGATCCGCCGGGATCGGAGCCTGTACGGCAGGTATTGGGGCGGTGGCAATGACCGGCGCGGCCGTCGTTCGTACGCGGCGCGTCGGGCGAGGACGGGCGGTTCCCCGCGCTCCCCGCCGGCTCGTTGACGGCGTCGTTCGTACCGTCTTCCGTTTTCGTTCACTCATAGACCACCTGCAATCCCTGCCGGATCGGACGCCGCTCCCGCCAGAGGAAGCCGTCCAGGTTGTACTCCTGCTCTCTTCCTGTGATCATGGATTCCGGGAAGTACTGGCCCTGGACGCCGCCGAGGATCTTCAGCTGGTCCACGTTGCCGTTCACGAACAGGATGAGGATCCGGTCCCCGCTGGCTTTATTCACGCCGTTGGGGCCGTTCGCATCAGAGAGATAATACAGAGACGTTGCATTCCGTTCAACATCCACCCGCTCCAGACGGTTTCCGCCGAACCAGAGCGTCATCGCGCGGCCGCTCAGCTGGTCAAACCGACGCCGGCGGATCGAATCCGCCCGGGAGATCGCCATCGCATGTCCCATCACGGTCAGGCGCCGGATCCTCCGATCCTTCAGGTGAATGACCATGGAATCCCCCGTAATCTGATTCTCGGCGCTCCAGACGATCGGGTGCGTCCGCAGCGCAATGGAGTCGGCTTTGGGCCACATCGTCGCCAGACCGCACTCGGCCGCCATATCCCCGCGTACCATCCGCACGCTGTCTTGCGCGATGAAGCGCTCGAGCGAATCCTGATACGAATGCATCACCCGGCTCGCGACTACCATCGTATCGATGACACCGGCCGCCGACGTATCCACTTTCACCAGGCGCGGCTGACGAAGCACGATCGTGGAGCGCTCGCGCTCCCGATGGACCAGGGAATCACCGTAGATCTCGGTGCGATTGGCGGTTTCCACCACATGCACGTTCCCCACCGCCACCGATCGGGCCTCGTCCTCGAAATAGGACATGTCGCGGCAGGTGATCACCGAACCGGAATCGACGAGCCGGACATCGCCCGAGAAATGGGAGCGCTTTTCGTCGGCGAAGTACTCCCCGAACTGTGCGGTGAGCACCGTGGCGCCGCGCTCCAGCCGCACGCCGTTGCGGGATTCCATCCGCCGGGTGTTTCCGTCATACATGCCATCGGGGGATGTGATGGTCACGCTGTCCCGTGCGATGCGCACGTGTCCCGAAAGCTCGATGCGGTTCTGCGAGAGGAACTGCAGTCCACGATCGCACCACACGCGCACCAGCTGTCCCGTCGACGTCACCTGGACAAAATGCACATCACCGATCAGCTCGCGCACGGGCTCGCCGTTCATCACCCGGCCGATCAGCTGCTTCGCCGAGCGAAGCTCGATCACCTTTCCCGTCTGCGCCCGGACGGATGCTCCGAGGCACAGGATCAGGGAGACGGCCGCAAGCAGCCATTTCCGGATCATTGCGTCCTCGCCTCGCCGGTCACGCGGAAGATGCGGTAGTTCCTGAGACTCTGATCCGACTCGAAGCCGCGCCCCTGCAGTCGCTCCTTGGGCGACACAATGCGCACGAAGTCGGGAGTGTGAATCAGCTGGCGCTTGTTATCCCAGTACAACACTTCGCTCCACAGTTTCACGGAGTCACGGGAGACGACATACACATTCTTGCGGGCCTCCAGGTTGTTCGTCCCCTCGTCCACCGTCCCTTCGTCGCTGGTCAGCACGCTGGTCAGTTCTCCCGACGGATTGAAGAAACGCACCCGTACACCTTCACTCATGAATGTCTGACGGCTGGTCTCATACATACGGATGTACCCCGCGTGGATGAGAGCGCGGACCCGGCCGGAGTCGGATACGACGATGTCGCTGTTCCAGCTTTCCTGCTGGGGAATGGTACGGCTGTCCACCGAGGCCAGCACCGACGGTTTCACTTTTTCTTCGCAGCCGGGGACGGAAAGCAGGATCGGCAGGAGGGTCAGCAGGCCACAGAGGCGCGTGCGGCGGTTCATCCGACGGCGTCGCCTCCCAGGCCGGCTTTGACGAGATCGTGCAGATGGATCATGCCGACGGGGCGCTGGGCTTCGTCGATGACCACCAGCTGTGTGATCTTGTACGACTCCATGACATCGAGAGCGCGGGCGGCAAGGATCTCACGCCGGAGCGTCTTGGGATTCCGGGTCATGGCCTGGGCCGCTTTGAGGTCCGTGATATTGGATGTCTTCTGCAGCAGCCGACGCAGGTCACCGTCCGTGATGATCCCGAGCAGCACCCCGGCATCGTTCACCACGCAGGTCGCACCCAACCGTTTCGACGTGATGGTAACGATTGCCTCGGTCAGCGGCACACGCTCGTTCACGATCGGGACATCCTCGCCGGAGACCATGAACGATTCCACGGTCAGGAGAAGCTGTTTTCCCAGGATTCCGCCGGGATGGAACAGGGCGAAATCCTCCTTCGTGAAATTACGCTTCTGGAGCAGCGTGATCGCCAGCGCGTCTCCCATAGCCAGCGTAGCGGTCGTCGAGGCAGTGGGCGCCAGATCGTACGGACACGCCTCTTCCTTCACGGAGACATCCAGCACCACGTCGCTGTTCTTTCCCAGGTACGAATTCGAATTCCCCACCATCGACACCACCCGAACCCCCAGGTGCCGGAGCGTCGGGAGCAGCTGACGGATCTCTTCCGTATCGCCGCTCTTGGAGATGCAGATGACAACATCGTCGTGCTGCACCATCCCCACATCCCCGTGGACGGCATCGGACGGATGCATGAACACGGCCGGCGTTCCGGTGGAGCTCATCGTGGCGGCGATCTTCCGGGCGATCAGGCCCGATTTCCCCATGCCGGTCACAACCACCCGGCCTTGAGCACGGTAGATCAAATCCACCGCCTCGGCGAAACGGCCGTTGATGCGCGACTCCAGCGCCGCAACCGCATCCGCCTCGATCCGGATGACTTCCTTCCCTTTTTCCAGCGTCGAATCCATGCCTATGACTCCTTCCGACCCCGTCTTACCGGCGGCCGGACGTTCGCCCCCAACAGCATCTCAATCACCTCCCGCACGGCTCCGTCTCCTCCCCGCCGGCGGCAGATGTACTGAACCCGCGCACGGACAGCCGGAACGGCATTCGCCGGCGCAGCGGAAAATCCGACCCGTTCAAGCACCGGCAGGTCGAATTCATCGTCGCCGATGTACGCGATCGCTGCGTCGCCGAGTCCATGCTTTGCTTTCAGCTGCTCGTACGCACCGTGCTTGTCATCCAGGTTTTGCAGAACGTCCGTAATGCCCAGTTCCTGCGCCCGTCGTGATACGATCTCCGAGACTCGCCCCGTGATAATCCCGACCTTGATCCCGGCGCGCTGGAGCTTGACGATGCCGTATCCGTCCTGGATGTTGAATCTCTTGAATTCGTCGCCGGCATTGGAATAGTAGACGCCGCCGTCGGTCATCACCCCGTCAACGTCCAGGAGCAGCATGCGGATGTTGCGGAGTCGCGAACGAAGACTCTTGACGGATGGCACGGGGTGGTCCTCAGAACGAGGCGACGGCCCGATGGACGGCCGCGACCTGGCCCAGCAAACGGTCCAGCAGCGAAAGCCGCAGCTGGCTTGCCGCATCGCTCAGGGCGCGTGCGGGATTCGGATGGGTTTCGACGAACAGGGCGTCGCAGCCGGCGGCCACACCGGCACGGGCGATCGGGAAGATGAATTCCGGCTGACCGCCGCTCCGGGTCTTCTCGCCCCCCGGAAGCTGCACCGAGTGCGTCGCGTCCAGCACCACCGGATATCCGGTGGAGCGCATGATCGGAAGCGAGCGGATATCGACGACGAGATTGTGATATCCGAAGGTCGACCCGCGCTCGGTGAGCAGGATGCGCCGGTTGCCGGTGCGCGCGACCTTTTCCGCCGCCAGACGCATATCCTCCGGCGCGAGAAACTGCCCTTTCTTGATGTTCACGGCCTTTCCGGTCGCCCCGGCCGCTTCGAGCAAATCGGTTTGGCGGCACAGGAACGCGGGGATCTGGAGCACGTCCGCGTATTCCGCCGCCAGGCGCGCCTCCTCAACGGAGTGGACATCGGTCAGCACCGGGATGCCGAACTCCTCACGGACCTCGGCGATGATCCGAAGCGACTTTTCCACGCCGAGCGTTGCAAATGACGCGCCGCTCGATCGATTGGCCTTCTTATAGGACGATTTGAAGATGACGGGGACGCGATGCGCCGATGCGACGCGAACGATGGTCTCGGCCGTCTGAAGCACCATGGACCGGCCTTCGACCACGCACGGTCCGGCGATCAGCACGAGGGGGGCTCCCCCGCCGACGGTGACATTCCCTATTCTGACGGATGCGGTGCGCTTCTTCATACCTTCGGGGGATCCAATGGTCAGCGGGTTCAACATACGGAAAATTGGAGGAACTGTCAAAAACGGCCCGTGCGGCGGCCTTGGTTGCATCTCCAGCCAGTTTGCCGTATTTTTGTCCAGATTCTCCGGCATGAGTGCCTCTCACCGCATACTCCTCCGACCACACGCAAAGATCAACATCGGGTTGCACATCCTCCGGAAGCGTCCCGACGCGTACCACGATATCGAGACGATCTTCCACGAAGTGGATTTGTATGATGAGATCGAGCTGGTCCGGACCGAAGGGATTTCGATGGAAAGCTCCTCACCGGCAGCGCCACCGGATGCGGAGAATCTGTGTATGCGCGCCGCAGCGCTGCTCCGGCAATGGAGCGGGTACGAGCATGGCGTACACATTCGTCTGACCAAGCGAATTCCGGTCGGCGGAGGTTTGGGGGGAGGCAGCAGCGATGCCGCGGCGGTCCTGGTCGGCTTGAATCATCTCTGGAACTTGTCGCTCCCGGTGGAGGACCTTCAACGTCTGGGAGGTCAACTCGGCGCCGATGTGTCGTTCTTCATCCGCGGCGAAAGCGCGTACGCAACGGGCCGCGGCGAGGTGCTGCGGCACGGCGACTTCCGGGTTCCGTTCTGGATCCTTCTGGTGACGCCGCCGGTGCATGTCTCGACCGCCTGGGCATATCAGCACGTGGTCCCGCGACCGCCAACACGCACGTCCGGATTGTCCGCAGTCTTCGAAGGCGATCTCGGACGCAGTCCGGATCTCCTGCTGGAAGTGGAGAACGACTTTGAGATCCCCGTGTTCGCGCACTACCCTGCCATTCAGGATGTGAAACGACGCCTGGGAAGCGCCGGAGCCGCGCTTGCGCTGATGAGCGGCAGCGGCGCATCGGTGTTCGGGCTGTTTCGGGAAGAAGATCAGGCCAATTCCGCCGCAGCAGGATTTTCCGATGAGTATTTGTGTTCGCTCACGCCGCCGCTCTTTCGGCCACCCCAACCCCGACTTCGTGTGATTGATGACGAACCGCGCTGAGGGTCCGCGTATCGCCCGCATCCTGTTGTTCGCCGGACTTCTGCTCTCCGGAATGGTGTTCGCGCAGGAACGACGGGATTCGACGGCCGTCGACACAACGGGAGTCCCCGATTCCCTGCGCATGCGCGCGGGACTGCACGTCATTCCTCGTGACACGGCACTTGCCATGCTTCCCGATTCACTCCACGAGCGGGATTCGTTGACCGTCCGTTACATCGACGGCATGGGCAGTCTGCAATCAGGGATCGATTCGACCGATATCCTGGTCCGGCGGCAATTTGACTGGACCGACGCAAAATACGCGGGGGAACTCCTCTGGCGCGTTCCGGGCATTAACGTGCGGGAACTGGGGGAGACCGGCCCTCCGCCGCTGGTCAGCGCCTTCGGCCTCGACGAGCGGTACATCAGCATTCTGCTGGACGGCCGGCCGCTGAACAATCCCGTGACCGGGCGGCTCAATCTCTACGACCTGCCGCTGGAATTCATCGACCACCTGGAACTCTTCACCGGTCCCGATGCCCTTCGCGCCTCGGGCACCGCATCGGCAACGACGGTCAACGCCGCGACACGCTGGTTCAACACGTTGCGACCGGTGACCGCCATCCGCTTCGTGCAGGACCCGAAAGAGACGATCCTGACGGACGCGTACTTTTCGCAGAACATCCTTCGCGGCACGAACCTCACGGTCGGCTTCCAGCGCAACACGTCCAACGGACGCTACCTGAACGCCGCGCTCGATTCGTGGAGCCTCCGAACCCGACTCCGGTACAACGTTTCCGACCGACTCAACGTCGCACTGACCGATTTGTACTCACGGACGTCCCGCGGGGTGAACGGCGGCGTGAATGTGACAATGAGTGCGGATGCATTCAACGACCTCGGAACACCTGTCAACGACCAGTCCAGCTACGAGATCCGGACGCGGCGGGACGTCACGCTCGCCGGCATCGCGCGCCTGCTGCCGGATTCTTCGTCCACGACGCAACTGATCGGCTATTACACGACTCTCCATCGGGAATTCACGACGCCGTCGGGGTATCTCACGCCCCCGTCGACGAGTGTGTACACCGTGTCCGTGACGGGCGTACGGCTGGAACAGCGGCTGCACAGCGATCCGGTCTCCGCATCGGCATCGCTCGAGACTGAGAAGCGCGCGACGGAAGCCTCGGTGCTGCTGCCGGCGATCTCTGAGCGTTACTCCGCCGCGACACTGTCCGCCGAGCTCAATGTCGTGCAGTTCCTGCAGCCGTCCGCGACGTTCCGTCAGGAATGGTCTGGTGGGAACAGCACAACGGCCGGCGGAGTCCGCCTATCACTGCGACCGGGCTGGGGTGTCAGCGCATTTGCCGCTGCGACAACGTCGCATCGGTATCCCACGATCCAGGAGCGGTATTGGATCGATTCGACCATCATCCGGCCGTCCACCTTCGCGCCGGAACGGCTCACGGGCGTGCACGCCGGCATCCGATGGGAACTCGACGACCGCATCTGTGCGGAGATCACCGCATATGACAACGTCGTCCGCGATGCGCTGCTGTGGCGTGCCGATACGGCGACCGCCGGATCATCGGCGCTGCGTTTGATGAGCCTGAGCGAACTCCACACCCGGGGTGTCGCCGCGTCGCTCCGCATTCTGCTCGATCCGATTGAGCTGACCGGCACGATCACCACGGCCCGGTATCAGGAGAATGACACGGTGAAGTCGCTTCTGCCGGGATTTGTCGGCGGAGCCGAAGCGGCGTACCGCAATCAGTTCTTCGACGGCGCGCTGGATCTTCGGGCGGGCGTGCGCACGCGATTCAGCGACCGTTCACTGGCGACCGCCTACCATCCGATCCCCGATCTCACGGTCGAAGACCCGCGGTATCAACTGGGTCGCTTCGTCGTGCTGGATCTGTTCTCCGTGTTCCGGATCGGTGACGCGCACATTGCAGTGTCGCTCGACAACGTGCTCAATATCAGCTACCTCATGCAGGGGTATTATCCCATGCCCAAGCGTTCCCTGCGCCTCGGTGTCCGCTGGGTCTTCCTCGACTGACCGATCCCATGCCGTATGTCGTGACCATTTTTGGCAGCGCCCGTGTGGTTCCCGGCCAGTCGGAGTACGAGTCGGCGCAACAGCTTGGAACGCTCCTTGCGAAGTCCGGCTTCGTGGTGTGCAACGGCGGATACGCCGGAGTGATGGAGGCGTCTGCGAAAGGGGCGAAAGAGGCAGGCGGAGAGACGGTCGGTGTGACATTTCCTTTCGTCGGGAGGAACGGGGCAAACCGCTGGATCGATCGCGAGATCCGGGAACCGGATCTGCCGCGACGACTGCTGAAGCTTGTTGAACTCGGTGATGCCTACGTGATTCTGAAAGGCGGAACCGGGACGCTGCTGGAGCTCGCGTGCGTATGGGAATTTCTCAACAAGGGATTGATGCAGGAGCGGCCGGCGATCATCGTCGGACCGTTCTGGCGGAGCGTGGTCAGCACGCTGAAGGAAGAACTCGCGTGGGAAGGAGCCGGGGACTGCGCCCGCTACATCACGGAGGTCAGTACACCGGAGGAGTGCGTTCGTGAACTGATGAACCGGCTGCCGCCGCCGATTACCTGATCAGCGACCGCGTATCGCCCCGTGTGCCCGGATCGTGCTCTCCAGCAGCGCGATCATGGCATCCGCGGAACGATCCCAGTTGAACGACGAGCCCCACGTCAGCGCCTCCCCCGCCATCCGCGTCCGCAGATGCCCATCCCTCAGCAGAAGTCCGAGCTTCTCCGCGAGCTGTTCGATGTTCCCGTACTCGTACAGGAACCCGGTCTGTCCGTCCACCACGGAATCCCGCAGACCCGGCACGTCGCTTGCCACCACGGGAACACCGCAGGCGTTCGCCTCGATCACGGTCAGTCCCCATCCTTCCTTCGCGGACGGGTTCACGACGACATGCATCTGGTTCAGCAGACGCACCTTCTCTTCTTCCGACACGAATCCCGTGAACTGCGCCGCCGTGCCGAGATCCAGCTGAGCCGCCAGATCCGCCAGGGCGGGACGCACATCTCCATCCCCCACCAGCATCAGCCGGGCATCCGTGTGTTCCCGACGCACGATCGCGAACGCCCGCAACAGGTGATCGATGCTTTTGTATTTCTTCATCCGACCGAGATAGCCGATCAGGGGCGCTGACGGGCGAGCGGCGCCGGTCGTATGGAAGATCGCACTGTCGATGGCGTTCGGGACCAGGTGCAGGCGTTCGGAAGAAAATCCGTTGGTCAGCAGTTCGGAGCGTGTGCTCTCCGACACGACTGCCGTGGGGATGGAACGGTACAGGCGCATCGCGAGCCATTCGGCTCCCGCGACATACGTGCCCGCCGGCAGGGACACCTCAGCGAAGATACTGCGCCCGAACAGATGATGAACGATCCCGACCAACGGCTCGCGCACGAACAACGGGGTGAAGAACGGGATCTTGTTCAGGTCATCGACGACGACATCGTACTGCTCGTGACGGAACCGTGACCGGTAGCGGGGCCAGACGTGGTAGTTGAACGTATTCCGGCGGCCTTCACGGAGAACGCGAATGCCGTCGATCACTTCTTCCGCGGGAGCGCCCTCGAACCGGGAGCAGTAGAGCGTCACCCGGTGACCGCGGGCAGCGATCCGACGGAAGATCTCGTGCAGATGCACCTCGGCCCCCCCGCCGAGCGGGTTCCGGATATCCTGCCAGTTCAGTACGAGAATGTTCATCGGCGAGAATCCGCCGGGGACGAAGCCATGGATTGCGCCTCGTCCCCGGGACTTCAACAAGCACTGCGTGTGGTCATTTTTTCGGAGGAGCGGGAGCCGTCGAATCGGCCAGTCCGCTTGCCGCCTTCCGGCTCTCCAGCTGTCCCTGCAGTTGCGCCACGATCTGATCGATCCCTTGCGTAGACGCGTACGCCTGCTTGATCACCGGCAGAAGGTCCTCCGCGTCCTTAAAACGGTTCTCCCCGGTATAGGCGAAGTACAGGAGAATGTACGGATTGTACTGCGATAACGGCTCCGACACTCCGTGATCGATCATTCCCTTGAGTTCATCGATCAGTTCGCCGGTCAGTTTCTTGTACTGCGCATCGTTCCCCGCCGATCGGTAGAAGTTCGCCACGTCGAACTTGATCCGGTAGTCGATGGGGATCACCTCGCGCGGCATCACTTCCTCCATCCGGTCCAGAACAGGCGAGACCTGATCCAGCCGGTTCTGCACGTTCGCGTAGTAGAGCGCCAGCGAAATGAACATGTTCCGGTAGTTGTTGGTCAGGAGGCGTCGCGTATCTTCGTCATAGTAGGTCTTCGGATTCTGCAGACCGCGCCACCGGAAACCCGCCTTCGGCGTCTTCGACGGCTCTGTCACATTGGTAAACACCTGCGCCCGCATTTTCGGCTCGTCAATGTTCGCCCAGTACGCCTGGCTGCGGAACGGCACCAGCTTGAAGGCCAGCCCCGTAAGCTGCATGTAGTCCTTCAGGCCGATCTTGCCGTCGTCGGACACCGTCATGGCGAAGTACACCGGCCGCTGCCACCGGTTCGTCCGGATGATATCGAACACCATGATGTCCTGAACGCGAAGCACCTTGACATCGCCGAACTGCATGGTGTTGGGCATGTAGAACCGGAGGATGCCGTTGCGGATGATGGATGAATCGAGCACCGTCATGGAGGAGCGCTCCACATCGTAGCGCTGCAGCACGTCCGGTCCGACCGGCAGGTCCATCATGCGCGGCTCATAGGCGATCGGCTGGATCGACGCGATATCCGCATCCGATGTGCTGATCGGAACACGCAGCGCGCCGTAGGGCGTCTCGTGCTTCAGCTGTTTGATGTACCATGGCGTGTTGACCAGGCTCAGGTTCACGATGCGGACGTCCCGCCGGATACCCTCCACATCCTGCAGGTACCAGAGAGGAAAGGTGTCGTTGTCGCCGTTCGTGAACAGGATCGCATCCTGGTCGCAGCTCTGGAGCAGATTGTACGAGTAATCCCACGCCACGTAGTTGCCGGTCCGGTTCGCTTCATGATAGTTCACGCGCAGCATGTTGGCCGGCACGAAGACGAATGCGGCAGCGAGGACCCCGTAACCGGCGATGGATCGCATGCGGGCATCGGTCAGCCGCTCCCGCAGCACGTCGATCAGCCCGAGCACACCGATACCGATCCAGAGCGAGAACGCAAAGAACGAGCCGACGTAGAAATAGTCACGCTCCCGCGGTTGCGGCTCCTGCTGATTCTGGTACAGCGCCAGAATCACCCCCATGACGACGAACATGACCGTCAGCATGAGCGCCATCTTCGGCTGCTTGCGCCATTGTACATACGCGCCGAAGAGTCCCAGCACAAACGGGATCGCGTAGAAATCCTTCCAGTCAACCCCGGCGTCCTTTTGATCCCCCGCGGAGCCGATATAGTCCCATCCAAGATACCGAAGGTACATGTGCACGATCTGATACCGCCACATGTAGTCCAGATCGCTCGTATAGCGCTGGTGATACGCCTTCTTCTCGGGATCGCTGTCCCAGCGCCGGTTGAGCATCGGAGCGCTGCCATACTGCTCCCGATTGAGGTACGAGACGAGCCGGGCGGGCGTGCTGGGATCGTTCTCGTTCATCGGCGGATGCGCATTGGCGCGGATGAACACCATGATATACGTCGAATAGCCGATGATGATCAGCAGGAACGACAGCACCGCCATGTTCAGGAGACGCTTCTTCTCCGCTTGCGAACGATAGACGTAATACGCGGCCGCTACGACGAGGACGAGGGGAATCCCCACGAACAGCTGGCTCTGCGTCCCGTGGAAATCGCCGTCCAACAGGGACGGAAGCTCGATCACGACACCGGGATAAATGATGAAGAAGACCACCACGCCGGCGAAGCCGAACTTCAGGAAGGTTCGCCATTCGAACTCGTACTGTCGGAAATACATCAGAATAATCAGCGGGAACAGCGCCAGGATCGACAGCAGGTGAACGCCGACGGAGAGACCGACGATATACGCAATCAGCAGCAGATAGCGGTCGCCGGTATCCTTCTCGCCTCGCTCATACCACCGGAGGCCGAGCCACAGGATCAGCCCCACGAAGAACATGCCCAACCCGTACACCTCGGCTTCGATCGCGTTCGACCAGAAGGTCTTGTTGAATGCGAGGGAGAGCGCACCGATCACCGCCGAGCCGTACACCGTCAGACGATCGAACAGCGTCTGCGGGATGCCGCGCCACATCACCATCAGGTCCACGGTCACCAGATAGAGCATGGCAATCGTCAGGCCGCTGCCGATGGCCGAGAGAATGTGCATGCGGACCGCGATATCATGCACGAAGGGGATCATGGAAGAAACGCGGGCGATCAGCAGGAACAGCGGAGCCCCCGGCGGATGCGGCACCTGCAGGCTGAATGCCGCCGCGCAGAACTCGCCGACGTCCCAGAACACAACGGTCTTCGAGAGCGTCGCCGCATACACGACCAGCGAAACGAGGAATAGGACAACGGCAATGAGCCGGTTCAGTTTCTTGTGATCCATGAATCCACCCGAGTCAGCAAAACGGAATGCACAGCGGCCGGATCGGTGACGGAGAAATCCGGAGGAATGATACTAATGTATCACGAAAAGCCCTGAATCTCAAGGAATTTGGGGGATTTCGGGATCAGCGGAACGATTGACAGATCTCGTCGCAGACCAGATACCCTTTGCGCGTCAGTCGAAGCTGCGCGCGATCGACCGTCGCGAGTCCGTCCGCGACGAGCCGATCGATGACGCCGGCAAAGTCGCGCTGCAGATCGCGCTCGAACCGGCGCCGGAACCGCTCCAGGTCGATCCCGGAACTGCGCAGACCGAGAAAGATGGATTCTTCCATCAGCTGGTCACGGTTCAGCGATTCTTCGCCGGCCGTCGGCGGCTCTCCTCGACCAAGCCGATCGACGTACGTCTGAAGGTTCGCGATGTTCCACCAACGACGGTCCGACCAGAACGAATGCGCGGACGGTCCGAAGCCAAGATAATCGGTGTGGTCCCAGTACCGGCTGTTGTGTTGCGATTCGAATCCCGGAAGAGCAAAGTTCGAGACCTCATACTGTGCGTAGCCGTGTCGCGCCAGGAAGTCGATTGTGAATTCGTACAGTTCGGCGTCGCGCTCGGCATCGACCGGCTGGACCTGCTTCGCCTGCACCATCCGGAACAGTGGCGTGTCCGGTTCCACGATGAGGCTGTAGCACGAAATGTGGGATGGGGCAAGTGCCATCGCCTCTTCGAGGTTCCCGCGCCATCGCTCCGGCGTCTGTCCGGGCAGGGCGAAGATCAGATCGAGGCTCACATTCCCGATCCCCGCCTCCCGTGCAAGACGCACGCAGGCCTTTGCTTGTTCCGCAGTATGAATGCGCGTCAGAAACGACAGATCGTCTTCATGGAAGGACTGGATACCGATGCTCACCCGGTTGATACCGGCGCGGCGATATCCCGCCAGACTCTCGCCATCAACCGTGCCCGGATTGACCTCGAGCGTGATCTCGGCATCCGGCCGGATCCGATACTTCTCCCGCAAACGTCCCAGAATTTCGCCGACGGCTTCGGGAGGAAGCAACGACGGCGTGCCCCCGCCGAAATAGACCGTCGTGTAGTCTGCGCCAGTGAACGGCGCCGTGCCTCGAAGATCGATCTCCCGACGGAGCGCTCCCAGGAATCGTCCGATCAGTGCGTTCTGATCTCCCCCGCCCTCGTGCGGAGCGATCGAGTAGAAGTCGCAATAGATGCACTTGTGCTCGCAGAAGGGAATGTGCAGATACAGGCTGGCCATGCGTTGCGTTTTCGCGCGGTCCGATATCCGCTTCACCGAATGATCGAACCGATCCGCGCCCAACGGACGCGCCGCACCAGATCCCGCAGCGATGCCGTCGGAACGGACGGGTCCCATGACCAGTAGACCATGACCGCTTTTCCGATCACCGCGTTCTCCGGCACAAATCCCCACACGCGGCTGTCGAGGCTGTTGCCGCGATTGTCGCCCAGGACGAAATAGTAGTTCCGGCGGAGCGTGTACTCCCGGGCCGGCTGACCGTTCAGAAGAATGCTCCCGTCAGGACTTATCACCCCGTGCTGTCCCTCGGCCTCCAGCACCTGCCGCCAGCGATCGAACGTCCCGCCGGAAAGCGCAATCACGGTACCCGCAGCGGGGATGGTGACCGGCCCCCAATCGCTGCGCGCGTGGTCGTCCGCCCCGATTCCTTTCGCCGACGGCAGCAGCAACGCTCTCCCGTTGATCAGCACCTGTGAACCGCGAAGCGCGACCTCGTCGCCCGGCAGTCCGATGCACCGTTTGATGAACGGCATGCGGACGGCGCCCGAGAGCGGATTCAGCGGTCCCGGATACTCAAAGACGATGACGTCACCGCGACGGATCAGGGACGAATGGAGGGATGAAGCGGTCGGCAGAAGAGTTGCGGAAAGCGCGTTGGAGCGGTGAATGCCGTACGCGAGCTTGCTCACGAGCACATAGTCGCCGGGAAGAAGCGTACGCTCCATCGACGCGGAGGGAACTCGGAATGCCTCGACGACAAACACCTTGAGTACGGCAGCCGAGGCGATCGTTGCGGCCAGGATCACCGCCGTCTGCCACACCCACCGCTGCGACCGAACCGATCCGGACGTGCCGCTCCCGTCATCCCCGCTGACAGGCTGTTGGCCGGCCGGACGCGCGATCATTTCACCAGCGCTCCGATCCGTCCCCAGCGCACGGAGGCGATCCGCCCGAAGATATCGTACAGCGGGATGTCCGTGTTCCAGGACCAGTACACGATCAGGGGAGACCCGACAAGGTTGTCCTTCGGGATGAACCCCCAGTACCGACTGTCAAGGCTGTTATCACGGTGATCACCCATGCCGAAGAGATAGTCGCGCTCCACGGTGTACTGCGTCACCGGTTTTCCGTCGACCAGGACCATATCGCCCACCAGCGCGACCGAATGTCCTTCCCGGCGAATGAACGTGTCCCAGCGCTGCAGATTGCCCGGATCGAGCGAAACGACCATCCCCTTCCAGGGCACAACGATCGGTCCGTACCAGTCGGCGTTCCATCCGGATCCTTTCGGAAAGATGCCATCCTCCGGCGCATTGGCAGGCATACTCCACGAGCGGTCGAAGAGGATGTTGCGCGGAAGCGGCGCCGCCGTGCCGTTCACGTACAGCACGCGGTCGCGCACCTGCACCGTATCTCCGGCCAGCGCCACGCACCGCTTCAGGTAGAACTGAAACTCCGACGCGGTGACCTCGTCCCGATAGCCGGGAAACTCGAACACGATCACGTCCCCCCGCTGCACGTCCTTGAACTTCATGAACCGCACCCACGGCATGCGCACGGGTGGAATATGGATGAAGCCGATGTCGATGCCGGTTAACGGCACCGTGCGGGGCGTCGTCGGGCCGTAGATGAACTTGTTCACGAACAGCAGCTCGCCCGTCAGCACCTCGTTCTCCATCGAGCCGGTCGGGACGAGGAACGACGCCACGACGAAGCTGTTGATGACGATGAAGAGCCCCAGCACGATCCCGAGCTCTTTCAGGAACGCGAGCACGCGCTCCTTCATCGGGCGCGGCGCGTCGTCCTGTTCATTCTCCGGACGCTTCGTTTTCCGTGACACGGAGGTTTCCTTTCTCAGCGGGTTCATTCTTCCATCGACAAGACCGCGAGGAACGCTTCCTGCGGGATCTCCACGCGCCCCACCTGCTTCATCCGCTTCTTGCCTTCCTTCTGCTTCTCCAGGAGTTTCCTCTTGCGCGTGATGTCGCCACCATAGCACTTGGCCAGCACGTTCTTGCGCATCGCGCTCAGTGTTTCGCGGGCGATGACCTTGCTTCCGATGGCAGCCTGGATGGCAACTTCAAACATTTGACGCGGAATGAGCTCCCGGAGTTTCGAGCACAGTTTTCGGCCCCATTCATACGACTTTTGACGGTGCACGATGGTGGAGAGCGCGTCCACCGGCTCGCCGTTCAGCAGGATGTCGAGCTTGACGAGATCCGATTCCCGGTATGTCAGGAAGTCGTAATCGAACGACGCGTAGCCGCGGGAGAGCGATTTCAGCTTGTCGTAGAAGTCGAAGATGATCTCGGCGAGCGGCAGCTCAAAGTGAATGTCGGCGCGTTCGGGACTCAGGTACGTCGTGTTTCTGTGGACGCCCCGGCGATCCATGCACAGCTTCATGATGCCGCCGATATACTCCGTCGGCGCGATGATCTGTGCTTTCACGAACGGCTCTTCCACCAGCTCGATGTGTCCGGCCTCCGGCATGAGCGCGGGATTGTCCACCAGCAGCACCTCCTTGTCCGTCTTCGTCACGCGATACTCGACGTTGGGGACGGTGTTGATGAGGGTCTGATTGTATTCCCGCTCGAGCCGCTCACGGACGATCTCCATGTGAAGCAGCCCGAGAAATCCTGCCCGGAATCCGAATCCCAGCGCGATGGAGGTCTCCGGCTCAAAGATCAGCGACGAGTCGTTCAGCCGCAGCTTCTCCAGCGCATCGCGAAGTTCCGCGAACTGATCGCTGTTCGACGGATACAAACCGCTGAACACCATCGGCTTCACTTCCTTGTAGCCGGGGAGCGGCGTGGCGGCCGGATGCTCGACCGACGTGATGGTGTCTCCGACCTTCGTGTCGTGCACGTCTTTGACGTTCGCGATGATGTATCCGACATCGCCGGCGGCCAGTACGCCGCTTCGCTTGCGCTGCATCTCGAGGATGCCGATGTCGTCCGCCTGGAATTCCTTGCCGTTCGAGAAGAACCGAATGTGCTCCTTCTCGCGGATGGTTCCCTGAAAGACACGTACGTACGCCACCGCGCCGCGATACTCGTCAAAGACCGAATCGAAGATGAGCGCCTGCAGCGGCGCATCCGGATCGCCTGCGGGCGACGGGATGCGATGCACGATCGCCTCCAGCACTTCCTGCGTGCCCAACCCCGACTTGGCGCTCCCCATCAGGATCTCATCCTCGGAGCAGCCGATCAGGTCCACGATCTGCTTCTTGACCGTGTCCAGCATCGTTTTGGCACTCGGCAAGTCGATCTTGTTGATGAACGGAATGATCTCCAGTCCGGCGTCGATGGCGAGATAGAGATTGGAGATCGTCTGCGCTTCAACGCCTTGCGTCGCGTCCACGACCAGAATGGCCCCTTCACAGGCGGCCAGGGAGCGCGAGACCTCGTACGTGAAATCGACGTGGCCCGGCGTGTCGATGAGATTCAGGGTGTAGGCCGACTCGTTCTGCGCCTGGTACTGGAGCTGGATGGCGTGGAGCTTGATGGTGATGCCCCGCTCCTGCTCGAGATCCATGTCGTCCAGCATCTGCTTCGTCAGGTCGCGTGCCGCGACGGTACCGGTGTATTCCAGCAGGCGGTCGGCCAGGGTCGATTTACCATGGTCGATGTGGGCGATAATGCAGAAATTGCGGATGCGGTCCATTCGTCTGCGCGGCAGCTTTCAAAAATGACAAAGAGTAAAGAGTGGAGCCTCATTCCGGAAGCCACCCTTTACTCCTGAACGTGTCACAAGATAGCGGAAAATGGAGAAAAGAGCAACAAATCCGGCATACCTCCTGCTTTCACACGCCGGACCTTTTTTCTACATTAGAGCATGAAGATCGTCATCGCCGGTGCCAGCGGTCTCATCGGACGCGCACTCGTTGATCACCTGGCGGCGAGCGGCCGCGAACTCGTCGTGCTGACCCGCTCAAGCAGCCCGGCGCACCGGGAACGTGTTTCTCCCTCGCGTGCGGTGTGGGATGGACTCAGCGACGGACCGTGGGTCCGTTCGCTCGACGGGGCGAAAGCCGTGATCAACCTTTCAGGCGAGTCGATTGCCGCGGGACGCTGGACGGCGGCACGCAAACGCAGAATTCTGGAAAGCAGAGTCCTCTCCACGCGAACGCTCGTCTCCGCACTCTCCCGCCTCACTCATCCTCCGCGTGTCTTCATCAATGCATCCGCCGTGGGCATTTACGGAGATGTGCCGGATGGCGATGTGGACGAATCGCATGCCGCAGGATCCGGCTTTCTCGCCGATGTGTGCCGGGCGTGGGAGGCGGAAGCGTTCGCCGCGTCGCGCGATGGACTCCGCGTGGTCACCCTGCGCACGGGAATTCTGCTCGACACCCGGGGCGGCGCTTTGCCTCCGCTGCTGCGGCCCTTCCGGTTCTTCGCCGGCGGCCACCTTGGCGACGGTTCGCAGTGGATGCCCTGGATCCATCGGCAGGACGAGATCCGGGCCATCGCGTTCATTCTGGAGAACGAACGGATCGACGGAGCGGTGAACCTCACCGCACCTCAGCCGGCGACGATGAAGGAACTTTGCGGGGAGATCGGAACGATCATCCGACGGCCGGCGTGGACACGTGTCCCCGCGTTCGTGCTTCGACTGGCGTTGGGAGAAATGGCGGGGCCGCTGCTGCTGGAAGGACAACGCGCTCTTCCTGAAAAGCTGCTGAAGAGCGGATTCAGCTTTCGCTTTCCGACACTCCGAGCAGCTCTCGGAGACCTTCTCGGGAAATCCCCCGTCAGCGGATCGGAATCCTGAACCGGATCTGCGACGAGCCCCCCAGATTGTCCGAAACGTCAAAGCCGTAGAGCGTCGCCCCCACGTACGCATCCACGATATTCAAAAGATACGTCAGCCCGATGTAGATGGCGAACTCGTCGCGCTGGTCGTGATAGAAATCGCGGATGTCCTTCAGCTGACTGTTCCCCTGCTTCGTCACGGAATCCGCCAGGACCGACGCGCTGAACTGCCGCGCAAAATCCTGATAATGATTGTCCGCCTTTACCCATTGACTCGCAAAGTATGCGCCTAACCCCCAGATCACCGGAATCGTGTAATAGCGTTCGGCGTACACCTGGCCCGCGCCGGGCAGCACGGCGGAAAGGATCATGGCCAGTCTCCCCGACTTCGACTTCGGGATCGGAGCGATCGAATCCTGCACGGCGATCCGCTGCGAGTCAATCGCGCTGACGGAAAGGGACAATCCGGCGTGGGACGGTGCTGTCGAATAGAGGAATGACGAAAGCCGCTGTTGGCTGAACGCGCCGTGCGGTGCGAGCATCCCGAGGAACGCGGCAAGAAGGATGATGTGGCGTGGGCCGGAACGCATCGCCCCGGAAGTCCTGACGGCTAGCGTTCCACGAGTGCGATGGCGTCGATCTCCACCCGCACATCACGGGGAAGGCGGGAGACTTCGACCGTGCTCCGCGCCGGAGCCGCCGTGCCGAAGAACTTTGCGTACTCTTCGTTCATCGCGGCGAATTCGTTCATATCCTTCAGGAACACCGTGGTCTTGACGACGGATGCCGGGGAAGCGCCACCCGCCGTAAGGATATTCGCGAGGTTGGCGAGCACCTGGCGCGTCTGCTCCCGGATATCGCCCTCGATCACGGCGCCGGTGGCGGGCACGATGGGGACGGTACCGGACACGAACAGGAATTTCTCCGCCGCCAGAATCCCCTGGCTGTACGGGCCGATGGGCGCGGGAGCGTTCTCGGTGCGGATCTTCTGAAGTGCCATGAGCGGATTCCTTCTGATCAGTAGCGTTCAGCGGTGTGACGATAATTCGAACAGGTCCAGCAGACGGTCGAAGTCATCGAGCGAATAAAACTCCACCACGATCTCGCCCTTTCCGCCCCCTTTGGTGTGCACGCGTACTTTTGTCCCCAGCGCAACCCGAAGCCGTTCTTCCATCGTTTGGAGATCGGCGCCCGGAGCGGACGATTCCTTCTTGTGCGCGGCTTTCGGAACTGTGCGGGCGGCGGTGCGGACGATCTCCTCGACCTTCCGGACCGACAGACCGTTGTCGACGATCCGCTCGTAGAGGCGCATTTGGGTGCGTTCGGTGGGCAGCGCGAGCAGCGCGCGTGCGTGGCCCATCGTGATCTTCTCTTTTCGTACGCCGTCCTGGACCTTATCCGGCAGCTTGAGCAGCCGGAGGAAATTGGTGACGGTGCTGCGTTCCTTGCCGACCCGCTGCGCCACATCATCCTGCGTGAGATGGCATTCGGCGATGAGGCGCTGGTACGCTTGCGCGACTTCGATGGGATTCAGATGCTCGCGCTGGATGTTTTCGATCAGCGCCAGCTCCAGCATCTCCTCGTCCGACTGCACGTCGATGATGTAAGCAGGGATCTGCTTCAAGCGCGCCGCCTGCGCCGCACGGAGACGCCGTTCGCCGGAGATCAGCTGGTACCCTTCCGGCACCCGGCGCACGGTGATCGGCTGGATGACGCCCTTCTCCTGAATCGATCGGGTCAGTTCCTGCAGCGCATCCTGGTCGAAATCCACGCGGGGCTGGAAGGGATTCGGCTTGACCCGGGCAATCTCGACGCTCGCGATGATCCCCATTTCGCCGGTATCGCGGCCGAGCTGTTCGTCCCGGACACTTACTTCCATGCGCGGCGATTTCGGGATCAGCGCGCCCAGGCCGCGCCCGAGCACTGACTTCTTCTGCGTGGTCATACGGTCAGAGTCCCATAGACGTGGATTGGACCGCCGGCTCGATGGTGAAGAACTTATTGTTCTTCATGATCTCTTTCGCCAGTTCCATGTAGTTGCGCGTACCGGAGCAGATGGCGTCGTAGAGAATGATCGGCTTGCCGAAACTCGGCGCCTCGCTCAGGCGGATATTGCGCGTGACAACGGTCGCAAAGACCTTCTCGCCGAAGTAGCGCTTTACTTCTTCCTGGATCTGGTTGGAAAGCCGCAGGCGTGAATCGAACATGGTCAGGAGGACCCCCTCGATGTCGAGGTTCGGATTGAGGGTCTTCTTCACCATGTTGATGGTATTGAAGAGCTGCCCGAGGCCTTCGAGCGCGAAGTATTCGCACTGGACGGGGATCAGCACGGAATCCGCCGCGGTCAGCGCGTTGAGCGTGAGCAGTCCAAGCGACGGCGGACAGTCGACGATCAGGAAGTCGAACCGGTCGCGCACGGACTTCAGCGCCTCCGCCATCAGCCGCTCGCGATTCTCCGCGTCGACCAGCTCGATCTCCGCGCCGACCAGGTCGATATGCGACGGGAGGACCGAGAGGAACGGCATCTGTGTGGGAATCACGGCCTCAGTGGCGGGTACTTCGCCGACGAGGACCTCATAGACGGTCTTCCCTTCCAGCGCCGATGCGCCGACACCGCTAGTGGCGTTCGACTGCGGATCGGTATCGACGAGCAGGACGCGCTTTTCGGCGGCAGCGAGGGAGGCCGAAAGGTTGATGGCGGTCGTGGTCTTGCCGACGCCTCCCTTCTGGTTCGCAATGACGATGATCTTACCCACGGGGCGCTGCGCCGTTCCGATGCTGGTGGAAGAGTCTGGAGTGTGTGGTTGGCACGTCAGGATTCATCGGCCTGATCCGCGCGACAAATATACGGCATTTTGGAGGAGCGTGCAAACAGACACGCGATCGGGATCAGACGAGCACATCCCCTTCGCCGATGCGATATCCACGCAGGAATTCGACGATCGACATGCGCTTCTTTCCCTCCTGCTGGATCTCCTCGATTGCGATCGCGCCGTCACCGGTCAGCACGAGCAGTTCCGTGTTTGTCCGGCGCGCGATCGTACCGGGGACCTGGGTCTGCGTCCTCTCCCCCGGCAACCGGCGTGTGCGGTAAATCTTGAGCACGCGCTCGTCGTGCATCGTCCAGGCGGTCGGCACCGGCGAGAGTCCGCGCACCCGGTTATGGATCAGCTCTTCGCGCAGGCGCCAGTCGATGCGGCAATCGTCGCGGAAGATCTTCGGCGCGGCCGTGGCATGCGCTTCGTCCTGCCGCTCCGGAACCACGCCGCCGGCTGTGAGCAAATGGACGGTCTTCGATACGATGTCCGCGCCGACCACCGCCAGCCGATCATGCAAGTCGCCGGCCGTTTCGTCCGGACCGATCTCGATCGACCGCTGAAGCAGGATGGAACCCGTGTCCACCGCCTCCTGCAGCAGGAATGTGGTCACGCCCGTGCGTCGCTCACCGTTGATGATGGCCCACGGGATGGGAGCGGCGCCACGGTACTTCGGGAGGAGGGATGCGTGAAGATTGAAGGATCCGAGACGCGGGATCGTGAACACCTCGCGCGGAAGGATGCGGAACGCGACAACGGCGACGAGATCAGGATCGAGCGAGCGGATCGCAGCGGCAAATGCGGAATCGCGGAGCGATTCGGGCTGCAGGAGCGGCAGGCCATGGTGCACGGCGAATTCTTTTACCGGGGTCGCGCTGGTCTTCTGCCCGCGGCCGCGGGGCTTGTCCGGCGCCGTCACCACCGCTACGACATCGACCCGATCATCCAGGAGCCGTTGAAGGCTGGGGAGGGCAAACTCCGGTGTACCCATGAAGATCAGGCGCATGCGCTCACCTCAGTCTTCCACAGCCGTCACCACCGGGTAGCTTGTTTCGACGTTGCCGTTCTTGATCCGGCGGAGCTTCGGCATCAGCAGACTCTTCCGTCCCTTGCCGACATGATCGGTAAAGAGGACACCGTCCAGATGGTCCATCTCATGCTGGAGCACGCGCGCCAGCAGGCCGTCGGCCAGGACTTCCTGCGGGCGGAAATTCGGATCCAGAAACCGCACACGCACCTTCTCCGGCCGTTCCACTTCGCCGCGCACATCCGGAATGCTCAGACAGCCTTCTTCGACCGTCAACGAGCCTACGCGGTCCACGATTTCCGGATTGATCAGTGCCAGCGTCCGCGGAAGATCCGGCGACGTCGGATGCGCCTCATCCTCCTCCTCCCCTTCCGCATTCTCATGGACGTCCGCGATGTCGATGACGATCAGCCGACGCAGATCCCCCACCTGGTTCGCGGCCAGTCCGATCCCGTTCGCCTTGTGCATGGTCTCGAACATATCGTACACCAGCTTGACGATGCCTTCATCACCTTCCTTGACCGGCTTCGCCTTCCCGCGGAGCACGTCTGTCCCGTAAAGATAGATTGGCAGAATCATGATCGTCGATTGTATCCGTGCGATGAACTGTTCTACTGAATGATCCGGCGGGCCCCGTCGAACCGCTTCTCGTAATACGAGCTTTGGAGCGACGACATGGTCACGCCGAGCGAAACGCTCGCATGGGCGAAGAGATCGTCGCCGATGTAGATGCCCACATGCGACGCCGGCTCTCCCGTCGTGTTGAAGAAGACGAGGTCGCCGAACTTGAGGCTTTTGAGATCGACCGGCTCTCCGCGCGCCGATTGCTCCGCGCTGGTCCGGGGAAGGTCGATGCCCAGTCCTTCATGGAAGACCGTCATCGTGTACCCGGAGCAATCCATGCCTTGCATCGATGCTCCGCCGTGCACATACGGCACACCCATGTACTTCGAGATCGCCCGCATCAGCTTGCTCTGGTCGAGCGGCGTGATCGCGGTATTCTTCTCTGTCCGGAAACTTCGCTCACCCGAGGTGACACGCTCGATCTCTTTGGGCGGCACCCTCCGGTCGTCTTCCCGCCGCTCCTCTTCCGCTTCCCGGGCGGCAAATCGCGGACCCGACGTCTTCGCCGGCTTTCGTGCCGTTTCCGGCGTCTTCTCACGCGAAGCGAACCGGGGGGACGCGGCACCGCACCCTTCCAGCAGGACAAGCGCGATCACGAGAGCACACGCTCCCGGGATGATCCACAGACTCCTGTATGGGAAGGCCGGCATAATGATGATAAAGCCCCGCCGCAGCGGGGCTCGCTCGTTTCAACCGGTGACCGATGCGAACGGCGGAAGGCCGCGCTCAGCCGAGATACGCCCGCAGTGCCTTGCTGCGCGATGCGTGCCGCAGACGTCGAATGGCCTTTTCCTTGATCTGGCGAACCCGCTCGCGGGTCAGGTTGAACTTCTCGCCGATCTCCTCCAGCGTCAGTGAATGCTCCTGCTCCAGGCCGAAGTACAGCTTGATCACCTGCGCCTCGCGCTCGCTCAGCGTCGAGAGCGCGCGACGCACCTCATCCCGCAGCGACTGCTCCATCAGCGCGGAATCGGGCGCCGGCTGCCGGTTATCCTGAATGACATCCAGCAGGCGGTTGTCTTCGCCCTGCGCGAACGGTGCATCCATCGACAGATGGCGCCCCGAGATCTTCAGCGTATCGGAGACCTCGAACAGCGACATGTCGAGCTCTTCCGCCAGCTCGCTCGCACTCGGCTCGCGTTCGAATTCCTGCTCCAGCGTACTGAACGCCTTGCCGATCTTGTTCAGCGCACCGACACGGTTCAGCGGCAGACGAACGATGCGCGACTGCTCCGCCAGCGCCTGGAGGATCGACTGCCGGATCCACCAGACCGCGTACGAGATGAACTTGAATCCCCGTGTTTCATCGAACCGCTTCGCGGCCTTGATCAGACCCAGGTTCCCTTCGTTGATCAGATCGCCGAGGGACAATCCCTGGTTCTGATACTGCTTCGCCACGCTCACCACAAAGCGCAGGTTCGCTTTCGTCAGCTTCTCGAGCGCCTTCTGATCGCCCTTCTTGATTCGACGGGCGAGATCGATCTCTTCCTGCGGCGACAGCAGTTCGACCTTGCCGATCTCCTGCAGGTACTTGTCGAGCGACTGGCTTTCGCGGTTCGTATATTGTTTGCTGATTTTCACCGTTTATCCTTCTTGCCTGCCTGACCCGGCGGCACCGTCCCCATCCACAAGAAACGTCACCGGCGGCTTTCTGTTACACCCTGTGAACAACAAAACGGGTGTAAAAATTTCACGAATCCGCGTCAGATCTCACCTTTTCTTTGGCCCCACGGCATCGGCCGGGGAACCATCCGGAGGCCGCGAACGCCACGATACAGCCGGGGCCGACCTGTCAACAGTGACAACCCGCTTTCGAGGCACAGACCGGCAATCATGGCCGACCGGAGCGCTGAATCCGATCGTTGCCGGTCGCGAATCATCCGCCCCACGGTTTGCCCGCTCCGCCACTCCTGCTTCACGATCCGCCCGTCACCGCTCCGAGAAAACCCGTTCCGGCGATCTCACCGCCAGGAATCCGGAAGAAGTCGAGAACCGTTCGTCCGGCATCCGCGAACGTGTGTCGTGTGCCGAGGTCCGCGCTTCCCCCACCCGACGGACTATAGCAAAGTATCGGCACATACTCCCGCGTGTGGTCGGTGCTGCGATCACCCGGATCATTGCCGTGATCCGCCGTGATCATCAGAAGATCGTGCGGGCCGAGATGCCGCATGATTTCCGGCAATGCATTGTCGAATTCCGCCAGCGCCCGCGCGAAACCCGCGCCATCCTGTCGATGGCCGTACAGCATGTCGAAGTCCACAAGGTTCGCCATCACGAAGGCGGTGGTCGTCCGGCGGGCCGTGTCGATGATGGTGCGAATCCCGTCGGCGTTTGACGTCGTGTGGATCTTCGTCCTGAGGCCGCGTCCGCAGAACAGGTCGTCGATCTTGCCGATCGCCACCGTCTCAACGCCGGCACGGGAGAGCAGGTCGAACATCGTGTTTCCGGCGGGTTCCAGCGCAAAGTCCTTCCGCCCCGTCGTGCGCGTATATGCGCCGCTCGCCCCGATGAACGGACGGGCGATTACGCGGCCGACGCGATGACGTCCGACCACCACTCGTTCCCGCGTGATTCGGCAGATCTCGTACAGTTTCGGAACCGGGATCACCTGCTCATGCGCTGCGATCTGAAACACCGAATCGCCGGACGTGTACACAATCGGGAATCCGGTGCGGACGTGCGCATCGCCGAGCTCCCGGATGATTTCCGTGCCGGACGCCGGCTTGTTGCCCAGATAGCCGGCACATCCCGTTTCGGCGAGGAATCGCTCCAGCACGTCGGCGGGGAATCCGTTCGGATACAGTGGAAACGCCGTCCCGGTGATCACGCCCCCGAGTTCCCAGTGACCGGTCGTGCTGTCCTTCCCTTTCGATTGCTCCATCATGCGCCCGTACGCGCCGATGATTTCGCCGGCGGCGGGCAATCCGGCATCCGGAGCCACCGTACTCAGTCCGAGCCGGGTGAGATTCGGAAGCGAGAGGGTCGCGTCCGCGCGGACGACGCTTCGAAGCGTATGGGCGCCTCCATCCCCGTATACCTCCGCATCCGGCAGTGCGCCAATGCCGAGGCCGTCGAGGACGATCAGTATCGCCTTACCGGAGGTCAATGCGATCGGTGATCCGGCCGGACCTAACCGAGGTATTCCTTTTCGTTGCACTTGCAGATCTGCACACGCTGCCGGTTGAACCGGTACGAGCCGTGCGCCGATCGGACGGACTGGACATACAGGGTGGGAACCTTGGGGGCTCCGCACTTCGGGCACTTCACGCCGCGATCCTGTCCTGCCTTCTTCGCCTTTTCCGCAAAATCAGTTTGCTTTGCCATACGTCACTCCTGTCACCACACATTGAAAGAAATGAATTAATACACCCGGACGAGGTTGCCCCCCGTCTCGACGGCTTTGCCGAGTACCCGCTCTGCGTGTTCCAGCAGCTCGAGGTCGCTCATGTCCGCCGTCGCACCTGCGACGCCGATACTCACGGTCGCGGTGAAACTCTTGTTCTCGACATTGATGATATTGCTCGCCACGTTCTTCCGGATCTTTTCGGCCCAGAGCGAGGCTTCATTCGCCGTGGTATTCACCAGCGCGACAGCGAACTGGTTCAGGTCATACCGCCCCACCACGTCATATCCGCGCACAGCATTACGCATCATGCGGCCGATGCTCTGAAGGACCACATCGAACGCCTCTTTGCCGTGCCGCGCGATCTGCTCGTCCATCCGATCGATCGAGACCATGACCAGGGCGAGATCGGTTCCGAAATCATTCGCCCGCTGCACCTCTTCCTGCAGTCGCTCGAAAAAGTGCTTCCGGGTCGACACGCCGGTGGCTCCATCCAGCGTGACATAGTTGTTCATGATCTCGGTCAGGCTCAGGATTTCGAGCGCCCAGGCGGCTGTTTCCGCGATCTTCTGCAGCAAACGCGCATCCGCTTCCGAGTATGACCGGACATCCTTGCTCTCGGTCACCAGCGCGCCGTAGCACCGGCCCAGCGACGTCAGCGGGACCGCCAGCAATGAACCCTTCGCCTCACAGCGTTCCGCCTGATAGAACCGGGGGACCGTCAGGGTCTCCGTCCGGTCGACGATCTTTGCCATGCTGGTCTCGATGACGCTGCCGACCAAGCTGTTGTGCAGGTCGATCTCGCTCAACACCGGGATATACGGATCGTTCATCCGGTTGCTGACCTGTTGGACGACCCATGCCTTGCGCGTGTCATCGAAGATCACCACCGACACGTAGTCCCACGGCACCAGCCGCGTCGTTTCCTCGGCAAGTGTGCGGGTGATGTTGACCGGCGACAGGTCCATGCTGCATTGCTCGCGAAGCCGCGCGAGCGAGCGCAGTACTTCCGAATCGAGCAGCATGTCATACTTGTCGGTGTAGCTTCTCGTCAGGGACGAGATCAATTTCGTGAACTGGGCCAGCAGGGACATCGTTTCGTCCCCGTAGGCATCGTCTTCGAGACAATCGACCGTCAGGACCGCCACCGGAGATTCCGTCCGGCGCGCGCTCAGGAACACGGGAACGCCGATAAAGGTCCGGACCGTCTCCTCCCCGTCATAATAGGGGAGCATCTCGCGCAGACTCTTCGGGTTCAGATAGTTTACCATCTGCGGCTTGCCCGAAAGCGCAACCTGGCTCACGAGATCCGACCCCAATTCCATTCGCCGGTGCGCTGTGAAGCATGTGCTGTCGGAGATGGAATTCTCCAGCACCAGTTGTTTCTTATCCCGGTTCACCCAGAAGAGACAGACGGAATGCGCGAAGGTTGAATCCTTCACGACCGCCAGAAGCCGCTTCATGAGTCCGGTGAACTCGGTGCGGGGACCGGCGTCTTCGTCCGGCGTGGTCTCGAGCGTTTCGAGGAAGTCGGCGACCTGGAACTCGCGCGTGGTCGGCTCCGACGGGGCCGGCGGAGGAGTCACCACCGGTTCTGATCGCTCCGCTTCCGGAACCACGGATTTTCCGGCTTCATCCACGAACTGGATCTTGTACTGCTTACCAGCCGCCTGAAAATCGTCAAAGACGAGCTTCTTCATGGATTCCTGCTGCTCCTCTGACGGTGAAGGCTCTTCCCCGGCATGGGGCGATCCTGTGCTTCCCTTCTGCCAGTGCCGTACAATGACATACGAAATCGATGCCGCCGACGCCACCAGGAGCACGACTCGCCAGAGCCCCGACGACACCGCCAGCGCCCCTAAAAACAGCACAACGCCCGCAAGCACAACCGCTTCCTGGGCTGTCGACATCGACTCGATCCAGGAACGGATGGTGCTCAGCCGTCGGGCGTCGGTCATTGGGACGTGAGGAATAGGGATGACCTCAAAATTATCAAAATGTAACAAACTCTCTCAGAAAAGTCAAGAAAATCAGCCACTTACAGGCCCCGACCGTGAACTCACCTTCATGCGACAATCCGTCGGGTAAATCGGAAATGATGGCACATCGCCTCCCGTTTGTATGCGTCACCAAATTTCTCTACTTTTTCCTCCGAACATGTTTCCACGCGACACAAGAACCGGACTCCAACCCCGATGAAAGCGGTCATCATGGCCGGCGGCTTCGGAACCCGCCTGCGCCCACTCACCAGCAACCTTCCCAAACCGATGGCTCCGGTCGGCAACCGGCCGATGATGGAGCACATCGTCGAGCTCCTCAAGCAGCATGGCCTCCGCGACATCGTCAGCACCCTCTTCTACCAGCCGGAGATCATCATCGGCCACTTCGGCGACGGCTCCCGGCTGGGCGTGCACATGCAATATCGGAAGGCCGAGGCCGACTATGGCACTGCCGGGAGCGTGCGAAACGCGAAGGACTTCCTGGATCAGCGGTTCCTGATCATCAGTGGCGACGTCCTCACCGACTTTGACCTGACGGCGGCCATCCAATACCATGAATCAAAGAAGGCAAAAGCCACGCTGGTTCTAACGCGGGCGGCCAATCCGCTTCAGTTCGGCGTCGTGCTGACTTCGGCCGACGGCGCCATTACGCGCTTTCTTGAGAAACCCTCGTGGGGAGAGGTGTTCAGCGACACCATCAATACGGGCATCTACATCATTGAACCGGAAGTCCTTGATCTCATCCCTGAGAAAGAAGAATTCGACTTCGGCAAGAATCTCTTTCCGCTCATGCTGGAAAGGGGAATGAGCCTCTACGGCTACGTCGCGGACGGTTACTGGCGGGACATCGGCAGTCTGAACGAGTATCAGGACGCGCAGATGGATATTCTGCACGGCAACGTGCGCCTCACGTTGGAGGGAACGCGCCGGGGCAATGCCATTGTGGGCGAAGGGTCAACGCTCGAGACTGATCCGAAGAACATCACGGGAACATGCCTCATCGGCCGCAACTGCCGCATCCATCGCGACGTGGTCCTCAGCAATGCGGTGATCGGAGACGACTGCGAGGTGCTGCCGGCGGCCGCGATCCGTAATTCGGTCGTCTGGAGCGGCACGCGCATCGGGACCCGGAGCGAGCTGACGCTGGACGTCGTCGGAAGCCGGTGCGTGATCGGCGATGATGCGATGATCCTGGAGAATGTGTTCATCAGCGACGCGTGCATTGTCGGCAATCGCAGCAAGTTGATGTCCAACATCAAGCTCTGGCCGGAGAAGCGGGTCGAGGAAGGCTCCGTCGTCACGCGCAGCCTGGTCTGGGAGGACCGGTGGCTGCGGGAGCTCTTCACAGACTCACGGGTCACAGGGCTTTCCAACATCGAAATGAACCCCGAATTCGGGGCGAAACTCGGGGCGGCGTTCGGTGCGTTCGTCGGTCCCGGGTCCTCGGTCGTCACCAGCCGCGACTCGGACAATGTTTCCCGGATGATGAACCGCGCGCTCATGACGGGGCTGATGTCCGCCGGGGTCACCTGCGTGGACCTGCGCACCTCATCCATCCCGATCGTACGGCACGAGCTGCGCAGCGGCAAGGAGCGGGGCGGATTTCACGTACGAAAATCTCCCTTCGACAGGAACTGCACCGACATCATCTTCTTCGACGGGCACGGCAAAGACCTGCCGACCAACAAGACGAAGTCGGTGGAACGCCTCTTTTTCGGGGAGGATTTTCCGCGGGCGAACTACGAGCATGTCGGGTCCATCACCTTCCCGGAGCGAACCACGGAGAGCTACATCGAGCGGTTCCTGGCCAGCGTCCATACCGATGTGCTCCGGACGTCGGGTTTGAAGATGGTAATCGACTATTCGAACGGGGTCGCCTCTTCCATCTTTCCCAACATTCTCGGGAACCTGAACGTGCAGGTGGTGTCGCTGAACGCGTATCTCGACGCGCGCAAGCTCACGCGGACGGCGGAGGAATTCGACCAGTCGCTGAAGCAGCTCGCGTACGTCGTCACGTCGCTGAAGTATGATGTCGGCTGCATGCTCGACGCGGGCGCGGAGAAGCTGTACGTCATCGATGAGCACGGCGGGCTGATCGACAGCGACCGGCTGCTGACGCTCATGCTGAAGTATGCGGCGTTGTGCATGCGGAACGTACGGCGCGTCGCCGTACCGGTGTCAGCGTCGGGCGAGGTGGACCTGATCGCAAAGGAATTCGGATTCACCGTGACGCGCACCCGTGACAGTCATCTGGCGCTCATGGACGCGGCCTCGCACAAGGATATTGCGTTCGTCGGCGGCACGAAGGGCGGATTCATCTTCCCCGAATTCCTGTTCGCCTCGGACGGCATGTATTCCGTGGCTCGCCTGCTGCAGTTCATCGCGTCGAGCGGCAAATCGATCGGGACCATCGATAACGAAACGCCGCGACTGCATTTGCTCAAGAAGGATGTCACGTGTCCGTGGCACCTGAAGGGCACCGTGATGCGGCATCTGATGAAGGATTCCGAAGGATTGCGGCGCGAATTGATCGAAGGGGTGAAGCTGCTGCCGGCCGGCTACGGTGATCATGCGTCCGTCCTGCTCAAACCCGACCGCTCCCGACCCGTGTTCCACGTCCTCGCGGAATCATCCGACGTGGCGGCGGCTCAGCGATTGGCGAACGAATATGAAGCAAAACTGAAACAGTGGGTGGACGGCGCTTGACCGCGCCGCCGGAAGAATGGAGTTGGCATTTCAGGAAAATTTGCGCAAGTTATAACTTGCCCGCGGCGCTCAGGCTCTGCGCGGACATTGCGGAGTATGCTATCGATGAAGATCACCGACATCCTCAGTGAACAGGCCATCCGGACCGACCTCCCGGGAAACACCAAAGAAGAAGTCATCAACGCCATGATCGACCTTGCCGCCACCCAGAAGGTGGTGCAGGACAAGGAACGGATGCGCGCGGCCATCTTCGAGCGGGAACGGATCATGTCGACCGGTGTCGGATCGGGATTCGCCATCCCCCACGGCAAGACCGATGCCGTATCGGATATCGTCGCCGCATTCGCGGTGACCGCTCAGCCCATCGACTACCAGTCCCTCGACGACCAACCCGTCCGACTCGTCTTTCTGCTCGTCGGACGCGACAACATGGTCGGCCCTCATATCAAATTGCTCAGCAGGATCTCCCGCCTCATGAATAAGGAGGATTTTCGGAACACGCTCCTTCAGGCCAAGACCCCTGCGGAGATCCTCGAGGCCTTCCGCCAGGAAGAGGCAACGTTCGCGGAAGGATAATCCCGCAGATCGCGAAGCCTGTCGGCGCGGAAGTGCTGTGTGCGTGTCCCGGCACGCCGGGGCAACCCCATTGTCGATCGTGTTGAAAGGAAGACGGGTTTGAAGTTCCGGACGATCAAAGGAACCAAGGATATTCTGCCGTCCGACGCGACGGCGTGGCAGCATGTCGAGCGCACCGTGCGTCAGGTCATGCATGCCTTCAACTACCGCGAGATCCGCACCCCCCTGTTCGAACAAACGGGCCTGTTTGCCCGCAGTATCGGCGAGCTGACCGATATCGTCAGCAAGGAAATGTACACCTTCCCCGACCGCAGCGGCGAAAGCGTCACTCTGCGTCCGGAAGGAACCGCCGCCGTCCTGCGCGCCTACATCCAGAACAATCTGGGCGAGCAGTCTCCCCTCGTTAAAGTGTATTACATCGGACCGATGTTCCGTCAGGAGCGTCCCCAGGCCGGTCGCCTGCGGCAGTTCCACCAGTTCGGCGCGGAGGCGCTCGGTTCCCCCTCCCCTTCGCTCGACGTCGAGATGATGCAGCTGCCGCTGGAGGTCTATCGGGCACTGGGCATTGACGCGTGCGCCCTCAACATCAATTCGGTGGGATGTGAGAAGTGCCGGCCGGCGTACAAGCAGCTGCTCCAGACCGAGCTGGAACGTATCCGCCAGCAGCTCTCGGAAGACAGCCGCGCACGCATCGCGAACAATCCGTTGCGGGTGCTCGATTCGAAGGATCCCGCCGACCGGGAAGCGACCGCCCACGTGCCCCTCATCAAGGATCACCTGTGCGACGAGTGCAGGGATCATTTTGCGGCCGTCCGACGGCTGCTCACAGCGGCGGGTATTCCGTTCACCATCGACGGGCGTCTCGTCCGGGGGCTCGACTACTACACGAAGACGGCGTTTGAGATCACGAGTACCGCGCTCGGCTCCCAGGATGCGCTGATGGGAGGCGGTCGGTACGACCTGCTCGTCGAGGAGCTGGGGGGCAAGCCGACACCGGGCGTCGGTTTCGCCGCCGGTATCGAGCGATTGCTGATGGTGCTGCAGGCCCTGAAGCGGCCCGCCGGTGAGGAACCGGTGCCGACCGTATTCATCGCAGCTATGGACGGCACAGCGCGGGAATGGGCCTTTGCCGCCTGTCATGCCCTCCGGCGCAGCGGCATCCCGGCGGAGATCGACTATCTCGACCGCAGTCTGAAGGCGCAGCTGCGCGAGGCCAACCGGCAGCAGGTTGCGTTTGTCCTCGTCGTCGGCGAGAACGAACTGACGACCGGCGAGGCCCGGCTGAAGGACATGCGAAGCGGTACCGACCATCCGGTCCGTCTCGACGCTCTGGAACAGACGATCCGTTCACTCCATGGTTAAGAGTACAAAGAAGGAACCGGAGTACACGCTCAACGTTTTCCCGCTGTACGATGAGCAGACGAAGCGCGAGGTGATCGTTTTCCTGGTGCAGACGACCAAGATCTTTGTCAGCTTCCGCTATGAGATCCTGCTCGAAGAGTCGGTGGAGGACCGCGTCATCACCTTGCGCATCCTCGGCCTGCACGTCCCTGAAATTCTCATGCCGCAGACCGGTCCCGCCCGCGGACGCCGCGATCTGACCAATATCGCCGGCGTGCACACGGTGCGTGTGATCAAACAGGACAAGTCGGTCAACGACTTCGAGTTCGACTTTTCTCCGCAAGAAATTGCCCTCCGGCACAAGCCGAAGGACGTCTTCATCCTGGCTTCAACGGATCCGGTGGAAATCCAATGATCGCCGCCGGGGTATCCTCTTCATCCATCATCACAGAAACCCGCTGACGCGCCATGTGTCCACGCATCCTGCAGATCGGTCCGTTCACCATTTACGGCTACGGCCTGATGCTCGCCATCGGCTTCATCGTGGCCAGCTACGTCCTCACCCTTGAATTTAAGCGCCGGAAGCTCGACCCGAACGCGGCGAACACCGTCACGCTGATCGCGCTCGTGGCGGGTGTGGTCGGCTCGAAGATCCTTTACCTGTTCGAGCACCTCGCGTCGTTCCTGGCGGATCCGATCGGCATGGCGTTCAATCCGGGCGGGTTGACGTTCTACGGCGGTTTCATCCTCGCTGCGTACAGTATTTACGTGTACGGAAAGAGGAAGGGCATCCGGTTTCTCGTGATCGCCGACGCCGTGTCTCCGGCGCTGATGATCGGATACGGCATCGCACGGATCGGCTGTCATCTGGCCGGCGACGGGGACTACGGATTTCCGACGACGCTGCCCTGGGGGACAGATTATTCCAAAGGGACCTACCCGCCCTCGCTGGCGTTCCGCGATTTTCCCGAGATCACGAAGAACTATCCGCATGGGATCGTGCCGGACAACACCCTGTGCCACCCCACCCCGGTCTATGAGCTGATCATCTGCGCGATCTTCTTCTGGATCCTCTGGCGACTTCGGGACCGCCTCCGGCCGGACGGCAAGATGTTCATGCTGTATCTCATGCTCGCCGGCCTCGAGCGATTCTCGATCGAATTCATCCGCCTGAATCCGCGCATCCTCTTCGGCCTGAGCGAAGCCCAGTTGATCGCCGTTGTTCTGATGATCGTCGGCGCCGCCGGCTGGCGGTACCTCTCCACGCGACCGTCGTGAGCGAGACTCACCTTCCCGCTGAGCAAACCCTCACCGGACGGCAGCCGGTGCTGGAAGCGCTGAAGGCCCGTCAGGCCCTCGAAAAAATCTATCTCCAGCACGGATCGTCAGGCCCCGTCATTCAGCAGATCCGCGAATTCGCCCGTGAACGCGGCGTGCCGGTCAGCGAAGTGGACAGGGACCGGATCCGTCAGCTTGCGGGCGATGCGCCGGCGCAGGGCGTGGTTGCACTGCTCGAGAGCGTCCCGTACGCGGAGCTGGACGAATTGTTGGCAGTCGCTCACCGGCGCAACGAACCGCCCTTCCTGCTGGTGCTCGACGAGATTGAGGATCCGCATAACCTGGGTGCCCTCATTCGCACCGCCGAATGCGCCGGCGTCCACGGCGTCGTGATCCCCAAGCACCATGCCGCCGCGATCACCCCCACGGTCGTGAAAGCATCGGCCGGAGCGGTGTCGCATCTTTCCATCGCCCGCGTCACCAACATCGCTTCGTGTCTCGACGAGCTCAAGACGTCGGGATTATGGATCGTTGGAACGGCGGCGGAGGGAGACCGGCGGTACTCCGAGCACGACTATCGTGGACCGCTGGCGGTCGTGATCGGCAGCGAAGGACGCGGCATGCGCCGACTGGTGCACGAGAAGTGTGATTTTGTGGTGAGTATCCCGCTGTACGGAAAGGTGGGATCGCTGAACGCGTCCGTAGCCGGGGCGGTCGTGCTGTTCGAGGCGGCGCGGTCGCGGCACGCCGGAGCGAAGACTCAGCGGTGACGGCCCGCGGCGGGCCGGGTCTTTGCTGACTCCCGCCACCGCCGCTGCGCATCTGCCCGCTGGTGCGCGATGCGCGCCTGCTGACCGGCCCGAGGAGTGCGCGAGATTCCCCCGTCGGCGGCCACGCGCATCTTCTGCCTGTTCCCGATCTGCTTCATCGTTCGTTTCTCCCGTCACTCAGCCCGATCGGCATCTTCTTCCGCACCTTCTTTCATCAGGCCATAGCGCTTCATTTTCGTGTAGAGATGACTCCGCTGAATATCGAGCGCTTCAGCGGTACGCGAGATATTCCAACGATGCAGCTCCAACTGCCGGCGGATATACGCCGCTTCCGCGCGTTCCTTGAATTCCTGGAACGTCCCGCCGCCGTCCAGCAGTCCGGCATCTTCCGTGCTCCCGGAGCTGAACGCGTCCAGCACGCGGGCATCCATGGTCGTGCCCGGAGACAGGATGATAAGGCGCTCCACAGCGTTCCGAAGTTCGCGCACGTTGCCCGGCCACTCGCGACATCCGAGCGTCTCGAGCACCTCCGGCGTGATCGTTTTCTTCGCCATGCCGTTGCGGGAGCAGACCTCCTCGACAAAGGCATCCACGAGGAGGGGAATATCGTCGCGCCGCTCGCGCAGCGGCGCCACGTGAATCGGGATCACGCTGAGCCGATGGTAGAGGTCCTTCCGGAAGCTTCCCTTGGCGATCTCTTCGTTCAGATCCTTGTTTGTGGCCGCGAGAACGCGGACGTCGACGGGGATGAGGCGATTGCCGCCGACACGTTCGAGTTTTCCTTCCTCCAGGGCGCGGAGCACTTTCGCCTGCGCCTGCAGACTCATGTCGCCGACCTCGTCCAGAAAGAGCGTCGCGCCGTCCGCCTGCTCGAACTTGCCGATGCGCTGCGCCACCGCGCCGGTGAACGAGCCCTTCTCGTGACCGAAGAGTTCCGATTCAATCAGGTCGGCAGGGATCGCCGCGCAATTCACCTCGATGAACGGTCGGGCGGCACGCTTGCTCGCCCGATGGATCGCGCGGGCGACCAACTCCTTGCCCGTGCCGTTCTCGCCGGTGATCAGCACACGCGCGTCCGTTGGCGCCACACGGTCGACGATATCGAGCACTTCGCGAATCTTGCGACTGTTTCCGAGAATGCGCCGCTGTCCCTCCACGCGCGCCTGAAGCCGCTGAAACTCTTCCGAAAGAGCGGCCTGCTGAAGCGCGTTCCGGACTGTAACCAGCAGCTTGTCCCGGTCGAGCGGCTTTGACAGGAAGTCGAATGCGCCGAGCTTGGTCGCTTCGACCGCGGTCTCGATGGTTCCGTGGCCCGAGATCATCACCACGGGAAGATTCGGCATCTTCTGTCGGATCTTGCCCAGCACCTCGATGCCGTCCATTCCGGCCATCTTCACATCCAGCAGTACGACACCGACGGGCTGGCGGTCCAGGACCGTGAGTCCCTGCTCGCCGTTCTCCGCACAGTCGACGGCGTATTTCTCGTACTCGAGGATCATGCGGAGTGAATCCCGCACGCTTTGCTCATCATCAATGACCAGAATCGTCTTCATGGGTTCTTGTCCGGGTCCCGCCGGCTCAGCGGGCTCCTTTCGGTATCCTCAGATAGTCGGAGGGAAGCAGCGTCTTGACCACCAGGAGATCGCGTCCGAACGCTTCTCCCTGTTTGTTGGAGCGCTTGTCACGCGGATCGTCCGCGCCGCCGACGATGAAACGCGCTTCACCCCACTCGACGAAGTTCCCGCTGGTGCGCGCCAGGTCGGGCGACTCCGTGGCGTACGAGAGATATGCCGAGGCAAAGAAGTGCTGCAGCTTGTCCCGATCGCCCTCGGGCGGTGTGTCGGGATAGAGGCGAGACGGCAAATGCGCCAGTCGCGCCTTGAAGAGACTATCCTCCTCGAACGTCAGGGGAAGGGCGACCGAACTCAGCACGGGCATCTTGACGTCCACCTTCTGATGTTCGAGCACGGCCATGAGCGACAGGAACAGGGCCCGGCCGATGTCGTAATCCGAGATCTTCAGCGATTTCAGATAGATGCCGTCGACTGCGCGTATCTCGCCGCAGCGCAACCGGAGCGTCTGAAAGCGATCATCGCGGATGTAATCGCGGATGCGTTTGGTGTCGGTGATGATCTGCGGTGTGAACGCATCGCGGAGAAATCCTCCGATCGAGAATCCTTTTCCGCTCCCGACATCAAAGTCCCACGTGAGGCCGTCGGGCGATGGCTCATCGTCACACTGTGCCGCCGCCAGGACCGGCGCCCCGGCGAGCACCAGGAGGAGTATGACGATTCGGCGTTTCATGCCACGCGACCGACCGCTGCATCACACCTGCAGGACACCGGGATTGAATCGCGGGATCTCAGGATTCCGGTCGGCCATCGCGATGCCGCGGGAAAGAACGGATCGCGTTTCGGTCGGATCGATGATCGCATCCACCCACAGCCGGGCGGCGGCAAAGAGCGGGTCAAGTTCCGCATCGTACCGTGACTGGATCTCGGAGAGAAGTGCCTTCTGCTCGGCCTCGGAAACATGCCGTCCGCCGGCTTCCATGGCCCGCAGGCGGATGCCGAGGAGCGTTTCGCTGGCCTGCTTGCCGCCCATGACCGCGATCTGGGCCGTCGGCCAGGCGACGATGAGGCGCGGATCGTAGGCCTTGCCGCACATGGCATAATTGCCGGCCCCATAGCTGTTCCCGACGATGACGGTGAACTTCGGTACAACACTGTTCGCCACCGCGTTGACCATTTTGGCGCCGTCCTTGATGATCCCCCCGTGCTCCGCACGGCTTCCCACCATGAACCCGGTGACATCCTGGAAGAATACGAGGGGAATCCGTTTCTGGTTGCAGTTCATGATGAACCGCGCGGCTTTGTCGGCGCTGTCGCTGTAGATCACGCCGCCGACCTGCATCTCGCCCTTGCGCGTCCGCACCACCGACCGCTGGTTCGCCACAATGCCCACCGCCCAGCCGTCGATGCGGGCGTACCCGGTAATGATGGTCCGGCCGAATCCGGCCTTGTACTCATCGAACGAACGGTCGTCGATGATCCGCGCCAGGACCTGATACATATCGTACGGTTTCGCGCGGTCCGCCGGAAGAATTCCGACGATCTCCTCCGCATCGAACGCCGGCGCGACCGGATCGATCCGGTCGAATCCCGCCCGCGGCCGGTCGCCCATCTTGCCGATGATGCTCCGGACCTTGTCAAGGCATTCGGCATCGTCCCGCATCTTGTAATCGGTGACGCCACTGATCTCACAGTGAATTGTTGCACCGCCGAGGGCTTCGTTCTCGACCTCTTCGCCGATCGCGGCGCGCACCAGATGCGAGCCGGCCAGGAACACGCTGCCCGTCTTGTCCACGATGAGCGCCTCATCGCTCATAATGGGAAGATACGCGCCGCCCGCCACGCACGGTCCCATGATCGCGGCGATCTGCGGGATGCCGAGAGAGGACATCACCGCGTTGTTGCGGAAGATCCTGCCGAAGTGCTCGCGATCGGGGAAGATCTCCGCCTGCATCGGCAAATAGACGCCGGCAGAATCGACCAGGTACACGATCGGCAACCGGTTCTCGATCGCGATCTCCTGCGCGCGCAGGTTCTTCTTGCACGTCAGCGGAAACCACGCGCCGGCCTTCACCGTCGCATCATTCGCAACGAGAACCACTTCCCGCCCGTGGATGATGCCGACGCCGAATACCGTACCGGCGGAAGGGGCGCCGCCGTGTTCTTCGTACATGCCGTACGCGGCGAACTGACCGATTTCGAGGAACGTCGACCCCGGATCGAGCAGACGCGCAATGCGTTCACGCGCGGGAAGCTTCCCCTTGCTCCGATGCTTTTCCATCGCCTGTGTTCCGCCGCCCAGTTCGACGCGGCGGCCTTCGGTCCGGATGCGTTCCCGCAGCAGCGCGAACGCCGCGGCATTCTTCCGGAACGATTCCTCAGTGCGTGCGGCTGATCCCAGTGCGTCCACCGTTGACCTCAGTTGCTTGTGGCGGTTCCCGTTGAATCCTTCTGTCCCATCCAGAGTGTATACACGAGATCGACGGCTTCCCGATTGTTCCGGTTTAGATTCGCCGCCTGCAGCGCGTAGCCGATGGCCTGATCCCGGTGGCCGGTTTGCACGAGGCATCGGGCCAGCTGGAGAAACAGCGCATCTTCCCGCATGGTCGGGTCGGGGGCATGCGTCTCACGGATCTGGATCCCCCGCGCGTACTGATCCTGTGCGAGCGCATAGCGTTGGGTCCCGTAGTACAGATCGCCCAGAAGCACGCGGTAACGATCGACCGTGTCCTGCACAAGACGGACACTGCGACGAAGCAGATCTTCGTATTCCCGCGTATCGAAGCCGGTGATCGAGTTGGCTCTGGTCCGCTCGTACGAATAACGCATCCACGCAGAGCGGGACAGCATCTCGGGGTCGCGGGGCTTCAGTTTCACCAACTCTTCCAGATATTCCATGGCGTCTTCCACGCGCTTCAGGCGTTCGGCACCGTTCACCATCGCGCGCAGCGCCGCCGTGTCGTTCGGATGGCGGCTGAGGTAGTCCCGCACCACCGAGTAGCCGAACAGCGGATTGCCGCGGTTCGGCTCCATATGGAGCATGCCGATGCGACACAGGTCGTCATCCGTCAGCGACTTCCGCCACGCGGACGTGCGCAGCGCGACGATCGATGAATCGAAGTTCATCCGCTCATCGACACGCAGAATAGAGGTAACACCGCGATTCACAAAGAACGCCTCCGGTGCCTGATACTCCAGGCGCGGATGATCTTCCGTGTTCAACGGCCCGGTCCCGTCGTACCGCACGACAGTTGGATCGGAGAGAATCTGAAGCGTGAGCAGCACCGCGGGATCGTCGATGTCGATACGACGGAGATCATCGCGGACGCCGGGGCGTTGCATGCGAACGGCCAGTTGCACCAGATCAGGAGTGAACTTCGTGTTCGTGCCAATGAGAACCACATCGGTGGACATGGTCTGCCAGAGACTCACCCAGCGGAAGCTCGCCCGGAAGGTGCGCAGCACCATCCGGAAGAGTTCGTCATCCATTTCGTAGAGATGGAACCACTGCACCATCATACCGCCGGGATTCATCCGCTGTTTGCACGCTTCGAAGAACTCCGTCGTGTACAGGCTGCCGATACCGGCGATCCACGGATTCGACGGCTCACTCACGATGACGTCATACCGGTGCGGCGTGATCTTCAGATACGCCAGCGCATCTTCCACGTGCAGATGCATGCGGGGATCACGCAACGGCGCACCGCTGGCCGCTTCGAAGTAGCGGGATGCATCCACCACCTCCGGAGAGATTTCGACGCAATCCACTCGCTCCACCGGATGTCGCAGCATGCTCCCCGCGGTCACGCCGCTCCCGAGGCCCACGACGAGAGCGCTCTTCGGGTCCGGATGGAACAGGAGCGGCAGTTCACCCAGCAGTACCTGTGTCGGCAGATCCCCCACCGTCGACGCGTCCGCCTTGCCGTTGATGATCAGCACGCGCTGCACCGCAGCCGGCGGCTCACTTTCGATCACCCCAACGGTCGCCGACGAACCCTCCCGGTAGTACAGCACGCGCGTACTGAGCGCGGCGCCCATGAACTCCGCATACGACTTGGGCGGGGCGATGTTGGAGTTCACCTGGCGGAACACGCCTGACAGCATGGCGCCCCGGCTCCATTGCGGCGCCAGCGCGAGATACGCACTGACCATGACGATTGCAGCCCCTGCCACCGCCCATTGCCGCAGCCGGCGTTCGCCGGAGAATCCAAGCGCCAGAAGCGCCGCGAGAAGGTTCACGCCGATCCCGATCTCCATGGCATGCTTCACGCCGATCAACGGGATCATCACCAGTCCCGCGGCCAGCGATCCGACAACCGTTCCGATGGTGTTCACGGAAAAGACGGTACCGACCGAGCGTCCGAGGACATGGACGCCCCGCGCCGCGATGCGCGTCGCCACTGGCAGCGACATACCCAGGAAGATGGTCGGCACGATCATGATGACGATGGAGAAGCCGAACTGCAGAAGAAGGAAGATCGGATAGGTCGTCTCGCTCCGCGTCAGGATGTGTGCGACCGTCCAGAATGCGTACGGAATGCGCGAGTACCATGGGATGGTCACAATGAGAGAACCGACGATGCCGAACTGACACCAGGCCAGCAGAGACATGAGCCGCTCCGATCGCTGCACGAGCCGGGAGACAATGAGACTGCCGATCGTGATTCCCGAGATGAATCCCACGAGCATCAGCGAGAAGGAATAGGTGGACGAGCCAAGCACCGGGATCAGGAGCCGCACCCAGGTCACTTCGTAGATCATGGAGGCGAGTCCGGACATCCCCGCCACCGCGATCGCCGCGATGACCTGCGCGCGCGGAAACACTGCGCCGGCGCCCTCCGACGCGGTGTTCGCTTCTTTCGGTGCAACCCCGCCGGCGCGCACACGGGTCAGCGAAAACGCCGCCAGGCCGATGAGCACGCTCACCGACGCGGCGCTGTACATCGTCGCCGCAAGTCCGATCAGACGAATGAAGAAGAATCCCGCCAGTGCCGCACCGATCACGGCGCCGAAACTGTTCAGGAAGTAGAGAATGGCGACATTCCGTCCCGCCTCCTCCAGATGATCCGACGTGAAGCGAACGAGCACAGGCAGCGTGCCGCCCATCAGGATCGTCGGGAACAGCAGGCTTCCCATGCTGGCCACCAGTTTCAAGCCCAGCACAGCGCCGCTACCGGACGGCAGGTCAAGGCCCACCACCGTTCGGATGAACATGTGCTGAACAACCTCGATCACCGCCGGATAGGCGAAGCAGTACAAGCCAATCCCCAACTCGAGCCACGCATACAGCATCAGAAGATTCACCTCACGGTCGGCTTTCCGGCCCCACAGCGCCGAACCCACGGCCAATCCCCCCATGAATGTGGCGAGCACGATCGTCTGCGCATAGGTGGTGTTGCCGAGGAACAGCGCCAGATACTTGAACCAGACGACCTGGTAAATCAGGCCGACGGCGCCGGAGACGACAAAGAGGAATGCGAGAACGGAATGAAGGTTGGAACGGGACATGCAAAACCGCCTTCCATGCGGCATCGCCCGCCGGTCCGGAGACCACCGGCGACGAGCCGCGTTGTTATGCGACCAGGTGTTTCGCGATGACGATCTTCTGAACCTCGGACGTCCCTTCACCGATCGTCAGCAGCTTGACGTCGCGATAGAACTTCTCGACCGGAAAGTCCTTCGTAAATCCGTAGCCGCCATGGATCTGGACCGCGGCGGTTGCCACGCGCTGGGCGATCTCGGACGCGTAGAGCTTCGCCTGGGCAGCCCGCAATCCGTATGCTTCCCCCCGGGCTTTTGCCTGCGCCGCTTCCAGCGTCAGCAGACGCGCCGCCTGAATTTCCGTGGCCATTTCCGCCAGCTGGAACTGAATTGCCTGAAACTCCGCGATCGGCTTGCCGAACTGCTGCCGCTGATGCGCATAGGCCCGTGCCGCTTCGAACGCTCCCTGCGCGAGACCGACGGAAAGCGCCGCAATGCCCACCCGGCCGCTCTCGAGTACTGCCAGCGTCTGGCGGTATCCTTCCCCTTCGGCGCCCAGCAGATTTTCCGCCGGAACGCGGACATGGTCGAAGATGACCTGCGCGGTATCGCTGGCCCGCATGCCGAGCTTGTTCTCCTTCCGCCCGATGCTGATGCCGCCGAACGCCCGCTCCACGATGAACGCCGAGATGCCGGACCGTCCCTTCGACGGATCCGTCTTGGCGGTCACCACGAAGGTCGACGCATGCGAGCCGTTGGTGATAAAGGTCTTTGTGCCATCGATAATGTACGCATCGCCCTCGCGCCGGGCGACGGTGCGCATGCCCGAGGCGTCGCTGCCGGATCCGGGCTCGGTAAGACACCAGGAGCCCACCACCGCGCCTGATGCGAGTGGTGGAATGTACTTCGCGGCCTGGGCCTCATTGACGAACATGGAAAGATGCTGCAGGCACAATCCCGTGTGACCGGCCAGCGTCAGTCCGAGCGACGGATCCACGCGACTGATCTCTTCCATGATCACGATCGACTCGACGGGCGAGAGCCCCGCGCCTCCCAGCGACGCCGGAATCGTCGCACCCAGCAGCCCGAGCTCGCCCATGCGCCGGAACAGCGGAAGCGGAAACTCCTGGGCCTCGTCGTACTTCATGACGACCGGGCGGATCTCCTTTTCCGCGAACTCGCGCACCGTGGAGCGCAGAAGACGCGTTTCATCCGTCAGCAGGGATTCGACCGTCGTATCATAGGCGTTGCTCATCGTGACCTCCGCTCCCGTTCAGAAAATGACTGATCAATTGTTCCGCGATCGCGTACGGCGTGGTCGTCCGCTCGTACGCCCGCTCGACATCCTGTGCCAGCATGCCAAGCCGCTCACGGCTCCAGAGGTCCGTCTGCAGCCGCTCTTCCACCAGATCCTTCACCCGCTTCGCCAGGCGATCCTTGCGACGCGCCTGCAGTCCGCCTCCCCGCTCGAGATATTCGCGGTGGCGCCCCACGAGCGCGGCCAGATCCGGAATGCCGAGGCCGTCATTAGCCTGCGTCTTCACGATATCCACGAGCCAGGAATGCTCGTCGTGCGGCCGGAAACCGAGAATCATCTTGATCGACATGATCGCCTGGTCCGCTCCGGGCCGATCCGATTTGTTCAGCACGAAGATGTCGGCGATTTCCATCAGCCCGGCTTTCATCGCCTGGATCCCGTCGCCCGATTCGGGGACGAGAACGACCACGGTCGAGTCAACGGCCCGGGCCACGTCCAGTTCCGACTGTCCGACCCCCACCGTTTCCATCAGAATGATGTGAAAGCCCGCGGCATCCAGGACGTCCGCGGCTTCTTTGGCTTTTCGGCTGAGCCCGCCCAGGCTTCCGCGCGACGCCATACTGCGAATGAACACGCCCTCATCCAGCTCCACGTCCGTCATGCGCACCCGATCGCCCAGCAGTGCTCCGCCCGTGAAGGGACTGGTGGGATCAACGGCGATGATGCCGACACGCAGACCCTGGCTCCGGTAGGAACGGGCAAGTTTGTTCGTCAGCGTGCTCTTGCCGGCGCCCGGCGGACCTGTGATGCCGATGCGATAGGCGCGGCCGCTTCGCGGATACAGCGCGTGCAGGATGGCCTGCGCGTGCTCCGTCCCATTCTCCACCAGGCTGATGACGCGTGCCACGGCCCGGCGATCACCCGCGACCACTCCGTCGATCAACCGATCCGCGGCCGATGCGGTGTTCATCCGGCGTTTGTCCGGAAGTACTCAGCGGTGGTGCGAAGCCCGTCCTCCAGCGCGACCGTCGGCTTCCAGCCCAGTTCGCGGGCGATTTTCGCGTGGCTGATGACGCTGCGCATCTGCTCTCCCGCTTTGGCAGGTCCGTGCTGCTCCGCCGCCGAGGGATTCAGATGATCACGCAGTACACGGAAGAGCAGGTTCACGTCGCTTTCGCGCCCGGTGCCCACATTATAGATATTGGAGCCTTTCACCGACAGGGCCAGCAGATTCGCCCGCACCACATCGCCGACGTACGTATAATCCCGCGTCTGCATTCCGTCTCCGTTGATCACCGGCTGCTCCCCGCGGACCAGCTTGCTGGCGAAGATCGCCACCACGCCCGCCTCGCCGTGCGGATTCTGACGGGGACCGTACACATTCGCGTAGCGCAGGATCACATGATCGATGCCGTGGACCGCTTTGTAGTAGAACAGGTACTTCTCGGTGGAGAGTTTCGTGATCCCGTAGGGCGACAGCGGACGGAGCGGATGCTCCTCGGTCGCCGGAAAAACATCCTGCTCACCGTAGATGGCTCCGCCGGTGGACGCAAAGATGATCCTGCGGACACCATGCGCCCGGGCATGCTCGAAGACATTCAGACCTCCCAGCACGTTCACCGACGCATCGAATTTCGGGTCGGCGACCGACCGGCGCACATCCATCTGCGCGGCATGGTGGTTGACGACGTCAAACCGCTCCGTGCGGAAAACCTTTTCCACTTCCGGACTGCGAATATCCATCTCGACGAGTGTCGCGCGCGGATGCACGTTGCGTTTTGAGCCGCTCGACAGGTCGTCCATGACCACGACATCGTGGCCCGCATTGATGTACGCGTCAACGATATGCGATGCAATGAATCCTGCGCCGCCGGTCACGAGAATCTTCACCGTCTACCTCCCGTTTCGTGTGAGATGGTGCAGCGCCCTGGCTCCGATATCGCTCCGGAAGTAGGCGCCGTCGAATGTGATCTGCCGAACGGCTCCATATGCCGTGCGGATGGTTCCTTCCAGGTCATGACCGTACCCGACCGCCGTCACCCCCAGCACCCGTCCTCCCGCCGTGACGACCCGGCCCCCTTCCTCTTTCGTCCCCGCGTGAAACACCACGACACCATCGTCCACCGCGGGACGATCGAGACCGAGGATCTCCCTGCCGGTCGGATAGTCGTCGGGATATCCCTGCGACGCCATAACGACGCACACGGCACTCGCCGGATGCTGCCGCACCGTGGCGGGGTCCAGCCTTCCCTGCGCGACCGCCATCAGTACGGCCGCGAGATCGGCGTCGATCAGGGGGATCACCACCTGCGCCTCCGGATCGCCAAACCGGCAGTTGAACTCGAGCACCTTCGGGCCGGATTCCGTGATCATCAGTCCCACATACAGACAGCCGGTGTACGGATATCCGTCCTGTCGCATTCCGTCAAGCGTCGGTCTGATGATCTCGCGCGTGACGCGTGTCAGCAGCGCGGAAGTCACCACCGGCGCCGGAGCGTATGCTCCCATGCCTCCGGTATTCTTGCCCAGATCGCCGTCCAGAATGCGTTTGTGATCCTGCGCCGGCGCCAGCGTGGCGAATCGTTCTCCGTCGGTCAGCACGAAGATCGACGCCTCCTCGCCGGTGAGGAACTCCTCGACCACCACGCGCCGGCCGGCGTCGCCGAATCCTCCACGGAGCATGCTCCGGATCCCTTCGATCGCCTCGCCCCGGCTGCCGCAGATGAGGACGCCCTTGCCCGCGGCGAGCCCGTCCGCTTTCACCACCACCGGCGGGACGAGCGACTCGGCAAACCGCACGGCCTCCGCTTCCTGTTCCGCGGTGAATGCGCCAAAGCGCGCTGTCGGCACGGAGTACCGCGTCAGAAAATCCTTTGCGAAAACCTTGCTCCCTTCCAGCTGCGCCGCGTACTGCGTGGGACCGAAGATCGCGAGCCCGCGCCGGCGGAATTCATCCACAATGCCTGTCACCAGCGGCTGCTCGGGGCCTACCACCGTCAGATCGATCTTCTCCCGTTCCGCGAATGCCGCCAAGCCGCCGATATCCGCAGCCTTGATCGGAACAAGCGTCGCCTGGCGGGCGATGCCGGCGTTGCCCGGCGCGCAGAAGAGACGCTCCACCTGCGGACTCTGGCGCAGCTTCCAGACCAGAGCATGTTCCCGGCCGCCGCTGCCGATCACCAGTACGTTCATGCAGTCCTCTCGTTCATGCGGACAAACGCATGCCGGTCGTAGTCCATCAGCGATTCGAACTGACGCGCAAGTTCGCCCGTCAGCTTGAGCCGGTCGAACCGATCGGCAAATCCCTCCACCGGACGCGGAAGCCGGCGCTGTTCGAACCGTGTAAACAGATCGAGGATCGCCGTCTGGTGCGCGGCACCGTCTTTCAGCGGCACCGTCACGGCCGCTCCGCTCTCTTCGATCAGTTGCTTCGTGTATCCATCCACCACCGACGCCAGGATGGGCCGGCGAGTGCCGAAGTACTCATACAGTTTACCCGGTGTCTGCACATCATTGTCCAGGACGAACCAAAGCACGTCGGACACGGCGAGCTGGCGGATGCTCTCGCGATGCGGAAGGTAGCCCTGGAACGTCACGCTTTCCTGCAGATTCAATTTCCGCACCAGTGCGCGGTCTTCTTCACGGACCGTTCCGATAAAATTCAGCTCGATGCGTCCGCGCAGTCTCGGATTGTCGCGGAGGATGGCCGCCAACGCCCGAAGCATCACCCCGGGGCTCCGGTCCGCATAGAACGTCCCGCTGTGCGAGATGCGCATGCGTCCCGCCTGTCCGGCGCGCGGCGTACGGTCGACTTCGAGATCCTCGACATCGAAGCCCTGCGAGAGAATCACGACCTCGTTGTAGTCCAACGCGGAGTACCGCCGCAGCAGCATCTCCTTGACGCGGCGATGCGTCACGATCACCCGGTCCGCCGCCTTGAGCACACGGCGTTCGAGCCGCCGATGCAGCATCCGATGCAGCGGGGTCGGGAAGTATTTGAACGGATAGTCGAGCCACGCATCGCGGTAATCCACCACCAACGGGAGATCAAAGCGCTTCTTCAACGCCGTGCCGATCAGAAAATCCGTCTGCGGCGGCGCGGTGGCAAAGATGAGATCGAACTGTTCCCGCTGCAGCAGTTCGCTTGCCGCGCGAACCGCGGCGGATCTCCAGCCGATCTTCGTATCGGGGATGAAGATGAAATCGCCGACAAACTGCAGCACCTTGCGCATGCGCTCGGAAGGCATGCGGACGGTCTTTCGCCGACGAAACACGCGGTTGGGATCGAGGGACGTTGTGCGAACGATGGACACGCCCGCCTGCTCCGCTTCCTCCAGGAGGGAATCGTCGAAGGCGTAGTAGCCGGCGGGGGCAACCGTCAGCACGGTGGGCTTCCAGCCGTATTTCGACAGATACTTGGCGAACTTCACGGTGCGTTGCACCCCGCTCAGCCCCATGGGCGGAAAGTAGTACGCAATGATCAGGACTTTTCGGAACAGATCGTCAGTAGGCATTCGCTATACCGTCAACAGATCTTTTGGTGCGCGATTGAGCACCGCGCATCCGTCGCGCCGGATCACGACATCATCCTCAATCCGGACTCCGCCGATGCCGGGAAGATAGATTCCCGGCTCGATGGTCAGCACGAAGCCCTCACGCAGTATCTCGGTGCTCCTCGCCGACACACGCAACGGGTCATGCACGTGCAGCCCGAGTCCGTGTCCCAACGCATGAATGAAGAAGCGTCCATACCCGTTCCTGCGGATGGCCCGCCGGGCCACGGCATCCAGATCGCAGGCCGCCATGCCGCTGTGCGCGGCATCGATCGCGCGCTGCTGAGCGTCGTGGACGATCGCATAGATCTTCTTCATCGTCGGCGACGGCCGGCCCAATGCCACCGTGCGGGTCAGATCGCTGTGATACCCCTGGACGCGACAGCCGAGGTCCAGCGTGATCATCTCGCCGCGGCGAAACTTCCGCGCCGTCGGCCGGGCATGGGGAAGCGCGCCGCGCGGCCCGCTAGCCACGATCGGATCGAACGCGTCTCCCTCCGCTCCGTACCGGCGGTGCAGAGCGCTGATCTCCGCCGCAACGTCCCGTTCACGCACGCCCGGTTTGATCAGCGGCAGGATGGCGGCAAACACGGCATCCGTGATGCCGACGGCGTTGCGGATCAGACTGATCTCATCTTCATCCTTCACCGCCGCGATCGATTCGACCAGCAGGCTCACCGGCACGAACCGCACGCCAGGAAAGAGGCGTCGCAGGTTCCGCAGCTCCGCCACGGTGAGATGCTGCTCTTCAATGCCAACGCGAACGCGCGCCGGAAGAAGGTGCCGGTCGGCAGCCGCCTGGAACATCCCGGTGGATGCGATGACGATCCGCCAGCCGATCACTTCATCCCGGACCTGCGTCGTGTACCGGCTGTCGGTCATGAACACGGCCGCCCGTCCGGTCACAAGGCAAAGGCCGTTTGAACCGCTGAATCCGGTGAGATACCGGACGTTCGATTGTCCGGTCACGAGGAATGCATCCAGACGCCGCGACACCATCGCCCGGCGGACCTGAACCAGCCGACGGTGCAGCGCCGGTGACGGATCAGAGGTGATAATTCGGGGCTTCTTTCGTGATGGCGATGTCATGCGGATGACTTTCGCGCAGTCCCGCCTCGGTCATCCGCGTGAAGCGAGCTTTGGCCTTCATCTCGGCGACGGTCCGGCAGCCGCAATATCCCATGGCCGCACGCAATCCCCCCACCATCTGATAGACGGTGTCGCTCAGCTGACCTTTGAACGGTACGCGGCCTTCAATCCCTTCGGGTACGAGCTTTTGGATATCGTCTTCCACGTCCTGGAAGTACCGGTCTTTGCTTCCCTTCTTCATGGCCTCGAGCGATCCCATGCCGCGATACATCTTGTAGCTGCGTCCTTCGTACAGCACTTTTTCGCCCGGACTTTCTTCCACGCCGGCGAACAGTCCGCCGATCATCACGGAGTCCGCCCCGGCTGCGATCGCCTTGGCGATGTCGCCGGTCTGCTTGATGCCCCCGTCGGCGATCAGTGGCACCTTCGACCGCTTCGCCGCCGATGCGCATTCCATGATGGCGGTGACCTGCGGAACCCCCACGCCGGCGACGACCCGCGTCGTGCAGATTGAACCGGGTCCGATGCCGACTTTCACGCCGTCTGCGCCGGCGCGGATCAGGGCCCGGGTGGCTTCCGCCGTCGCCACGTTGCCGGCAATGAGATCCACGTCGACCGCTGCACGGATCTTCCTCAGCATGCTGATCACACCCTGCGAATGGCCGTGCGCCGTGTCCAGGACGATCACGTCCGCTCCCGCTGCGACGAGCGCCGCCACGCGTTCGAGTGTATCACCGGTCACGCCGACGCCGGCGCCCACCCGCAGACGCCCGTGCTCGTCTTTACACGCGTTCGGATGGCGCTTCTTCTTCTGAATATCCTTGAACGTGATCAATCCGCGCAGACGGCCGTTCTTGTCCACGACCGGAAGTTTTTCGATGCGATGCTTCTGCAGGATGACTTCCGCCTCTTCGAGCGTCGTCCCCGTCGGAGCGGTGATCAGATTGCCGCTGGTCATCACCCTGGCCACCGGCAGATCCAGATTCGGCTCGAACCGGAGGTCCCGGTTCGTCAGAATGCCGACGAGATGCTCATCATCCACGATGGGAATGCCGGAGATGCTGTACTTGCGCATCACAGCGAGCGCATCGCCCACGGTCTGCGTGGACGGGAGCGTAATCGGCCGCTGGATCATGCCGCTTTCGGAGCGCTTCACGCGATCCACCTCTTCCGCTTGACGCTCGATCGACATGTTCTTATGGAGGATGCCGATGCCGCCTTCGCGCGCCATCGCGATGGCCATTTCCGCTTCGGTCACCGTGTCCATGGCCGCGCTGACGAGCGGAATGTTGAGGGTGATGCGCCGGGTCAGTCGCGTGCGCACATCCGCGTTGCGCGGCAGCACCGACGAGTGCGCCGGCATCAGCAGCACATCGTCATATGTGACCGCTTCTCCGATGATCTTCGATTGTGCCATACTCTTCACCCGCCAGAATTCATTGGATCATTGGAACGCCGGAAAGCCGGTGATGTCCTCACCGACGATCAGCGTGTGCATCTCGTGCGTCCCTTCATACGTCTTGACCGATTCGAGGTTCGCCGCATGCCGCATCACCGGGTACTCGCCGAGGATGCCGTTCGCCCCGAGGATCTCCCGTGCGCTCCGCGCGATCTCGAGCGCATGATAGACGTTGTTCCGCTTTGCCAGGGAGATCTGCGTGTACTTCGCCCGGCCGGCATCCTTCAACCGTCCAAGCTGAAGGCACAGCAGCTGTCCCTTGGTGATCTCCGTGATCATCCCGACCAGTTTCTCCTGCGTCATCTGGAACGCCGCAATGGGCTTGTCGAACTGAATGCGGGATTTCGCATAGGAGAGCGCCGTATCGTAGCAGGCCATCGCCGCCCCCAGGGCGCCCCAGGCAATGCCATAGCGCGCCTGGCTGAGACACATGAGGGGACTGCGAAGACCGGAGGTTTTCGGGAGAAGATTGGAAGCCGGAATGACGCAGTCCTGAAAGACCAGCTCCGAGGTTACTGACGCCCGCAGCGAATGCTTTCCCGTCATCTCCGGCGCCGTGAAGCCGGGCGTTCCCTTCTCGACGAGGAATCCGCGGATCTCACCGTCGAGTTTCGCCCACACGACCGCGACGTCGGCAAGCGTTCCGTTGGTGATCCACATCTTGGCGCCGTTGAGGACGTATTCGTTCCCGCGCCGCTCCGCCCGCGTGATCATGCCGCCGGGGTTCGAGCCGAAGTCCGGTTCCGTCAGTCCGAAGCAGCCGATGGCCGAGCCATCCGCAAGCCGGGGAAGCCACCGGTCCTTTTGCTCTTCCGATCCGAACGTAAAGATGGGATACATGACCAGCCCGCTTTGGACGGACGTAAAGCTCCGGAGGCCGCTGTCGCCCCGCTCGAGCTCCTGCATCACGAGCCCGTAGGCGACATTGTTCATCTCGGCGCATCCGTACTTGGCGGGGAATGTGGCGCCGAAGAGACCGAGTTCGGCCATCTTCGGCAGAAGGGTCACGGGGAAGGTGCCGGCCTGGTAGTGGCGTTCGATGATCGGCAAAACTTCGGCATCGACAAAATTCCGGACGGTTTCCCGCACCATCCGCTCATCCTCGGAGAGCAGTCCATCGAGGTTGAAGTAGTCGACGCCCTGAAAATCAGCCATAGCTACCTGTCGGTAGGTGTCCACAATTTGCGACACCGAATGACAAAAAACGCTGAATTTTGAATCATGGTAGCCAAATATCGATGGAAAGTCAAGAAATGGACACCGGAGGGGGCGAAAATGAAGAGCCAGCTTCTCAGCCACCCCACCACGAGCGACCGATTGCTGGCTCCACAAGAAGGAGATGTGGGAAAGGAGGTTTCTGTTCCCAGAAGATTATACTGCGCGACGGAGAAAAAGTTGCGGAGAGATTCGGACTATTTTCCTGCAGGAAATCGTGCGGACGGAACGCGCTGAACGTCACGACTCCGAGGGGATGGCGATGCGGTAGCGCTTGATCTTCAGATAGAGTGTCTTTGGGGTGATGCCCAGGGCCAGGGCGGTCTTCGCCCGATTCCATCCGAAGTGCTTGAGCGCGTGCTCGATGTGCAGACGCTCCATGGACTCAAGCGAGATGGGCGTACCGGCGGGAAGCGACGGTGCCGGAGGAAGTTGCGCGACCGCCTGCTGGTTGAGCGCGGCATTCATCCAAAGATCTTTCGGCTCAATCAGATCGCCGGAAGCGACCGCCACCGCCCCTTCAATGATATGCTTCAACTCGCGCACGTTGCCGGGCCAGTGATAGGTCTGCAGCACGTGCATCGCCTCCGGACTGATGCGCTTGGCCTTGGACTTCTTGGAAAGGAAGTGTTCGACCAGCGACGCGATGTCCTCGGGGCGTTCGCGAAGCGACGGAAGATGAAGATTGACCACGTTCAGCCGGTACAGCAGATCCGCGCGGAACCGTCCCGCCGTGACCTCCTCCTGGAGGTTCTTATTCGTCGCCGAGATGACACGCACATCGACCTTGCGCGTGGTCGTACCGCCAACGCGCCGGAACTCGCCCATCTCCAGGAATCGAAGCATCTTCGGCTGGACCATCGGACTGATGTCACCCACTTCGTCCAGGAACAGCGTTCCCCCGTTCGCCACTTCCACCAGTCCTTCTTTCGTCTTCACGGCACTGGTGAAGGATCCCTTCTCATGCCCGAACAGCTCGCTCTCCAGCAGCTGGTCCGGCATCGCGGCGCAATTGACCGCGATGAAGGGCTGATCCCGTCGCGCGCTGTTGTTGTGAATGAGCTGCGCGAACAGTTCTTTTCCCGTGCCGCTCGCTCCCTGAATGAGCACGAAGGCCTCACTCGCGGCGAGCTTGAGCGCGTTCTGGATCGCTTCCCGAAACACCGGCGTCTGGCCCACCAGCTCCACGCTCTTGCTGATGAGGCTCACCTCCCGGCTGATGACCAGCTGGCGATGCTCGACGGCCCGACGCACGGTGACCAGCAGCTGGTCGATGTCGTACGGCTTGCTGATGAAATCGTACGCGCCCAACTTCGTCGTCTCGATCGCCGTCTTCACGTCGACAAGATTCGTCAGCATGATGACTTGTGTGGCGGGGGCGAGCTCTTTCACCTGTTTCAGCACTTCAAGCCCGCTGACGCGCGGCATCTTGACGTCCAACAACACCACATCATAGACGTTGGACTGGAGGAGATTGATGGCATCCGCGCCGTTCAGCGCGGTGTCGGTTTCAAACTCCGTGAGGTCGTCGAGTTCGGTTTTCAGGAGGAAGGTAATAGACTCTTCGTCGTCGACGACGAGAATCCGGTGTTTCTTGGACATGCGGCGTGAATCCCGTGGCGGGGTCAGGCCCCGGTGAGCACCCGTTCCACCGTCGTCAGCAGATCAACCAGATCATACGGTTTGCTGACGAAATCCTCGGCGCCGAGCTTTTTCGATTCGATCGCGTTCTTCAGGTCCGCAAAGCCCGTCAGCATCACCACCTTTGTCTTCGGGCTGTGCTCCTTCACGTACTTCAGCACTTCGAATCCGTCCACATTCGGCATCTTGATGTCGAGGAGGATCAGGTCGAATTCATTCGTCGCGAGGATATTGATGGCTTCCTGACCGTCTCCGGCATTCGTCACCTGGTATCCTTCCCCTTCCAGCTCTGCGCTGAGAACGATTCGGAGCGCCTCCTCATCATCGACGACAAGGATTCGGTTCTTCGTCGGCATAGTGTTGCTCCTCGTGGACTTTCGTAGAAGGGACCGCGTTGTCAGGTGATTTTTACCGGCAGAAATCCATGCGATAATAGGAAGATTCCCCTCCAAATGCAAACAGAGCATCCGGCTGCTGCGGACCCTCGGACGGCCCCGGAGAACGCCCACATTCGTTGAAATAATATAAAAGATATCGTACACTCCTTGCATGAAAGAGAGTAAAACCATCACGGTTCTGCTCGTTGACGAAAGTGCGGACTTCGCCAACAGCGTCCGGAGGCAGTTGGAGACGGCAGAGGGTTTCGCCTTCAAGCTCCACTGGAAGAATTCCGTCGAAGATGCGCTGCTTGAACTCGAAGGCGAAATCGCCTTTGACGTAATCGTCACCGACTATACGTTCTCCCGCTCAAACGGGCTCGAATTCTGCCTTCGATTGAACCAGATGAACAGGCAGATCCCCATTGTTTTCCTCACCGGCACCCGGGATTTCAAGTTGGCCGTCGAGGCCATGAAACTGGGGGTGGAAGATGTGCTCTTCAAGGAAAACCTCGAAAAGTCCGATCTTCCCCGCACGATCGCGAAGATCGTCGATCTGGTCCTGATGCGCCGGCAATTGCAGGCTGTGGAAAAACGCATGGCCATGGCCGAGAATCGGGCCCAGGCGATTCGGGAGCTTGTGGTCACCGTCTGCCACGAATTCAACAATCCGCTTGCCGCGGTCAAGATCAGCGCCGACCTCATCGACCGCAGCATCCAGAGCCCTGAGGAACGCCGGCTGATGGATGAACTGAGCCGGCATTTCCGCCGCATCGAGCTGGAGATCCGCCGGCTGCGCGACCTCAATTTCGAGCGGATCGATTTCCACGGCGCCGGGGAGGGAAATTCCGCCGTGTGAACACACCGGCGTTGCGGCTGATCGGGATTTTTCGTATACTAAGAATAATGATTGCTCTGCTCAGGGAACGCGGTCCGATTTCGTGCGCAGTTGTAAAGGAAGGGATTCGGAGCCGCCACAAGAAAATCCAGGTTTCACCCCGGACGTAAGAATTCCAGAGTGTCCCGCCCCCAAGGCGGGACACTTTTTTTTTCTTGATCATACAGGACATCATACGGAGCATGGACGACTGGGCCCCCCGTTGGACCGCGTGGGAGCGGGACAACGTCGGACTCCAGGTCGGCCGTGCGGACCACCCGGGGCGGCGGGTGCGCGTCACCCTGGACGTCACCGATGACGTGGTCGACGAGGCGATCAGCCGCCGGGCGGACCTGATTGTCTCCCACCATCCGCTGATCTTCCGTCCGCTTTCTTCGGTCACCGGAGCGGATCCGGTGAGCCGGCTGGTACTGCGGCTGGCCGAGCGGCAGATCGCGCTCTTTTCCGCGCATACGAATCTCGATGCGGCGCGGGATGGCGTCAGCTTCGCGCTCGCCCGACGTCTGGACCTCACGGATCTTCGGTTCCTTGCGCCGCTGCGCACCACCCTTGCCAAGATCGTGGTGTTCGTACCCGCCGGCCATACGGAACGTGTCCGCGATGCCATGGCGGCCGCCGGTGCCGGCGTGATCGGCGCCTACGAGAATTGCGCGTTCACATCTTCCGGCAGCGGCAGTTTCCGGCCCGGACCGGATGCGGCACCGTTCACCGGTACACCCGGGCGGCTGGAGTCCGCCGAGGAAGTACGACTGGAGATGATTTGTCCGCGCGCTCGTGTCGACCATGTGGTGCGCGCCCTGCGGGACGTGCATCCGTATGAAGAGGTCGCCGTCGACATCTACGACGTGCAGAACCGTGATCCGAACGCGGGCATGGGAGTGATCGGGACGCTCGCGCGTGCCGAGTCCCCGTCCGCCTTTGCGCGCCGCGTCAAGAGCCGGCTGGACACCCGCCTTCTGCGGATGGCCGGCACCGGGACACGTCGTGTCCGACGGGTGGCGGTCTGCGGCGGCAGCGGAAGTGATCTGATCGCCGAAGCTTCCCGCGCCGGCGCCGATGTCTTTGTCACCGCAGACGTGCGGTATCACACCTGGCACCATCTGCCCCCCGGCTTGACCCTGATCGACGCGGGTCACTGGGAGACGGAACAGGTGATCGTCCCGGTGATCGTACAACATTTGCAGGCGATGGCACGACAGCAGCGTGCCTCCCTCTCGGTCTTTCATACTGAACTGATTACCAATCCTGTCCGAAGCCTCTGACGGGCTTCGTGGGTCGAAAGGAGCCGCATTTGGAGAACCGTTTACGCTTGCTGTTTTCACTGCAACTGGTGGACGCCGGTCTCGCAGAACTGGAAGAGTTGAAAGGAGATCTTCCGGCCACGGTCAAGACGCTTCAGGAATCGCTGGGCGAAAGACGGACGACGCAGAGTGAACTGGAGAGCCTGATCAAACAGGCGACTGTTTCCCGCGACGAGACCGATGTGGAGATCATGACCATCAAGGAACGGCTGGAGAAGTACAAGACGCAGCAGTTCCAGGTCAAGACGAACAAGCAGTACGATGCGCTGGCGCGCGAGATCGACCAGTCCCAGGATCGCATCACGAAGCTGGGCAAGGAACTCGAAGCGCTCGAAGGAAAGGCCGCGATCGCCGCAAAGGACGCGGAACAGCTGAAGCCCGAGATCGATGAGCTCGAAGCGGAACTGGCGGAACGACAGAAGGAGCTCAACGCGGTCACGAAGGAGCACGAAGCGGAAGAGCTGAAGCTGCGCCACGAACGCGAGAAGCATGTAGCCAAACTGTCCAAGTCGGATTACCAGCTCTACGAGCGGATTCGCAAGGCGAAGGACGGGCGCGCCGTCGTACCGGTCAAGCGCAGCTCCTGCGGCGGATGCTTCAATCGCGTCCCGCCCCAGAAGATCCTGGAGCTTCGGAAGAATGATGCACTGATCACGTGCGAGCGCTGCGGCCGGATCCTCGTTTCGGACGAGATCGTCGAGACCGCCACGAACGCCCGATGATGGTCCTGGCACATACCGACGGCGCCTCCCGGGGTAATCCCGGCGACAGCGGCATCGGCGTGGTGTTGCGGAGCGCCGATGGTCAGGACCTGGCATCGATCAGCGGCTATATCGGCATGACCACGAACAATCAGGCCGAGTACCGGGCGCTTCTCGAATGCCTGCGGGCCGTGGAGCAGCTTCCGTGCCGGCACCTGACGGTTCATTCCGACAGCGAATTGATGGTCCGTCAATTGAACGGACAGTATAAAGTACGGGACGCGCAACTGAAGAAATCGGTCCAGACTGTGCGCGAGATCCTGGCCCGGGCGCCGTTCCGGTTCGAGATCCGGCATGTGGTGCGCGAAGAGAACGCCGAAGCGGATGCCCTCGCCAATGAAGGCATCGATCTGCGGCGTCCCGTGAAGGTCGAGTGGCATGATGCCGCCCGGCTTCAACTGAATGTGAAGTGAAAGCCCCCAGCGTCAGAACAGCCGGAACGAGAGGCCGGTCTGTCAGGCAGCCGCTCCGGGTGGTTTCGGCCATCCGGGGAGGAAAGTCCGAACACCGCAGGGCAGGGTGCCTCGCGTGCCGTCCTCCGGACGGGAAAGCGAGGGTTCGGCGGGCCACATCCCGCCGAAACGGAACGTATCACAGAAAACACACATCCTCCTGATCCCTCACGGGGTCGGGAAGAAACAGGTGAAAAGGTGGTGTAAGAGACCACCGCGCCGTCAGTAATGACGGCGGTCCCGTACGGGATCCCGGCGCCTTCGGGTGCCGGGACGTGAGAAACCCCACTCGGTGCAAGACCACATAGATCCCGTGTTCCGTCGCGCATCGCGTGACGGGAGAAGAGTTGCCCGCTCAACCCCGCTTCGGCGGGTACGGGATGGGTAGGTCGCAACAGAGAAATGGCTGCCTCTCTCCGCTTCAACGGAGAAAGACAGAATTCGGCTTATCGGCCGACCGGCCTCTCGGTTTTGGCGCTGCAGGTGTCACCCCTCGCTTTCACTCCCACGACGAATCGTTCATGTTGCGGAGGTCGACGTGTCTCCTGTTCGCGAATATCGCTGGACCGTCCGCCCGGCCGTCGAGGGAATCGATGCGCAGGCGGCGGTCAAGAAACTTGCCGATGAGCTCGGCGTTTCACCTGTGCTCACCGAGATCCTTGTCAGTCGTGGTATCGACACCTTTCAGAAAGCCCGCGCATACTTCCGGCCGGCGCTGGAAGACCTTGTCGATCCGTTCCTGATGGATGGCATGCGCACGGCGGTCGACCGGATTCTCCGGGCGCTCCGCGCCGGCGAGCATCTGGTCGTCTACGGCGATTACGACGTCGACGGGACTGACGGCACAGCCATGGTCTGGGCATTCCTCAAGTCGGTCGGTGCCACCGTCGACTCCATCATCCCCGAACGACTCAAGGACGGCTACGGACTCTCCCAGGCCGGTGTCGACCGGGCGCATGCACTCGGCGCGACGCTGATCGTGTCGGTCGATTGCGGCATCACCGCGGTCGACCAGATCGCATACGCAGGCACGCTCGGCATCGATGTCGTCGTCTGCGACCACCACGAGCCCGGCGAGTCCCTCCCTCCCGCCGTTGCGGTCCTGGATCCGCTAAAGCCCGGATGCCCGTATCCCTTCAAGCACCTCTGCGGGTGCGGCGTCGGCTACAAGCTGGTGCAGGCACTTGCCTCCGAGGACGAGATCCGGGCGCGCCGCGGAGACGCCATCGACCAGCAGCTGTTCCAGTACCTGCAGTATGTCACGCTCGCCACCACCGCGGATATTGTCTCGCTCAGCGGCGAGAACCGAACGCTCGTCAAGCTGGGCCTCGAACTCATCAACTTCGATCCGCTGCCCGGCATCCGCGCACTGACGGAAACGTCGGGACTCACGCGGGGACGCATCTCATCGGGCCAGATCGTCTTTGTACTGGCGCCGCGCATCAACGCGGTCGGCCGCCTCGGGGATGCGGGACGTGCCGTCGAGCTGCTCACCGCCGATTCGTACGAGCGCGCCCTCGAGCTTGCGCGCATCATGGAGGACGAGAACCTGCAGCGCCGCAAGATCGACGAGGAGACGTTCGCGCAGGCGCAGGAGATCGTCGAGCAACTGCTGCAGGGAGACAACGACAGCGCCATCGTGTTGCATCAGGAGCAATGGCACCCCGGCGTCATCGGCATTGTGGCCTCCCGCCTCGTCGAACGCTACTATCGTCCCACGATTCTTATGACCACCGTGGACGGCGTAGCCAAAGGTTCCGCGCGGAGCGTGTCGGGATTCAACATCTTCGAAGCGCTGAAACGGTGCGAGGACAAGATCATCCAGTTCGGCGGGCACAAGTACGCCGCCGGTCTGACGGTAGAGGTGGAACGCGTCGATGAGTTCGCCAAGGCGTTCAAGGAGGTCGCCGACGAGCTGCTGACGGAGGAGCTCCGAACGCCGGAGATCCGGATCGACGCCGAGGTTGCGCTGAGCGAGTTGACGCCGAAGTTCGTGCGCGTACTCGGCCAGTTCGCGCCATTCGGACCGGACAACATGCGGCCGGTCTTCGCGACGCGGAACGTCGAGGTGCTTGGCACACCGCGCATCGTCGGCAAGAACCACCTGCGATTCAAGGTCCGGAGCAACGGACACGTCCTCGACGCCATCGGATTCAACCTGGGCGGACTCATCGGACGGGTGCAGCCGGGGCGCCGTGTGGACGTGGCCTTTTCGCTCGACGAGGGAGAATATGCGGGGGAGACGGTCCCCCAACTCAAGATTCGCGATATCAAGGCGTTGTAGGATCCCCGCGCGTGCTGCGCGGGGTTGCTTTCGCCTTTGCTCAATTCTGAGTACCGTTGTATCACACCCCCGGAAGGAAGACACCCCATGTCAGGCCACAATAAATGGGCGAAGATCAAGCGGAAGAAGGCGGTCACGGACCAGAGCCGCGGCCGCTTCTTCGGCCAGGTCATCAAAGAGATTACTGTCGCCGCGAAGATGGGAGGTGGCAATCCTGAGGGAAACTCCCGCCTGCGCATCGCCATTGAGAAGGCGCGAACCGGGAACATGCCCGCCGACAATATCAAACGCGCGATCATGAAGGGAACCGGCGAGTTGCCCGGAACCAGCTACGAGGACGCCTCGTACGAAGCGTACGGCCCCGGCGGCGTGGCCATCATCATCGACACGGTCACCGACAACAAGAACCGGACGGTCTCCGAGATCCGGCACGTGCTGGAGCGCAATCACGGAAAGCTCGCGACCACCGGCTCCGTGGCGTTCCAGTTCCACAAGAAGGGCATCATCGCCATTCCGCGCAGTGCCGTCGCGGAAGATGATCTTCTGGGCCTCGCCCTCGACGCGGGCGCCGACGACGTCAAGTCCGACGAGAACGAGCACACCGTCATCACGCCCCCCGAAGCGTTCGAGCCCGTTCGCAAAGCGCTCGACGACAGGAAGGTGCACATGGATTCGGCGGAAATCGTGCTGATGGCCGACAACACCGTGCGCGTGGAGGGGAAGGATGCCGAGAACCTTCTGAAGCTGATGGAGCTGCTCGAAGAGCATGACGACGTGCAGAAGGTACATTCGAACTTCGAGATCGACGACAAGGAACTGGCGCAGCTGAGCGCCTCGCCGTCATGATCATCCTCGGCGTGGATCCCGGGACCCTGATTACCGGCTACGGTGTCATCGAGACGTCGGGCCATCAGGCCACCGTGCTTCACGTGGACGTCGTCCGCAACAGATCCACGAACACGATGCCTGTCCGCCTCAAGACGATCTACGACCGTCTGTGCGAGGTCATCGAAGCGTATCACCCGGACGAATTCGCCATTGAAACCGCATTTTACGGCAAGAACGCCCAGTCCGCGCTGAAGATCGGCCATGCCCGCGGCGTTTCCATCCTCGCCGCGGTCAACCGTGAGATCCCGACGGCCGAGTACGCGCCGCGCGAAGTCAAGAAGGCGGTCACCGGGAACGGGGGCGCGTCCAAGGAGCAGGTGCAGTTCATGGTCCTGTCCGTGCTCCGCCTCAAGCAGAAGCCGCAGGTTTACGACGCGTCCGATGCGCTTGCTGTCGCGCTCTGCCACTGGTACCAGCGCGGTGGTTCACCTCGGGTCGTTGCTTCCCGTCGGCCGAAGCGCGCTGCCGCCGGCTGGACCGAGTACATCGCCGCCAACCCTCACAAGATCGCCCGACACGCATGATCGCCTCCCTCACCGGCACGCTGACATCCAAGTCGCCCACAGAGATCACGGTGGACGTTCACGGCGTCGGATACGCCGTGCTCATCCCTCTTTCCACATTCCAGACACTCGGACCGGTGGCATCGACCGTCTCCCTCTTCACACACCTCCACGTCCGTGAAGACGCGATGCAGCTGTTCGGCTTCGCGACGACGGAGGAGCGTGAGCTGTTCCGGCTGCTCATCTCCGTCACCGGCATCGGGCCGAAAATCGCCCAGGCGATGCTGTCCGGCATGAGCGCCGAAGAACTGCGTCAGCATATCGCGGCCGGTCGAACCACGCCGCTCACCGCGATCCCCAACGTCGGCCGGAAGACAGCGGAGCGCATCGTGCTGGAACTCCGTGAGAAGGTGGCCAAAGCGACGGGCGAACATCCGTTCGCCGGAGAACCGGTCGCCACATCGACCGCCGTTCGCAGCGAGACACTCTCCGCGCTGACATCGCTGGGATACGGTCGACCGGCGGCCGAGAAAGCGATCCGCGCCGCGCTGCACGATGCCGGCACGAACGCGCTGACCGTGGAAGAGCTCATCAAGCTCGCGCTGCGTCACGTCACCGACCGCTGACGCACCGGCTGTCTTGCAATTCACTCCCCCATGTGCTAAGTTGACCTGCGATGCGCAAGTCCGATGTGACCCGTCCCGACCGTCTTGACCAAGAATCGGAGCTCGACCAGACGCTCCGACCGGCTGCGCTCGGCGACTTCGTGGGACAGGAGAAGATCGTCGAGAATATCCGTGTGTTCGTCGCCGCCGCCCGCCAGCGCGGTGAAGCGCTCGATCACGTGCTCCTGACCGGTCCGCCGGGCCTCGGCAAGACCACTCTCGCGTATATCATCGCCCATGAAATGGGCAGCGGCATCAAAACGACCTCCGGACCGGCGCTGGACAAACCGGGCGACCTGGCGGGCATCCTGACCTCGCTGACCCGCGGCGAAGTTCTCTTCATTGACGAGATCCACCGCGTTCCTCCCAGGATCGAAGAATACCTGTATTCCGCCATGGAGGACTTTCGGGTGGATATCGTCATCGACAGCGGGCCGGGGGCAAAGACGATCCAGCTCGGCCTCGAGCCGTTCACGCTCGTGGGCGCCACCACGCGGGCGGGATTGCTCAGTTCACCGCTCCGCTCACGCTTCGGCATCGCCAACCGACTGGACTACTACTCGGCCGGCCAGCTGGAGAGCATCATTCGCCGGTCGGCCCGGATTCTCGGCATCAGTCTCGAAGCCGACGCAGCGGCTGATATCGCCCGGCGCTCCCGAGGCACGCCGCGTATCGCCAACCGACTGCTCAAGCGCTGCCGGGATTTTGCGCAGGCGGATGTCCGCATGAAGAAGCACGGCGGCACCGTGACGCACGAAGTGGCCCGTTTCAGCCTTGAGGCGCTGGAGGTCGACGAGCACGGATTCGACGAGATGGACAAGCGGATCCTGCAGGCCCTGGTCGAGAAATTCCGGGGCGGTCCCGTGGGGGTCTCGACGCTGGCGGTGGCGGTAGGTGAAGAAGCGGGAACGCTGGAAGAAGTGTACGAGCCGTATCTGATTCAGGAAGGATTCATCAACCGCACACCGCGGGGCCGCGAGGCCACCGCGCAGGCGTTCGCCTACCTCGGCAAGACACCTTCCCACCAGAACAACGGCGGGCAGGCCCCCCTGGAATTCGACAACCGGTAGCGATCACTCGATGGCCGGCGCCGGACCCGCGTGCCGGTACTTCCGCAGATTGCGCAGCACCGCCTCAAGATCCTTGGGCATGGGCGCGTCCATTTCTACGGTTGCGCCGTTCACGGGATGATGGAACCGGAGCGATGCCGCATGCAACGCCGTGCGCGACAGGAGCGGACGCTCACCTTCTTCCTTTTCCCGGTATCCGCGCTTGACCGCCGAGAGCAGGAACGGCTTTCCATCGCCGTAGATCGGGTCGGCGACGATCGGCGTTCCCCCGCTGGCCAGATGCACACGGATCTGGTGGGTCCGGCCGGTTCTCGGATGCGCACCGACGAGCGCATAGCCGTCGAACGGCTCGACGATGCCGAAGTCCGTGACCGCTTCCTTTCCGCGCCCGCGGTCCACGATCATCTTGCCGCGAATCGTCGGATGTTCTTTCAATCCCAGATCGACTGTCCACGTGTCGGCGGGCGGATTCCCGTGCACGAGTGCCAGATAGGCCTTCGTGACTTTTCGGTGCTCGAATTGATCGTTCAGCGCACGGTGCGCCTCCGCCGTTTTGGCGAACAGCACGAGGCCGCTTGTGTCGCGGTCGATCCGGTGCACAACGAAGATCTCGCCGTACGCATGCCGGAGCAGACCGGAGAGCGACGGAAGTTTCTTGTTGTACCGGTCGGGGATCACCAGGAGCCCGGCCGGTTTGCTCACCGCAAGCAGTGCATCATCGTCCAGCAGGACGTCCACATGGTATCGTGACAGGAGATTGCTCATGATTGAATGTCGAGAGATATTGCGCTAGATTCAACGCCCATGAAGCACGTCCGATCCCCGCATTCCCCTTTCTCCTCTCCCCTTTCCCCTCTTTCTCAATCATTCTACCTTCGCCCGTCGCTCACGGTCGCCCCCGATCTGCTGGGAAAGTACCTCGTCCGAGTCGTCGGCCGCAGACGCATGGTGGGCCGGATCGTCGAGACGGAAGCGTATCGGCAGGAAGATCCCGCTTCGCATTCGTATCGCGGGCGGACGAAGCGCAACGAAGTGATGTTCGGACCGGGCGGACACATCTACGTGTACTTCACGTACGGCATGCACTTCTGCTCGAACGTCGTCACCGGACCGGAAGGACACGGAGAAGCGGTGCTGCTTCGCGCCGTGGAACCGGTAGAAGGCGTGGCGCTCTTCCGAAAGAACCGGCCCGTTGAAGGCGCGAACCTGACAAACGGTCCGGCGAAGTTGTGTCAGGCGTACGGCATCGGCCGGGAGGAAAACGGCCGGAGTCTGCTCGCTGATGACTTGTTCATCGCCGACGCTCCTGACGTACCCCGTTCGCAGATCGCCCGGTCGCCGCGCATCGGGATCACCGTCGCTACGGAGAAGCGGTGGCGGTTCTACCTCCGGGGAAACGCGTGGGTGTCACGGTAGTACACTGAGAAAGCCTTCATGGTTCCGTGCCTTCACGCCTTGCAAAGCCTGATGAACCGCATGCCGGTCAGAAAGAACCACGCCAGCGCCAGAATCCCGCCAATCGAACCGAGGAAGTAATACGCGAACATGTACCACGCCGGGACGAACGTCGCAAGGAATGTGAACGCTGAGAGGAATGTGAACCCGACGATGCCGCACCATGCGTGGATCTTTCCGAACACCCCGCCCCGAAGCATGATGACAGCGGCTGCGATCGCCCCGATGCCGCCCGCGAACTGCCCATAGAAAGCCCCCGGCGTGAAGTCCTCGCCGCGTGCCAGGACGGCCTCCGCTGCCGCGATGAATATTCCCCGCTCCGGTGGCGCCGCTGCTGCATACTTGCCGGAAAGAACGAGCATGGGCACCGCCGCATTTGTCGCCACATAGATCGCCAACGCAAGCACTGCAATCCCGAGTACCGCGGCCGAGGAAACCGCGTACGTCTCCCGGTGCGCGGCCAGCAACCCGACAAAGACCGGGACCATCAGCGTCATGTACACGATGTTGAAAATGCCAAGCGTATAGATCCCACGGAACCAGTTCTGGCTGAAGAGATCGAGCCATTTCTGCGCCGACCACGATCCGTACACCGCCACCTCGGTTTCGCCGAAGCCGAACGCGAGATCCAGAAGATTCGTCGCCATCGCAAGAAAGGCGCAGATGCCGGCAAGAAGATAGATCGGACGAAGAGATTCGGTCGAACGCAGCGTATCTGTCATGACGCCTTCCTGTCGTTGTTGAAGGTCTGAGAACCGCCGTGATTTCCTGCCCGCCGCACAATCATCTCATCGAACCCGCCGGTCGAATCATCCGCAACTGCGACACGGCCAGCGCCAGCATGAAGGCCGCGAAGACAAACGAGACGATCATGGGCCCCATGGCCATTGTCATGCCGGCCGACGGCTTGGCCAGTTCGTTGAGACCGAGCGGGAAGATGACGAAGAATCCCATGATCATCATGGCGGGGGCCATCAGGATACCGAACGGCTGCCGCCGCAGGGCCATGATGGCTGTCATCACGAACGCCGGCATGACGAAACACAGGTCGAGGATGTAGATTGAATACAGGAATTCGATGCGATCATGCTCGCGCATGAGTGGAATGAGCGCTGCCGTCCAGAGCGCTGTGAAGAGAACAGCGATGACGATCGACGAGATCGCGGTCGTCCTGCGCATTCCGGCGGCCAGTTCCAGGCCGGCATAGTCGTCCGCACGGAATCCCGCCAGGCTGTAGATCAGCGACCAGAACGAGGATGCAAATGTGGCCGCGTAGAGCAGATAGTACGAATTGTACACTCGCTCGATGGTGAAGATGCCGTACAAATAGAAGAATGAGCCGATCAGACCGACGATCACCACCTGCTTTTTCACATCGCCCGCGTGCGTGGTGGCGATGAGCACAAAGAGCACGCCGCACACAAGCAGCGTCAAAACATCCTGCGGGAACGCGCCGGGCAGGAACTCTGACGGAAAGAGGTTGGTGTAGATGGTCCTGTCCACCACGCCGGGAAGCGCCGAAAGGAATGCGACGACCGCGGTGATGCTCCAAAAGATTTTGCTCAGACGAAGGTTGTCACCCATTGACGCGCTCCAGAGTTGGAATGGCCTTTCCATGACAGATGAGTGGAACACTTGTCCGAGAGGTTCGAACTGACCGCATCACTGGACCCTTCGCGATGTCCGCTAGAACGCGTATCCGAACTTCAGCAGCTCGACGTCGAGGATGATCTTGCCGTCATCCCACAGTACGTCCTGGTAGTCCCGATCGCCGCCGAAGTACCGGCCGTAGATCAGACTCGTCCCCCAGTAGAATCCGGATTGCGTGAAGTAGCGATAGCCGATTCCAAAGTACGCGCCAAGTCGCTGCGTGCTGGATTCCGGTCCGCCCTGATTCATGGTGAAGACGAACAGATCCGCCCCCTCCACTCCCTTGATGTAGGTGTACCGGGCGCCGACAGAGAAGTAGAACCCGTCCTGATACTTCCCAAGAAAGTGCCGGTAGGTGACATCCAGGTTCAGAAGTGTCAACGGCACCTCGAACTGCGTGCCGTTGAAGCTGTCCTTCCTCTTTCCCGTGCCGCTCTGGTAGAAGAACGGAAACGCGATCTCTCCGCTTCGAAGAACCGAGAACAGTGAGAACGTACCGGAGAGGGTGAAGTAGTCGCTCACAGTGCTGACGAGCAGCCGGGCAAGATTGAGTTCGATGCCGACGGTCTTGCCCGCCAACGGCGGAGGAGGTTCCACTGCCCCGAGGATCTGCTGCTGCATCTGCAGCATCGTCCGCTGGTTCTGAAGCACCGTATCGATCTTCGAGGTCAGCGTGGTGTCCTGCGCGATCGCGGAGACAGAGCACAGGATCGCCGCAAGAGCAAGGGTGAGAATGGGTTTCATCGGCGTGGGCGGTAAATGGTGAGAGGATTTGTCGGTTCGCGACGCGGGTCGTCGGTCGCCGTTGGACACCCGCCAGTGGACCGGTCCAATCATTGCGCGCAACTCTCTGCGAAGTCGGTCACCCGGGCGCACATGACCCGTAATCCCGATCCGAGCATTGGCCCCTCGTCAGCGCAGCCTGATCCGGGAGAGGTGAATCCACACAATGAGTCCTCACCGTCCCCCGCAAAAGCAATCAGACAGCGCGGTCATCCAGAACAGATCCTCCCCTCCTTCTCAGAGGGGAGGATCCGGTCACTCACGATTCCGTCTACTTCATCAACAGGATCTTCCTCGTCTCACGATAGTTGCCCGCCGCGAGCGAACAGACATACACGCCGCTCGGGAGATTTCCCGCTTCGAATCGCACCGCGTGCGTTCCCGCGCTCTGACGCTGGTCCACCAGCGTCCGCACTTCGCGACCCAGCAGATCGAACACTTTCAACGTCACCTCCGAGCCCACCGGCAGCTGATAGCGGATCTCCGTGGAGGGATTGAAGGGATTCGGGTAGTTCGGCAGAAGGGCGAATGTGCCGGGGATGGGATCCGGCCGGTCTGCGACACCGGTCAACGGCTGAATGAACCGGCCGTACACGTCGCCGTTCGTCATATTCGAATCGAGCTGCGTGACCACGGCAAGGTACTGGCCGCCCCCGAAGCCAACGCCCCCGTATGGAATCTTGTTGGGCTTGGGGCCGAAGATCGTGAACGGAGTGTCAATGGCTGTCCCCGCGGCCGCATAGAACTGTCCCATCATCGACATGTTCGAACGTTGAGACCAGGTGACAAGAAAATTCGCGCCGTCAAAGGCCGCCGAGGCAAAGCCCGGCGATTTGGTCGTGTCGCAAATCAGAATGGAATCCTGCAATGCTCCTGCGGTGGAAATGAACCGTCCGACCATTGTCCACCGGCTTGCACCCGGTTGCTGCTCATGATACGCCAGCAGGTAGTGCCCGCCGCCGAATGCCAGCGACGTCGGATTGTCACTGTAGTTCGGGCCGTTATCGATGACGAAGTTGCTTCCAACAAGCGTTCCGGTCTTGCTCACGAACTGGCCGGCGATATCCTTGTCCGTATCCTGAATGACGATTACCCACGCGACAAGAAAGTTCGTTCCGTCATACGCGATGGAAAAATCCCGGGCAAGGCTGGAACTGATCTGGAACTGATTTCCCACCAGGCCGCCGGATCTCCCGACCCGTTGTCCGTACAGATAGCCGTCGGACTTGAGGAAGGCCACCAGGACCGTCGTGTCGCTCAGTGCCAGCTTGGCCGTCGGCATGCGCTGCGTGTTCAGTCCTGTCGCGATGTCGAAGGCCGATCCCACCAGCGTGCCGGCAGTGCTGAGCAATTGTCCTCGGAGCGTGCCGGTGAAGTCCATCCAGACGAGGAAGTAGTTGGTGCCGTCGAAAAGCGGCACGGCGCCCGGCGGGGGACCGAACGCTCCAAGCGCGATGCGCGATCCCACCAGGGTGCCCCCGGGCCCCACGATCTGGGCTGTGATGCTGTACTGACTCAACGCATCGCCGCAAATGCCGACAATGCCGTTCCCTCCGCCATATACCGCGCCGCCGGAAAAGGTACTGTCACTCCCGACCGCGATCGGAAACTCCTGCGCTCCCACACGGGAAGCTGCCAGGAGCAGGACGGCAATGAGACTGATTCGGATACTACGGCTCGTAACCACGGAAAGTCTCCTTCAGTAGAGGAAGAGATGGGAGAGCGCGTGCCAAGCGCTCTGTCTGATCGACAACCCTGAAACGCAAAACGGCCTCCCAGGGACGCACGCGCATCCTCGGAAGGCCGTTTCACCGACACGACCGCACTCTTCCTCGCCCCACAACCCACCGGGATCGCGAAACACTCCGACCGCGGCACACGAACGGCCTGCAACGGTCAATTGTACGGTACAGAAGGAATGCCCGGGAAGCAAGGAATCAACGTGACGGGGGACAAGGGGAAATCCGAAATGTGCAGAACCGCACACGAAGGAAGTTCGAGTTGCAGAGATCGGGAATGTGAGATTCCCGCACCAGCAGTCATCCATCACACATTCCCGTCCAACTCCTTCTTCAGATACGCCGCCGTGTAAGACCGTCGATTCTTCACGACATCCTCCGGCATCCCTTCGACAACGATCTCCCCGCCGGCATCCCCCCCTTCCGGTCCCAGATCAACAATCCAGTCGGCGGTCTTGATCACGTCCAGATTGTGCTCGATGACCACCACCGTATTCCCCTTGTCCACCAGCTTGTTCAACACCGAGAGCAGCATGCGGATGTCTTCAAAATGCAACCCCGTGGTCGGCTCGTCGAGAATATACAGCGTCTTGCCTGTCCCGATCTTCGACAATTCCGTCGACAGCTTCACGCGCTGCGCCTCGCCGCCCGAGAGTGTGGTCGCCTGCTGACCGAGCCGGATGTATCCCAACCCCACATCGTTCAGCGTCTTGAGATGCCGCTGGATGCGCGGGAGCTCGCTGAACAGTTCCATTGCCTCCTCGACCGGCATGTTCAGCACGTCCGCGATCGACTTTCCTTTGTACAGAACTTCCAGCGTCTCGCGGTTATATCGGCGCCCACCGCACGTGTCGCAGAGGACATACACGTCCGGCAGGAAATTCATCTCGATCTTCTTCACCCCGTCGCCTTCGCACGCCTCACACCGTCCGCCCTTCACGTTGAAGCTGAACCGCCCCGCCTTGTACCCGCGGATCTGCGATTCCGGGAGCTGCGTGAACAGGTCCCGGATGAGCGTGAACACACCGGTGTACGTCGCCGGATTGGACCGCGGTGTCCGCCCGATGGGCGACTGGTCGATATCGATGACTTTGTCGATATGCTTCAAGCCGTCCACGCCGGCGTGCGGAAGCGGAGCCACTTTCGACTGCGAGAAATGCTTCGACAGGATCGGGAACAACGTCTCATTGATCAGCGACGATTTTCCCGAACCGCTGACTCCGGTGATGCACACGAACGTGCCGAGCGGAATTCGGAGGGTCACGTTCTTCAGGTTATTCCCCCGGGCGCCCGTCACGGTCAGCGTGAGGCCGTTGCCCTTCCGGCGCTCCGACGGGATCTCGATCCGGTGCAGACCCGAGAGGTACTTCGCGGTCAGCGACTCCGCGGTCCCATTGCCGCCCGAGACGCTCCGTTTCGGCTTCGCGATGAGCGTGTCGGGATGTCCGGTCCGGACCACCATCACGCCGTGTTCTCCGGCGCCGGGCCCCAAGTCCACCACAAAGTCCGCACTCCGGATCATCTCCTTGTCGTGCTCCACGACGATCACGGTGTTGCCAAGATCACGGAGCGACTTCAGCGAATCGATGAGCTTGATATTGTCTCGCTGGTGCAGCCCGATGCTCGGCTCGTCGAGGATGTACAGGACGCCCACCAGCTGCGTGCCGATCTGCGTCGCGAGGCGGATGCGCTGTCCTTCGCCGCCCGACAGCGTCCGAGCGGGACGATCGAGCGAGAGATATGTCAGCCCCACATTCTTCAGGAAGTCGAGACGTTGGCCGATTTCCTTCAGCACCTGCCGTGCGATCTCCGCCTGACGCGGCACCAGCGTGAGTCCCGCGATCATGGCCGCTGTCCGGTCGATGGGCAGCCGGACGACATCGTGGATATTCCACTGCTCGCCGGTCTTGGCATCCTCCAGCCGGATGGCAAGACTCTCCTTCTTCAGCCGTCCGCCCTTGCACTCTTCGCAGGGCCGCGACGTCATGAACGATTCGACCCATTCCCGGACCTGGTTCGAGCTGGTTTCGTCGTACCAGCGCTGCAGCATCTTCATCAATCCCTCGAACCGGTGACGGTAGATCTGCACGCGTCCGGATTCGTGCGCATACTCGATCTCGAGCTTTTCCCCCTTCGATCCGTAGAGCAGCACATCCCGCGCAGCCGGCGGGATTGTGCGGATGGGCGTGTCAAAATCGAAGCCGTATTTCTTCGCGACCGCCCGGATCTGGCTGAACATCCACGTCGGCCGCGGCTTGCCCATCGGCGCAAGGCCTTCCTGGTTGATCGAGAGCGATTCGTCGGGAAGGATGAGGGAAAGATCGAACGTCCGGAGCTCGCCAAGGCCTTCACAGTGGGGGCAGTAGCCCATTGGCGTGTTGAAGGAGAACGAATTCGGCGCCGGCTCTTCATAGCTGATGCCGCACACATGGCAGGCATAGCTCTGACTGAACAGCTGGTCCTGCGAACCGTCGAATACCGTAAGCACGCCATCGCCGTACCGCAACGCGAGCTCCACCGAGTCCGCCACGCGCGGACGCATTTCCTTCTTCATCACGATCCGGTCGACGACGATCTCGATCGTATGCACCTTGTACCGGTCGAGCTTCATTCCCTTTTCGATCGTCCGGATCTCGCCGTCGACGCGCACGCGCAGGAAGCCGTCTTTCTGGAATCGCTCGAACAGCTCGCGGTAATGTCCCTTACGAGCCCGGATGACGGGGGCGAGGATCTGCAGCTTGCTGCCGGCGGGATACGCGAGGATGGCGTCGATGATCTGGTCCACCGACTGACGCTGGACCTTGCGCCCGCAGCTCGTGCAGAACTGCGTGCCGGCCCGTGCGAACAGCAGGCGCAGATAGTCGTAGATCTCGGTGACGGTGCCGACGGTCGAGCGGGGATTGGTGCTGACCGTCTTCTGTTCGATGGAAATGGAGGGGCTGAGGCCTTCGATGTAATCGACGTCGGGGCGCTCCATCACGCCGAGGAACTGTCGCGCGTATGCGGAGAGACTTTCGACGTACCGGCGCTGGCCTTCCGCGTAGATCGTGTCGAACGCCAGGCTCGACTTGCCCGATCCCGACAGCCCGGTAATGACGGTCAGCGCATCGCGGGGGATCGCCACATCGATGTTCTTCAGATTGTGGACCCGCGCGCCGCGGACCACCAGTTGCCGGTCAGTGTCATTCACCGCCTGGACCGCCCTTCCTTCATCACAGATCCGTCCCGTCAGTGCAGCCGCCGGCGCTTGTGGAGATACTCCGTCAGCGCCCGGTCGTACGGCGTCGACGTATCGAGCAACACATAGTCAATGCCGTTCTCGCCGCACTCCTTCCGGTACCGTCCGAGGAACTCACGCAGGGAATCGCGGTACGCCTGTTGAATGTGCCACGGCTGCGTCATCATCTCTTCCCCCGTTTCCATATCCCTGAATACCGCGTCACGACCGAACGCGAAGCTGCGCTCCAGCGGATCGAGCACCTGCATCACAATGACCTCATTTCCCTTGTGCCGGAAATGTTTGAACGCGGAGAGCACCGCACCCGGCTCGTCGAACAGGTCGCTCAGGACGATGACGAGCCCGCGCCGCTTGAGCTGCTCGGCAACCCGGTGAAGCGTTTCGGCGGCCCCGGTGGTGCTGGCCGGCTCCGCATGCTCCAAGGCCGCCAGGATCGCCGTCAGATTCGTCCGTGTCGCCCGGGGTGGAATGGCCGTCCGGATGGCGGCATCGAAGAGCGTCAGCCCCACCGCGTCGCGCTGCTCCACCATCAGATAGGACAGTGCGGCGGTGAGATACGAGGCGTACGCAAACTTGCTGAGGCCTCCTTCCGAGGCAAACGCCATGGAGCGGCTGGCATCCAGCACCACGGTCGCTTTGAGGTTCGTCTCCTCTTCGTACTCCTTCACATAGAACCGGTCCGTTTTGCCGTACGCCTTCCAGTCGATGCGGCGGATCTCATCGCCCGGCTGGTACGGCCGGTGCTCCGTAAATTCCACACTGAAACCGTGGTACGGGCTCCGGTGCAGTCCCGTGATGAATCCCTCCACCACAGAACGCGCGCGCAGCTCCATGGTGGCGAGCTGCGCGACGACGTGCGGTTCAAGATATCGGAGTGGTTCCTGATCGCTCACCGGCGCGGTTTCTTTCCGGCTGGTTTCGGGGCGGCGGACGCCTGTTCGTTCAGGATCTGCCCCGCGTCCTTCCCGAGCGTCTTCAGTTCGAACTGCGCAGATTCGACCATGGGATTGCCGGGAAATTTCGCGAGGAATTCTTCGTAGGCAATCTTTGCCGAATCGGACTTCTTGAGGTCGTTATTATAAATGAATCCGATGAGAAACGCCGCGCTCGGTGCGGTGGGATGAGACGGGTACTGGGCGATCACCTTGCGGTAGTATTCGATCGCTTTGTACGGTTCATGCGTATGACTCTGGCAGATGGTGCCGATGGCATACATTGCCTCCGGTGCCCGGTCGCTCGTCGGGTACTCCTTCAGGAGCTTTTCATATCCCTCAACCGACTCCGCGTAGTCGCCCTTCTTCTGAGCCTCGACGGCATCATTCCAGAGATCTTCCTTCGTCGCTTTGGAGCAGCCGGAGAGCACGATCACTCCGGCCAGCAGCACGAGCAGGTGGCGCAAGTTCATCTTCTCCATTCCTGAATTTCCTTGTTCGCGATTCTCGTATTGTGCTTAACGTATCAAAACATGCCTGCAGAATCAATTCGGCTTCTTCCGCTCGAGGATCGCACAGAAGAAACCGTCCGTGCCGTGCCGATGTGTGACCAGTTTGACGGCATTGCCGGAGATGGCATCCGGGATCGGCACCTTCGCGAGCGCCGGCGCGGGATCCAGCGGCTGAAAGTCGGGATGCGCCGCCAGAAACGCCTCCACCACATCTTCATTCTCCTGCCGGAACACGGTGCATGTCGCGTACACCAGCCGTCCACCCGGTTTTACGAACGGAGCGACCGATGCCAGGATGTCGGACTGCTTCCGGGAGATTTCGTCGACAGTGGACGGCGTGACGCTCCATTTCATGCCGGGATTGCGACGCACGGTGCCGATGCCGGAGCACGGCGCATCCACGAAGACCACGTCGAACGGTCCGCGGTGCGCGCCATCGAGATCGCCAAGCGCGTCCACCTCACGGATGCGGATGTTGGACGCACCGGCGCGACGGCTCCTCTTCTTCAGTTCTTCCAGTCGAAACGCGTTCACATCCGCCGCGACGATCTCGCCCCGATTCTTCATGATCGCGGCAAATTCCAGCGTCTTCCCGCCCGCCCCGGCACAGGCGTCGAGAACCTTCCACGTCGGCTTCGGATCGATGAGCAATGGAAGAATCTGGCTTCCCTCGTCCTGAACTTCGAAGTATCCCTCCTGGAACGACTTCAGCGCGAACGCATTCACCCGTTTGCGGATCACAAGGCCGACCGGCGAAAGCGCCGTTCGCTCGGTTTCCACACCTTCCGACCTGAGCACCTTCCGGCATTCCTCCACGTCTGTTTTGAGGGTGTTGACCCGGAGCGTGATCGGGGCCGGCTCGTTCATGGAATGCAGCATCCGTTCCACGTCGTCGGCGGGATATTCCCTGGACAGGCGGTCCACCATCCAGTCCGGAACCGATTCGCGGATGCCGATCGATTCTTCGGCAGACAGATTCGCCGTCGTGTTCGCCGCCAGCCGTGGGAAGATCGTCTCGATTTGCGACTTCAGCCGCGTGCTGCGGATCCGTACCGAGAGGTCGGCCGCGGTCAGCGGCGTCATGCCGGGGGTCATCAGCACGTATGTGGCGATCGTCAGCAGGAGCCGGTCGTCGTCGAACAGTTCCGACTCGCCGGGGCGGAGTGAGCGATCCAGAATTGCGCCGACGCGGCGACGGTGGCGGAGCACGCCGTAGGCGGTCTCCGCAATGAACCGCCGATCGTGCGAGCCCAGATACCGCCGGGAACGAAAAAAGGAGTCCAGCAACGCATCCGCAGGCTTCTCGAAGCCGAGGATGGAGGTGAGGATTTCCTGGGTGTGACCGAGGAGGGAGCTGAGTTGCATACTGGAAGGTACGGAGAAATGGCGCAACGGACAACCGCTGCGCCATCTCCGTGATGAAATTCCGGACCGATTATGCGTTCGCCACCGGTTCCGGCCGGACCGTCGGAATGAATTCGATCATGCCCCGGTGGTCCGTACTGACCGTGACCGCGTCGCCGTCGGTAATGGACCCCTCGAGGATCTTCTCCGACAGCGGATTGATCACATATTTTTGCACCACCCGCTTCAGCGGCCGCGCCCCGAAGCTCGGGTCGTAGCCGATCGTCGCCAGGCGGGCTTTCGCTTCGGGGGTGAACGTCAGGGTGATGTTCTTTCCCGCCACGAGCTCCTGCACTTTGCGCAGCTGCAGCTCGACGATCTTCGCCAGCTCGATCTTCGACAGCGGCTTGAAGAAGATGATCTCGTCGATCCGGTTCAGGAACTCCGGCCGGATCGTCTGCTTGAGCATCTCGAACAGCTGCACGCGCAGGTCACCCATCAGATCTTCGCGATTCTCGTCCGTCAGCTCTTCCATCTTCTCCTGGATCAGATGCGAACCCAGGTTCGAGGTCATGATGACGATCGTGTTCTTGAAATTGACCGTCCGTCCCTTGCTGTCGGTCAGGCGTCCCTCATCGAGCAGCTGAAGCAGGACGTTGAACACCTCCGGATGCGCCTTCTCGATCTCATCGAGCAGAACGACCGAATACGGCTTGCGCCGGATGGCTTCGGTCAGCTGCCCGCCTTCCTCGTAGCCGACGTATCCCGGCGGTGCCCCGATCAGCCGCGAGACGGAGAACTTCTCCATGTACTCGCTCATGTCAATGCGCACCACCGCGTTCTCATCGTTGAAGAGGAACCCCGCAAGCGCCTTCGCCAGCTCCGTCTTGCCGACACCGGTGCTCCCGAGGAAGATGAACGAGCCGATGGGCTTCCGCTCATCCTGGAGTCCCGCGCGACTGCGCCGGATCGCGTCCGATACCGCCTTGACCGCATCCTCCTGATCGACCAGCCGCTCGTGGATACGGTCTTCGAGATGGAGCAGCTTCGCCCGTTCGCTCTCGAGCATCCGTTGGACCGGAATGCCGGTCCATTTCGCAACGATCTCGGCGATGTCCTCGGCATCCACTTCTTCCTTGAGCATTTTCCGCTCTTTCTGGATTTCGCCGAGCCGGGCGGAGGCCTCCTTCAGCTTCTTCTCGAGTCCCGCAATGACGCCGTAACGCAGTTCCGCGACGCGGCCGAGATTGCCCTCCCGCTCCCGCTGCTCCGCTTCGGTGCGCGCCTGTTCGATCTCTCCTTTCATCCCGCGGATGGACTGGATCAGCGCCTTCTCCATCTGCCAGTGCGCACGCAGCTCCGATCGCGTCTCGCGCAGTTCGGCCAGATCCCTTTCGATCTCCGCCAGACGCTCTTTGGATTCGTCATCCTTCTCTCGCCGGACGGCTTCGCGCTCGATCTCAAGCTGCTTGATGCGCCGCTCGACACCGTCGAGTTCCTCCGGCATGGAGTCGATCTCGATGCGCAGCTTCGACGCGGCCTCATCCACCAGATCGATGGCCTTGTCGGGAAGGAACCGGTCGGCAATGTACCGATGACTCAGCTGTGCCGCTGCCACGATCGCTCCGTCGGTGATGCGGACGCCGTGATGGACTTCGTACCGCTCCTTCAGCCCGCGAAGAATTGAGATCGTATCCTCAACACTCGGCTCATCCACGAGAACGGGCTGGAAACGGCGTTCCAGCGCCGGGTCCTTCTCGATGTGCTTGCGGTACTCGTCGATGGTCGTGGCGCCGATCGCCCGCAGATCGCCGCGTGCCAGCGCCGGTTTGAGCATGTTGGCGGCGTCCACGGAGCCTTGCGCTGATCCTGCTCCGACGAGCGTGTGCAGCTCGTCGATGAAGAGGATGATCTCACCGTTGGATTCGGACACTTCTTTCAGGACGGCTTTGAGCCGCTCCTCGAATTGACCGCGAAAGCTTGTGCCGGCCACGAGGGCCCCCATGTCGAGCCCGATGATGCGTTTCGTCTTCAGATTCTCGGGGACGTCGCCCTGGACGATGCGATGCGCGATCCCTTCGGCGATAGCGGTCTTGCCGACGCCCGGGTCGCCGATGAGGACCGGATTGTTCTTCGTGCGGCGCGAGAGCACCTGCAGGACGCGGCGGATTTCATCCTCCCGGCCGATGACGGGATCGAGTTTACCGCGACGGGCAAGTTCATTCAGATCCCGGCCGTACCGTTCCAGCGACCGGTACTTGTCTTCCGGCGTCTGGTCGGTCACGCGCTGGGTGCCGCGCACATCCTTCAGGGCCTTGTAGATGCCGTCCGTGGTGACGCCCTGATCCTGAAGCAGCGTGGCCGCCGCGGAACCCTTGGCACCGATCAGTGCAAGCAGCAGATGCTCCGTGCTGACGTACTCGTCTTTCAGCTGTTGGGCTTCCTTCTGGGCGGCTTCGAACACCTGGCCGAGGACCTGCGATGCACGCTGATCGCTGATGCCCGACCCTTCCGTCTTCGGCAGTCGCTGAATGGCTTCATTGATCTTGATCTTCAGGTAGTTGACATTCGCGCCCTGCTTCTGGAGCAGCGGAACGACAATGCCTTCCGCATCCTGGATGAGTGCGGCCAGCAGATGCTCCGGTTCGATCGCCGGATTGCCGTAGCTGGCGGCGATCTCCTGCGACTGCTGCACCGCTTCCTGCGATTTGATCGTGAACTTGTTGAAATTCATGGCTTCTTCGTTTCCTTTCCTTCTCCGGCACCCTGCTCCGGCTGCTGCGTCTTCCCCGCATGCATCTCAATCACGGTCTCGATTGCCCGCTGCTTGTCGGCGGGCTGGAAGTCGTGGAACGCGGTCATCATCGCGATGCCGTTCACGCGGCGTGCCGACCGCGAGCGGATCAGTTGCACGATACCTGCGAGCAACACCACGAGCACCGCCAGACTGATCAGCAGTCCGGGCCACATGATCGCCTCCATCAGTGTTGTGACACAAAAGGCGAGGGGTTGCCTCGCCTTTCATGTTCGTTCAATGGTCGCGGACGATGACCGCCGATCGGCGAGATCGATTACTTATCGTCCATCACCTCGAAGTCGGCGTTCTCCACCTTCTTGCCACCCTGGTCGCCCGCCGGCTGCTGTGGCTCGGGTTGGGGGCCCGCCTGCGGTCCGCCGGCCGGACCCTGCTGGGGACCCGCCTGCTGCGACCGCGTGGCCTCGTACATCTTCGAGGAGACGTCGTTCCACGCCGAGTTCAGCGCATCCATCTTCACCTTGATCTCGGACGCGTTGCCGGCCTTGATCGCCTCTTCGAGGGCCGCGGCGGCCGCTTCGACCTTGGTCTTGTCGTCCGCTGACATCTTGTCGCCCAGATCGGTGAGTTGCTTGCGCGTCTGGAACACCAGACTGTCGGCCTGGTTGCGCAGCTCGATCTCTTCCTTCCGCTTCTTGTCTTCCGCGGAATGCGCCTGCGCATCCTGCTTCATCTTGTCGATCTCTTCCTTCGTCAGACCGCTCGAAGAGGTGATGCGGATCGACTGTTCCTTGTTCGTCGCCTTGTCCTTTGCGGCCACGTGCAGAATGCCGTTGGCGTCGATATCGAACGTCACTTCAATCTGCGGAACGCCGCGCGGCGAGGGCGGAATGCCGTCGAGATGGAACCGGCCCAGCGTGCGGTTGTCCACCGCCATCGGGCGCTCGCCCTGCAGGATGTGGATCTCCACCGAGGGCTGACTGTCCGACGCCGTGGAGAAGATCTCGCTCTTCTTTGTCGGGATCGTCGTGTTGGCCTGGATCATCTGCGTCATGACGCCGCCCAGCGTCTCGATGCCGAGCGTCAGCGGCGTGACGTCGAGCAGCAGGACATCGGTGACATCGCCCGAAAGCACGCCGCCCTGGATGGCCGCGCCGACCGCCACAACCTCGTCCGGGTTCACGCCTTTGTGCCCTTCCTTGCCGAAGACATCCTTCACCAGCTGCTGAACCCGCGGGACCCGGGTCATACCGCCGACGAGGATGACCTCATCGATCTGACTCGGCGAAAGGCCGGCGTCCTTCAGCGCCCTCTCGACCGGCGGTACGCAGCGCTGGATGAGGTCGTCGACCAGCTGTTCGAACTTCGTGCGGGTGAGCGTCATATTCAGGTGCTTCGGTCCTTCGGCCGTCGCGGTGATGAAGGGGAGATTGATCTCCGTCTGCATCAGCTGCGAAAGCTCCATCTTGGCCTTTTCGGCCGCTTCGCGGAGCCGTTGGAGCGCCATTGGATCCTTGCGGAGATCGATGCCTTCCTGCTTCTTGAATTCATCCGCGATGTATTCGAGGACGCGCATGTCGAAGTTATCGCCGCCGAGGTGCGTGTCGCCGTTGGTGGACTTCACCTCGAACACGCCGTCGCCCAGCTCAAGGACGGAGATATCGAACGTCCCGCCGCCCAAGTCGAAGACCGCGACCTTCAGATCCTTGTTCTTCTTGTCGAGACCGTAGGCCAGCGCCGCCGCCGTCGGTTCATTGATGATCCGGCGGACCGTGAGGCCCGCGATCTCGCCCGCTTCCTTCGTGGCCTGGCGTTGCGCGTCATTGAAATACGCCGGCACCGTGATGACCGCCTCGGTGATTTTCGTCCCCAGGTAGTCCTCCGCCGTCTGCTTCATCTTCTGCAGGATCATCGCGGAAATCTCCGGGGGTGAATACACCCGATCGCCGATCTCCACGCGCGCCGTGTTGTTGTCCCCGTGCACCACTTTGTAGGGCACGAGCTTCATTTCTTCGTTCACTTCATTATAGAAGCGTCCCATGAATCGCTTGATCGAGTACACCGTGTTCTGGGAATTTGTCACGGCTTGGCGCTTGGCTGCGGCGCCGACCAGCCGCTCGCCCGATTTCGCAAAACCGACCACCGACGGAGTCGTCCGGGCCCCTTCCGCATTGGCAATCACGACCGGGTCGTTCCCTTCCATAACCGCGACCACTGAATTGGTCGTGCCGAGATCGATGCCGATGATCTTTCCTGTATTCTTTGACATGACACTGTCTCCTTTCGTGCACAGCGTGCGGCCCGCGGCCGCGACTGAGATTGTACTTCATACTCGTTGCATGACAACAGACATTCCCGTCCGCCACGCGTGCGGACGGCGATGTCGGTGTTCACGCGCTCGACAACAACGACGGTCGGGTCCGCCCACCGCAGACCCGACCGCTACCGGACATCATCCTGAACAGACAATTCCGGTTCCGGGCATCGGACAGGATCACTTCACCTTCACTTCGATCTGTTTCGGCTTCGCTTCCTCGGCCTTCGGCAGCGTGATATTGAGGATACCGTCCTTGTAGACCGCTTCGATGCGATCGGCCTTTACCGTGGTCGGCAGCGTGAAGGAACGCTGGAAGGATCCGTAGCACCGCTCGACGCGATGGTAGTTCTCCGTCGCGGTTTCCGTATCCTGCTTCTTCTCTCCGCGGATCGTGAGGATGCTGGATTCGAGCGTGATCTTCACGTCCTCCTTGCGGACGCCGGGGAGTTCCACCTTCACGAGATAGGCGTCCTTCTGCTCGGCGATATCCACGGCCGGTGTCCAGGCCGAAAGCTCTGTGCTGTCGTCCTGCAGACCGCCGCGGAAGAAATTGTCGAACATGCGATTGACATCCCTCTGAAGTCCGAAGACCTCCGAGGGCCACGACGGAAGGTCGCGTGTGTGGTTCCATCGAATGAGTGCCATGATCTGTTCTCCTTTCACAATGCGAACTGATGTTCTGTTACCGAATCGGAATCGTCCGGGGTCGCAGAGCCTCGGTTTTCGGCAGCAGGATGGTCAGGACGCCGTCTTCATACAGCGCGTCGATCTTGTCCCGATCGATGCCGTCCCCGAGGTTGAATTCCCGGAGGTATTTCTTGTGACCGATTTCACTGAACAATACGTGCGCCGATGCCGGATGCGGGACCGCGACCGAGGCGCGGATGGCCAGACGGTCGGATTCAATGCTCAGATGGATGCATTCTTTCGCGGTGCCCGGCATATCGAGCTTCATGATGAACGCGTCGCCGGTCTCGAAGAGATCCGCCACCGGCGTCACGATTCGCTCGGGCGGCACGGGAACGCGCTGCAGAGCATCCTCCGGCCTTCGCATCAAGGCATCCTGTTTCCCGTCTTCCATCACCCATCCCTCCGGCGCCTTACTTCACCTCAATCGTTCGCGGACGGGCTGCTTCCGCCTTGGGAAGGATGACTCGCAGGATGCCGTTGTCCATCCCGGCCGAGATCCGCGCCGCATCGATATCCGGGCCGAATTCGATCGACCGTGAGAACTGCCGGACGCGCATCTCGTTCAGCAGCACCTTTGCATCGTCCGGGATCTCGTACGGCTTGCGTTCGCCGCTGATCGTGAGCACGTCGTTTTCGAACACGATCTTTACGTCTTCCTTCTTCACGCCGGGGAGTTCCATCCGGACGACCATTTCGTTTTCCTGCTCGGCCACGTCCACCGCCGGAGAGAACGACCGCGTCGTCGGCCGCACATCCCAACGCATCACGTCGTCAAGCAGACTGTCATAGGTTCGGGGAAGATCAAATCGCATCAGCATTGCAGCAACCTCCTGAATAGTTTGGTTCGTGATTGATGACTGCACCTCATCCTGCAAGCCGTGTGCCATCCGCAGCAATTCGATTTCAGCGCAGATTCCGTCGACTCGCAAAGCACCTCACCACCTTCTGTCATGCCGCCTGACGAGCTGTCAACGACCCACCGGCAAATCGGCAGATGGGCCTGAAAATATTTCAGGCGTGTTTCGTCTTGCATTTATTGGGGTTTTTGGGTACAGTCATGCGCATTCGGCCACATTAAGGAGCACTGAAGTTACAATGAGACGTATGATCGTTGGATTGATGATGCTTGCGGCTGTCCGAATCGCCGCGCAGGATATTCCCTCTGATGAAATGCCCGGGTACAAGTCGATGAACTCGGACGACTTACGCGGATATGAAGCGGTGCTGACGGCGGATTCGCTCGAAGGGCGTGAGACGTCGTACCCCGGCCAAAAGCGCGCCGCCACGTACATCGCCGACGAGTTCCGCTCCTTCGGGCTGAAACCGATGGGTGATGATGGCACGTATCTTCAGCATTTCGACGTCATCCTGCGAAAGGTCGATCCGGCATCTTCGCTTGCGGTCCGGGCGGGTGACGCATCAACCAGGTATCGCTGGGGGGATGAGTTCATGACCGACGGCGCACGCGATACGACGCTTCAGGGGCCGGTGGTTTTCGCCGGCTTCGCCGATTCAAAAGTGCCAACCGAGGATGGTGTGCTCGACGGCAAGATCATCCTGATCTTCGCCGGCAGCCGCACGGCGGCACCCGACACGTCCCGCATGCAGTCCATGCGCCGGCTGTTCGCGCAGCGCAGGGACCGCGGCATCAGGGCAACGCTCGTCATCACGGATGCCGAGGGCGCTGCGTCTTTCGACGCGGTCTCGAAGATCATCCGGGACTTCCCGCCGGTCCGCGGACGCATGTCGCTTGTCGGCGAAGAATCCCGCAGCCGCATGACGTCGGCACCACGAATCTTCATTTCACCGTCCCTGGCGACGTCCCTGCTTCGCGCGGCCGGTCTGACGCTCGAAGAGGCACGCACGTCCGCGCAGAGCTCACCGACGTTCGCTCCCATCACCCTTCCCGGCGTGAGTGTCACGCTTGACAGTCATATGCTTCAGGAAGACCGTTCGACGGAGAATGTCATCGGCACGATCGAAGGAAGCGATCCGCTCCTGAAGGATCAGGTCGTCGTCTTCTCCGCTCACTATGATCATCTCGGTATCGGCACGGACGGACGGATCTATCGCGGTGCGGATGATGATGCATCCGGAACATCCACGATTCTGGAACTGGCCCGGGCTTTCGCAACGAATCCCGTGCGCCCGAAGCGGACCCTGCTCTTTCTCACCGTTGTCGGCGAGGAGAAAGGCCTGCTCGGATCAAAGTACTACACCACCCATCCGGTGATACCGCTTGACCGGACGGTGGCCGACCTGAACATTGACATGATCGGCCGGGTCGATCCGCCGCACGAGCAGAAAGGCGAAACGCAGTATGTGTATGTGATCGGTTCAGACAAGATCAGCCCCGAGCTTGACAGCTTGCTTCGGGCGGCAAACGCACAAACCGAGCGGCTTGACTTCGACTACAAGTACAATGACGAATCCGATCCGGAACAGCTGTATCGCCGGAGCGATCACTACAATTTCGCCAGCAAGGGGGTTCCGGTGTCCTTCTTCTTCACCGGTCTCCATGCCGACTACCATCAACCGACGGATACGCCGGACAAGATTCTGTACGACCGCATGCTGAGCATCGGCCGGGTGATCTATGCGACCGGCTGGAAAGTCGCCGACTTTCCGCGCCAGCTTGACCGAAAGCCTGGCGGACCGGCACAGTGAATGTTCTCCGCCGATGACATCACGCAGGGGCTGACGACGGGCGTGGTCGGCAGCCGGGTGGTCTGCCTGGACAGCACCGACTCGACGAATCTGCGGGCGCGGGAACTCGCCGATCAGGGCACACCGGAGGGCACCGTCATTGTGGCGGATCAGCAGACGGCGGGACGAGGACGCCAGGGGCGCTCCTGGCGAAGCGAGCCCGGGACCAGCCTGCTGTTCTCGGTGCTGTTGCGCCCGTCGCTTCCTCCTGATCAACGCGTGCTTCTGACATTTGCGGCGGCAACGGCCGTCGCGGAGGCGGTTGAGAGAGTGACCAGGCGGCCACCCGAGACCAAATGGCCGAACGATCTGCTGCTCGGCGGACTCAAATTCTGCGGCATCCTGCTGGAAGGCACACTCGGCCGTGCCCAAACCGGCTCGGTCATTGTCGGCATCGGGATCAATGTGAACCAGACGAGCATGCCCGACGGTTTGCGCCTTCCCGCCACTTCGTTGCGGATGGTGACCGGCGCGCCGGTGGATCGCATCACGCTCCTGCGATCCGCGCTTGGTTCGCTTGACCGCTGGTACGCTTCGCTGCAACAAGGCGACGCCGGCGCCGTGCTGAACGCATGGCGGGCCCGATGCCGCATGTTCGGCCGCCCCGCGGTCGTGGATCAGGGCGGACGGAAACACCCGGTGACTGTTCTGCGTCTCGCGGATGACGGCGGTCTCGTGGTCGACCACGGCAGCCGCACGGAAACCGTCTACGCAGCGGATGTCACAACTGTCTCCTGAAGGACTCTTTTCTCATGGCTCAATCGAAGCTTTTCCTGGCCATCGACATTGGAAACACCCACACGGTGCTGGGCATCTTCAGGGCCACGCGGCTGATCGCCGACTGGCGGCTCACCAGCGCGTTGCAGCGAACGGCGGACGAGATCAGCGTGCCGGTGCTGCAGTTCCTTTCCATGGCCGGGGTCGCGCCGAAGTCCATCGCCGGCGTGGGCATTTCATCCGTCGTCCCCGACCTCACGGATGTGTACCGGACGATGGTGCGGACGCACTTCCGTGTCGAGCCCCTCATCGTCGGATCGGATCTGGACCTGGGATTCCGGATCCTCTATGAAGACCCCAAAGCCGTCGGGGCGGACCGGCTCTGCGATGCCGTCGCGGGGTACGAGAAGTACGGCGGTCCGTTGATCATCATTGATTTCGGCACGGCAACGACGTACGACGTCATTGCGGAGAACGGAGATTACCTCGGCGGCGTGATCGCTCCGGGTATCGAGACATCCGCGGCCGATCTGCATCGGCGCGCCGCCAAACTCCCGAAGATCGGACTGCAGCTTCCGGCAACAATCATCGGAACGGATACCGTCAGCAGCATGCAGGCGGGCATCCTGTGGGGCGCCGTGGATTCAATGGAAGGAATGATCAAGCGGATCCAGCAGGTTGTGGTAAAGAAGGAAGGAACACGCGCCACGGTTATCGCCACCGGCGGATTCTCGACCTTCGTGAGCCGCAACTCGAACACCATCGCTCACGTGGAGCCGACACTGGTGCTGGAAGGCATCCGCCTGATCTCCGAACGGACGGAACGGGGGAAGAAGAGACGGTGAGGATTCAGCGCGCATTGCCGCGAGATTGAAGCAACGGCAGGAAGACTGTCTGTCGCCCCCGACTGACCGGCGTTCTTCGGGGAATCAGAGTCGATCCGCTCATCGCATCCCCCCAAGAAACACAAAGCCCCGCATTGCGCGGGGCCTGTGAACATCTGCCACTTCTTTTCCCCTCTTACCGCACACCCACCATCACCAGCGACGCATTCGCGAGATCGACCAGCGGCGAGAAGTAGAGCCCGAACAGCAGCGTCGGAACCAGCAGAACCAGGAGCAGCACCGTCTGTGCCCGACCGATCGATACCGGCGTCGCCTGCCCTTCCGGATCGCGGAGGAACATGTTGCGGAAGACGCGTGCGTAATAGTACAGCGAGATCACGCTGTTGATGGCCCCCACAATCGCCAGCCAGATCCACCGCGCATCCAGCAGCGCCGCGAACAGATAAAGCTTTCCGATGAATCCCGCCGTCGGCGGCAGTCCGGTCAGCGAGACCAGAAAGATCGCCATGGCGACACCCAGCAGCGGCGCCCGGTAGCCGAGACCCTTGTACGAATCGATGTCTTCGCTTCCGGTCCGGTCCGCCACGAGCATGACGACGTAAAAGGCGCCGAGATTCATGAACAGGTAGACGATGAAATAGAGCAACACCGCCGCCAGTCCTTTATCGCTGAGGACGACGATTCCCATCAGCATGTAGCCGGCGTGCGCGATGCTCGAGTAGGCCAGCAGGCGCTTCAGATTGTTCTGCCAGACCGCCACGAGATTGCCGAGCGTCATCGTCAGCACGGACAGCACGGCGAGCAGCTTGTTCCATTCGAACCCGTAGAGCGAGGCCCACATCCCCGCGGGCAGCGCCAGCACGCTCGTGTCGATGAAGACCACCTTGAAGAACCGCATCAGCATTGCGAATCCCGCCGCCTTGGACGCCACCGACAGGAAGGCGGTGATCGTCACCGGGGCACCCTCGTACACGTCCGGCGTCCAGAAATGGAACGGCACCGCGGAGATCTTGTAGCCGAATCCGGCGATGATCAGGATCGTCGCCACAAGCAGCGCGAAGTAGTTCGGCACTGCGTTGGCGATCGCGTGGTTCAGATCCGCGAAGCCCAGGGTGCCCGTCAGACCGAACAGGATCGAGATACCGTAGAGCATCAGCCCGGATGACAGCGCGCCGTAGATGATGTACTTCAGCGACGCTTCACTCGAATCGGACGCCTCCTTGGTGAATCCCGCCAGGATGTAGGACGAAAGCGACGTGAGTTCCATGCCCAGGACCATCATCAGCATGTTGTTGGCGCCGGCCATCAGGAACATGCCGAGGGCCATGGCCGTGATCAGCGCGTAATACTCCGCCAACCGGCGCACGCTGGTCTGCACTTCCGTGGAGAAGTACGAGAACAGCAGAATGAAGAGCGTCGTGACGGTCACGATCCCCTTGAAGAAGACCGCGAACGGATCGACCGCAAGGAGGCCCGAAAAGATAGTCCGGTCCGTGCCGGCCTGCTGCAACACCGCCCAGAGCGTCACCAGCATGCCGACAAACGCGAGCGCTGCCGGCACGGCGGGCTTGCGCCGGGCGATCAGGCCGCTCACCAGCGTCACACAGAAGGTGGCGACGAGCACCGTCTCGGGGACGAATGTTGCGATACTCTCAAGAATGGATGTCAGCATCATAGGCGATACACGAGTCAGAGTTCAGCGCGGATCCAGTGACGGATCCTACGGCACCATGGCCACCGCGGCGCCTCCGCGTGCCAGAACGTCCACCAGATGGTTCACGGATGTCGTCATCAGATTGAGCATGAATGACGGATAAATGCCCAGCACCAGCACGACGATCGCGAGCGGTACCAGCGTGAAGAGTTCGCGGCCGTTCACATCGGGCATTGAGGCCCACTTCTCGTTCGCTTTGCCAAGGAACACCCGTTGCAGCGTCCAGAGCATGTACGCCGCCGTCAGAATGATGCCCAGCGTCGAGACCATCGTCACGACACGAAGGCGATCGACCTGAAAGGCGCCGAGGAACGAGAACGCTTCCGATACGAATCCGCTCAGGCCCGGAAGACCCAGCGCCGCAAAGAACGCCACGGTCATAATGCCGGCGTATTTCGGCATCGTCAGTGCCAGTCCGCCGAAGGCATCCAGGTCACGCGTATGCGCGCGATCGTAGATGACGCCCACGATAAGGAAGAGCATTGCGGTGATCGTGCCGTGATTGAACATCTGGAACACCGCCCCCATCAGCCCCTGCGTGTTGAGCGCCGCCATGCCCAGCAGCACGATGCCCATGTGGCTCACGCTGGAGTAGGCGATGAGCTTCTTGAAATCCTTCTGCGCCATGGCGCACAGGGCGCCGTAGACGATGTTGATGAGCGCGAGGATCGCCAGTGCAAACGCGTACTTTTGTGCCAGCTCGGGGAAGATCGGATAGCTGATGCGGATGAGACCGTACGTGCCCATCTTCAGCAGCACACCCGCCAGGATCACGCTGATCGCTGTCGGCGCTTCGACGTGCGCATCGGGCAGCCACGTGTGGAACGGGAAGATCGGCACCTTGATCGCAAACCCGATGAACAAGGCCAGATACGCGAGCGTTCGCATCCCCGTTCCCACACCCGCCAGCAGCGAGCCCGGCTCGAAGTTGGCCGGATTCATCATCGCCAGCATATTGAACGTGTGCAGCTTCTCACCGGTGGCCGGATCGACCATGGTGACGCTGAAGTAGAGCGCCAGGATCGCGAGCAGCATCAGCACGCTGCCGAGCAGCGTATAGAGGAAGAACTTGATCGCGGCGTACTCCCGGCGCGGTCCGCCCCAGATCCCGATCAGGAAGTACATCGGCAGCAGCATCAGCTCCCAGAACACATAGAACAGGAAGAAGTCGAGTGCCACGAAGACGCCCATCATGCCGGTGTCGAGCAGGAGCAACATCGCCATGTAGCCCTTCAGCGCTTTCTCAATGTTCCAGGAGGCGAATACCGCGATGAAGCTGATCAGCGCGGTCAGGATGACCATCGGCACGCTGATGCCGTCGACGCCGAGGAAGTACTCAATGCGCACATGGCCGAACCAGGCCACACTCTGCACGTCGATCCAGCGCGCCTTCTCCACGAATTGCATCCCCTCGGGGCTGTTGATCCCGGTGGCGCTGTAGTTGAAGTTCATGTAGATGAGGACCGCGAGCACGAGCTGAAGGAACGTCGCGGCCACCGCCGTCCACTTCATGGCGGTGCGGTTCTCTTTCGGAATGATGAGCACGGCGATCATGCCCAGAACCGGCAGGAACGTGATCCAGCTCAGCACGCCAATACCGAGGAACTGTAGTTGCATTCTCTCAACTCCCTATTGAAATCAGTTTCAATGCGACCGGATCATCGGAACCACAGGAAGAACACCAGAACACCGAACAGCGCGAACGCCAGGTACGTCTGCACCTTGCCCGTCTGCACCTTACGGGTCAGCAGGCCGAAGAACCCGGCCAGGTACGCGGTCAAATTCACCAGGCCGTCCACGATCTTGTTATCGAAGCCGCCGACACCGGCATAGAACAGGAAGAACGTCAGTCCCGCCACCGCAAGGCCGACCAGTCCGCACCCCGCCATCACCACGATCCCCGCCGCCGGGGGGAGCAGGGCCGCCGCCGCCGTCCAGCCGATGTAGACCGAAATCAGCGCCGCGACGCCCTTGTAGAACACGCCGCCGAGACTTCCCTCTTCCCATGTGTTCTTCGTTCCGGTTGTCAAGCCCACGGTCCAGCGGGCCACGCCGTTGACCAATCCGTCGATCACGGTATTGTCGAACCAGCGATAGGCGCGCGCCAGCGCGAGCGTTCCCCGCACCGCGGTCGCGTCATACAACTCGTCAAAATACCACTTGTTGAGCAGGAACTGATGGACCGGCTTGAACCGGGCCGCGAGGGCATCTGCGTCGATCTTCTTCCAGTAGTACGTCGCATACGCCGCAAGGATCCCGAGTCCCGCCATCAGCAGCGACAGGAGCATCGCCAGCCCGTGCACATGGTGCAGCGCCTCTTCGAAGGCACCCGTGTTCGCCGCCGCGACCGCCACGGGCACCACCGACTCCGGACGCTCCACCGCATGATAGAACCATCCGGACGAAGCGCCGAAGGGGTTGAAGCTGTAGAAGGCAAAGAACGACAGCACCGCGAACACGACCAGCGGGATCGTCATGACCGCCGGCGACTCGTGGACGGCCTCGAACCGGTGCGCGTCTTTGTGTTCGCCGAAAAAGGTCAGGATCACTAGTCGGAACATGTAGAACGCCGTCAGACCCGCGACAAAAAATCCCACGATCGGGATGAGATAGTGACCGGTCAATGTGCCGAACGCCAGAGTTCCCGCCAGGATCTCATCCTTGCTCAGGAATCCGGAGGTGAACGGTACCCCCGAGATCGCCAGCGTGTACATCAGGAAGGCGAAGAATGTGATCGGCATCTTCCGCCGCAAACCGCCCATATTGCGGATATCCTGCGCATCGGTGTGGTGGTCGCCGGCATGATGCAGCGCGTGATGCATGGCGTGGATGACCGAGCCGGAACCGAGGAACAGACCGGCTTTGAACATGGCGTGTGTGGTCAGATGGAAAAATCCGGCCGTGTAGGCGCCCACGCCGAGGCCCATGACCATATAGCCGAGCTGGCTCACCGTGGAGTACGCCAGGACTTTCTTGATGTCCGTTTGCGCAACGGCGATCGTCGCCGAGATGAATGCGGTGATGGCGCCGATATACGCGATCACCATCAGCGCGTCTGCCGTCATCATGGCGAACGTGCGCGTGACGAGGTAGACGCCCGCCGCCACCATCGTCGCGGCATGGATCAGCGCACTGACCGGTGTGGGACCTTCCATCGCGTCGGGCAGCCACACGTGCAACGGGAACTGCGCCGACTTGCCGACAGCGCCGCAGAAGATCAGGATGCCGGCCGCCGTCAGCCAGGCATTGCTCCCGAACGGGACCTGCCCGGACTGGATCGCGCCGAAAATCGTATCGAAGGAAAACGTGTGGAACGTGGCGAAGAGGATCAGGATGCCCGTGAACATGCCCACATCGCCCACGCGGTTGACGATGAACGCCTTCTTGGCGGCATCGGAGGCCGACTTCTTCTCGAACCAGTGACCGATCAACAGATATGAGCTGAGTCCCACCAGTTCCCACGATACGTACATCATCAGGAAGTTGTTCGTCAGCACGATGCCGAGCATCGAGAACGAGAACAGGCCGAGATACGCGTAGTACCGGCCGTATCGGACGTCGCCCTCCATGTACCCTATGGAGAACAGGTGCACCAGCGCGCTGACGATCGTCACGACCACCAGCATGATCGCCGCGACGTTGTCCACCATCAGCCCGAGCTGGATGCTCAAGGGGCCAAAGAACGGCATCGTGCCGAAGTCCACCCATGTGAACGTCCACCGCAGCGTTTCTTCCGGATAGGCGGTGAGCTTGACGATCAGGATCGTCACGGAAGCCGCAAGGGCGGCAAACAGGATCGATGTGCCGAGCCAGTCGCCCTGCCGGGGCAGCCGCTTGTTGAAGAAGATCAGCAGCACGAAGTCGGCCAGCGGAAGCAGCAGGACGGCGGCCGCAAGTGTCAGGATGGTTTCAGGAGACATAGTCAGTTCAAGGTCCGGCGGTGAGCCATGCGGGCCGCGCGTCAGTCGCGCAGCTTGTTCAACTCATCCACATTGACGGTGTTGAAATTCTGATAGATGTTCAGGATGATCGCCAGGGCGATCGCCGCTTCGGCCGCGGCCAGAATGATGACGAACACGGCAACGATCTGTCCGTCCAGGCTGTTCGCGACATAGCGCGAGAAGGCGACGAAATTGATATTGGCGGCGTTGAGCACCAGTTCGATACCCATCAGCACCATGATCGCGTTGCGTCGCGTGAGGATCGCGTACGTGCCGAGCGAGAACAGCAGGCCGCTGATGATGAGATAATGCGCAAGGCCGGGATGCTGAAGCCAGGTGATCAGGTCATTCATGAGACATTTGCCGGGTCAAAGGTTCACGACGGTTTCTTTTCACGCCGGGCGACCATCGCCGCACCGACCAGGGCCACCATCAGCACCATGGATGCCACTTCAAACGGCAGCACGTACGGACCGAGCAGCAGCTCGCCCAGCGCCGACGCTGTCGTCTCGGACGCCAACGGCTGCGCCGTCACCCGCCAGTCGGTGGACCAGAAGATGCCGATGAGCGTGCCGGCAAGCGCGGACGTCAGGATGACCGCGGGAAGCGTCTGCATGGTGCCCGTCTTGATATCGACGCTGACCTGCCGGTTGGTAAGCATCACACCGAACAACACAAGGACGGTGATGCCGCCCACGTAGATGAGCAGTTGCGTGACGGCGATAAAGTCGGCGAGCAGGAAGACGTAGATGCCCGCAACGCCGAAGAAGGCGAACAGCAGAGCGAAGGCCGCGCGCACGATGTTCCGCGAGAACACCACGATTGCCGCCGCGCCGAGCGTGATCACCGCAAAGACGTAAAAGATGATCGTATACAGTTCCATGGACAGAATCTTTCAGTGTCCTACGCGGACGGCGTGGACGGATCAGGTTTCGGCCGTTCCGGGACCGCCGGAGCGGCGGGTGCCGCCGGGGGCGGAGGCGCTGGCGCCGGGGCAGTCGCTTTCGCCGCTGCGGCGGCTGCGGCCGCGGCGGCCTTCTTGGCGGCCTGCTCTTCATCGAATTTCTTCAGGCGCGCACGAGCCGACGCAATCTCGTCGCCCGTCATATTGCTGAAGTGGTAGATCAAATTGTTCCGATCGAACTCGGAGAATTCATACACATCCGTCATCACGATGCACTCGGTCGGACACGGATAGACGCACAGCCCGCAATAGCAGCACTTGGCGATGTCGATGTCGAACCGGCTGACGTACAGGCGCTTCTTCGTGTTCTTGGAGGTCAAGCCCAGGTCGATATCGGGCGTGGACTTGACCGTCTCAATCGTGATGCAGTCCACCGGGCAGGCCATCGAGCACTGGTCGCAGCCGATGCAGTCGTCGATGTTGACATACAGCCGGTTGCGGGCGCGTTCGGGGATCTTCGCCTTGACGGTCGGATACTGGATGGTCACGGACGTCGTAAAGAGATGGCGCACCGTGATCCGCATGCCCACCACGACCGTGTAGAGAGCGTGAAAGATATTCGAGAAGTATTCGAGGACGGCAGTCATGGGCGATTATCGGATAACGGTCATCAGGCCACCAGAATGAAGCCGATCGCAACGATGCAGGCGAACAGCCACGGGGTCAGAACTTTCCAGGAAGTATAGAGCAGCTGGTCCACCCGCAGGCGCGGCAGCGTCCAGCGGATCCAGATCTGCATGAACACGAACACCATCGCCTTCATCACGAACCAGAAGATGCCCCACACCGGGCCGGACAGGAACGAGCCGAACGGGCTCGACCAGCCGCCCAGGAACAGGGACACGGCAACCGCGGACACCAGGAACAGGTTGGCGTACTCGGCCAGATAGAACATCGCGAACCGCATGCCGCTGTACTCGGTGTTGAATCCCTGCACGAGCTCCGATTCCGCCTCGGGAAGGTCGAACGGCGTCCGGTTGACTTCGGCGACGGAGGCGACGAAGAGGATGACAAAGGTAATCAGCGTGAACGGGAGGATGAGCAGCTTCTGTGTGAGCGGCAGCGTACCGCCGAACACGATCCAGTTCTGAATGCCGCCGTCCTGAAAGCGCGTCACGTCCTGCAGATTGAGCGAGCCCGCGATCATCGTCGCAACGACGATGGACAGCGCGGTCGGGATCTCATAGCTGATCATCTGCGCCGCCGACCGGAGGCCGCCGAAGATCGCCCATTTGTTGTTGGACGCCCATCCGGCCATCAGGATGCCGGCCACCACGAGCGACGAGACCGCGATGAGGAAGAAGACCCCCAGGTTCAGGTTTGCCCCGACGTAGATGCTCGAGAACGGAAGCACGGCATATGCCGCGTACGTGCCGGCAAAGACCACATACGGCGCAACGCGGAACAGGAACTGGTCGGCCTGGACGGGCACCACGTCTTCTTTCTGAAGCAGCTTGAGCATGTCCGCGAACGGCTGAAGCACGCCGTGCCAGCCGGTGCGCATATACGCCAGACGGTCCTGGATATGTGCCGCGACCTTCATCTCCATATAGAGTACGACGAGCGCGTACACGATGATGAAGACCAGCGGAATGGCGCCGAGCAGAACGCTCAGCACGAGCGGCTGGGAAAGAAATGCGTAGAGAGAATCCATGAGAATTTCGAATTACGATTTACGAATGACGAATGGTGACACCCGACGTCCCGTGTGATCACCAATGCTGCATCGGCAAATGTCAATTGACAATTCGCCGTCTATCGGTCCACTTCGCCGAGGACGATGTCGACGCTCCCGGCGATCAGCACGAGGTCGGCGATCATCGCGCCGCGGGAGATCTCCGGCAGCACGCTCAGGTTCACAAACGCCGGTCCGCGCGCCTTGACGCGATAGGGGCTCGCGCTGCCGTCGCTGACCACATAGAAACCCAGCTCGCCGCGCGGCGATTCGGTGCGGCCGTAGTATTCGCCGCCCGGCTCCGGGCGGATCCGCTTCGGCACGGCCGCCTGCACGTTTCCTTCCGGCAGACCCGCCAGCGCCTGCTCGATGATGTTCAGACTCTGTTCCATTTCGCGCATCCGGACGATGTGCCGGTCCCAGCAGTCGCCGATCGTGCCCACCTCACCCTTGCCCACCTGCGGCTCCCACTCGAACTTGTGATAGACAGAGTACGGATCGTCACGGCGCAGGTCCCAGTTGACGCCGGAGCCGCGCAGCATCGGTCCGCTGCAGGCGTAATTCACCGCGACATCGCGCGGCAGCACGCCGACGTTCGCGGTACGCTTCACAAAGATTTCGTTGTACGTCAGCAGATCGTTGAGCATCGTGATCCGCGGACGGAAGTATGTCACGAACTCTTTCGCCTTCTCGACAAATCCCGGCGGCAGGTCGTGCGAAACACCGCCGACCCAGACGTAATTATAAAGCAGGCGCGCACCGCAGGTCATCTCGAACAGGTCGAGGATCTTCTCCCGATCGATGAAGCTGTACAGGAAGGGCGTGAACGCGCCGGAATCGATGCCGTAGGTGCCGACGGCGATCAGGTGGCTCGCGATCCGCTGCAGCTCCGCCATGATCACGCGGATGTACTCGACGCGCTCCGGCACTTCGATCTTCAGCATCCGCTCCACCGCCAGCGCATAGCTCCACTCGTTTGTGATCGCGGAGCAGTAATCCATCCGGTCGGTGTACGGGATCACCTGCTGATAGTTCGTCATGTGCTCCGTATGTTTCTCGAAGCACCGGTGCAGATACCCGATGTGCGGAATGCAGTCCACGATGATCTCGCCGTCCACCACGATCTCGAGGCGCAGCACGCCGTGCGTGGACGGATGCTGCGGACCCATGTTGACGATCATCTCCTGGCTGCGGATGGTCTTTCCGCTGGAGGTCGTGATCGCGTCCGGCTTGGTAACGTAGTTGGTGGGAAGACTGAGTGATTCGATCATGAGAAGCGTCGGTTAGTACGGGACCTTCATCCCGTGGTAAAATTCCTGAACCTGGTAGTCCTTGCGCAACGGATGCCCTTCCCAGTCGTCGGGCAGCAGGATCCGCCGCGGATCGGGGTGACCGTCAAAGACGATGCCGAACAGGTCGAATGCCTCGCGTTCATGCCAGTTCGCCGTGCCCCACACGCCGCTGACCGTCGGCACATGCGCCTGCTCCTTCGGCACGGAGACCTTCAGGACGATCCGGTGCTTGTGGACCAGCGACTGAAGGTGGTACACGACGCCGAGCTGTCCGTTGTTGTAGTCCATGCCGCTGAGGCTGGAGAGGTAATCCATGCGCAGGGCCAGGTCGTCGTGAAGGAAGCGGCCGACCTCCTGGATCCGGTCGGGGGCGATGCGAATCCATGGCTGCATCGCGTCGGGCTTCGATTCGACGATCGCGTCGCCGAACCGGGCCGTCAGGGAGTCAATGATCTCTTGTGCGGTCATACGTTATGCGGATTTCTTCGCCAGACTTTCGCGCCGGATCTTTTCCTGCAGCTTGATAATGCCTTCCAGCAGCGCCTCCGGGCGGGGCGGGCAGCCGGGGATGTACACATCCACCGGGATCACGCGGTCCACGCCTTTCAGCACGTGATAGCCGTGCTCCCAGTACGGGCCGCCGCAGTTCGCGCAGCTGCCCATCGAAAGCACATAGCGCGGTTCCGACATCTGGTCGTAGAGGCGCTTGATGCGCGACGCCATTTTGATCGTCACAGTGCCGGCAACGAACATCACGTCGGCCTGGCGCGGCGTGGCGCGAGGGATGACCCCGAAGCGCATAATATCGAAGCTGGAGGCCGACGCGGCCATCATCTCGATGGCGCAGCACGCGAGTCCGAATTGCATCTGCCACAAGGACGACAGGCGGGCCCAGTTCAGCAGGTTGTCAACGGATGTGATAAAGACGTTGCCGTTCTCGAAACGCTGGTCCAAAAGTCCCACGAAGGATTCTCCCGGTATTCCGCTGAGTCTACGATACCACAAGGTGTTCGGTCGGCCGCTGCGGCACCGGATCCGGTTGCGCCGCCCGGTGCACGGTCGGAATCTCCGGCTGTGGCTTGTCCCACGCCAGATCACCCTTCACCCACACGTACGCGTACCCGACAAACAGGATCACCAGAAAGACGGCCATTTCCAGGAACGCGTACATCCCCAGACTCCGGAACACCAGGGCCCATGGAAACAGGAAGACGACCTCGACATCGAAGATCAAAAAGATGAGGGCAACGACATAGAAGCGGATGTTCAGCCGGACCCATGCACTCCCGATCGGTTCTTCCCCGCATTCGTAGGTTGCATTCTTTCCGGGGTACGGACGGTGGGGACGCAGAACCCAGGCGGCGATGAGTCCCGCCGCAACAAAGATCACGCCAAGCAGGATGAAGATGAACGCTTTGCCGAATTCAGTGAGCATAGAGAGATCGCGACGTGTGCAAGCAACTCGAGGGTGTGGATTGGATGCGCAATAATCTAACGAGCTTTTCCAGAATTGTCAAGGAAACAGCCCAAATTCGACGACGACGATTCCCGGCGGGACAGCGCGCCTGAACACGCACCGCGTCATCGTCCGGGAAAAATCCGACCGGTCCGGTCGTGTCCCGGAGAACGGACGGAGGATTTGAACTGAAGCGATCGCGTTCTCCGCGCTCAGCGGGCGCGGCTGTTCCAGGGATGATCCGAGACGCCGGCGGCGCGGTTCGCAAAGCGCGCCATGACGAAGAGGAGATCGGAGAGACGGTTGAGATACACAAGCGCGTCGCGGTTCACCGGTTCCCGCGAGGACAACTCCACGACCCGGCGTTCCGCCCGCCGGCAGACGGTACGGGCTGTATGCAGTTGTGCGGCAACCGGTGAGCCCGCGGGAAGAACGAAGTGCTGCAATGGTTCGAGGGATGACTCCAGGCGGTCGATGAGCTGCTCCAGTCGTTCGCTGTCCGCTCCCGCGATCCGGCGGATGGTTGCGGCCGCCGGGCCGTCCGGCGTTGCCAGGTCGGCGCCCAGCGTGAACAGATCCTCCTGGATGCGACCGAGATCCTGATCCAGCGTCGCGGGAGGTGCGAGCGCGCGAACGATGCCCAGGTGCGCGTTGAGCTCGTCGACAGTGCCGTACGCCTCGATGCGAAGCGCGTCCTTCCGGACCCGGGCACCGCCATGGAGCGACGTTTCGCCGCCGTCTCCGGTCTTCGTGTAGATCTTCATGTGTTGGTCCCCGACACCGGGCCGGAGGACACCGTGGGATTCATCTCTTCCAGCTGGCGCCGGATCAGTGCCAACTCCACCTGCAGCGTTTCGACGACCATGTGCAGTTCCGTCGCGCGCATCTCGTCCATCTTGGCGTGCAGCTGCTGCAGCATCAGTTCCGACTTGAGATTCACCTGGTAGTCCAGCTCAGCGCGCAGCCGGTCCTTCTTCTGCGCACGATTCTGGCTCATCATGATGATGGGCGCCTGCACCGCCGCGACACAGGAGAGCATCAGGTTGAGAAAGATGAACGGATACTCGTCGAAGGGACGGATGAGGATTTGAAGCGTGTTCATCGCTGTCCAGGCGATCAGGAACGCGGCGAAGAAGATGAGGAACCCCCAGCTGCCGCCGAATTTCGCCATCTTGTCGGCCACGCGGTCGCCGAAGCTCAGCTGCTCTTCAATCTCCTCATTGACGTTGCGGGATGCCAGCGACGTGACCTGCTCGTTGGTGACCCTCAGCCGGTGTCCGATCTCGCTGACCATGGAAATCGCCACGGCCGGTCGCTCGAGCAGGAAGTCCAGGAAGTCATCACGCTGCATCTCGAGCAGCCGGCAGTCTTCCACGGCGATCGCGGTCGCAGTGCGCGGCAATCCGTCGATGAGCGAGAGTTCACCCAGAAAGTCCGCTTCGTGGAGGACGGAAATCCGGATGTCGCGCTTCTGATGCTCATCGGGAACGGAGATCTCGATGATCCCGCCTTCGACGATGAACATCGACGTGCCCGTGTCGCCTTTGCGAAAGAGCGTCTCTCCCTGCCGCAGCGGATGCGGCCTCCACAAACCGGCAAGGACCTGCAGGTCGGAGGCCGACAGGGATTTGAAGATCGGGATCTTTGAGAGGAATTCCAGTGAAATCACGCGCTGCACTCCGTCCGTATGAGTGGATTATACAAAAGTGCGCGGTGAGATGAAAGACGTGCGGACTTCCCCGGGCAGCGGCGGATCAGCACGGCCCCGACCGGCATCCGACCGGGGCCGCCGCGTGAACTGATCACTGCATTCAGCGTTTGCGGGACGATGGCCAGTATCCCGGCAGTTCGTTCATGAAATGCACGACCGTCCGGATGCCGCCGTAAAAGTTCTCCAGGTCGATGAACTCGTCGGGGGCATGAGCATTCTCGTCGGGCAAGCCGAAGCCGAGCAGGACCGTGTCGAGCCCGAGGCGCTTCTTAAAATCCACGACGATGGGGATCGATCCGCCTTCGCGCTGGTAGAGCGGCTTCTTCCCGAATCCCTTCTCGAGCGCCGCAATGGCCGCTTTGACACCCGCGCTGTCGATGGGAGTGATGGCCGGCTCGCCGCCATGCAGCTCACGCACCTCGACGGTCACGGTCTTCGGAGCGATCCGCTTCAGGTGATGCGCGAAGAGCTTCGCGATCTTCTTCGAGGACTGATGCGGCACCAGCCGCATCGAGATCTTGGCGAACGCCTTGGCCGGCAACACAGTCTTGGCGCCCTGTCCCGTGTATCCGCCCCAGATGCCGTTGCATTCCAGCGTCGGACGCGCCCACAGCCGCTCGAGCGTCGTGAATCCCTTCTCCCCGTAGAGCGTCTTGAGTCCCAGGCGTTTCGCGTACGCCCGGTCGCTCCACGGCAGCTTCGCAAACGATTTCCGTTCGACCGCTGTCAGGGCCTGCACGTCGTCGTAGAATCCCTTGACCGTCACTTTCCCGTTCCGGTCGTGCAGGGACGCGATCATTTCCGTCAGTGCCTGGATCGGATTGTGCAGCGAGCCGCCGTACGAGCCGGAGTGCAGATCCGAATTCGGTCCCGTCAGCTCCACCTCCATGTACGTCAGCCCGCGCAGTCCATAGGTGAGGGAGGGAACACCTTTCTCGAACATGCCGGAGTCCGAGATCACCACGAGGTCCGCCTTCAGGAGATCCTTGTGGTCCTCGACGAACGCGCCCAGATGATCGCTTCCGACCTCTTCCTCTCCTTCGACAATCATCTTGACGTTGATCGGCAACGCCGACTTTTGACGGAGCAGCGCCTCGATGGCTTTCAGATGGATGAACACCTGTCCTTTGTCGTCCGCCGTGCCGCGCGCGTAGAGGCGTCCGTCGCGCACGGTTCCGGTGAACGGGGGCGAGTGCCACAGTTCCACCGGCTCTTCTGGCTGCACGTCGTAGTGACCGTACACGAGCACGGTGGGCTTCCCCGGCGCATGAAGCCAGTCGCCGTAGATGAGCGGATGTCCGCCGGTCTCCATGATCGCCACGTGCTCCATGCCGATGCGCGTCATGTGCTCGGAAAGCCATTGCGCAGCCCGGGCCATGTCGGGCTTGTGCGATTCCTGCGAGCTGACGCTGGGGATCGCCAGCAGTTCATTCAGCTCGGTGAGGTACCGCCCTTGCTGGCTGTCGATGAACGAAAGTACCGTGTCCATGTCACATCCTTTCATCTCATGAGAAGAGCATTTGCCAACGAATATAGATATCCCGCTTCCGAAAGGCAACGGCGGTTCCGCCGCGGTTGTAGTATTGTGGAAAAGTGACTAGGTTACGCCCGGTAGCATTCTCACGCATCAGGCGGTCGAACGTCCGAGGAGATTCCATGAAACGCCTCCGATTCGTGTTCTCCTTCATCCGTGATTTCTTCACCCGCTACCCCGCGCTTCTCTCCGGCGTCGTCCTCTACAGCTACCTGCTCTTCACCATCATCCGGTTCTACCTGCGGGTGCAGCACGAAGGCATCTCGTTTGCCGCGGCGTTCGAAAGCTTCGACGCGCTGCCGTTCATGTGGTTCCTGGCCGTGAGCCTGGTGAAGATCATCGAGGTGCGCTCGCGGCTGTTCGAGAGCGAGCGGCAGCGACTGCTCACGGAACAGACCGTGCGTCAGCGGGAGACCCAGCTCGAGACACTGCGCCAGGTCATCAAGAGTCTGCAGCACCACATCAACAATCCGCTGGCGATCATTTCGCTGGCCGTCAGCTCGGCAAGCCGCGCGGCCGCCGGAAACGCCGTCGCAACAAAACAGCTGGAACTGATCCGGGAATCCGCGAACCGGATCGACAATGTGCTGACGAAACTCGGCGAGACGTCGCTCTACGAAGTCGAGACGCCGAGCCCGGTGATCGGTTCCATGACGAAGGTGTAACGGACGCGGATCCCCGCCGGCATTGCTGTCCCCCGTCAGCCGATCTCCGCCTCCCGGTTCCGTCCTCTCCACCAGCCGTACGCCATCGCCACCGTACCCGTCAGGATCGCCGCCCAGGCAAGCGAGCCGACGAACGGCAGCACCGCCACGGACATGCCCAGCGAGATCCACGGGAGCGACCGTCGCCATCCCCGATCCCGAAGCAACCGGATGCCCGCGGCTGACCCGATGACGTACACCACCACCGCGGCCCCGCTCGGAATCAGCAACGCCGTCTGCAGATCAACAGCCAGAACATCGTACACCGCCAGCATCGCGACGGACAACCCCGACAGCAGCAGGAGGCTGGCGGTCGGCGCACCCGTGCGCGGGCTCACCCGGGCGAACACCCGCGGCAAACCGCCGTCCCGCGCCACGGCCAGAATCACACGCGACATGCCCGCCGTGTACACGTTCACGGTCCCGAGCGTGATGACCAGCGCGAGGATGGCCGTCCCCGCCGCGCCGTGACTGCCGAAGATGCGCGAGAACATCGCCGCGAAGGGAGCAACGCTTCCGCCGGCGCGGTACGATTCCGTCCCGACGGTGACAACGGCGGTCGCGACATACAGCACGCCGATGGCGCACACGCTCAGCAGAATGCTCCGGCGAAAGTCGCGCTGCGGATCGCGGAATTCTTCCGCGACGTTCGAGACATTCTCGTAGCCAAGATACGACCAGAAGATCAGCGCGGCCGCGGTGCCGACCGGCATCCACCCGTCGGGAACGAACGGCACAAAACTTCCGGGATGAACGGACCAGCCCGACGACGCCACCGCCGCCACCAGCAGTGTCAGGATCGCGCCCACCACGATCACCTGCACCCGATTGCTCAGGACAATTCCGCCGGCATTCACCGTGAATCCGGTCAGGACAAGCGTGACGGCGATCAGGAAGACGGCATCGCGGGGCATCGGGAAGGCGTACGCCACGTACGATGCCGCGATCAGCGTGGCCGCGGGACTGCCGGTGATGAACCAGAGGACAAAGAGCCACCCTGTAACGGTCGCCGTCGTCCGACCGAATCCCTCCATCGCGAACGCGTAGATCCCCCCCGATCGGGGGCTTCGCGCGGACAGCATGGCGAACGTGTAGGCGAACGCGTAGCTCGCGAGCGACAGCACCACCCACGCCACCAGCGAGGCGGGACCGGCGATGTGCGCCGCAAGACCCGGCAGAACGAGAATGCCCGGTCCGACGACGGAGCTCACGTACATTGCGACCGCATGGCGAAGGGTGATCGCCTTCCGCAACGAGCCCGATCGATCCGGCGCGGTCGCCGGGGAGTCATCAGCGCCCACGGTCCAGATTTCGCTCGATATAGGAGGAGTAATCCACGAGGATCGGGGTATATTCCTGCGTGAAGAGCGGGGACGAGATCAGAAAGTCGGCTGTGGACCGGTTGCACGCCGTCGGCACATTATAGAGGACCGCGATCCGGAGCAGCGCCTTCACATCCACGTCGTGCGGCTGCGGCTCCATCGGATCCCACAGGAATACGAGCAGATCGATCTCCCCTTCCGCGATCAGCGATCCGAGCTGCTGGTCGCCGCCGAGCGGCCCCGATTTGAGCTTGCGGACGCTGACGGGATGTTTCGTCCCTTTGTCGATCTTCTTCAGAAGTGCTTTTTCCACCATCGTTCCGGTCGTGCCGGTGCAGACGATGGTGTGATCGAGCAGAGAGCGCCAGTTCCACTCCACCCACTCGGTGAGGTCCTTTTTGCGATTGTCGTGCGCCACAAGGGCGATGCGTTTGGATTTTTGCATAGGCTTCGTCCATTCCGATTGATGCGGTGATGATACGATACCGGCGGATGGTCCACACCGCACGTGTCCCGTGTTCTCCCAACGAGTCGCCGGAGTTCGCGGTTCTCCCGCTTCGCGCACGGCACCGCTCCGGTCTCCGCGCGCAGCCCGGCTATCCGAGCGGGATCGTGTACTGATGCTTCGGGACGGTTCCGTCCGCCGACAGACACACGCCGATATCTCCCAGGTCCGCCACTGTCCGCAGGCGCTCATGGCCGACGATCGTGCGCCATGCCCGTTTCATGCCGGCGGTCCAGGCAATGTCATCGAAGATCATCACGCTGGTTCGTGACAGTTGCGGCAGGATTTGTGCGAAGTACCCGATCGTGGCCTGCTCATCGTGATGACCGTCGATGAAGGCGTAGTCGATGGTGGGCTGCCCGGCGAGCACGCCCGCGAGCGTATCCTGGAAGCGTCCGGGGACGACCGTCACCGTGTCCAGCCCGAGGCGTGCAAGGTTCTCGCGAGCGATCGTTGCAAGCGCTTCCGCTCCCTCCAGCGTGATCAGCCGGCCGGTGCCGTTCAGTGCAAGCGCCGCCGCCTGATACGCCCCGGAGATGCCGAGGGCGGTGCCGAGCTCGACGCAGACCGCAGGCTTGAATTCGCGGATGAGGCGGAACAGGAAGAACGCCCAGAACGGATGCTTGCTCGAATCGCGGCACACCGCACCAACCGTGCGACGGACGATCCGGCCCTGACGCATCTGCTCCTCGGTCAGGTGCATGCCCGGCTTTCCGGCCCCGTAGTCGGTGATGGCCACCGGCTTTCCGGAAGCGCGCAGTTCTCCGCGGAGCGCTTCGATCCGCCCGATCCAGTGCGCCTCTTCCGGCGACCGGACGTGCCGGATGGTTTGTTCAAGGACGGACAGGAGCCGCGCGGCGTCGCCATCGGATCGGTCCGCGCGGGCGATACGACGAAGCGCCAGCGTCCGGACAACAGGCTGGAAGAGTACCGGAAGCATCGATCTGCGAATGATTGTGGAGATGGACGGGAATACGCATCGACATTCTTCGTGCGTTCCCTCTGAAGGAATATACGATTGTTCCCGACAGGATACCCGGGCTTCGGGCAGGGTTCAGGTGAACGGAGAAACTCTCTTCCGCGACAAACTGTCTGTGCGCTGTCCGCGTGGCGCAACGGATCGGCATCAATGCATCAGAGATGGAAGAACATCAACACCCCGAGAATCACGAGCGCGATCCCGTAGACCCGCTCAAGACGCGCCGGGCGGGAGCGAAGCGCCGTCCTCGCACCGAGCCACGAAAAGGGAACGGATCCCGCCGCGAGCACCACGGTCACGATCCAGTCGATGTGCCCCAACCACGCGTGGATAAGCGTTCCCGGAACCGCAAGCACCATCGACACCGCGAGCGAAGAGGCAAAGGCAGCTTTGAGCGGCTGACGCAAGATTCTCGCGTACGCCGGCGCGAGCAAGAATCCTCCGGAGTTGGCCAGAAGACCGGAGACCAGACCAACGCCCGTCGCCACGAGAACGAGCCGGAGGCGCCAGAATGCAGGCCGCACAACGCCTCCCGCGCCGGTGTCTTCTCCGTTTCGTTGCTCTTGCGGCGCGAGGAGAAACGCGAGTCCCGAGGACAGTACGAGCATGCCCGTCACCACGAGTAACGGCGTGGATCCCGTAAAGTTCGTCAGGTAGGAACCGAGGATGGTGGCCGGAATGCCAGCGGCGATGCTCCATCGGACGATCTGCCAGTCGATCAGTCTTGACCGCCAGTATTCCGCCGAAGCGATCGCCAGCCCCGGGATCGTCGCCGGCAACGGCGCGGCCACCGCCACGAATCCGGGAATACCGATGAGGCTCAGCATCGGAGTCGCGACGGCGCTTCCTCCCTTTCCAAAGAGGCCGCCAAGGAATCCGATGAGGATGCCGACAAGGAACACACCGAGATACAGGATCATTCATTCCTCATGTCAACACGCGGAGAGGATCGGGCGGGTCGGAGCGGAGCGTCGCATCGCCACCCGCACTCAAGATACGAAAGATTCGAACGCATTTCTTTCCGTGGACAAGATCAGCCGACGGAGGGAAACATGCCCGTCATCATGAGCGCCCCCACGACGATCGCCAGCACGATGCGATAGTACGCGAAGAGATCGAACGTGTGTTTGCGAATGTAGTTCATGAAGAAGGCGATCACGCCCCAGGCGACGAGGAAGGAAACCAGGAACCCGACGCCCAGCGCCGTCCACTCGGCCGGCGAACAAGACGCGCCGTGCTTCAGCAGCGAGTACGCCGAGGCCGCCGTCATCGTCGGGATGGCAAGAAAGAACGAGTACTCCGCCGCGACCGATCGGGATGCGCCGAGCAGCATCGCGCCGATGATTGTGGCCGCCGCCCGCGAGGTTCCCGGGATCATCGCCAGGCACTGGAACAGTCCGATCCAGAGCACCGTGGCGTTCGACAGGTCATTCACCGCCGTGATCCGCGCTGTCCGCGTCCGCCGTTCCGCCACGAGAAGCAGGATGCCGCCGATGAACAGGGCCAGCGTGACCGTCAGCGGATTGAACAGCCACTCTTCGATGCGGTGACCGAGCAGTCCCCCGATCACGATGGCGGGCAGCACGCCGAGGATCGCCTTCTTCCACGTTCCGAAGATCGCGCGCTTTTCCTCCGCCGACTGCTTGGGCGAGAAGGGATAGAGCCGCTTCCAGAAGTAGACGATGACCGAGAGAATGGCACCGAGCTGGATGACGATATCGAACATCTTCGCAAAGGTGCCGGAGAAGCGCACGACCTGACCGACGATGATCAGATGACCGGTACTGCTGATCGGCAGGAATTCCGTCACACCTTCAACGACGCCCAGGATGATCGCTTTCAGCAGCAGGTCCATGCACACGCTCCGTCAGGACAATTGGTGGCGGGGAACATTCCCCGGTGGATCGAATGGCCGGCTCTCTCCCGGAGCGTCCGGCGCCGAGAGAGAGAGTCGGGGAGATCTGCTACAGGTGCGGCCAAAGCCAGCCGAACGTGCCGGCGGTCAGGAGGGCGTAGATCAGGCCGTCAACGGTCGACTTGAACGTCGTCATCAACGACCGGCGGTACCAGATCGCCATCTGCCACAGGGCCAGCGTGTATCCAACGAAGGCTGTCGCGCCGGCGAAGCGGAAGACCGCGAGGTACGCGGCTCCGTGCGGCAGCGCGCGTCCCGCGATGTACGCCGCGAAGATCCCGACCACGACCGAATAGATGAACCATCCCACCATATTCCCCGTCATCGACGCCGGTCCTTTCGGCCAGACCGTCATCATGACGACCGGTCCCCTGTTGCGCTTTTCGAGATACTCCGGCGAGCGCATCTCCTGCATGCTGGAGGGACGCGGCATCATGTACTCCCCCGGTGGAATGTCGAGGGGCCGGAGTGCATCGAGTACCTTCTCCTCGTTCGCCATCTTCGGGTAGTCGCTCTTGTGCCACGGCGACGCCATGTGAATGATGGAGCTGACGATGAACACGATCACCGATGAAAGCAGGATCGGAAGCCACAGCTCGAACACTCCCGTCATGACCAGACTCCTCAGCTGTGAATGTGGATGAGACCGCTTCGATGATACTACGGTGTCGGCTCAGATCTCTCACTCGCCTTCGGCGAGACGCACGATGTCACGGCTTTCGACGATCGGCATCGCGTATCCCCGCTGCACGACGCGGATCATGGCGCGGCCGACCTCCTCGAGCGTGCACACGCTGCCCGGAGCGACACGCTTCCAGAGCGGATACGTCCATCCCAGCAGGCGGACGAGGCGCAGCGTATTCCGCATGCCCTCCATCGGGCGGATGAACCCGGGCCGGAAGCAGTACACGGCGCGGAACGGCAGTTTTCGGAGATCGTTCTCCGTCTTCCCTTTGACCCGCGCCCACATGAGCCGTCCTTGCTCGGTGCTGTCGGTTCCCATGCCGGAGACGTAGCAGAATGTCATGCCGGGATTCAGCGCGGCGAGCGTGTTGGCCACGTGCATCGTCAGATCGTACGTCGTCCGCCGATAGTCCGCTTCCGACATGCCGACGGACGACACGCCCAGACAGAAGAAGCAGGCGTCGTATCCCTTCAGCTGATGCGCGACCGGGGAGAAGTCGAAGAAATCGCCGTGGACGATCTCCGTGAGCTTCGGATGCTGCACGCCGCACGATCGTCGTCCGACGACTAGTACTTGTTCCACCTGCGCATCACGCAGGGCCGTGTGCAGGACGCCTTCACCGACCATTCCGGTTGCACCGAACACGATCACATTCATTCTTCACTCCCATGCGCCGCACAGCCGCGGCGCCGGCGATCATCGGAAACGATTGGAGGGTGCCGGTCAGGCAGCCGGAGCCTTCTCGCTGGTTCGTGCCTTCTTCCGCATTGCGATCACGCCGCGGATGACCGGCAGCAGATGCTCGCAATCCGTCTTCGTGCGGATCTCGACGCGGATGGCGTAGCCCTCTGAATATTCCCGGGCGGTTCGGATCTGCTCCAACATGCAAGGGGAGATCCGTTTCCCCTGGAGAGCGTCCCGTTCCTCCTCGCGGAGTGTCATTCCCACAATGAATGATCCGGGGCGCGGCGTGATCCAGAGGAGCGCCTTCCGCTTGTCCCAAACCTTATATGTCCATCCATAGTTCCTGCCGTAGTCCTTCCACTCTTTCAGAAAGCCTTTTGCCGTGAGGTCCACGGCCTGGAAGGAGCGGTAGGCGCCTCCGAGGATCCTCCGCAGATTTGCCGGTGTTGGCGCATCAGTAAAGATATACGCGTCCATCAAAGTCCCCCCTCCGGACTCAGGTCCGGTTGCCGCTGGTGGCGGCCGACACTGTCGACGCTTCCCGCAAGCCGTCGTGCATTCTTACCACGACCATGGTCAGATCGTCGGCCAACGGTTCATCGCCACCCCACTGTTGTGCATCCGCATACAATTGAGCGACCAGCTCCCCGGCAGGCCGGTTGGCATGGCGATGCAGAGAGGCCATCACCTGCTCGACACCGTACGTTTCCCGTCGCGCATTGAAATACTCCTGCAATCCGTCGCTGGCCAGAAGGACCACGTCCCCCGCGTGCAACGGCACGGATCGGCTGGCGAACGGAAACTCCCTCACGGCGCCCAGCGGCATGGCCTTCAGCACCAGTTGCTCGCACGAGCCGTCCGATCCCCGATGAATCAGCAGCGGCGGCATGCCCGCTGACGCCCACGAGAGTGCCCGCCCTTCGATGCGCGCCAGAGCGAGACACATCGTCAGCATCCGGAGATCCATCTGCTTGACCGCCCGATTGGCCGCGGTCAGGATCTCATCGACCCGGCTGCCGGGCGCCAGCGCATGGAGCAGCCCCTTGGTCGCCGTGACCATGTTACCGGCACGGAGTCCATGGCCCGTTGCGTCGCCGATCGCGATCGTCAGACTTCCGTCCGACAAGAAGAAATCATAATAGTCACCGCCGACCTCGGTCGCCGTCTTCATGAACGCCGCGATCTCCAGTCCGTCGACGGCCGGCACCTCTTTCGGGAGGAGAGACAGCTGCAGTTGCCGCGCCGATTCGAGCTCCCGGCTCTTGCGCTCGCTCTCCAGCTCGATCACCCGCCGTTCCAGCGCCAGGGCATGCGCCTGCCGTTCCTGTTCCAGCGTCTTCTCCGACAATTCCCGCACCGTCACCAACTGCCGCTCCAGACCCCGGTTCATTCGCGCAAAGTTGTACGACAGAAACACGGACATGGAGACCGCCAACGACAGCACGCCGTACACGTACACCTGCGTCAGGCCGAACACGCCCGGGATCACCGCGTAGTCGATGAGGATCTGCAGGGTCACGAAGATGCTCAGGATGACGAATCCCACGAGCGGGATCACGCCGCCCGCGGTGTTCTTCGTGTTCTTTGCGAATGCCGCGATGAGACCCTCGGCCGCCGTCAGGATGAAGAAGCCGTAGTTCGCGCGCGAAATGATCGCCGTGCTCACGCCGGCCATCGAGCCGATGGCGAGAAGAACAAAGAGCACGAGGAAGAACCAGATCCGCTTCGGGAAGCGCTCGTACGCCGTTTCAAAGATCGTCAGCACACCGAAGAAGATCGCGACCGCGACCGCCACGCCGTTGAGTCGCAGGAACAGCAGAACATCCGCCACATCCGGGACGATGGTCCGCTGATAGTTGAAATAGATCACGCCGGCGAAGCCCAGCATGCAGACGGCGTAGTACAGGTGTTGACGCTGCTGCCGCAGGAAGCCGTACAGAAAGAGATGCAGGATGAACAGCAGGAGCGCGACGACTGTGAATCCGATCTGGCGTGTGGAATCTTCCCGCGCCTGGACGTCTGACCGGAATGCGGTGGTCAGATCCCGCAGCGTGAGAATGAATCCCGGCGAAAGTCCCAGTCGTTTCTGTCGCGCGACATCATCGTTCGCGTAACGGACGGCGATGAGCTGTTCCGGCTGAGGATCGAATCGAAGGGGTTGCCACGCCGTCGTCGCCTGCGGACGCGTCGCGCTCCGGTCGCTTCCGACAGTCCCGCAGGAATACAGTAATCGTCCATTATAGTAGATCTCGGAGGCGCCAAGCTGCGAAACCCGCAGCGCGACCGTCGTATTCCAGAGCGACGAATCGACGTACATCCGGAAGCGGAACCAGCCGATCCCGTTCCACCGGGGTTCCGTCGGTTGCTCCCAGACGAGATACGAGCCCACCACCGGCCACGCGCTGTCGTCGAGCGCCGGAGCGGCCCACGCCGGATCGTCGCCGGAATGGTACCGCCACAGTCCGTCGAGCGTCACCGGCGGGCGACGGGGATCGAAACGAAACGTGCCGTACACGGGCCGGCCATTCTTCATGCGGTTGAGCCAGTCGAAGATTTCGACGGTCACGGTCATATCGCGGTCGACTGTCAGATGGAAGTTGCTGTACAGCGCCTCCGATTGATTTAGCGCCTCCACCCACCACGAGCCGGCGGTGATCTTGTAGGCGATGTGCGTTCCCCGCGGGAACTGCCGCGTGACGGTGAAGACCGAATCGGACCGGCGCTCCATGGGCACAGCGGCAGGATCCCAGTCCCCCAGCTTCGCATTGTCTCCCGTGAGGTATACCGGCTCTCCCCACCCTGCGGGCTTCACCGATGCGACGAAGGTTACTGAGCAGAGGGACGGAGTCGACGGCCGGCACGAGAAACTTGCCATGCCCGCGAGCAGGGCGCTGAGTGCGACCGCAGCAACGACTGAGGATGGATATTGATTTCGGGCGTGGATCGGGGTCACGATGATGTCTCTGGTGACGGCATCACGGAAATGCACGACTCAGCAACGGTACGGAATTTTTCGGACGGAGACGAGGGGCAAATCGGTTGGAAAGCGTCAACCTTCAAGCATCAAGTATCAAGCACCATGAGAAACGTCAATGAACAAGGGACAGGAATCAATGAAGAATTCAGGGACCAAACGACAAGCACGAAGCCGTGCCGGGAAAGATCTCCGTCATCACGAGTTGAGATTTGGTCCTTGAGTTTTGGAATTTTCCCTTAGATGCCGAAGAGGTGCGATATGACCACGCGCAGACCGATCACGATGAGCACGACGCCGCCAAGGGTTTCCGCGATCTTTCCGAATCGGACGTGCATCTTCGCCCCGAGGAACACGCCGATCAGCGAGATCGTGGCCGTGACGATGCCGATGACCGCCGCGGGCAGAAGGATTTCGACGCCGAGCATCGCGAGCGTCAACCCGACCGCGAGGGCATCCACACTCACCGCGGTCGACAGCATGACGAGCGAAACACCGCGACTGGGATCATCGGAAGGCGGCACATCGTCGTCCCTCCGGGCGGCGTGGATCATCCGTCCACCCACGAACGCCAGCAATCCGAACGCAACCCAGTGGTCAACCGATTGGATCAGCGGCGCCAGCGTTGCTCCGGCTGCCCAGCCCAGCACCGGCATGAGGAACTGGAAGAGTCCGAAGTGGAACGCGATGCGCACCGCCGCCCGCGGTGTCCGGAGGTGACCCGCCGCCGATGCGGCCAGCGCCACCGCGAAGGCGTCGATGGAAAGCGCGAGTGCAATAAAGATGATGTCGAACGAGTGCATGGTGCTGTCTCTTCACGGCCGGGAAAGCATGACCCGGGCGAGCGGCACGCGCGTTCCGGCCTGCTCCCCGTCCATGAGCCACTGCCACGAATTCGCGCTCCGGTGGTACGCGAATGTCGTATGAAAGAGGCTTCCATCCCCGCCCCGGAAAACGAAGTGGATGGAGTCGTCGCTGCGTGTACCGTGTCCGATCGCCTGCGCGGAGAGACCGCTGCCGCCGGTCACGTCGAGCCACTCGCACGCGTACCCCTCGGCCGTCGGATCGCGCCCGATGCAGACGATGGCTTCGTACTCGGGACTGCCGTCCTGATTCCGCTCGCGGGAGATTTCGTGGACTTGAAAGTACTGATGAGCAATGACCCAGCCGACGGAAACGTCGTGAGTCGTCTGCTTGCCGTCGATCGTGCCCTGCAGAACCCACGGTCCCTCGAAACGGTCGAGGAGGGAATCCCGCAGAGCGGTTGGCTGAGCCGGCGACGCTGCGGAGGCAATGAGAGCGAGCGCAAAGAGTCGCGTGGTTGTGTTCATGGAAAATGGCTCCGGGTCGGACCTGCGAGATCAAATGATAGCGGATGAGCAGTCGAAGCGCAAGCCGGGACGCCGATTTCGAGGGAATCCGTCTGGCTTCCATTCTGTTCTCATTGAAGCGGCGGCATGGCACCTGTGTCAGTTGTGAGTCCCGCGACTTTTCGCTACATTAGAGAGGAAATCAAAGGAAATCCGGCCATTTTTGTCGATATCTTCAACATCGTTCTCCCGATCCTCTACTTCCTCACGGTCGGGACGTATGGCAGGGCGTTCTTCTCCGATGCGCTGTGGGCAAAGCAGCTGAAGACGAAGCTCCTGTCCATCACCGTCACGCTCCACGCGGTGTACCTCATCGCCCGAACGGCCGCGTTCGACCACCCGCCGGTCACGACCATCTTCGAGATCTTCTCGGTGCTGGCATTCTCCGTCGCAGCGACGTACCTCTTCATCGAAGTCCGATCGCACCGCAAGGAGACGGGGTATTTCATCATCAACATCGCCTTCTTTTTCCAGACGGCGTCGTCCATCTTCATTCGCGACATCAATCAGGTGCCGGAGATCCTGCGCAGCAACCTGTTCGGCATTCACGTAACCGCCGCCCTACTCGGCTACGCGGCCATAACCATCGCCGGCGCATACGGCTTTCTGTACCTCATGCTCTATCATGAGATGAAAGCCAGCCGCTTCGGCGTGATCTACAAGAAGCTCCCGAATCTCGAGACTCTGGAACGGATGACGATGACCGCCACCCGCATGGCATTCGTCCTGCTGGGAACGGCCATCGTGTTCGGACTTGTCTGGCTGTATCATGTCTTCTCCACGCTCTATTTTGCCGACCCCAAACTCATCGGCACCGTACTGATTTGGGCGCTCTACGGCATCATCCTGGCGGCACGGAGATCCAGCGGCTGGAAGGGACGGAAAGTGATGATGCTGTCGATCGTCGGATTCGCGGTGTCGATCTTCTCGTTGACGATCATCAACATCTTCTTCAGCGGGTTCCACAAGTTTTATTGAGATGAATCTGGTGTGCGTCGGCATATCGCATCACACCGCTCCCCTGGAGACGCGGGAACGGCTGTGGTTCTCCGATCAGGAGGTCCGCACCGCCCTGCCGCGCGCCATCCAGACCCTTGGCACCGAGGCTGTCCTCTATTCCACGTGCAACCGCACCGAGCTGTACGCCCTCGCTATCGATCCCGCCGCCGCCGTGGAGCCGATGAAGCAGTTCCTTCTGGCCCAGAAGGGCGTCGCCGGGACCGTACCGCCGGAACAGCTCTTCGTCCATACCGGTTCCGATGCTGTCGACCATCTTTTCCGCGTCGCCTCCGGCATCGACTCCATGGTCCTCGGCGATGTCCAGATTCTCGCGCAGGTCCGCGTCGGCTACCAGACGGCCGTCGAGCAGGGCACCGCGGGGCTCTTTATGAACCGTCTGTTCCAGCTGGCCTCCCGCGTCGGCAAGCGGGCCCGCACCGAGACAACCATCGGCGAAGGAGCCGTCTCGGTCAGCTATGCGGCGGTCGAACTGGCGGAACGGATCTTCGACGGGCTGCGCGCAAAAACCGCGCTGGTCATCGGCGCCGGTGAAACGGCCGAGCTGACGGCCAAACACCTGCAGGGCCGGGAGATCGGCAAGCTCATCGTCACGAACCGGACATTCGAGAAGGCCAACGCGCTGGCGCAGAATGTCGGCGGCACCGCTGTCCCGTTCGACCAATGGATGGAGCATCTGCCGGCCGTCGACATCGTGATCTCCTCCGTCGAGGTGAGCCGGTACGTGCTGATGGCCGCGGACGTCGCGCGCCTGCAGAAGATCCGCCGCACGGACGGACCGCTTTTCCTCATCGATATCGGCGTTCCCCGCAATCTCGACCCGGAGATCCGGTCGCTCGAGAACGTCTTCCTCTACGACCTCGATACGCTCAATCAGATGGTCGCCGAGAACCTGCAGAAGCGCGGCGAGCAGATCCCCAAGGTGGAATCGATCATCGGGGAAGTGCTGAAAGAGCTGGTCGAGTGGTACGGATCGCTCGAGGTGAACCCCACGATCGGCGCGCTGACGGAAATGATGGAACGCATCCGCAGCGAAGAGTTGGCCAGACATATCAACCGGTTCGAACAGAAGGATCGCGAGCTCGCCGAACTCGTGACGAAGCGGATCGTGAACAAGATCCTCCACTCCCCCATCGTGAATCTGCGGAACGGACATTCCCGTCCCGTCGCCGAACGCCTGCAGCGGATGCACGCCATCCGAGAGCTGTTCGGCCTTTCCCACGGCACCCGGAACGACGACGATGACGCCTGAGATCGTTCGCATCGGCACCCGCGGCAGTGAACTGGCCCTGTGGCAGACGCACTTCGTCCGCAAGCGCCTTGCCGCACTCTTCCCCGCCGCGACGTTCGAGATCATCACCATCAGGACCACGGGGGATAAGATCCTCGACGCGCCGCTCTCCAAGATCGGCGATAAGGGCCTCTTCACAAAGGAACTGGAGCTTGCGCTGCTTGACGGACGCATCGATCTCGCCGTGCACAGCCTGAAGGATGTGCCGACCGTGCTCCCCGGCGGGCTCACCATCGGCGCCATCCTCGAACGGGAGGACGCCCGCGACGTCTTCATCGCCCATCCCCGAAAGGCCCACCGGCGATTCCTGGAACTTCCGCCGAATGCCGTCGTGGCCACCGGCAGCCTGCGGCGACGCTCCCAGCTGCTGAACGCGCGGCCGGAGCTGCAGATCGTCGAGATCCGCGGCAATCTGAACACGCGCATGAAGCGTCTCGAAGAGTCGGACTGGGACGGCATGATTCTCGCCCGTGCCGGCGTCGTGCGCCTCGGATGGACGGATCGCATCACCGAGACGCTTCCCTATGACCTCATGTTGCCGGCGGTGGGACAAGGGGCCATGACGGTGGAGATCCGCAACGACGACGCGACGATCCTCGACGTTGTGCGCCGGCTGCATCACGAGCCGACCGCGGCGGCGGTCCAGGCCGAACGCGCATTTCTCCGCGAGCTGGAGGGCGGATGCCAGATCCCCATCGGCGCGCACGCACGGGTGCAGGATGATCAGCTGACACTGTCCGCCGTCATCGGCAGTCTGGACGGCGCACGCGTGCTTCGCGGCACGCACCGCGGCCCCCGGACCGATGCGGCCCGCGTGGGGGTCGAGCTGGCGCACGACCTCATCCGCCAGGGCGGCAACGAAATCCTCGACGAAATCCGGCAGACGCCCTGAACCGCTCCATCCGCGCCATGCCATCATCCTCCCTCGACGGACGCGTCATTCTGGTCACTCGCGCTGCGGGAGCCGATCCATCCTTTCAACAGATGCTCGAAGCCCGGGGCGCACGGGTGCTGAGTCTCCCCGCCATCGAGCTGGTCGAACCTTCATCCACCACGGCGCTGGACGAAGCGATCCGCACCCTCCGGCAGTACGACGGCCTGGTCTTCACCAGCCGGAACGCCGTTGAGTTCTTTCTGAAGCGCACGCGCGCCGTGGATCCCGACGCTCCGGCGGTGATCGCCGGAAAGCGCATCTATGCGGTGGGAGAGAAGACCGAGTCCGCGCTCCGGGAAGCCGGCATGCCGGCCAGCGCGGTCCCGCGGAACTTCTCCGCGAACGATCTGACCGCGCTGCTCACCCGCGACGGCGTGTGGGGGAAACGATTCCTCTTCCCGCGCAGCGACATCGCCCGCGACGTGATCCCACGGCACATCCGGTCACACGGCGGAACGGTGGACGAGGTCGTCGCGTATGAGAACCGTCGGCCGCCGGAGACGGACGTGGAGCCGGTCCGTCGGGCACTGCGTGCCGGTAAGGTGGACGCCGCGACGTTCTTCAGTCCCTCCGCGCTCCTGAACACGGTCGATCTTGTGGGGCTCGAGGCGCTTTCGCGCACGCCGATTGCCGTCATCGGCCCGACCACCCGCGACGCAGCCCGCGACTGCGGACTCCGCGTCAGGATCGTCCCCTCCGCTGCGACAGCGGAAGGATTGGTGGAAGCGCTCGAGATCGAGTTTGCGCGCAAGAAGCCCGTACCCTGACACTCAGAATTCTGATCGAACCACACTCTTCATTCATCACTCTTAATTCTTCATTCCTTATGTCCAATGATCTCTTCCTCCGCGCCTGTCGCCGTCAACCCGTTGAACGCACACCGGTCTGGATGATGCGCCAGGCCGGGCGCTATCTGCCCGAGTACCGCGCTATCCGTGCGAAGGCCGATTTCCTGACCCTCTGCAAGACGCCCGAGCTGGCGTCCGAGGTCTCCATCCAGCCGGTGGACATTCTGGACAAAAGAAAGTTG
>JAKAJH010000080.1 GCA_021813905.1 Bacteroidota bacterium | reverse complement strand
CGAAGGCATTTTGCGGGACATCAGCGAACGCCTCGGCGCCGAACAGGCACTGCGGGAAAGCGAAGAACGGTTCCGCGCGGTCGTCGAGCAGTCCGGCGACGGCATCTACATGATGGATGTGCTGACGCTGGAGGTGGTGGAATGCAACGAGGCCTTCTGTCGCATCACCGGCTACACCATGGACGATGCGCGGGAACTCACCGCATTCAATCTGATCGTGGACGAATACAGCGCCATCAACCGGCGCGTTTCTGCGATTCTCACGTCGAACGACCCGAACAGCGACGAGCGGACATACCGTCGGCGGGACGGGTCGACCATCGACGTGCTGGCCAGCGCCAGTCTCATCTCGTACGGCGGCAAGCGCGCCATCTGCACGATCATCCGGGACATCTCGGACCGCAAGAAGATGGAGCGGGAGCGCGAAGAGCTGATCAAGGAACTCCAGGCGGCCTTGTCCAATATCCGGACGCTCAGCGGCCTCATCCCCATCTGTTCCAACTGCAAGAAGATCCGGGATGACAAGGGCTACTGGAATCACCTCGAGAAATACATCACCGAGCATTCGGAAGCCACGCTCAGCCACGGCATCTGTCCCGATTGCGCAAAGAAACTGTATCCGGAGGTGTTCAAGTGATCTCCGGGGATGCCACGCTGATCCCCGGTGCCCCGTCAATCCGTGCGCATCGCACGCGACGCTGACCTGTAAGGATCCCGAGTGATGAGCCGAAAAATCCATCTGCTGACCCTGACAGCGTCTGACGAAACGGCGGCGCTGATCGATCGCGAGCTTGCGGAGAGCAGCGTCCCGTTCGTCAACCAGCGCGTGGCATCGAAGGAGGAATATCTCCGGGCCTTGCGGGACTCGCAGCCGGAGCTGGTGCTCGCCGAGCTCGAGGCCGGTGATGTCGACGGTGTTTCGGCCTTCCGTCTGATGAAAGTGCTCAGCGTTGATGTTCCGTTTGTTCTCATCGTCGGTGCCGATCAGGAAGCACAGGCCATCCATGCCCTGCGGGCCGGGGCGTCCGACTTCATTTTCCATGATCGCATCGCCCGCCTGGTGCCGGCGGTGCGCTTCCAGGTGGAGACGGATCGGCTGCGTCGTGAAAAGCGCGAAACGGAGCGTCTGCTTCGCGCGGAGCAGGACCGGCTGCGCCGGATCAACGAGAACATGCTCGACCTGGTCAGCCAGGTGGACATGAATCTCCGGTACGTGTACGTCAGCGCCAGCCATCAGCGGCTCTGCGGCCTCAGCGCATCCTCCCTCGAGCGCCGGCCGTTTCTCGATCTGGTGCATGCGGATGACCGGCTTCGCGTCGAATCTCTGGCACGAACGCAATGGCTGCAGCGAAAGTCGGCGAGTACGACGCTTCGCTTTCAGTCCGCCGATGGCTCCTCTCTCTGGCTGGAAGTGGTCGGCTCCCCGTTGCTGGATGACGCAGGGGTGCAGAGCGGCGTGGTGCTCGCATCGCGTGACATTACCGACCGGATGAAGCAGGATGAAGAAGCGCGGCGGCAGGAGGCGTATCTGACATTCCTCTCCGATTCGGCCATGACCTTCGTGGACTTCCCGCCGGAGGGGGATATCCACGCGTTCATCGCAGAGCGTACCCGCCTGCTTCTCGGCGACGTCATCGTGCTGACGAGCGCGTACGACCGCCAGGCGAAGGCGTTGGTGTGCAGGGGGCTTGCCGGTGCCGGGCGGTTCGTTGAATCGTTCTTGAAGTTCGTTGGCCACAGCCCGGTGGGACGGGCGTATCCCGTCGATCCGGCCGCGGCCGATGCACTCCGACGCGGTCAGTTGGCGGAAGTGGAGGGTGGTGTCAGTGAACTCTCGTTCGGCGGATTTCCGCGGGTGCTCGGAAGTGCGCTCGAAATGCTCCTGGGCGTGCGACGGGTGTACGCGATCGGGATTACCCAGCACGGCGAGCTCATGGGAAGCGTCGCGATCATCGCCCGTCGGCCGTCGCTGGAGGCGGAGCGTGTCGCGGTGGAAGCGTTCGCCTATCAGGCCGCCGTGGCGCTTCACCGGCGGCAGACCGAACAGGCGCTCAAAGACAGCGAAGCGCGCTTTCGTGCGATTCTGAACGCCGTGCCGGATTTGATGTTCATTCAGGATGCGGACGGCGTGTTCCTGGACTACCATGCTCCGGCGGATGCGGTACTCTACCGGAAGCCGGAAGACTTCCTCGGCCGCAACATCCGCGACGTGGTTCCCCCGGGAATGGCCGCGATCGCGGAGGAGCATCTGCACACCTGCCTCGCCACAGGCTCGCCGGTGACATACGAGTACACGCTCCCCTTTGAGGAACGCGTGCGGGCGTTCGAGGCGAGACTGGAACCGCTCGGGAACGATCGGGTGCTCAGCATCGTCCGGGATGTCACGGAAGAACACCGGTCGCGCGAAGCGCTTCGGGACAGTGAGCAGCGATTCCGGGAACTCACAGACCTGCTCCCCCAGCCGGTGTTCGAAATAGCGCCGGACGGACATTTGATGTTTGCCAACCGGAGTTGCTTCGAGGTCTTCGGTTATCGTCCTGAGGATTTGAGAGCGGATACCACGATCGCGAACATGCTCGCTCCGCAGGACCGGGAGAGAGGGGCGCAATTCATCGCCGCGGTCCTGGCCGGAGCCCCGTCTCACGGTCGTGAATATCAAGGTCTGCGAAAAGACGGTTCAACGTTTCCGATGCTGATCTATTCCGCGGCCGTGATCCGGGACAGTCAGCCGGTCGGTCTTCGCGGAATCATCGTAGATGTCACCGACCGGAAACTCGGCGAGCGACGGCTGGAGGAATCCACCGAACGGTACCGGATCATCTCGTCACTGACGTCAGACTATGTGTATTCGTGTGTTCGCGAGATCACCGGTTCCTACATCGTGGACTGGATGAGCGGCGCCTTCGAGCAGATCACGGGGTACAGCTGGGACGAAATCAAGCAGCATGGATGCTGGCTCTTCGTTGTCCATCCCGATGATCGCCCGCGAATTCGCGAGCTCCTTCATTCCCTGCGTCCCGGCGATGAGGGATCGGCCGAATACCGGATCCTGACCCGCTCCGGCGCGGAACGGTGGGTGCGGGATTCCAGCCGGTGTGTGGCGGCCGAGGGCGACCCCGGCCGGTACATCCTGTACGGCGCCGCACAGGACGTCACCGAACGGAGGCAGGCGGCCGAGGCGATCGCGGCAAGCGAAATCCGGTACCGGATGCTGTTCAACACCATCAACGACGCGGTGTTCGTCCATGAGATGACTGAGGACGGCATGCCGGGCCGGTTCCTTGAAGTGAACGATGTCGCGTGCCGTCGGCTGGGGTACTCGCGCGACGAACTATTGCAGATGACGCCGCTCCAGATCGACGCGCCGGAAGGCATCCGAGTGGTCGCGGAGGCCATGCGCGCTCTGCGAAAGAACGGTCAGCATCTCTGGGAGGGGATGCACCGCACGAAGGATGGCCGGGCCATCCCGGTCGAGATCAGCAATGTGCTCTTCCAGTACGGAGGAAGGGAGGTCATCCTTTCGACGGCTCGGGATATGACCGCCCGGAAGCAGGCGGAGGAGGATTTGCGGGCCAGCGAGCTGCGGTTCCGCGGACTGTTCGAGCAGGCGGCCGTGGGGATCTGCTTCACCGACGCGGAAGGCCGGTTCCTTGACGTCAACGAGCGCATGGCGGCCTTCCTGGATATTCCGAGGGAGCGCCTGTTACGCATGCGATATCAGGATGTCACGTACCCCGAGGATCTGCCGGCCAATGTGCGCCTCCGGGAGCGTCTGGCCAACGGCGAGATCCAGAGCTTCACGCTGGAGAAGCGCTTCCTGCGCGCGGACGGCTCGACGATCTGGGGCAATCTGACACTGTCGTTATTGCGGGGGGCGGATGGCCGGCCGATCCACTACGTTGCCATCGTTCAGGATATTTCGGACAAGAAGAAGGCCGAAGACAGTCTTCGGGAAAGTGAGAAGAGTTATCGCGGTCTCTTCGATGCGGTGACGGAAGCAATCTACATCCAGGATCGCGAGGGGCGATTCATTGACGTGAATGAGGGAGCCGTACAGATGTACGGCTACACCCGTGAGGAGATCGTCGGTCGTACGCCGGACTTCCTTTCGGCCGACGGAAAGAATGATCCGGTCCGCCTCCGGCTGCAGCTGGAACGCGCATTTGCCGGAGAGCCGCAACGCTTCGAGTGGTGGGGCCGGCGCAAGGATGGTCAGGTCTTCGCGAAGGAAGTGCTGCTGAACCGCGGATGGTATTCCGGCCGCGAAGCGGTCATTGCCACGGCCCGCGATATTTCCGAACGCAAGCGGCAGGACGACGCCCTCCGGGCCAGTGAGCAGCTCACCCGCGCCATCGTCAAACATGGCCCCGTCGGCATCGCCGTGTTCGACCGGGAGATGCGGTTCATCATGGTCAGCGACCGGTTCCTCGAAGAAAACAACCTCCGCGAGGAGGAGGTCCTGGGGCGCACGCATTACGAGGTGTTTCCGTGGCTGCCGGAAGGCTGGAAGCACTCGCACCAGCGCTGCCTGAACGGCGCCGTGGAAGGAATCCCGGAGGAGCCCTTCGCCCGGGCGGACGGGAGTATCGGCTACAGTGACTGGGAGTGCCGACCGTGGTACAGCGCGGACGGTGAGATCGGTGGAGTTGTCCTGTACGCGGAAGACATCACGGCCCGCAAGAAGGCCGAGGAGGACATCCGAAAGCTCTCCCGCGCCGTCGAGCAAAGCCCGAGTTCCATCATCATCACGGACAAGGCCGGAAACATCGAGTACGTGAATCCCACCTTCACCCGGAACACCGGCTACACGTTCGAGGAAGCGCGGGGCAAGAATCCGCGCATCCTGAAATCCGGCCTCACGTCGCCCGAAGAGTACCGTATACTCTGGGAGACCGTCACGACCGGCCGGACGTGGACCGGCGAGTTCCTCAACCGCCGGAAGAACGGCGAACTCTTTTTTGAAGCGGCGGCGATCCTGCCGATCCTGGATCCGTCCGGATCCATCAGTCACTTCCTGGCGGTCAAGGAGGATATCACCGCGCGGAAGAGGATGGAACAGCATCTGCGCGAGAGCGAAGAGCGGTATCGGATGTTCTTCAACGAGGACCTTGCAGGCGCGTTCATTGCCCGGCCGGACGGGGCCTTCGTCGCCTGTAATCCTGCGTTTGCCAGGATCTTCGGCTACGCCTCGACGGATGCGGCGCAGCAGGCAAATCTGTTCGACCTGTTTCCCGATCTGCAGTACCGGGAAGCGCTGATCAAGAAGCTGCGCCAGCATCGACAGGTGGAATATCAGAAGCTGAACGGCCGGCGGCGCGACGGAAAACTGCTCTACCTGATCCAGAGCGTTTCGGGAAGCTTCTCGGAACGTGGAGATCTCACGGAGATCAAGGGGTATGTCATCGACAACACTGAGGAGCATCAGGCCGAGGATCAGCTGCGACAGGCGCAGAAGATGGAAAGCCTTGGCGCTCTGGCGGGTGGCATCGCGCATGATTTCAACAACATCCTGAACAACGTCCTCGGATTCGCCGGACAGTTGAAGAAGTACGCGACCGACACGGCCAAAGTGCAGAGATACGCCGATACGATCGAGAAGTCCGCGATGCGCGGAGCGGATCTCGCGATGCACCTGCTGACGGCGACGCGACACCGGAAGGCCGAGTCGGTACCGACGGACCTCCTCCCCGTGCTGGCGGAGCTGGAACAGGTCGTGCACGAGACTTTTCCGACCAGCGTGAGTTTCGAGCACCGCGTGGACACCGACCTTCTGCCGATCAAGGGCGATCGGGGATCGCTGTATCAGGTGCTGCTGAACCTCTGCGTGAATGCACGGGATGCCATGCCGGAGGGCGGGCGATTGATCGTTGAAGCCCGGAACCGCACGGTGGGAGCTGACGTGAATCCCAAACTGCTTCGCACCGAAGCCACCCAATGCGTGGAACTTCGCGTCACCGATACCGGCACCGGTATCCCCCCCGAGATCCGCGAGAAGATCTTCGAACCGTTCTTCACGACGAAGGAAAAGGGCAAGGGCACCGGCCTCGGGCTGGCGATCGTGTACAACGTCGTGCGTGACCACGGCGGGTCGATTTCGGTGGACAGTGTGGCGGGAACGGGGACCACGTTCACCATCATCCTTCCCGCGATCCAGGCACAGGCGCCGTCGGAGGCAAGTGATGTTCCGGCACCGCACCGGGGCGGCAATCAGCTGATCCTCCTGGTGGACGATGAAGAGCCGATGCAGGAACTCGGCAAGGAACTGCTGGAAGAGATCGGCTATCGCGTCATTCTCGCCTCGGACGGCCTCCAGGCGGTGCAGGCGTATCGTGAACACGCCGATGAGGTCGCCCTGGTGATTCTCGACCTGATCATGCCGAAACTGGACGGCGGACAAACCTATGTGGAACTCAAGAAGATCCGTCCGGACGTCAAGGCGATCTTCTGCTCGGGCTTTACCTCCGAGAAGGTGATCACTGACCTGCTGAAGGACGAGGGCCTCCGCGCCATCCAGAAGCCGTTCCACCCGGCGGATTTTATCCGCGTGATCCAGGAAGTGCTGGCCGGCTAACGGCACGCATCGCCGCATGAATCGGCCGGCGGTCAGCCGACCTTCTGCCATTCCATCCCCGAACCCGGAAGAGAGTTCAGTCCTTCCGGGTTCACTTTTCATCCCCCTCACGGGCCTTCCATCGTCTCCTCGTTCCCGTACTATTTTGGGCAAGTGGCCGAAAGTCGCCACGCCCGCCGGTGATGCCGATCCGCAGTCCTCCGAAGATGTACAAAAATGGCCGTTTAGCCCGAAAATCGCCTTCTGAAGCGGCTGAACGGCGGCTCATAGAATTGTCCGTTTGGCACACGGTTTGGACATACCCCCAAAGTTGAAGAAACTTCTGAAATGAAAACGACACTCACACCGTCAACCGGCCGAACCAGTCTAAAGGCGGCTGGCACATCGGGTGAACCGGTATTCAAACGATGCACCCTGTGCGGGAAAGAATGGGCAACGTGCGATGAGTTCCTTGATGATTCCGGCATTCGCCTGAACGGCTATCAGGGAAACGTGCGAAGACTTCGACTGGGTGAACAGGCAAGGGGCCTGTTGCTCTTTACGCACCACACCCCCGCATGTGGAACGACGCTGGCACTGGAAGCGAAACGATTCAAGGAGTCAGAGCACAAAGGCAAACACGCTGCGAGGAGGCACCAATGAATCGAGATCGGATCATGACGGAATATGTTACCGCCGAGGACGGCACGGAAATCTGTCCGGAATGCGGGCACATTTGGGCGGAGGATGGATCGGGCCACTACCACGACTGCCGCTACTTCACCCTCGATGACCAATTGGAGGACGTCGAGCATGATGAAGAGCTGTTTCGGCAGCCGCAGTTATCGCTGTTCCGGCCCGCCGCATAGCGCGTCCGACACATTCTCGGTGCCATTGGCTCCGGTGGGATCAGCCGCGGCACGCGTTGGAGAGTATCAATTCATGCGAAACCGGTCGGGAAGGGCCGCCGTTGTTGATGTCGTTCGATAGGAGGGCTGGGCAATGCAATGGTTCTATGATTTGAAGATCAAAACGAAGCTGCTGTTGAGCTTCATGGTGGTCGCGATCATCGCCGGCGTCATCGGATACATTGGTGTATCAAATATTTATGCTCTCAACGAAAGCGACACGACGCTGTACAAGACCAACCTCGTGCCGTTGGCGGCTTCGGCCGAACTGGCGTCGTCGTTCCAGCGCGAGCGCGTCAACCTCATGCAGCTCGCGACGGCCCGTAGTCAGGCGGAGCGTGAAACCCAACGTGAGCACATCGCCGGCCGCGAAAAAGCCATCGACGAAGCGCTGTCTGAGATCGACAAGGCGGTGTTCGCCACCGATGTTAAAGAGATGCTGAAGCGCGTCGCCGAGACGAGGAAAGCCTTCAACGAGAAGAAGGCTCTGCTCAATACGCTCGCAGATGCGGGACGCGGGGCGGAAGCGCGAGCGCTGTTTGTCGGAGAGATGGAAAAAGACCGCGCAATGGTGCAGGATGCCATCCAGTCCCTGAATGATCTGCTCGTGCGCCGCGGCAAGGCCCGGGCCGACGCCAATGCAGCGCAGGCCGGAACGGCAGCCGCCACAATGCTGGCGGTCATCGGAGCCGGCATTCTGGTCGCCATCGGTCTCGGATTCCTCGTTGCCGGTATCATCAGTCGCCCGGTCGTGCAGGTTGTCCGCGGCATTGACAATGCGGACTTGAACAGCCGGTTCAACTCGACGCGGAAAGACGAAGTCGGCGACCTCCAGCGGTCCTTTGACTCATTTGTACAAACGATCAAGAATACGTTGCTGCAGGTTTCGGAAGCCGCCGCCGCTCTCGCAAGCGCGTCGAGCCAGATCTCGTCAAGCACGGAAGAGATGGCCGCCGGTGCCCATGAGCAGACTTCGCAGGCCGGTGAGGTGGCCAGCGCTGTGGAGGAGATGACCAAGACGATCGTGGAGAACTCGAAGAATGCGGGCTCCACCGCGGAATACGCCAGACGGGCAAAGAATGCCGCCGAAGACGGTGTGAAGATCTCCCAGCGGTCGCTCGAGGCGATCGGTCGCAACGTGGAAGTAGCCGGTGAGGTGGGTGCGGTGGTGAATGAACTGGGCCAGTCCAGCGAGAAGATCGGGGATATCATCACGGTCATCGATGACATTGCGGATCAGACGAACCTGCTGGCGCTGAATGCGGCGATCGAAGCTGCGCGGGCCGGCGAGCAGGGCCGCGGGTTTGCGGTGGTAGCGGACGAAGTGCGCAAGCTGGCCGAGCGGACGACGAAAGCGACGAAGGAGATCGCGGATCTGATCAAAAGCATCCAGGGTCTGACGACGAAAGGGGTGCGATCGATGGAGAAGGCGGGGGGCATCGTGAACGAGAACCGCGAGATGACGAACAAGACGGCGGAAGCGCTCAAGGGGATCGTGGAAGTGAGCGCGCAGGTGACGGACA
>JAKAJH010000030.1 GCA_021813905.1 Bacteroidota bacterium | reverse complement strand
CGGCGCGCTTCGCGGCTCAGTGCCTTGTAAAGAACGAAGGCGAGCACGAAATCCAGGACCTTGTCGAGCGGCGTGCCGATGAGGTCGATCCACGCCAGCGGGAACCAGATTCCGGACGTCAAGATGAGCGGCACAATGCAGCTGACCGCCAGCCAGGTGGACCAGGCCACGCGGTAGCGCGGATCGGTCACGACGGCTTCGCCTACGGTCGTCTGGATGCGGGTGCTCCATTCGGCGCTGGAGATGAGATAGCGCGCGCCCTCGGAGTAGCCGTCGTAGCTCTCGACGAGCCCCTTAAGGAAATCGATGCGGGCCTGCTTCCGTTCCAGCTCGGCCGTGACCTCGAGCTCTTCGCGACGCAGCTGATCAATCTCTTCCTGCAGCTTCTGCCGGTAGTCCTCCATCTGATGCGTGCGGACCTCGGCCTCGGCGAACGCGAGCCGGAGCTGGCGGTCATCCGCGCTCAGGCGGGAGATGAGCTCGCCGTTCTTTTCCACATCCTGACGCAGGACCTCGCTCTCTTCCAAGATGAAACCGATGCGCCCGCGGATGTTCTCGACCCGGGCCTTCACCTGATTTTCCCGCGTGCGCAGGTCGCTCAGCTCGTGCAGGAGCGCGATGACGTGGTCCTGACTGGATTTCAGCTCCGCCTTCTTCGCGTTCAGCTGCACCTCGAACTCGTCGCGTTCGCGGACCTTCCCGCGTTCGACCTCTTCCGCCGCGGCAATCGAGCCGCGGGTCTGTTCCAGCGCGCGCACCCGCTCGAGCTGCTTCTGCTCCAGATCCTGACGCTGCGCTTCGAGATCGATCTTTTCCTGCTCGTACTTCGTCGCATTCGCCCGGAGCGAGCGCTGGCGCTCCGCGGAAGTCGCCTGGAATTGTTCCAGCTGGTGCAACGCTTCCTGGCGCTCCGTCAGGTCGTTCTGCGCGGCGGCGAGCTGACGTTCGAGATCTTCCATCTCTCCGCGCAGGACCTCGAGCAACGCCTCTTCCTGATGCAGTTCGACATCCAGACGATTCTTCTCCGTCACCGCAACGGAGAGCTGTTCCTGCAGCGGGGCAATGCGCGAGAAGACGCTTGCGTACTCCCGCGAGAGCACATCGACTTCCTTCTCTTCCAGCACCTTCACGTACTCGTTGTACCGCTCGGCCTTTTGCGCCTGACGTTCCAGCGAGTTGACGGCCTTTTCCACGCCGCGGACGATATCGCTGACGCGCGTTAGATCCTGGCGGACGGTCTCCAGGCGGCGGTACGCCTCCTTGCGCCGGTGCTTGTATTTCGTAACGCCGGCGGATTCTTCGAAGAGGCGGCGCCGTTCTTCGGAGTTCTCGCTCAGGATGCTCTCCACCATCTTCAGCTCGATCACGGAGTAGGCATCGGAGCCCATCCCCGTGTCCATGAAGAGATCCCGGATATCCTTGAGACGGCAGAGAGTCTTGTTCAGGTAGTATTCGCTCTCGCCGGAGCGGAACACGCGGCGGGTGATGGTAACTTCCGTGTATTCGAGCGGCAGGATCCCCTTGGTATTTTCGATGGTGATGGAGACCTCGGCGACGTTCAGCGGCTTGCGCGATTTCGTGCCGTTGAAGATCACATCCTCCATCTTGTCGCTTCGAAGCGTCGTCGGACGCTGTTCTCCCAGCGCCCAACGGATGGCATCGACGACATTCGTCTTGCCGCAGCCGTTGGGGCCCACGATGCCGGTCAGACCGGCGTCAAAGGCCAGATTCACCTTCTGCGCGAACGATTTGAAGCCGAATATTTCCAGTTTGGAAAGATACATCAGCCCAGATTCCGCACCAGATGGAGAATGAGAGACAGGTACGAGCCGAGCGCGTATGCCGAATCATAGTACGCTCCAATTCCGCCGCACGTGACCAGAAGAAGCACAAGGCCGCCCAGATAAGTACGGAGCGCATTGGCCTCGAACACGACGGACAGTCCTTTCAGGATGCGCATGATCGACCAGAGCAGGAAGGCCGCGACGATCGCCAGCGACGGAACGATGTAGGCCGGGTTCTCCATAATCTTGAAGAGGCTCATCGCCAGGGGGCTCAGGAAGATCAGCGGTGCCGCGCCCCAGACCGACACCGAGTACACGTGGAACAGCGTCGCCCGCGTCCGCAGGATCATGCCGACGATCTTGATCAGCAAGGCGAGCACGATCCCCGCCAGAAAATACGCGCCGGTGAGCGCGATGATGCCGCCGAACGGATGCCACGTCACCCAGATGATCTGTTCCTTGAGCGGATCCCACAGGATGAAGAAAGTCAGCACGGCATCGAAGATGTGGTCCGTCCGATAATGGTAGAGTACGCTCGAGGTCAGCCCGGCCGCCGTCAGCGAAATGGCCCCCGCCAGCAGAAGCGTATGGAACGCGGAAACCGTGCGCAGGTCGCGAAGATCGGCGAAGAAATTGTAGGAACGCAAAAGCGCCCGCTTGAATCCTTCGCTGAACCGCCGGTTGTAGCCGTACTGGTAGCCGACCAGAATGATCACAAACAGTCCCGTGAGCACGTGTGCGATGGGGAATCCCGGCCGGTGCGAACCCGCGGGCAACGCCGTGATCTTCTCGTCATTGTACAGCGAGCGCACCATTTCGTACGCCAACCGCCGATCCCGCCGCTCGCTCACCAGCCCCAGCGGAGCGATGGTCCGGTCGGCTTCGTCCACGGTAAGCACCGGACGATCGCCGCGCCAGTCGGCGAAGGACGAGATGAAGCTGGCGGACGCGCCGGCTTCCTTCAGTGCACCGTAGTACTGCAGGAAGAATCGCGCCTGGGCCTCCTGCGACATCGGATCGCTGTACCCGTTCCGGTTCTGCTGATCCACCTCCTTGCCGTAGCCCAGCACCCAGAGCGGCTTCGACGGATTTGCCTTCTTCCAGTCCGACAGAATCCGCCGGAACGTCTTCAGATCCACCGGGGGCACCACCAGTGCCGTGATGTCCGCGGCAGATGCACAGACATCATTCTGCGCCATCGATGTGCCGTAGTATACCGGCCGCGGATCGAGCGCGTGGATCGCGTTCCGTAAGCGCCGGACGAACTGCGCCGCTCGGTCATCGGCCGAATCGAACTCCGTGCCGACGCCCCATGCGATCACGGCGGGCTTCGACTGGTCCCGCTCGACCATTTCCCGCGCCATGGTCTCGGCCAGCGATTGGTACGCATCGTCCGCAAGTACTTCCGCGGCGACATTCCACACGGGGATTTCCTCCAAGGCGTACAGGCCGTACCGCGCGCACAAGTTGAGCATGTACGGATGCGGCGGATGGAAGGCGAAGCGGATCGCGTTGGCGCCGAGAGACTTGATCAGCACCACGTCCTTTTCCATCTGTTCGTACGTCAGCGACGCGCCGTAGACGGGACTGTCTTCCTGCCAGACCACGCCGCGCAACGTGGTGCGTTCGCCGTTGACCACGAGATCGCGGCCGGAGATGCGGACATCGGAGAACCCGATATTCTGGGTGGTTTCATCGAGGCGCGTTCGCGTCTTCCCGTCCACCCGCAGGAGCGTGGCGCGCAGAAGGTACAGTTCCGGGTGGTCGGGTGACCAGGCTTTTGCGTTGGGCACCGGCAGTTCCAGACGTGCCGGAAGGTTCTTGTTCGGAGAGACCTCGAGCGGTCCCGACGCCAGTTGAGCGACCAACGCACCGGAGAAACGATCCAACAGATCGATCGAAAGCATCACCGGCGTCAGACCGGAGGTGACCAGAACGGAGTCGGCGCCCGGCACAGTCTTGTTCGCAACCACGACATTGAGATCGACGCGGCCGCTGCCGGAGGCAGGGTCAAAGACCGTCCGCGTGTGCAACTGGTCGATCCATGTACGCGGCGTCGCGACAAGAAACACATCGCGGATCAGTCCGCCGTAGTTCCTCCATCCCCACACTTCCTTTCGGATCGGGATCGTCGTGCGTCCGGTCAGCACATTCGTGACGACCACCTTCACGGTATTCTCAGAGCCGACCTGCAAGGCGTCATCGGGAATGTCGAGTTCAAACGACGTGTAACCGCCGATGTGCCGTCCGACGTACACATCGTTTACATAGACTTCACAGTCGTGGTTGGCGCCAAACGAGACAAACTTGAACGAGGAAGCCGGCAGGAGCGAGTCGCTGATGGTCACCGTCCGCTTGAAGATCATCCTGCCGACGTAGTCCATCGACGCCGGTATGCGGACAGGATACCAGTCACCGCCGTCGTTCGTCGAATACTGCCACTCCCCCGACAGATCGATGCGCGTGCGGGTGGGAGACTCCGGTTGATAGCCGACGTCAAGGCCCCGGAGCGTCGGATGTCCGCTCTCGAGGACAGGAACCTGCGACTGCAAAGGTCCCCAACAGGCGACAGTTAATGCCAGGATTGAGACGGCGGCGGAAAGGGGGCGAAAACTATAGGGCTTTATGGCCAATTCGGGCTATCGGATGTGCTGGAATGGCTTCCCTTTTGACCGGGGAAAGCCGGAATCTAAAGAATATACAAAACAAAACCCGCGATTGCAACGAAATTTCGCGGGTTTTGGTGTCGCTTTTGACCGTATTTCGAGGAATCGTTCAGGCGGAAGCCCTTACGATGGCTGAGAACGAATCGGCCTTCAGGCATGCTCCTCCAACGAGCGCTCCGTTGATGTCCTTCTGTCGGAGCAGCTCGGCCGCATTCTCCGGCTTCACGCTGCCGCCATACTGTATCGTGACCGCATCCGCGACATCGGTGCCGAACATCTCTTTCACCAGCGACCGAATGAGCGCATGCACTTCCTGCGCCTGCTGCGGCGTCGCGTTCTTGCCGGTGCCGATGGCCCACACCGGCTCGTAGGCGATCACGGTCCGTTTCATCTGCGCGGGAGTCAGTCCCTGCAGACAGCCGCGCACCTGCGTGGTGATCACGAGCGGTGTGATGTTCTTCTCGCGTTCCTGGAGCGTTTCGCCGACGCAGATAATCGGGATCAGTCCTGCCGCATGCGCCTTCTTGGCTTTGCGATTGATGAACTCATCCGTTTCGTGGAAGTACTGCCGGCGTTCCGAGTGTCCGAGGATGACGTACCGGCACCCGACCGCGAGCAGCATTCTCGGCGACACTTCACCGGTGAACGCGCCTTCGTCTTCCACATACATATTCTGCGCACCCAGCGCGATCGCGCTTCCGTTGAGCAGCGATCCTGCGAGCGCCAGCGACGTGAACGGCGGGCACACGACCACGGTCGTTCCAGACGGGATCGTCGCAAGAGCCGACTTGAGCGCGATGAGGAGATCCTCCGATTCCCGGAGGTCTTTATTCATTTTCCAGTTGCCGGCAATGATGGTCTGAGGCATAACGTTTCTTCTTTCGTGGAGGATGTGAACAGCACACTCGGCAGATGCTGTGATGTGATCGGTTTGTTGCGTTATGACGCAAGCTTCCGGCGAAGGATCTCATTCACGACGGCGGGATTCGCTTTGCCTTTCATAGCTTTCATGGTCTCGCCGACAAAGAAGCCGAACACCTGCTGCTTGCCCGCGCGGTATTGCTCCACCTGCGGTGCATGCGAACGCAGGATGGCGTCGATCACCTGCTCGATGGCGGACGTGTCGCTGACCTGCACGAGCCCGCGCTTCCGGACGATCGAGGCCGGCGCGTCCGGATCCGTCATCATGATGTCGAAGACCTCTTTGGCGATCTTGCCGCTGATCGTACCGTCGATCACGAGGTCGATCATCGCCGCCAGGCGCTCCGGTGCGACGGGAATGTCCGACACAGTCACATGCTGCTCGTTGGCCACGCGAAGGACGTCGCCCATCACCCAGTTGCTGGCCAGCTTGCGCGTCTCCGTCGTCCGGCTCTTCATCGCACCCACGACCGCGTCGAAGTATTCCGCCACGGGTCGCTCGGTGGTCAGAACCTCCGCGTCGTACTCCGGCAGTTGAAAATCCCGGACATACCGGTCCCGCCGGCGTTCCGGCATCTCCGGCAGCTCGCTCTTCACGCGCGCAATCCAGTCCGCATCCACAAGCACGGGCGCAAGATCCGGGTCGGGGAAGTACCGGTAGTCGTGCGCTTCTTCCTTCGAGCGCATGGGCACGCAGACCTCGCGGTCCGCATCCCACAACAATGTTTCCTGGACAACACGGCGGCCCGATTCCAGCAGTCCGATCTGCCGGTTGACCTCGTATTCCAGCGCTTTCTCGACGAAGCGAAACGAGTTCAGGTTCTTCACCTCGGTCTTCGTCCCGAAGGCCGTGTCGCCGACCCGACGCACAGAGACGTTGGCGTCGCAGCGGAGGCTTCCTTCCTCAAGGTTCCCGTCGCAAATGCCGAGGTACGTCACCCGCTGCCGGATGGCGGTCATAAAGAGATACGCTTCACGCGGCGAGCGCATGTCCGGCTCGCTGACGATCTCGATGAGCGGTACGCCGCAGCGGTTCAGGTCGACGAGCGTGTCATTGCCGCGGTCGTGGATCGACTTACCCGCGTCTTCTTCCATGTGGATGCGGGTGATGCCGATGCGCTTCTGCGCGCCGTTCGGCAGCCGGATGGTGATCGCACCACCGGTGCAGATCGGCTCCTCGTACTGCGAGATCTGATAGCCCTTGGGAAGGTCGGGATAGAAGTAATTCTTGCGGGCGAACAGCGACCGGGGCGCGATGGTGCAGTCGGTTGCGAGGCCCATGCGGATGGCGAATTCCACCATGGTGCGGTTCGGCACCGGCAGAACGCCCGGCAGACCCAGGCACACGGGACAGACGTTGGCGTTCGGGCTGTCGCCGAACTTTGTCGAGCAGCCGCAGAACGCCTTCGTCTCGGTCAGCAGTTGGGCGTGAATCTCGAGCCCGATCACCGCTTCATACCGTTCATCCCAGGGCATGATGGAGCCCCGACCGCGTCACGCCGCGATAGCGCGCGTGACCTTTTCGGCCGCTTCTTTCAGCGTGGAGGCGACGAGGAATTTCAGCCCCGACTTCTCCAGGATCTCGGCGGCCAGCTCGGCGTTCGTCCCGGCAAGGCGGATGACGATGGGCACCTGCACGTCGACTTTCTTCGCCGCTTCCACGACACCGGTCGCCACGCGATCACACCGGACGATGCCGCCGAAGATGTTGATCAGGATCGCGCGGACGTTCGGATCTTTGAGAATGATCTTGAATCCCGCTTCCACGGTGGTCGCACTGGCGCCGCCGCCCACATCGAGGAAGTTCGCGGGCATACCGCCGGCGAGCTTGATGATGTCCATGGTCGCCATCGCAAGTCCGGCGCCGTTCACCATGCAGCCGACGTTCCCGTCCAGCTTGATGTAATTGAGGTTTGATGCGGAGGCCTCCACTTCGAGCGGATCCTCTTCATCGATATCACGCAGCGCTTCGTACTCCTTGTGACGGTAGAGCGCATTATCGTCGAAATTGATCTTGGCATCGAGGGCAAGGACGTGGCCTTCCTTCGTGATCACCAGCGGATTGATCTCCGCGAGCGACGCATCACTGGCATCGTAGGCCTTATAGACCGCGAGGAGGAAGGACACCGCATTCTTGAAGGCATCACCGCTCAGGCCAAGGCCAAAGCACAGCCGCCGGGCCTGGAACGCCTGCAGCCCGACGCCCGGATCGACCGCCTCCTTCAGGATCTTTTCCGGCGTTTCCGCGGCAACCTTCTCGATCTCCACGCCTCCTTCGGTGGAGACCATCACCACATCCTGCGAGCGCGCACGATCCAGCGTGATGCCCACATACATCTCCCGCTCGATGTTCACGCCCTGCTCGATCAGCAACCGACGGACGATGCGCCCCTCGGGCCCGGTCTGATGCGTGACCAGTCGCATGCCGATCATCTCACCGGCGATCTCCCGCACTTCTTCCAGGGACCGCGCGAGCTTGACCCCGCCTCCCTTGCCGCGACCGCCCGCATGGATCTGCGCCTTGACCACCCAAACGCTGCCGCCGATCTTCTCGGCTGCCTTCACGGCGTCGTCGATCGAAAAGGCGACTTCCCCCTTCGGGACAGCCACGTTGAATTTCTTCAGGATCTCCTTGCCCTGGTATTCATGGATCTTCATATCGCGCTCCTGATAAGTTAGCTCTGTTCGTCCGGTCGCTCGTCCGGTGTTGCGGCGGACGATTGCCATTCCTGAACCGCCTGCGCGGCGTTCAGAAATTCCGGAATGGGCACCAGCACCCGGGCGAGGCGTCCCACATTGCTGCGGGAGATGGCGTTGTCGCCTCCGCCGTCCCAGACGATGCTGGCATTCTGAAAATTCTGCGTTTGTACCGTGAAGCCCGCGTTTTCGAGCACGGACCTCACAAGCTGAGCGTCAATCACCTCAGCCGAGGAATACACCTCCGCCCAGTCCTGCTGCACCTCCACGAGGCAGTGTGCCCGGCAGAACCTCCGGCCATGAACCGTCACCACGCATTCGCTGCACAGCAGCGTGCGGCAGATGATGCAGATACTTTCCGCCGGACGATCCGTGTGCTGCTCGCACCATGCGCGCTCCGCGTCCGAATAGACCACACCACAGTGCGGACAGAAATCGCTGTCCGCGGTCACTTCTTCAGAACACGCGGGACACGGGATGAGGTTCTCGATGATCGCACCCAGCCGACGGAAGCCGCCTCACCGCACCTTTTCGGAAAGCGCCTTGGCCTGCATAAACAGCAGCAGGTAGTCGCGTCCGCCGGCCTTTGAGTCTGTCCCGGACATGTTGAATCCGCCGAACGGATGCACGCCGACGAGGGCGCCGGTGATCTTCCGGTTCGCGTAGAAGTTGCCGACGTGAAATACCTTCTTCGCTTTCTCGATCTTCTTGCGGTTCTTCGTCCAAACGCCGCCGGTCAGGCCGAATTCCGTATTGTTGGCGACGGCTAGCGCTTCGTCGAAGTCCTTTACCTTGATGACCGCGAGGACCGGTCCGAAGATTTCTTCCTGCGCAATCCGCGCCGTCGGCGCCACGTCCACGATCACCGTGGGTTGGACGAAATAGCCTTCACCCTCCGCCTTGCCGCCGGTCAGAAGCCTTCCGCCTTCCCGAACGCCGATGTCGATATACTGCAGGATCTTGTCACGGGACGCCTTGTTGACCACAGGTCCCATGTAATTGGCAGGATCGTCGGAGACCCCGACCTTGATCGCATTGACCTTCTCGGCCAGCAGTGCGACGAACTTGTCGTACACCGACGCCACCACGATGGCGCGCGATGCCGCGGAGCACTTCTGTCCCTGGAAGCCGAACGCCGACGCCACCGTCGCCTGCACGGCGGCCGCCAGATCCGTCTGGTCGTCGATCACAATGGCATCCTTGCCGCCCATCTCGGCGACCACACGCTTGAGCCAACGCTGGCCCGGCTGGACCTTTGCCGCCAGCTCATTGATGTGGATGCCGACCTCCTTCGATCCGGTGAACGAGACAAAGCGCGTCTTCGGATGCGCGACGAGCACATCGCCGACCGATCCGCCGGAACCGGCAACGAAGTTGAGGACGCCGGCCGGCAGGCCCACCTCACGCATCAGGCTGAAGAACATCCAGCCCGTCCATGGCGAGTCGCTCGATGGCTTCAGAACGACCGCATTGCCGGTGACCACGGCGGCCGACGTCATGCCGGTCAGGATGGCCAGCGCGAAATTCCACGGCGGCACGACGACACCGACGCCGATGGGGATGTACCACAGCTCGTTCTTCTCCTGCGGATGCTTCGTCAGCGGCTGCTTGCCGGCGTAGCGCAGCATCTCGCGGGCGTAGAATTCGAGAAAGTCGATGGCTTCCGCCGTGTCGGCATCAGCCTCCGGCCAGGTCTTGCCGACCTCGTAGATCATGACCGCGCTGAATTCGTGCTTGCGCTTCCGCATCAGCGCCGCGGCCTTGAAGAGATAGTCGGCTCGCTTCTTCGGGTCCACATCCTTCCATGTCCCGAACGTCGCGGCCGCCGTCTCGATCGCCTTGCCGGCCAGCGCGGCGTCCGCCTTCGAGAACGATGCGACGACCTCGGAAGGACGGGACGGATTGGTGGATTTGAGAAGATCGTTGGTGCGGATCTCTTCCCCGCCGATGACCAGCGGGTACTCACGCCCCATCCAGCTGCGGACCTTCGCCAGCGCCTGTTCCATCGCTTTGCGATTGGCGGGCCTGGTGAAATCGGTCAGGGGCTCATTCTTGAAAGGCTTCACTGCCATATGCGGTTCCTTTCCAACGGAGACAGGTAACGTGTCAACGACTTGTTCAAATTAAGAAAAAATCCGACAAGTTTCCCCAGCGCATCCGCCCCTTCTCCCGAAACCGAAGGCTGAAGAGGAAGAATATTCCCGCCGCAAGAACATCCGACACAACAATATAGAGCGGCCATGCGCCGAAGAGATCGAGGAGTGAACCGGACGTGGGCTTGTGACACAAATAGAAATAATTCGTGAGGAAGACCGCATTGAACACGCCGATCACCGCGGCATATGCTTGGAGCCAGAGGAAGGCGCGCCACCAGGAGCCCGGAGACGGCCGGAGGGTGCCGCTCCACGCGAGGAACAGCAGCGCAGTCACGACCATCCCGTGAGTATAAAAAAATTTCACCGCGATGAGGGACGTGAACGGAACCGCCAGATCGGGCATGAGGAGCGCCATCGTCGTTCCGGCCAGCCCCCAATAATAGACGACACCGAAGATCCGGGAGCTCCGGCGGACAAGCACCGCCACCGTCAGCCACAGGACGACGTCGCACAAATCGAGCGGGAGGCCGAACGGGGGGCTGAACCATCCGCGGACGATCACGAACACATACCACGCAAGCTCAACCGCACCGATGAGCGCAGCGAGCGCAAGACGGACCGTCCGCTCACGAGCCGGCTTCCGGCGCACGAGGATCGTCAGCGCACCGGCGGTCCCGACGACCGCGGCGAGTATCAGCAGATGCCAGATGTCGAACCGGTGGCCGGACATTCCATCCTCCACCTGCGTACCACCGTCAGAAGACCGACAGCCGTTATTCTCCCGGCTCGATCGCCGACAGGATCGCGTTGTGCACAGCGGGCCGCACGCGACCGATTTTCATGTTCTCACGCGTCGGATAGACGCGATTCGTCAGGAAGACCACAATGAGCCGCTTGACCGGATCGACCACCACCGAGGTCCCGGTGAAGCCGGTATGCAGAAATGTCTTCATCGACGTCAGCGTGCCGGAGAACGAGTGCTCCGACGACTTCGTATCCCACCCGATTCCCCGGCTGCTGCCGTCAGCCTGGCGGGTCGTGAACCGCTCCACCGTAGCCTGATTCAGGTAGCGCACACCGTCATAGGTCCCGCCGTTGAGAAGCATCTGGAGCAGGATCGCGAGGTCCGAAGCGGTGGAGAACAATCCCGCATGGCCGGAGACACCGCCGAGCGTCGCGGCATTCTCGTCGTGCACGCGCCCGTGGACGGCCACACCGGTCTTCTTCCAGTAGGTATCGATCTCCGTCGGCGCGATGCGGCCGAGCAGTGAGGCCGGCGGATTGTACATCGTGCTCGTCATGCCGAGCGGACGGAAGAACACCGAATCGACATAGCGGTCCAGCGTTGTTCCCGTGACCTTCTCGATAATCTTCCCCATCGTGATGAGGCCGAGATCACTGTAGACCGTCGAATCGCCGGTCCGATAGATCAGCGGCGTGGCGAAGATCGAGTCCATCACGCACTGCGGGTTGTCGCAAAACTCGTAGAACTTGCGCCAGGCGGGGAGCCCGGCGTTATGGACCATCAAGTTGTAGAGCGTGATGCGCTCCTTCCCCTGCTGGCCGAACGGCGGGAGGTACTTCACGACCCGGTCCGAGAGATCGATCCGGTGCTCATCGAGGAGCCGCATGACCGCGCTCGTGGTGGCGATGACCTTCGTGACGGAGGCAAGATCGTACATCGTGTTCGGCGTGATGCGCGGCGAGTACGGATCGTACGTCTGGGCGCCGTACGCCTTATCGTGCACGACGATGCCGTTGCGGGCCACCAGAAGCACCGCGCCCGGAAACGCCGAATCCGCAATCGCCCGATCGACGATCCCGTCCACCGCATCCAGCCTCGTCGGATCGAGTCCCGCGTCTTCCGGACTTCCGTCCCGGAGGCAGATCGCCGGATAGGTTACGCCGTCGCCGAACGCATAGCGGCCGGGAATGGTGATCGGCAGTCGTCCGGTCGGCGAGGTTTGTCCGAACAGGATCTCCGCCGTACTACGCTGGATGGCGTCGCTGTTCCCGTACCCGCAGACATAGGCATCCATCGTCGGAAAGTTCATCGCGACGTACGGATTTCCGAAGCTGATCCCGATCGTCGGCTTCCTCTGCTCAAAGAGTTTGTTGATGATATCGCAATGCTCGCGCTTGAAGAACCCGGTCATCTGTCCGGACCGCATGACGAAGTGGAACTGGATCACCAGGACGTCCGCGCGTTGCGCTTTGGCCAGCGCGGAGTCGCAGTCCAGCCTGTTGCTCGACGCGTCCAGACGCACGTATTGTGCGCCCGGATGCCGGTCCCGCAGCAGATCATGGAACGATCTCCCGGTGGAAGGATCATCCATATCCGTGATGACCAGGTCGAGCACGGAGCGCCGATCCACCGCAGGCAGCGGCAGCACCTTCGACTCGTTGCCGAGGACGGTCACGGCTTTTCGCGCGACGTCCAGCGCCAGATCCTCGTGCGCCCGACAGCCGACCACGCTGGCGACCGAGTCGATATTCACCTCACGGACGCGGTCCAGGCCGAACTGCTGCTTCACCGCCAGGATCCGTCGCACGGATGCATCGATGCGCGACTCCGGAATCTCTCCCCGGCGCACCGCCGCCGCAATCGCGTCAATGGCCACGTCGGGATCGACGGGCATCAGCACCAGATCCATACCGGCCTTCACGGCGAGCACGGCCGCCTCGCCCGGCTGATAGTGCGCCGCCACCGCGCGCATCTGGAGCGCGTCGGACACGACAAGCCCCATAAATCCCATTTCTTCACGAAGCAGACGCGTGCTGACGTTGGGAGAAAGCGTTGCCGGGATGCCGGTGACGGAATCCTCCATCGGTACCGAAAGATGTCCCACCATCACGGACAAACCGTGGAGCCGGAACACATCGCGGTACGGCACCAGCTCGACCGAGTCGAACCGCGCGCGGGAGAAATTCAGCACGCTCAGTCCGAGATGCGAGTCGACTTCCGTGTCCCCGTGGCCGGGAAAGTGCTTCACCGTCGGCAGCATCCCGCCGTCCATCGTGCCGCGGACGAACGCATCGCCCATCGCCGCCACGAGATCGGGATGGTCTCCGAAAGAGCGTGTATTGATCACCGGATTCATCGGATTCAGGTTGATGTCGACGGTCGGAGCGTAATTCTGCTGCACGCCCAACGCGCGTCCTTCACGGGCGGTCGCCAGGCCGATGCGATATGCAAAACCGGTGTCGCGTGTGGCCCCAACAGCCATCGCCGTGGGAAACGCGGTCGCGTACCGCACGCGCATGGCGGCACCATACTCGAAGTCGCCGGCCACCAGCAGCGGGGTCCGCGCCATTCGCTGCAAACGATTGATCTGCACGGCGTATTCATACACGTCGCCGATCGAGAACACCAGACCGCCGATCTTCCGCTGCGCCACGAGGTGCTCCAGCGTCCGCCATTCTTCGGCATCGCGGGCGTAGTACCGACCCGGCGTCCAGACGACGATCATTTGCGCGACCTTCTCCTCGAGCGAAAGTCCGCGCAGCGTATTGTCCGCCCAAGCCGTGTCCGGGACCGCGACGGAGCGTACCGGAGGCGTCGACGCCGCACATCCCGCAAAGAAGAAGTACAGCACCGCCGGAAGGATCGCCAACCGCAGTGCCGTTCCGGCGTTCGTCGACAGGGTTCGCATGAAGCGATGGATTCCGTTCATGATTCAGGCCCGTTTCTTTCCGAATTCCTGCGGCACTTTGATCTGCAGCGCCGCGATGAGGCCGAAGATCGCCGAGACGCTCACCATGAGGAAGAAGTTCTTGTATCCCAGAAGCTCCTGCAGTTCGCCGCTGATCATGCCCGGCAGCATCATCCCGAGCGCCATGAGTCCGGTGCAAATGGCATAGTGGGCCGTCTTATGCGCTCCCTCCGAGACCATGATCATGAACATCATGTACGCCGAGAACGAAAATCCGTAGGAGAATTGCTCGACGCCCACGGCGGCGGAGATCAGCGCAAAACTGCCCGGCTGGAAATGGGAGAGGAGGATGTACATCAGGTCCGGCAAGTGCACGAGCAGCACCATCGGCAGAAGCCAGAACTTCAATCCACGGCGTGAGATCACCCAGCCGCCCAGGATTCCGCCGGCGAGCAGCATGAGAATGCCGACCGTGCCGTACGCAATGCCCACTTCGGTGGTCGTCAATCCCAGTCCCCCCTTGTCGCGCGCATCGAGCAGGAAGGGCGTGATCAGCTTGATCAGCTGCGATTCGTTCAGGCGGAACAGCAGCAAGAAGGCGAGAATCGCGCCGATCTCTTTGCGGACGAAGAAGGAGCGGAACGTCGAAAGGAACTCGTGCAGAAATCCGGTCCCCGGCGTGCCCGCGACCGGAACGTCGGCGACAGGATAGGGAAGCACGAACTTGTGATAGACGAAGAACGAGAGGAACAGCGCGGCAACGACGAAGAACGCCGTCGACCAGGCCCAGGCGATGCCGTAGTGCTCTTCCAGCGTCCCGGCCAGGATGACGATCGCCCCCTGCCCCGCCCACATGGCGATCCGATAGAACAGACTGCGCATGCCGACGAACTCGGCCTGCTGGTGCTCTTCGAGCGCGAGCATGTAGAATCCGTCCGCCGCAATGTCATGCGTAGCAGAGCCGAACGCCATGAGCCAGAAGATCGCCAGGGTGTACTGGAAGAAGTGCGGAGCGGGAATGGCCAGCGCAATGCTCGCCAGCGCCACGCCGAGCACGAACTGCATCGATACGATCCAGAATCGCTTCGTGCGCAGCATGTCGACGACCGGACTCCACAACGGCTTGATCACCCACGGCAGGTACAGCCAGCTGGTCCAGAGGGCGATCTCCGCGTTCGACACCTGCAGGCGCTTGTACATGATGACCGAAACGGCCATCACCATCGTGTACGGGATCCCCTCCGCCATGTAGAGGGTGGGCACCCAGGCCCAGGGATTGCGAGTGGTGGGACGAGAGGACATGTGTCGATCCTTCCTGAAAAGGGATGCCGGTACCGCAGAGGTCCGGCCGGAGGAACCATCAGTACAATTTCTTCAGCTCGGCGCCGCGGAAGTAGTGCTTCACGATCCGATCGGCGGGGAAGCCCTTGGCGGCCATCACCGCCGCTCCGATCTGGCAAAGCCCGACGCCGTGCCCCCAGCCGGCACCGTGCAGCGTGAACCGGACCGGGATGCCCGACGCGTCACGCTCGGTGTGCACCACGAACGCGCCGCTGTACAGGTGCGAGCGCGACAGCCACTTGCGGATCTCCAGTTCCTTCCCCACCACCACTGTCCGGTTGCTGCCGACGATCTTCAGACGATAGATGCGGCCGGACGGTCCGCGCTGGAGCGGGATGAGATCGCGCAGCGTGCCGAAGTCGATGCCGGAGCGCGTCCGGAGAATCTCTTCCAGTTCTTCCCGCCGGTACTCCACGGTCCATCGGAAGAAGTCGGTCGTCTCCCGATCGAACGACGGCAGCACCTGGCGCAAAATGCGCCCGTCCGTGGTATTGCAGTACGCCTCGGGAGAGGCATGCACCCACACCTCCGCCTTCTCTTCCGAGTCGATCACCGGATGCTCCACGGCCGCATCCGCAATCGATTCGAGATACGGGACGTGCGCATCTTCCCACGAATTCTCGAAGAGCTCCGTTCGCCCGCCGCAGGATTTGTAGAACCGCGCATCGCAGATCCCGCCGCCGTGCACGAGGAACGTACCCCGCGTGTCGCGCACCGCTTCGTCCGCCGCGCGCGAGATAATCTTGGTGATGCCGTGGTACCGCTGGCAATGGTCATCCGCACAGACATCGAACAGCCGATGATCCTCCCGGTCGTACCACCGGACGATCTCGTCGGTGGTCTCGCGGGACCGGCGGGACGGCACGCCCACCTGCTTGAACTTCTTCTGCCGCTCCAGCATGGCGACAAGCCAGCTTCGCGAGGTGATGGCGTGCGCGCGCAGCAGTTCCATGGGTGCTTCCGCGCTCATTTCGGACGAGATGACGCTGCGCAGATACGCCTCGACGCCGATCTCGTTGATCACGGTGACCGCATCGCCGTCCGCCAGGAGCCGGAGGGATCCCTCGAAGACCTGTTCTTCTTTCCGCTCCCAGTGAAACTGGATGCCGATCACCACATTCTTCAGCAGGAACGTCGATGCACCGATTGGACGGCAGAGAATATTCTCTCCCCGCATCACTTCCGTTCCCGCCGCATCACGCAGCACGATCCGTCCGCCGGACACACTCGCGCTGAACGCGCCCTCCAGCCGGACGGTCGTCGGAAGCTCGAACGCGCCCTGGAAGGTTCCTTCCGCCTGCGGCGTCCGCTCGAGGATCCCGACCTGAATGGTTGGTTCGCGATCGATCACCGGAAATTTCCTCAGATCAATGAAAGAATATGCTCGACATCATTGGCCGTCACGCTCACTTCACGGAAGATCGACGCCACGGTCGCGGCATCGACCCGCTCAAAATCCTTCTGCACCGGCGTCACGATCAGTCCGCCGATGTCGACCGCCGCCGGACTGATCAGGATCTTCTCATCCCCTTCTTTGAAATAGACGGCCGGCCGGTGCTTGCGCCGCGGGAAGACGATCACCTGCCACCGCTCCTCGTGCCAGCCGGCGATCACATTCATCATCGGCTCTTCCGTCGAGCCGCCCGCCGATCGCATCGCGGCGATCAGTCTCGTCAGCGCGTGCTCCAGGGTATCCGCCTCGCCGGACTCGAGCACGAACGCTTCCCTTCCGTACCGTTCCATCGTGCTGACCGGAACATTCTCAACGCTCATGCGCAGCCGGCGGCGACGTCCGTCGGCCGCATCGATCTCGACCGGGATGGCGTTGATGGGGCTCGCCTGGAAGTGCATATGGTCGGGTGCAGAGGCGCCGCACCGGGGACCGTTATAGAACACGGCGCAGCCGGGGGCGAGATCGCGTGCGAGTCGCAGCATCACGCCGATCTGTCCGTCGAGCGACTGCGGCGTGTGGGTGATGCCGGTGATTGTGAAGTGCTGGCGGAAGATGGGGGCGGGATTGCAGAGGATCAGGAAGCGCTCTTCATACAGAATGCCCATCTGCGGATCGGGGAGATGCTCGAGACACAGGAAGCAGCGCCGCTCGCGGATCGAACCCGGATCGACCTTCGCACCGGTGCTGACGATGCGTTTTGGATTGAACTGCAGGAACACGTCATAGCCGTCGCATTGCAGGCGCTTCACGCGGGCGGACTCAAGGGACGCATATCCCTCGCCGGCCTGGGGCCACGCGGCACGCTGCTGCGTGAGCAGCGCCCGGCATTCATCCGCGAGCGTCGGTGCGGCAAGCGTTTCGGGGAAACGGGACCAGGTCTTTCGGGCAAGCAGCGGAGCAGGAGTCGTCACGAGGAATGCTTCTCAGAAGAGGTGGAAAGCCGGTCCAACTCGGCCAGCGGAACGTAGCCGATGTAGTGCTGCACGGTGGTCTTGCCCATGACGAAAGGCGCTTTTTCCGTCACCTGGAAACCCATCCGTTGGTACCAGGTCAGCGCGGGTAGATTCTCGACCATCACGCCCAGCCAGACGCGGTCGAAGCCGTGCGTCCGGGCTCGCTCGCCGGCCAGCTTCATGAGTTGCTTGCCGAGGCCGAGCCCCTGATACCGGGGCAGCATGTAGAGCTGGTGGACGTACAGCCGCTGTTCCGCCGCATGGTAGTACGTCTTCGCATATCCGCCGACCACTCCGTCGACCTCGGCGATCGTGCCGACCACGTTCGGGTCCGCGTACAGCGCCGCCATGCAGTCGTCCGAGTAGTGCTCCTCGAAGTACGCGCGCATATCGTCGGGAGGGATGATCGCCGCGTACGCATCCGCCCACGTTTCCCACAGCAGCGTGCGCACCGCCGGCAGATCCTCGCGCGTCCAGCGGCGATAGACGATCTTCACTTCTTGCCTCCGGCCATCCGCTGGCGGGCGCGGATCTCAATCGTGCGGATCCGGTCCTTGTACAGATCGTTTCGATTCGCTTTCTCGATCGAGAGGGCGGCGTCCGTGTTTCCTTCCCACCGCCGGCAGAGATAGAGCGACGTGTAGATGCGTCCGATCTGATAGTGGCGGGATATCCGGAGGGCGGCGGCGTAGTCTTCACCGTAGCTCGTGTTGGGCAGTCCGGACCGGCGCAGGATGGCGGTATGGAATCCGCGCGGGGCGCCGAGGCCGTTGATGCGCAGGGCGTTGTTGCGGCCGTTGTCCGGCGTCCATTCGCGATGATCGATCAATCCCGGAGGAAGTTCTTTCAGGTCCATATCCACCAGCTGGTACGATCCGATCACCATCCCGTAGTCGCCGGAGTGGAACACATCCACCACCTTTTGCAGCGTGTCCGGTCCGCTGTAGATGTCGTCCGAGTCCAGCTGCACGGCGTACCGGCCGCATGCGTCGGAGAACACTCCTTCGTTCCAGCAGCCGCCGATGCCGAGGTCGGTCCGCGTCGGTACGATGTGCCGCACGCGCGGATCGGAAGCCGCGAGGCCGGCGAGCACGTCGGTGGTCCCGTCGGTGGAATGGTTGTCCACCACGATGCAGTTGAATGCGAAATTCGTCTTCTGCGCGAGCACACTCTTCACCGCATCGCCGATCGTGCGGACCCGGTTGCGCACCGGAATAATGACGCTCGCTTCCACGGCGTATTTGCCGGAGTCGGCGGGTACCTTCTCGAAATTCGGCGCGAGGTACGCACCGATGTTCTTCAGATGCTGCGTCGCGACGAGTTCCATCTCTTTCTGATACGCCGCGTTCCGCGGATCGACATAATCGAACATCTTCTCACCCGACTTGCGCAGATCGGTCTCGATCTTCGTGTAGAGAAATTCCTGCAGGTGGAAGATCTCATGCCCGACGGAGACCTTCAGCCGGATGTCGTACTGACCGGCATGCTGCACGTCCGGCACGGGGCCGTGCTTCGCAACCGCGGATTTCAGCGCGGCCACGGAGTAGAGCTGGAGCGAGCCAAAGTCGAATCCGTCGCGCAGGCTGCCGAACTGATAGTCGATGAGCGGATGTTCGTTCCGGACGCCGCCTTTGATCTCCCAGTAGTCCGCGTAGACCATGCCGGCGCCGGTGTCTTCCGCTACCGTGAGCAGACGTTCGATAGCGCGCTGGCCGCTTTGCAGTCGTTCCGGCTCCGAGAGAAACGCCAGGTAGTCGGTGGACGTCTTCGCGACGACCTCGTTCACAAGCCTGCCGGAACGGAACGATCCCGCAGTCACCACCTCCGCTTTCGCGAACTTCTCCGCCACCGGACCGTCGCTCACGATGAGCAGACGCGAGACGAGCGGAGACTCGGCGAGTGACGCGACAACGGATGAAAAGCCGGCATGCTGCACGTACGGAAGGGCAATGGTCAGAGTACTCATGAAGATCCTCACAAGGGGCCCGCCCCGACGGACGGGACGGGATTGATCGAACGGTGACTTCAGTCAGCGGCTGAGACGCGACGCCGCCATCAGCGCGGCTCCCACCACGGGGGACGCTTCGGCTTCCTGCACGGATATCCGCGGCATCGTCCGCCGGATGGCGGTCCGCATGCCCCGGGAATAGCTGTTCTGGTTGGTCAGCAGGCTGCCGACGAACGCCAGCGGGATGCGCTCCTCGCGCTTCCGGCTCCCGCGCAGCCGGTCAAACACAGAGGAGATGACCTCGCGGAGCTCCTCGCGCGCCTCGGTCAGAATCCGCTGCGCGACCCGGTCTTCCTTTTCCGCTGCCTCGAGCACGAGCGGCGCCGCGGATGCGACATCGAAATTCTTCCGATAGAGGGCCTCGATGATGGCTTCCTGGGTGCCGAGCTCGAGCTTCTTGCCGAACAGGGCCAACAGCTTCGTCCGCTCACCCCGCCCATCGATCATCCGGGCGACGGCACGGAAAGCTTCCCGCCCGATCGCGTAGCCGCTTCCTTCATCGCCGATCAGCCGCCCCCAGCCGCCTCCGCGGTGCACCACGCCCTTCCGGTCCTTGCCGAAAACGATCGAACCGGTGCCAGCGATGACGATGATCCCCGACTTTCCGCTAAAGGCCCCTTCCAGCGCGATCCGGGCGTCGCTTTCCACCCAGACATTGGCCAGGATCAGGGAACGATTCCGGGCCTCATCCAGAACGGCGTCCGCCATGCGCTGCTGATCGTTGGGGCGTCCTGCGCCGGTGAGACCGGCAACCGTCGCACCGATTTCGGCTGTGCTGCATCCAATAGTATGGCAGCAGGACTGGATGACGTCCAAAATGGTCTTTGCGGCCGTTTCGACGCCGATCACCTGGAAATTGGACGGCCCTCCCTGCGCTTCGGCGAGAATGGCGCCATCCGGCGCACAGAGTACGCCGGCCGTTTTGGTGCCTCCGCCGTCCAATCCGATGATATATCGTGCGGTCTCCATCTGCAAAAATATTGAGCGATTTTGTCTGAAAAGCAAGGAAACCGCCGGATGCGCGGTTTTCGAATCCGGTCATTTTTCTCTATGTTACTCCTGTCGCCCCGGTGGATCGACACGCGATTCGGCTGAGCGCAGACAGACGCGTCACTGCAAGAACCACTCATCAAAGAGGAACATCCGATGAAACGCACGCTCATCACCATCGTCGCGGCTGTCACGCTGCTGGCGACCACCGGTCTTTCGCAGGACAAGGGTTCAAAAGCCCCGACCTTTTCACTGAAAACCTCCTCCGGGACCGTGGTTGACCTGGCGAAGCTGAAAGGCAAAGTCGTCGTCGTCAACTTCTGGGCGACCTGGTGCCCCCCTTGCCGCGCGGAAATCCCCGACTTCATCAAGACCTATGGCGCCTACAAATCCAAAGGACTCGAGATCGTCGGCATTGCTCTGGACGAGGACGGCTGGTCGGTCGTCAATCCGTTCGTTCAGAGGATGAAGATGAACTACCCTGTGGTCCTCGGCACCCCCGCGTTGACGGCCACGTACGGCGGCATCGAGGCCATTCCGACGACATTCGTGATTGATCGGAAGGGCACGATCGTGGAAAAGCACATCGGCATGCTTTCCGGTCCGGCATTCGAGAAGCTCGTCAAGGATCTGCTCTAAAATCACCGATTTCTCGTCGAACGATATGCGAAACCTCCTGAAGATGCACCTCTTTCTGGCGGCGGCGCTGGGGTGGACGCTGTCTGCTGCCGGCACGCCTGCAATCGCACAAATGCGATCGTCCGGCCAGCAAGTCACTGCAGAAGCCCGGCTGGCAACTGACAAAGTCGCGGCCGGTTCCACGGCCAGGATCGCGGTCCTGGTTCATGTCGCCGACGGATGGCACGTGAATTCCCACCAGCCGACGTACGACTATCTGATCGGGACATCGTTTGCGCTCGCATCGAAGGAAGGGATGATCATTTCCGACATCCGCTACCCGAAGGGCGTACCGGTGAAGCTCGACTTCGCCGAAAGCGCGCTTGACGTGTACGAAGGAACCGTCACGATCTTCGCGTCCGTCCGGTTCTCCGAGAAGGTCACTCCCGGCCCGGACACGCTCCACGGGACGCTGGAGGTGCAGGCGTGCAACAATCAGGTCTGTCTGCCGCCGTCGGATGTCGCGGTGACAATTCCCGTCGAGATTACTCCGCCGGGGACGGCCGTGCAGGACGCCAATCAGGAAGTGTTCGCGTCGTATCGCCCTGATCAGTTTGTGAGCGGCGGGGAACGAAACGAGCTGGCGGCCACCTTCGAGGAGAAAGGTACGCTGGTCTTCTTCCTGGCAATCTTCGCCATCGGTCTCGCGCTCAATCTCACGCCGTGTGTGTATCCGATGATGTCGGTGACCGTCTCGCTCTTCGGCGGACAATCGGAAACCAACGTGCTCCGCGTGTTCTTCAAAGCCGTGGTGTACGTACTCGGCATCGCGAGCATGTACAGCGTTCTGGGCGTCACGGCGGCGCTCGGCGGCGGGCTGTTCGGCAGCTGGCTGCAGAGTCCCTGGGTGCTGGGCGGGATCGCGGCGCTGCTGTTCGGCCTTGCGCTGAGCTCGTTCGGACTGTATCAGATCCAGATGCCATACTGGCTCACCAGCAAGCTGGGCGGCACGACCGGTACCGGGCTCATTGCGACGTATCTTTCCGGCCTGGTCGTCGGCGTGTTCGCGGCTCCCTGCATCGGGCCGCCGGTGATTGCACTCATGGCGTTCGTCGGGACGCGGGGCGACGCGATGTTCGGCTTCTGGTCGTTCTTCGTTCTCTCGCTCGGTCTTGGATTTCCGTATCTCATTCTCGGGACGTTCTCCGGGCTTCTCAAGAAGGTCCCGCGATCGGGCACATGGCTCGTGTGGGTGGAGCGGATCTTCGGCATCATTCTGACGGGGGCCGCTTTGTTCTACCTCAGCCTCGCCGTCGCGCCGAAGCTTTCCGCGTATGTCGTGCCGGTCGTGCTGATCCTGGGCGGCCTGTATGCCGGCTTCGTCGACCGGTCAGGCCGGGGCAAGCCGGTGCTCCAGCGGATCCAATGGGTCTTCGGCGCCGTCACGATCCTTCTGGGCGGATTGTTTCTGAGCCAGATGCGGCAGCCCGGGATCGTCTGGGAACCTTTCTCGGAGCAGCGCGTGTTAGAGGCAAAGGAGAACGGAGTGCCTGTGCTGTTGGATTTTTACGCGGACTGGTGCATTCCGTGCCTCGAGCTCGACCGCAATACGTGGACCGATCCCGGGGTGGTTCAGGCGACGAAGGACATTGTGCGGATGAAAGTGGACCTGACCCACTTCGATTCTCCGGAATCGGACGCGTTGCGGAAGAAGTTCGGTATCTCGGGAGTCCCGACGATCGTCGTCTTGCGAGGCGACGGGACAGAGGCGGTGGAATCGAGGATCGTCGGGTTCATCCCCCCGAAAGAATTTCTCGCAAAACTGAAACCGGCGCTGAATCCTGGTTCCTGATCATCGTCCGGAACCGCAACGAAAAGGAGAGATTCATGAAGCGTATGTTCGCAGCATTGCTCTCGACAGCCCTGTTTGTCTCCCTGGCCGCGGCGCAGGGACACGCAGCGATGGGATCGCATGCCATGGGCACCCACACCATGAAGGGATACCTCGTGGATCAGATGTGCGGCAAGAACATGCCGAAGGCCGGCGCGGAGAAGGCCATGCAGAAGGCAAAACGCCACACCCGCGAGTGCGCGCTCGAAGACGATTGTGCGGCCAGCGGTTACGGTCTCGTGTCCGGCGGGAAGTTCTATCCGTTCAACGACGCCGGCTCGAAGATGGCAGCCGACTATCTGAAGAACACGAAGAAGAAGAGCGACATTGAAGTGAACGTGGTCGGTACGATGGATGGGATGACGATCAACGTGCAGGCGATTCATGACGTCAAGACGGTTGAGATGAAGGAAGCGAAGAAGAAGGGATAACCGTCCTGACGCCCGATGGGAGCCGTCGCCGTTCTGCGGTGACGGCTTTTTTATTGCCCTGTCGCGTCGGTTTGATCCTTCCCCTTGACACCGACTGCGATCCGAGGTACATTACGGCAGATCGACACCCCCCATCACCGATTGTTCACCGGAGGCTGCCATGCGACCGCTGGTCATTACCGGCATCCTCGCGCTTGCGCTGTTCGCATCGTGCAAAGACGATCCAACCGTTCCGGACCCGATCGTCACACCGCCGGAATTCACTTCGCTCGAGAAACAGGCCTTTTCGTCCGCCAATACATTCGGCTTTCGCCTCCTCGCGGCGGCAAATGCCGAGCAGGCCGGGAAGAACCTCTTCATCTCTCCGCTGAGCGTCTCGATCGCCCTCGGCATGACCCTGAACGGAGCCGAGGGAACGACGTTCGATTCGATGCAGGCCGCTCTGAACCTCGGAGAGCTGACCCGTCAACAGATCAACGATTCCTACCGCACAATTCTGACCGCGCTGCCGCTGCTCGATCCTCTCGTCACGTTCGACAACGCCAATTCGCTTTGGTATCGCACCGGTTTCTCCGTCGAACCGTCATTCATCGCCGACAACACGAGCGCCTTCAACGCGGAGGTCCGATCGCTCGACTTCAGCAGTGCCGGTGCGGTGGACATCATCAACGGATGGATCAACGAGAAGACCCACGAGAAGATCCCGAAAGTGCTCGACACCATCGACCCGAGCGTCGTGATGTTCCTGATCAACGCGTTGTATTTCAAAGGAACGTGGACATACCAGTTCGCGCCGGATCAGACCGTCGACGGTCCGTTCACGCGGCCGGACGGTTCGACGGTCACGTGCAGGATGATGCACCAGAAGGCCGATCTCCGGTACGGCGTCACGGACAGCGTGCAGGTGATCGATCTGCCGTACGGCGGCGGGGCGTACAGCATGACCGTGCTGCTGCCGGCTGCCGGTGCCGACATCGACGCGTTCGCCTCTTCGCTCAGCGATGAGCGCTGGCAGTCGCTGACCGGCGGGCTGCAGGAATCGGAGGTCGTCCTCTCCTTCCCCCGATTCAAACTCGAGTACGGACAGTATCTGCCGGGGCCGCTTTCGGCGATGGGGATGGGCATCGCATTCACCCCGGCGGCGAATTTCTCGCGCATCAATCCGAATTTCCCGCTTGCCATCAGCGACGTGATCCACAAGACGTTCGTGGAAGTGAACGAGGAGGGAACCGAAGCGGCCGCGGTCACCGTGGTATCGATCTACGTGACCAGCGTCCAGCCGCATGAGATCCGGATGGACGTGGACCGGCCGTTCCTGTTCGCCATCCGGGAGCATTCGACCGGCGGGATCATCTTCATCGGCAAGATCGTCGACCCGACCGCGGAACATTCGGGTTCCTGATCCGTTCATAGAGAGACACAACGCCGGCTCCCGACCATGCCTGACAACACGCTGCTGACCGTCTTTGGGACTCTTTCGGTGATCGCGCTCGCGATCGGCGGAATAGGCGTGTACTTTGCGGTGCAGAACGCCAAAAAGAATGAGAGCGAGCTGAAGATGGCGTTCTGGTCGGTGGTAGCGCTCGCGGGGTTGACGGTTGCCGGGATGAGCTGGGCGTACTTCGTCCTCCCGATCCTCGCAAATCATTTGTTCCGCTGAACGGGCGAACGCCGCGCCGATATCCCTCAGATCTCCTGGTCCCCCGACCGTTCCGGTCGATCTCCCCACAACAACATCTCCAAGGGATCCCTTCGGAGCAGCCAGCGCTCTCCGCGATGGCGGTCGTGCATCGGTCCATCGCAGCGCCCACGGCAAATCAATTCCAGCATGGGCTTGCTGATGGGGGAACAGCAAGCCGTCACTTCGGCAGGATCAATCCTTTTGCGATCGCGAATCGTATGAGGCTCGCCACATCGTGGAGGTCGAGCTTCTCCATGATATGCCCCCGATGGGATTCGACGGTCCGGAAGCTCACGCCGCATGCGCGGGCGATCTCTTTGTTGCTCTTGCCCTGAGCGATGTGGCCCAATATCTCCAGTTCCCGCTTCGTCAGCACGGTGAACGGCCGGATGCCGGTGCGGCTGAATTGGCGGACGTACTGGTCGGCCAGCACATCCGACGCACTCCGGCTGAAGAATGTGCCGCCGTCGCGGATCTTCCGAATGGCCCGAACCAGCTCGAGCGTGGAGGTGGTCTTGAGGACATATCCGGACGCCCCCGACTGAATGATCTCCTGGATGTACTCCCGGCTGTCGTGCATGCTGAAGGCGAGCACGCGGATGGACGGGTCGCGTTTGCGGATCCGGCGTGTGGCTTCCGCGCCGCCCATCACGGGCATGCTGACATCCATCAGGACGACATCCGGGCGGTGTTTCAGCGCCTGGGCAACCGCCTGACGTCCGGTGCCGGCTTCGCCGACGACTTCGATCTGCCGCTGTTCCATCAGTGCGGTCCGGACGCCGTCCCGGACCACCGGGTGGTCATCCGCGATCAGGACGCGGATCTTGTCATGCGTTTTCGTAATCATGCGAACCCTTGGCTGGTGCCGCTCGATGCCAGCGGGATCTCCAGGATGATCTCCGTTCCCCCCTTCTTTCGTGAAACGATCTCACACAAACCCCCGATCGACGCCGTGCGCTCCCGCATTCCGTCGAGCCCGAGGCCGCGTCGCCGGACCTTCGCGCCGATCACTGATGACGGCTCGAATCCGCATCCATCATCCTTCACACGCACGGAGAGGTGCTGCTCCTGTCGCGACATCCGAATGCGGACGTTCCGTGCGCCGGAGTGACGCTCGATGTTCGTCAACGCTTCCTGAATGACGCGGAAGAGCACCAGCTCGGTCTGCTCGGGCAGTCGTTCGTCGAGTCCGCCCGCGTCCACGACCGTCACGATGCCGGTGCGGAGCTGAAATTCCTCGCAGGTACTGCGCACGGCAGCCAGAAGCCCGAAATCATCGAGGATGGTCGGGCGCAGATTATGCGAGATCCGCCGCACTTCGCGGATCGCCTCGTCCATCAGTTCGCGGGCCTCGCTCACGCCACGGACGACCCGGCCCGGTTGGATGGACCGTCGTTCCTCGATGGATTTCAGCCGAAACTGGACCGACGACAGCAGCTGATTAATGCCGTCGTGCAATTCGCGGGCAACGCGGCGACGTTCCAGCTCCTGCGCTTCCATCACCCGCCCGGACAGGCCGCGCATGATCTCTTCGTTCGCCTTCCGCTCCGTGATATCCCGGAGCAGATGCCGGTATTCCCGGATCGTCCCCCGATCGTCGCGGACCACCCGGGTATTCTGCTCCACCCACACAGGCGGGTATCGCCGCCGAAGCAGCCGGAACTCGCAGACAAAATCCTGCGCATGGTCGGTTCGACTCTTGTCCAGAAGCGATACGACACGCCTGCGGTCTTTGCGGTCGATCAGCCGTTCGTACGGCCGACCCGCCAGTTCCTCCGGGGTTCGTCCGGTGATGTCAAAGAGGTTCGGGCTTCCGTAGATGATCCGGCGCTGTTCGTCGAGGACGCAGTAGATCTCGCTGATATTTTCGACAAGACTGCGGTAGCGCTCCTCGCTCTTCCGCAGTTCGTCGAGCATCTTCTGCCGCAGCACCAACCGGCGGCGCTGACTCACGACGACCGAGATCACCAGCGCAGCGCCGAGGACCACGAACACGACGGCGCCGATGATGACGGCCCAGATCAGTTCGATCGGCGATCCACGCACAGGAAGGCCTTCGCGTAGAAAAGGTTCGCGATGACGTTCAGCACAGACTGGGACGACCAGGCGATTCGCATCTGCTGCAGCGGCAAGGTCAGCAGGAGCGGAACCATGGCATAGAACACGATCGTTCCGCCGAAGTACATGAGGGTTGCCGTCGCGGTCCAGAATTGCGCCTGCTCGACCGCCGGATGGCGTTCATCGAAGAGGATCCGCACGAGAAGCACGATGGAGACGCCGATCAGCAGTATCCCCGCCACCGGCCGCATGTACGTGCTCATCGCGGTCATGTCGCCCAGCCAGGCAAGCACACCGCCCCATGCGACGATGTAGAGGGGGATGGAGAGAAGCACCGCGCGGCGCAGTCCCCGTACGGGCTGCCAAATCGCCAGGGGATACATAACCAGCGCGAACTGCACCGGTACCCATCCCTGGGAAACCCAGAGATTCCTCGTGCTGGTCAACGCGAGCGCGATCTGGATGGCTCCGGAAACGATGGAGAAATAGAAATACCAGGAAAGCACTCTCAGTTCACGCGGCAGGAACCGGAATGTTCGGGTCGCCGTCACCACGGGAACGAACTGCGAGATGATGGAGAGAATCGGGAAGACCCACAGGAGCATGGTGATCCGGTTTGAAGGTCGCGCCACGCGAGGTTCGCACGGGGTCGGATTGCGTGCCGGAGGTCCATCGGGAGTACCTCCAAAAGTGGCGTGCGTCAAAATACTCCAAAATTACGGCGGGGGCAAGGGCGCTCCCCTGACACCCGACCCAAACCCCCGCCGCACATCCTCATCCGTTCAACGAATTCACCTCGCTGCACCAGGGCGGACAATCCAGCACGTGCTCGCCCAGGATGCCGGACACAAGATCGTTTCCGAGCTCATCGACGCCGACGAGGACCAGCGTCCGGCGACCATTCTCTTCCCGCGCCCGATAGAGCCGCAGGCCGACGCACCCGGCTTGACCAAGGACCTCCTCAGCGATGGCCCGGCCGAAGAAGTGTGCTTTCAGCGATCCCGATATTCTTGTGATCCGGTAGAGTCGGGTGGACCGTGAGGCTTCTGCCGGAGTGACTCCGGAATTCTCAGCGCCTGTCAGCAGAACTTCCGGGCGAATGCTTTCGAGATCTTCGACGCGCCCACCGGTGTTGAGCACGTTCGCCGCGCCGCACCATGCCGGGCGCAACACCGGGTCCTGTGCCAGCACGCCGTCCACGATGTCCGCACCGTCCGGTTTCACGCCGCTCAGCACGAATGTCGGCATTCCGTTCGGGTGCAGCCCGTAGTATGCCCGGATGCCCACACACGCCGATTGCGCCAGCATCCGGTCGAGCACCCTGCGTCCGTAGATGAACGCGTTCACGGCGTCCGGCCTTGCCATGGCCCGAGCGTTAGCCGTCAGCCGTGCCGCGTCGCTGATTGCGACGTGGTGTTCCTCTTCTCCGGTCAGCAGGAATTGGCGAAATGCCGCGGACGCGCCCAGTGCGGGCCGCCGTGCGAGATTGTCAACGAACGAAGGGATGGTGTCTGGTGTATGCCTCATGGCTCGATCTCCATTCTGTGAATTCAGAATTTCCCGCCCGTTGCGGGACGTTTGTGAAGCTCACAGCAACGTCCGTTCGGACAGGTGGAGATCGCGACCTGAAACGCTCTTCGGGAGTCTCGGGGCCCACTCACGTGCCTCTCCCACCCCGACCGCCGGCTGGAGATGCGCGACCACCCGGCGCTTGCTCACAGAGACAAAGATCCCTCCCTTTGCCGCCACGGTACCACTCCGCGGAGGCGGAAACAATCCGTACGAATACGGACTCCGCACATCCGTACAAGTACGGATACTCCCTCGACAGCCCCGCCATTCCTTTCTCCCCGCGAGAATGGGTTGCATGTCGATCGCCGTTGGCGTATCTTCAAAGTGACGGCAGTCCAGACAGATCGGACGGTCATTCCCGGGGAGGCGCCCGTGGAGCACACAGACATGGCGCGCTGCACCCGAACAACTTCGCTTGGCGTGTATCACATCCGGACGGACTGGGGGAACGGGCTCGACAATGCCCGTGTCCTGTGCAAAGCTTGTCGTCCACAGTCTCAGTCCTCCCCATCCTCATCGACAACCCCGCCGCCGTTTTCTTCTGAAGTGATCGAGCAAGCACTCAAGCGTGCCGGCCACCGTTGCGAAAGCGCGCTTGATCCGCCGGAGGTCCTTCGGTAGGCGCCGCGCCTTGTGCTCGGCGTGTCGCCCCGCTTGATTTCCGAAGCACGGCTCCGTACGTTTTTGCGGGATGATTCCCTACCCCGACAGGAGTGCACCGCGATGCCCGTGCTTGCCATGTTCTCCCGACCCAGCCGTCTCGACGCGCATCAGCGCATTGTCTGGTCCCTTGCCGCCGGAGTGCTCGTGTACGCGGCCACGACGGGATTCGAATCGCGGACAACGCAATTCATCGCGGCGTGGGATGCGTTCGTGCTCGTAGAACTCGCACTCGCCTGGACCGCGATCCTTCAGGCCCACCCTGAAGAGATCCGACGTACGGTGCGTCTGCAGGATACGGGTCGAACGCTGATCTTCGTCCTTGTGGTGCTCGCCGCCTGCGCTGCGTTCGGGGCAATCGCCCTCGTGCTCGGGCCGGTGCCGCTTGCCGGTCCGCTGCCGATCCACCTTCCCCTTTCCATTGCAGCCATCATCGGTTCCTGGCTGCTGATGCACACGATGTTCGCCCTGCGCTATGCGCACCTCTACTACTCAGGGACATCCGGCGACATTCCGGCCGGCACGGCACCGCTGCTCTTTCCGTCGGAGCATCGTCCGGACTATCTCGACTTTGCGTACTTTTCGTTCGTCATCGGCATGACCAGCCAGGTGTCCGATGTGCAGATCTCCAGTCGGCGATTGCGCCGCCTGGCGCTGGTGCACGGGATGATCGCGTTCGGCTTCAACACGATGATCCTGGCGCTGACGATCAACGTGGTGTCGAATGTGATCCAGAGAGGATGAGAGATGTCGGTCGAAGAGATCCACGCGGAATTGGCGACCCTCGAGAACACGTACGGCAGGTCGCTGCAGAATCCCCCCAACTGCTACCGGTTCATGCGCGGGGAGTACCGGGCGTACGAATCACGCACGTCGCTGACGGTCTCCTTCCCGGTGCTGCCCGAGTACCACAATCCCGTCGGGGCCATGCAGGGAGGATTGATCACGGCAGCCGTCGACAACACGATCGGACCGCTCAGCTATCTTGCGGCACGCGCGCCGTGTACCACGCTCGATCTCCACACGCAGTATCTCCGATCCGTTGCGGCGGATGATACGATCACCGTCACCGCGCGGGTCATCTCACGAGGTTCGCAAACGCTCACGTTCTCGGCCGATGTGGTCAACGGAAAAGGAAAGCTGATCGCCCGGGCGTCGGCGACGATGCTGGTGGTGGGGGAAAGAAAGAGTGGGTGAGTGGGTGGGGGTACGAGAGTACGACGGTACGAGAGTACGACGGTACGAGAGTACGACGGTACGAGCGTACGAGAGGATGAGCCAGCTAGGGATGTTTGACGGAGGCGAAGAGCTTTCTGTAGATAGCCGCCGCGGAAGCGTGATCCACGATCGGCGCGGGATAGCGCCGACCGATGACACACCTCAGCTCGTGCTGCAGTTGCCCCGGCATCTCGTGAGGTGCATGAATGAATTCCGTCGGCACATCTTCCAGCTCCGGCACGTACCGCCGGATGTAGTCCCCCTCCGGATCATATCGCTCCCCCTGCAATCGGGGATTGAAGATCCTGAGCGGTTTGGGATCGACCCCGGTGGAGGCCGCCCACTGCCAGCCGCCGTTGTTCGCCGCCGTATCCGCGTCGAGCAGCTTTGACGCGAAATATTTCTCTCCTCGTTTCCAGTCGATCAGCAGATCTTTTGTCAGAAACGATGCGACGACCATCCGCATCCGGTTGTGCATCCACCCCGTCTCGTTCAACTGCCGCATCCCGGCATCAACAAGGGGCACTCCGGTGCGTCCCTCTTTCCACGCTTCAAAGTAGCGGCTGTTCGTACGCCAGCGTAGCGCATCGAACTGCTGCCGGAAGTTGCCCGTCGTGACCCGGGGGAAGTGATAGAGTACGGCCTGATAGAATTCCCGCCAGATGAGTTCGTCGAGATACTTGCGCGCGGATGCCGACGCTGCCGCGTCACCCGCGTCGATCGCTTCCCTCACATCCTCCACCATCCGCCGGACCGAGATGGTTCCGAATCGAAGATACGGAGACATTCGGCTGGTGCCGTCGATCGCCGGAAGATCGCGCCCCCGATCGTAGTTCGCCAGACCGTTCCGCAGAAACCACTCCCATCGCTTGCGCGCAGCGCGTTCTCCCCCGGTGGCGATCGGTGCAGACACGGCCGTTTTCCGTCCCAGTGAGCGTGCATCCGGAACGCCTCCGCCGGAGAGCTCGGGCGTCCTGATGCGGCGCGGAGCGGATCGGGGAGACGGCGCCGGAAGTCGTTTCCAGGTGTTCGCAAATGGCGTAAACACAACGTAGGGCCGGCCATCAACCGTCAGCACTTCATCCGGCTCAAAGATCACGGCATCTTTGAACGTGCGCACGTCGATCCCCGCCGTGCGGTAAAGCCGAATGATCCGCTCGTCCCGAGTCCGGGCGGAAGGTTCATAATCCCGGTTGAAATAGAGGGCGGATGGCTGGAAGTCGCGGATGACGCTGCGATGCACATCTTCCCCATCGCCGTGACGGAGCAGCAAGGTCCCACCGCGCCTGCGAATCATGTCCTCGAGTTCGCGGAGAGCGCCCGCCTGGAGATCGAACGCCGCCCCGTCGGATGGCAATGCGGAAATCAACTTTGTGTCCACCACAAAGAGCGGAATGACCGCGGCTCCGCTCCGCACGGCTTCGATCAGCGCCGGATTGTCGTCGACCCGCAGATCGCGGCGAAACCAGACCACGATGGGCCGTTCGCCACCCTGCTGCTCCGATGCTGACCGTCTCATTTGTTGTCCCTCACGGACGCGCTTCCGGAGGCCTGCCTCCCAGTCTCCCCGACGGCACAACAGGCGCTCCGGTGCGTGCCACGATCGGGTGTTTTCAGCAATCCGTCGCGGTTCACATCATCGCCGGCGCTGATGATCTGGCGGCGGTAGTCTTCTTTCAGCTGCTCAAGTTCGAGATCCGCCGGCGGTCGGGACGACCGCATCATGCGAAAGGTTGCCGGAGCGGAAAGCGGGAGCGCGTGAGACATCAGATCTTCCTTTCTTCTGCGAAAATGCATTTCGGCGATCAGGCAGTCACAGCGCTGCTGCCGGCGGGATCGGACGCGTCGTTAGCGACTCGTACTGAAGGATCGAATCCGTGAGCATGTCGGCCTGGACTGTTCCGGCGAAGCGCTCGCGGGTGCGGGGGCCGCCGATCACCAGCATGCCGCCCACCGAACGAGTCGCCGGTGCGACGGCCTCGTTCATATCGCGGATGAATTTCCGCTCGTCCGTCAGGGCAATGGTGCTCACGACCGTGACCTCCGGCTGATGTTTCCGGACGGCGTGTACCACCGAGTCCGTGGGTGTCGCCTGCCCGAGAAACACGGTCTTCCATCCCTCACTTTCAAAATAGTTGGCGACACATTGCGTACTGAAATCGTGCAGTTCGTCTTCGTAGCAGGCAAGCAGGACCGTGCGCCGGACCGAGGGCTTCTGAAACAGCTCCGCCTGCAATCGCGCCGTGGCTTCGCGAATGGTCCGCGACGCGAGATGTTCTTCGTCCACGGTGAGCGTCCCCTTTTCCCATTGCTCTCCGATCTGCACCAGCGGCGGAAAAACGACATCGTGGTAAAGAGAGAGCAGATGCGGTCGGGCGGCGATGCCGACGCGAAGGATCTCGAGCGCGAGGTCGATCTTGCCGCTCAGTGCCGCCCGCTTAAGCTCAGGAATCAGTTTGGAGATATTGCCGGCCGCCAGATGCGCCTGCATGTCGCCGTCGGGAAATTCGCCGAAGCCGAAGCCCCGCAATGCGATTCTATTCTCTTGAGCGAACCGAAGAACGGCCGCGATCGGGAATCGCCGGTGCCCTCCCTTGGTCTTGACGCACTCGATGTGCCCGCTGTCCGCCCATCGCTTGATCGTCGATTCGTTCACTTCCAGCAGATTCGCCAGGTCCGTCGTTGAATAGATCGATCTCATGGTTTTATCTGACTTGCCCTGTTTGAGCGATATGCACGTTTTACCCGTTTTAACATAGTGCAGACAGAATGCGTTCCTTGGAATCTGAACAGCAGAACCTGTGAAATCAAACAAAAAACGGGCATTTCTGCCCGTTGGTGGAAAGTCTGAAATTGAACGGCGGGATCAGTTCGACGGGGCTGTAAGGAGCTTTGCCGCCTTGAGGGTGTTCTTCATGAGCATGGCGATGGTCATCGGGCCGACGCCGCCCGGAACCGGCGTGATGGCCCGCGCGACCTCCGAAGCCGAGGCGAAATGCACATCCCCGACGAGCCGATGCCCGCTTTTCTTCGAGGCATCCGGAATCCGGTTGATGCCGACGTCGATCACGACCACGCCCGGTTTGAGCATGTCTCCGCGGATCGCCTCGGGCCGTCCGATCGCTGCGATCAGAATGTCCGCCTGCTTCGTGTAGTACGCAATGTCCCTAGCGCCCGTGTGCGCGACGGTCACAACCGCGTTCGCACCCGTCATCTTCTGCAGCAGAATGTTCGCCACGGGCTTGCCCACGATGTTGCTGCGTCCGACGATGACCACGTGCTTGCCCGACGGATCGTTTCCGCTCCGCATCAGCAGTTCCTGCACCCCTGCCGGCGTGCACGGCTTAAAGGTGTCTTCACCGATGACCAATCGACCGACCGTGTAGGGATGAAAGCCGTCGACATCCTTCTGCGGGCTGACCGCTTCGATGACCTTCTGCTCATTGATCTGCTTTGGGAGAGGCAGTTGCACCAACAGGCCGTGGATCTTCGGGTCGGTGTTGAACCGTTTCACCTGCGCCAACAGCGCCTCTTCCGTCGTGTCCGCACTCATGCGTTCGGTGATTGAATAGAATCCCGTCTCCTCGCACGCTTTTCCCTTCGACCGCACGTACGACTCAGACGCCGGATTGTCGCCGACCAGGATGAACGCCAGTCCCGGCACGACGCCGCTCTTCTCCCGCAGCCGCCCGGCTTCATCCTTCACTTCCTGCCGGATTTCTTCAGCGATCTTCTTTCCGTCGATCAGTGCTGCCGCCATAGCCTGTGTCCGATGTGTGGATGATGAGACGTTCAGAACGCCGGGAACACGATCGATTCGATCTTCGTCGATTTGCCGGTCTCCGCGTCGACCTGCACGTAGACCGCGCACATGCGCACGTCGTGCTCGGCCAGCTCGAACTTGTACGGGGTCTGGAAGAGGAACCGCCGGATGGCCACTTCCTTCTTCATGCCGATGACGGAATCGTACGGACCGCTCATGCCGACATCCGTGATGTACGCGGTTCCGTTCGGCAGGATGCGCGCGTCGGCGGTCGGAATGTGCGTATGCGTGCCGAACACCGCGCTGACGCGTCCGTCCAGATGCCAGGCCAGCGCCATCTTCTCGGCCGTCGCCTCGGCATGGATGTCGATCAGGATCACCTTGGTGTCGTTCGCCAGCTTGCTGATGGCCCAGTCCGCCGCCTTGAACGGATCGTCGATGCTCTGCATGTAGGTGCGACCCTGCAGATTCACCACGCCGACCTGCCCCTTTTCTTTCAGGTCGTACACCACCAGTCCATTGCCGGGATTCTCGCGCGGATAGTTGAGCGGACGAAGGAGATTGCGCTCCTTCGACAGCAGAGCTTTCGCCTGCCAGCGGTCCCAGAGGTGGTTTCCCGTCGTGATGACGTTGATCCCGAGGTCGAAGAGCGCTTTCGCGTCCTCCTCCGAGATCCCTTTGCCTTCCGTCAGGTTCTCGCCATTCGCGACGATGAAATCGAGCTGGTACTTCTGGATGTACTGCTTGATGATCGAGCTGACCAGCGTCAGGCCCGGTTTGCCGTTGATGTCGCCGATGAAGAGGATATTCAGAAGCTTTGCCACTGCGCGTTCATTTCCTTTCTGTTCGATCGCCCTCCGGAGGGCATTTCAATATAGGCGCTTTTTCAGGGAATGGGAACCCGGTTCAGCGCGCAACGGACTCGTACACCGCCTTCGTGCGCGCGGCCACCCGATCCCAGGTGAAGTTCGCCCGCACGCGATCCCGCAGCACGTTCGTCCGCGGCTTGCGCAACGCGGCCTCGATGCCCCGGCGAATGTCGCCCGTCAGGGCAGGATTGACGTACTCCGCTTCACCGCCGTAGTACTCCCGGGTCCCGCCGTGGGCCGTCACAACGATTTTCGCCCCCGTCAGCGCCGCTTCAAGCGCCGCAATGCCCGGCGTTTCGAACAGCGACGGCAGGACGAAGACATCACACGCCGCATAGGCGGACGCCAGCAGCGGATCGGTATGCGCAAGCTCCCGGATGAATCGCAAACGCGGATTCCGCGCAGCGCGTTCCATGATGCGCACGCCCGCCGCCGATTGCTCCACCGGCCCGATGACCACGGCCGGATGCCCGACGCCTTCGAGCGCCTCCACGAGCCGGGCGACATTCTTGCGCTCCGGGCCGATGTGCGTGACGCACAGGATGAACCGCTCCATCCCCTCCTGCGTTCGGAAGAGGTCCGGCGACGCGTCGGCGAAGCGCGCTTCGACGCCGTTCGGCACGACCGTCACGCGGTCCGCCGGAATGCCCAGCGCCCTCGTGAAGAGATCGGCTTCCTCTTTTGTATTCGGCAGCACGGCGGCGGCCCATCCGCACATTTCGGCCATCAGCCCGTAATCCGTCCACACGCCGCGCACGAACCGGTTCACCAGCTTGTCGGCCGATACGACCGCGCGAACGACGGCCCGCGAGCGTCGCGTGTAGAAAACCGGAGAGATCACCAGCGGACAGCCCTGGAGGCGAAGCGCCCGGGCAAGATGGTACGTGCCGATGTTCGCCGTGAAGATGTGGATGACGTCGTACCGCGAAGGATCGAGCGATTCCGCGGCGTTGAGCACGTCGACTTGCACGCCCAGCGCTTCGAGCGAAGCTTTCGTTTCCCGCATCTGCGTGCGGACGCCGCCGTGAGTAAGCGAGACCGCCTGATTGCTGGCGAAGCCGACACGCATCAGTGCTTCCCTTTCTTGCGCACCCTGTTCTGCAGCGCGCCGATGGTGCGATCCAGTCCGCGCACCAGCGGAATGCGGTAGTTGAAGCGCCGCGCACGCGTGATGTCCGCCGGGATCACCGCCGGCTCGGACACGCTCCATTTCTCCGACGAGGGTACGATCGTCGTACCGAATGGCACGAGCGTTTCGCGCCCGTCCGGCATGCTGACGCGCACCCGGATGCGGGGATTCTGTCCGGAGCCCTGCACGGTGATGCTCCCGCGATCCGCGATCACGCGACCGACGACCGCATCCCGGTCATTCCACCACGAAGCCATTTCCGCGAGCGTCAGGTGGGGGATGCCGGCTGTGAAGATCCGTTCAAAGAGCTGCTCAAGGACCGCTTCGTTTCCGTCCCGCGGATGATGATAGAAGACGAGCGGCTCCCTCCGGCGCAATTTGCCTTCCCGGACGCGGTCGACGTAGGCGCGCATCTCCTGCAGGCCGTATCCGTGACGCTTCATGCTTCCGATGCAGATCGGATGTACGGGGATCTGCAGAACGCCGCTGCCCGTCGGACCCTGTGGCCGCGACGGGAGGTCATCGTAGTCGTACGAAAACTCTGACGAATACGCGAGTCCGGACGTATTCACCGCCGACGCCACCGCGGCATTCCACGTGCCGTACGGCGCGGCATATCCGACGGGCTCGATGCCGGCCTGCTGCAGCACGCGGCGTGCTTCCGCGATGTCCTGCGCGACCGCTGATGCCTCAACCGGGCGCACATGTGCAGAACAGTGAATGCCGATCTCATCCCGATCCATCGCCGCGTAGCGCTCCAGATGCGCGCGCTGGCTCCCGACATCCACGAACCATGTCGCCCGGACGCCCGCACGCCGGAGCGTCTCCGCAAGCGCGTCGATCTGTGCCGCGGTCCCGAAGTCGGTGTCGATGCGAAAGGCGAACACGGACGGCGCTCCGTCCGGATAGTACCACACGTGCGCGTACGGCAGTTCCCGCCGGTGCACGAGCAGCTCAAGACTCCTCGCGATCAGGGCGCGGGCCGATCCTTTCGAGACGGTCGAGACGGTTTCGAAGGGACGCCGGGCGGCGGGGCTGTAGAACGAGCGGGTGGTCGAACGATCGTCGAGGAAGACGTCCTTCACATCGAACGGCAAAGCGATCAGAAACCCGTTTCCGACCTTACCGAGAAATCCGGTGCGGATGTTGTCGGCGGTCCGCAAAATATTGCCGGCGACAGGCGTCGGCAAGCGCAGATCGAGGTCGACAGGATCCAGACCGGGGAACTCCGGATCGTGGTGCGGATAGACGGTACGGATGCGGCGCGTTTCCACGCGCAGACCGGCGAGATGGGAAAGATTTGCCGTCGATGTCAGCACTGCGCCGCCGTCATTCAGATACGTCCGGACGCCGGCCAGCGCCGTTCCTTCGAGAACGCCGCCGGTCACGACGATCGCATGCACATGCGGATCGGGAGCGCCGTGCACGGGAGCGGCGGCGAGACCTTCCTGCCGCAGGACCGACCGCCATGGTTCCGGAGCGCCGATGATCCCTGCCTGAATCTGCATCAGAATCGTCCGATGAATTGCCGGAGATCGGCCGGTCCCGCAGTGCGGAACAGCAGCACGAACGCCGGATATGCGACAATGCCGACCGCCAGCGGAAGCAGGATGAATTGTCCCGCAACGGACCACACCGCGACGCCCATCAGTCCGGCGGCCGCAATCATGCCCAGCGTACCTTTCGGCGGCGCCAGTCGCACGGCACCGGCAAGCGCGCGCCGCATCAGGATCAAACTGATCCCTTCGGACAGCACAACGCCGAACGCGGCTCCGATCGGTCCCGCAAACGCCGCCCCCGCCGTGACGGTGACCGCGTACAGTCCGGCGGTCGCGAGCATCACCGAGCCGTATGCTTTCAATCCCTCCGTCGCGATGAGACCCGACGTGTACACGGTGTGCAGCATCGTGAAGAAGAAGTACCAGATGAAGATCCGGAACACGGGAATCGCCGGCAGATACGAGTCGCCGAAGACCGCTCCGATGATCGGTCCGGCCAACACCATGGCGCCCACCGCCACCGGCAGGCTGATCATGAGGATCCAGCGGAGAGCCTCTCCGAGCGTTGCCGCAAGCTCTTCGGCCGAACGCGCATGCAAACGGGCGGACGCCGGCAGCAGCACTGTGGACATGATCCGGTCCCCCACAAGCAGAAAGAAGACCAGCTTGCTCGCGGCACCGTATACGCCGACCTCGGAGGTCGTCCGCAGCGCGCCCAGCGCCAACGGCGCATAGTTGATGCTCAGGTGCGCGAGGATCCCTCCGGCTGCCAGCGGGAACGACCGGAGCAGGAGGGCGCAAACGATCGCAGGCTTCACCCGGACGGCGAAATGCAATCCCGCCGTCTTCAGCTGACGGATTAGATATGCCGCCGCGACGATGTCACCGGCCAGCGCACCCGCCGCCACCCACAGAACATCCTGCACCGAGTGCACCATTGCGATGATCACGGCCAAATACACCGCCGACGAGAGCACGCGCGAAGCGGCAAGAGGCGCGACCCGCTCCACGCCCTGGAAGTACCAGTCGGGCCAGACGGCCTGCGCGAAAACCGCCAGCGACATCACGATCATCAGCGACGACGTCGCGCGATCGTCGACCAGCACCAGGGCGACCGCGACAATGACAAGATAGACGATCGCGGACACGATCAGACGTGCTCCGATCAGATCGGGCAACTCCGCACTGCGTTCCCC
>JAKAJH010000029.1 GCA_021813905.1 Bacteroidota bacterium | reverse complement strand
CGTTCACGGTTTCGGTGCGAATCTTCGCCTCCATTTCACGCTTGCACTCGTCCGTTCCCCACTTGTACGCGACGAAGTTGCGACCTTCCCACCGGCCAAGCTTTCCGCTCTTCGCCTTCTCTTCGATCTCGATGGCGACCTTCTCGGCCAGCACTTGCAGATCAACGCTCACGCTCTTGTTCGCATCCACCCAGCTTCCATCGGGCTTCTGCACCGCACCGCGCACGCGATACTCGATGGTGTTCATGTCGCTGGTGGGCACGCGGCCAGTCAGGTGCGGGTCGTAGATGATTCCCGCCGTGTGCGCCAGACGGTCGAGCGCCGTCTTGCTCAGTGCCAGCTTGCCACCGGCGACGGGATAGACTTCCCCGTGCTCCTTTTCGGGGTCAATCTTGATCGTCTCGAAGCTCACCCGCTGCAACGGTGAAATCTCCATCACCGTTTCCGAGGGGTAGAGAAGGTTGAATTGCTCAGGCGGGAATTTCTGAGTCAGGTTGGTGAGTTTCGTGGTTTCCATCGGTCTGTCCTTTCATTCGGTCTGTTCCGAGAATGGTGAAACTTGAATGATCGTCGTCGTCGGAGAATCTGCCATCCATCAAGTGCATCATCCTCCCTGAGCTATCGTATCGCCATTCGCTCATTGGCGCTGAGTCGTCTGGAGCGCTGGGGCGATTGTCATTGTTTCGGTGCGCCATTCTTTCGCCTGCTGGTCGTGCGTATCCCAGACTTCTGTTCTTTCAAATCCATAGGTGATTGCATTGATTCGGAACTCGGTGGTAGCGTCGTGGAGGCGGCAATCGTCCATGAGAACAGCATCTCCTGCTTGAGAATGAGTCCTTCTGGGAAATTGCAAACTACAAAGAACCTCTCTTCCTGTTCGAGCGTGAAGTAGCGCTCTCCGCGCAAGATCGCGTATATCTGCTTCTCGCTCACGAAGAGCAACTGCGCGATCTCGGCGGCGGCCTTTCGGTTGGGGTGCGCTTTCGTCCAGCGCTCGATTGCTTTGTCGTAGATTTCTGTTCTCGTCATGGTCTGCATTTGGATTCCCTTTCCCCGTGAACTGCCGCGCTACAATTCTGTGGAATCCTTCGCTCCGTATCCTGCGACTTTTTCTACTTGCGTGTCTCCGACACCCCCGCTAACTTGCCCCCAATAAGTTCACTCACTCTCTGGGCGTTGCGATGAATCTGATGCTGCTGCCACTCGCGGATATACCAACGGGGAAACCGTGGCGAATTTCCCCAGTAGATCGGTTCAAGCTCCTTCGTCTTGATCTTCTCGCGCACCGCAGTTACGCCGACCCCCAGTTCTTCGGCGGTCTCTTCGACGGTGAGCATATAGAGGTCGGATGCGCTCATGCGGCAACGTGCATTGGCTCGGTGGTTCGGAAGAGTTCGCTGGTGGGAATCTTGAGGGCGCTGCCGATCTTCTCGACTTCGGCTTTGGTTGCGGTGCTTCCCTCGACGATGCGGCGAAGCCGGTGGTATTCCACGCCGGTTGTCGAGGACAGCCATGAGAGCTTGATACCGCGCCCGTCGAGGTATGTCTTCAAACGCGACTTCTGTTGCTTTTTTCGATTCTTAGACATAAGTTGACTTTCACGGCAATATATTTCAGGGTGCGTAAGATTTTTTGCTGCACCCGCAATATACACGATTGTTTTAATCATGTCAAGAACTTTCTATCATTGTTTGAACATGGCTCGTGGGACGACGCAGAAAAATAACTGGAGAGACGGGTAGGCGGCTTCTGCTTTTCATCGAGGCCAAATTCGGCGACGTGAAGACGTTCGCCAAAGCCATCGGTGTAAGCGAGAATAACCTCAATTTCTACATAGGTGGTTATCGAAATATCGGTGCAAAGTGGCGATTGCGGCTGGAACCTCTGGGCTTAAACTGGGATTGGCTGCTGACAGGCAAGGGGGAAATGATGGGTCGGGCGGAGAGAGATGGCGCGGAACCGAAAGTCTTCTTCTATGCGCCCGATGGGGTTTCGGAAGAAATGAGAAGGCGGTATCTCGAACTGGCGAAAGAGCTTTCGAAGCTTCCGCCCGAAGAGCTTCCGCGATTTCATGTGATCATTAAAGCATTTTTGGAGGGGAGGCAATCCAAAAAGCAATGATCGGGGGAAGTAATGAGGCGACTGGGGATTGCAGAGGCGTATGAGCTTTTTACGCAGTTTGGGATAATCCAGCAACTACAAAATGGGGTTTGTCCGTGGGAGTTGCTTGTGCTGCTCGGCATCACGGCAATTCCGAGTCCGGTTGCGAACGGCATAAACGCAGCGCTCATGGTGACGGAGCGGGCAAAGATTCTTCTGTTCGACCAGTCGCTCGGACTCCATGAGCAAGCCGTTGTGATTCTCCAACAAGTCACAAGTTTCGCGCTGGCCGACCCGAAGCTGTCGCGGTCAACCGATCTGGCGCGGTTCTTTGCTACCCAAGATCGCTTCTGTGATAGGGCGCTTCTCGAAAGCTGCCCGACGCGGAAATTTCTTTCCGCCAACGTTGCCGAAATGGGATACGGAGCGCATGAAGCTTTTGCCATCGCCCAAGCCCTCCCCCGTTGTGGATGCGGTGCTCGACACTAAGGCCGTAGAGGTACGGCGACGGGGCTTCATTCGGGTAGTGATAGGTGCGCGAATACTCCGCGCACTCAAACTGGAAACGCAAGCCCATGAACATCGTCGGGAACAACATCCGTCGCTTCCGGCTTCTGAATAAGTTGAAGCTTCGAGAGGTGGCAAAGGCGCTGGGTCTCAGTCCGTCGTACATCTCGCACATCGAGCGCGGACGGCGACACCCAGACTCAGACTTGATGATGGCTATGGCAAAGGTGCTCAAATGCGCCCCGCAGGACTTCTTCGAAGACCGAAGCACGATCACATACGTCGCCGCTCTGAACAAACTCCAGATCACCGAGAACGATCTTGTGCTGGTGAAGCTCCTGCGAAAGCTCCAGATCACATCGCCCGAACAGGTCGAACAGATGCACCGCCTCAACAACGTTGTTCGGAAGGAGATTGAAGTATGAAGCCGCTATTCCTTTTTTTTCTGCTCATTCTCAATACACCCAGTCGCGCTCAGAACCTCACGCCGGAACAAATTGACTTGGCGGTTCAGTTGCACGCAGACATGAAGAATCCCCCTGAATCGTTCATGCCGATCTATCGAATCGCCTATGGCGGATGGGATGTTCCGGCCTTCGAGTTCTTGCAGCGGGTTGATCTGGGTGCGACGGACGCAGATAATCTCCCAGCCGTCCTCCACGCCTTCCACGAGGACTATGAAAAGAAGCTCTATGGCTCCGACCCGTCCTATGTACCGCTGGCTCGACGGGTGGCGCTCCTGAGACAAATCTTTCCATCGGTTCAGAACTTCTGGGACTTGCGATGGCTCTATGACAGTGATAGCACGCGGGCTGCCGCGTTCGCCAAGTCTGCCGCTGCGTACCTCAAGAAACGTTTGAACTAATGTCCTCCCTGTACTTTCGCGGAAAGACAATCTGGATAGGATTCACCGTCAACGGTGTTCGCAAGGATGAGTCCACGGGTATCCGCGTTCCAGAGGTTAGAAAGAACAAGCGCGGAGAGGTCGTCTTTCCCCGCGAGGCCGTGGACTTTCAGGAACGCCTTGAGGCAAAGATACGCCTGAACCAGTGGGGCATCGAGGATTCGAAGCTCAATCCCGTTCGCCTCACCGATGCGTTCAATCTGTATCTGGCGGAGGTATCGCCCGATCTCACTGAGGGGAGTATCTATCAGGCGCGACTGGCCGTGGAAGCTCTGGTGGCGCTGACCGACAACTGCCATCTGAGCGCCATTGACCAGAGCGCCATCCTCACAGCTCGGACGCGCTGGCTATCGGAATCGAGGGTGCTGAAAAGTGGGGTGACAAAGAAGCTCTCCCAGAACACCGTCGCCAAACGCCTGCGGCAACTCTCGGCGTTCTTCAACTGGGCGGTCTTGCACGAACCGCCGCTTATGAAGGCAAATCCGATCAGCCGCAAGATTCGGCTGCGGCCAAAGAAGAGCCGTCCCACCACGTTCACGAACGACGAACTGCGGACGCTTTTCGGCTACCTCGACGAGCACGACCGCGACTTCCGCGACCAGTTGCTCTTCCTGCTGCTGACAGGGTTTCGATCTGGAGAGTCGTGCAAGCTGCAATGGACTGACGTTGAATTCGAGGCGGGGGTACTGTATCACGTCAACCAGAAGGGACACCGCGATAACGCCTTCCCCCTTCACCATGCGCTGAGATCGCTCCTGCAATCCACGTCCCGCGCCTATACCCCCTACGTCTTCAAATACCGCACGAGCTTCACCGTAGCGCAACGTCTCCGGCGATTCATGGCTCAGTGTATGCCCGACTCAAAGAAACGCGCCCACACGCTGAAAAAGACGTTCGTATCGTGGGCTATCCGCAGCGGCGCGTCCGCGCCCCAGCTTCACATACTGGCGAACCACAAGTCCATGCAGACGACAATGGACTACTACAATTCCCTCTCGGCTGGAGAGATCGCCGGTATATTCAGCAATCCGATCTTCGATACTGCAATTCCACTGCATCCCCCTCTGGAAGCGCACACCGAAAAAGAAGAACCCCCTGCAAGTGCTTGACTTGCATGGGGTTCTTTGGTGGACAGGGACGGAATCGAACCGCCGACACATGGATTTTCAGTCCATTGCTCTACCATCTGAGCTACCTGTCCGACGTGCTCCCGAATTCACCGCGGAGCCGTGGTCCCTATGACCATTGGTCCACCATCCTTCCGCCGCTCGTCACGGCGTTCGGATACAACAACATACGACAGAATTGCAGCAGAATCAATACAGGAGTCGAAAACAAATCCGAAACCGCTGTACTGATCAGCAGGTCACAACAACACACCGTTGCGCTTCAAAACGTCGCGCGCGATCACGAGGCGCTGGATCTCGTTCGTCCCTTCGAAGATCCGGTTGATGCGCGCATCGCGGTAGAATCGTTCGACCGGAAGCTCGCGGGAATATCCCATCCCCCCGTGAATCTGAACAGCCATATCAGTGATCTTGCCCAGACTCTCCGAACAGTACAGCTTCACTTGTGCCGCCTGCCGCGAGATCGACTTTCCGGCATCGTAGTCCGCCGCGGTGCGATAGATGATCGATTCCATCGCGTAGGCCATCGTCGCCATGTCCGCAAGCATGAACTGCACGGCTTCAAAGTGCGAAATCGGGACATCAAACTGCTTCCGCTCCTTGGCATATTTCGCCGACATTTCGAGCAGTTCCTTTGCGGTACCCAGGCAGGCCGCCCCGAGTCCCAGCCGACCCGCGTCGAGGGTCTTCATGGCCACGAGGAATCCTCGTCCATCCTCACCGATCAGGTTCTCCGCGGGCACACGCACATTGTCGAACGTGATCTGATTCGTCGTGCTGCCCCGGATGCCCATCTTCTTCTCCGCCGGACCCGCGCTGAATCCCGGCAACTTCGTCTCCACGACGAATCCCGAAATGCCGCGGTCCGTTCGCGCGAAGACCGAAAGCACATCCGCGGTTCCGCCGTTCGTGATCCACAGCTTCTCCCCGTTGATCACCCACTCGTTTCCCTCCTTGTGGGCGCGCGTCCGCAGGTTGAACGAATCCGATCCGGCCAGCGTTTCCGTCAGTGCAAATCCGCCAATATACTTTCCTTCCGCCAGCGGCACGAGATATTTCTTCTTCAGGAACTCGGAGCCGCCGAGGTAGATCGCATTGGCGCCGATGGACTGGTGCGCACCGATGAATGTCGCTGTGGACATGCATCCCCGTGCGATTTCTTCCTGCATCACGCAGTACCCAACCTCGCCGAATCCGCCCCCGCCGTATTCCGCCGGGAAGGATGCCCCCAGAAGGCCCAGATCCTTGATCTTCTGAATCAGATCGGCCGGAATCTTCTCGTCTTCATCGATCTTTCGCGCGACAGGCTTGATCTCGGCGTTGACAAAATCCCGCACCATCGTGCGGAGCATGGTTTGTTCTTCAGTCAGCTCGAATGCAGCCATAATGGATGGTTCCTTTGAGTGGGATCAACGATGTTCGTGCGTATGCCGCTGCCCGATATAGCTGACGATATCCTCACCGCCGTCCACACCAATGACATTCCCGCTCACCCACCCCGCACTTTCCTGCGCCAGCAATACAACCATTTTCGCAATGTCCTCCGGCGTCGTGAGGCGCCCGGAGGGGTTCTTGTGAAATGCGATCTCGATCATTCCTTCATTTCCGGGAATCTTCCGCAGGGCCGGCGTATCCGTTACCCCCGCCATGAGTGCGTTCACCGTGATCCCCATGCATCCCAGCTCCATCGCCAGCTGCCGCACGTGAGACTCCAGAGAAGCCTTGGCCGCCGAAACGGCTCCATAGGCCGGAATCGCAGTGTGCCCGCCGGAGCTCGTCATGCCGAAGATGCGCCCGCCGCGCTTCATCAGATGCCGGCTGACGATGCCCTGCGTCCAGTACACGAGGCTGTGCGCCATCACATCAAGGGTCATTTCCATCTGCGCTTGCGTCAGCGACTCTTCGGGCTTCTTGGCGATGAACGGCTTCAGAGTCCCGAACGCGAGCGAATGCAGAAGGACGCGAATCGTCGCATCCTTGTCCCCGGCAAACCGCTCCTGGATCTCGTCGATCGTCTCATTCCGCTTGATCGAATCGGCAGCGTTGATATTGAAGAAGATCGCCTTCGAGCCCGTCTTGGTGATCTCCTTGATGATCTGTTGGACGTGCGGCATCGTTGTCTGGCGGTCCAAATGCACGCCGAAGATATTCATGCCGTACCGTGCCAGCTCAATGGCCGTCGCTCCGCCGAATCCGCTCGAGGCTCCCAGGATCAGTGCCCACTCGTTCGCCTTGAACCGAAGGTCCTGCTTCATGCGTCGTACTCCTCCTCATTCCTCATTTTGGGAAGCATAAAATAGCACAATTTCCGCTAAAATCAACGCGTCTATTCGACCGTAACGCTTTTGGCGAGATTGCGCGGCTGGTCTACGTTGCATCCGCGCAGAATCGCAATGTGGTAGGCAAGAAGCTGCAGCGGGATGATGGTGAGGATGGGCGTCAACAGATCCAGCGTCGGCGGCACAACAATCACATGATCCGCGAGCGAACGGATCTGCTCGTCGACTTCGTTGACGATGGCGATCACTCGCCCTTTGCGGGCTTTCACTTCCTGAATGTTGCTCAGGACCTTGTCATATGTGCCGTCGTGAGGCGCGATGAAGACCACGGGCATATTCTCATCGATGAGAGCGATCGGGCCGTGCTTCATTTCCGCGGCGGGATATCCTTCGGCATGGATGTACGAGATTTCCTTCAGCTTCAACGCTCCTTCCAGCGCAACCGGGAAATTGTATCCGCGGCCGAGGTAGAGGAAATTGCGGGCATGCGCGAATTCCCGGGCGATCGAAGCCACTGCTTCGCCCGCAGCCACGATCTCCCGCGCCTGTTCCGGAAGCCGCTGCAGCGCCGCGACGAGCGTACGTCCCTCCGACGGCGACATTCCCTTCCGACGCGCCAGCAGCAAGGTGATCAGCGCAAGCACTGTGAGCTGTGAGGTGAATGCTTTCGTCGACGCCACGCCGATCTCCGGTCCGGCATGGACGTAGACGCCGGCGTCCGTTTCCCGTGCGATGGAACTGCCCACTACGTTGCACACGCCCAGCACGGCAGCTCCCCGTCGTCGCGCCTCGTGCAGCGCCGCCAGCGTATCCGCCGTCTCGCCGCTCTGGCTGATCAGCATCACCGCATCATTCCCGTCGAGCACCGGATTGCGGTACCGGAACTCCGAGGCGTATTCCACCTCAGCCGGGATCCGCGCGTACTGCTCCAGCATGTACTCGCCGATGAGCGCCGCGTGCCACGACGTACCGCAGGCCGTCAGAATGAGCCGGCGGGCACGGTCGAGCGTCCCGAGCGCCGGGTCAAGGCCGCCCAGCTTCGCCTGCCCTTCCTCCGCCAGCAGACGCCCGCGAAGAGCGTTCGCGATGGTCTCCGGCTGCTCGTGGATTTCCTTGAGCATGAAATGCGCATATCCCCCCTTTTCGATCTCTTCGAGATCGAACGTCAGTTGCTGCACCTCCTTGCGGATCTGAACGTCATCCAGCGTCTTCGTCTCGACCCCGCCGCGGCGCACCACCGCAACCTCGCCGTCTTCCAGATACGATACGGAGCGCGTGTGCTGAACCAGCGCCGAAGGATCCGACGCGACGAAGACTTCTTCCGCGCCGTAGCCGATGACGATCGGACTTCCCCGGCGTGCGACAACAAGCATTTCCGGATCCCGGGTACTCATCGCGATCAGGCCGTACGTCCCGGTCACCTGCGCCAGCGCACTGCGCACCGCGTGATCCAACCGACCGGAGCGCCCGTACTGTTCTTCGACGAGGTGGGCCAGCACTTCCGTGTCTGTGTCAGACCGGAACACATGCCCCTGGCTTTGAAGCCGGGTCTTGAGGGAAGCGTAGTTCTCGATCACGCCGTTATGAATGACAGCGATGCTGCCGCTGCAATCCAGGTGCGGATGCGCGTTCATATCGCTCGGGATGCCGTGCGTCGCCCAACGCGTATGCCCGATCCCGACAGTTCCGTGGATCGTCCCGTGATCGATCATCGCGCGGAGATCGGCCACTTTCCCGGCGCGCTTGTGGACCGACAACGACCCGCCGTCCAATACTGCAATGCCCGCCGAGTCATAACCGCGGTATTCGAGACGCTGCAGGCCGTCCAGCAGAACGGGAACGCAATTCCGGGTACCGACGTAGCCGACGATTCCGCACATAGGAACCTCCGTCACCTCTCCCGACGCAGAATGACCGCCATCATTCTTCCGGACCGTGCGCCGTCACGCCGGTAGGAATGCAGGCGGGGCGAGCAGATCGTACACTCCGGACCGAGCGTGATGTGAGACTCTCGGAGTCCGCCCGCGAGCAACTGATTTCGATTCTCGGCTTTCAGGTCGAGAAAAATACGCCCCTGGCGGACATGCCGTACGCCATCATGAAAACGATCGGCCACTTCCCCGCCGACCTCATAGCAGCAGGCGCCTGCCGCGTGACCGATGTATGCCCGGATTTCATGCGGATCGCTCCCGGCGGTTGAGACCATTTCGGCGACCGCCTTCTGCACGATCCGTTCCGCCGATCCGCGCCATCCGGCGTGAACGGCGGCGACAACACCGCGCACGGGGTCGGCCAGGAGGACGGGGACACAGTCCGCGATCGTGACACCGAGCGCCAGGCCCGGCGTGCGTGTCATCAGGCCATCGCACTCCTCGTGGCGCCCCGGCTGATCGACCCATCGGATGGACGCCGAGTGCACCTGATCGGGCGTTGCAAGCACATCTTCCGTTGCGCCGATCAGCGCAAAGAGCGCGTCCCGATTCTTTCGGACCTGAGCCGGATCATCCCCCACGCGATAACTCAGATTACCCGCCAGCGGCCGTTCAGCGGATCGGCCCTCCGCTGTGCTGACCACGGCATGAACTCCCGGCAGCCGGTTCAGATCGAGCGGCCGCACAAGTCCCGTACTGTTCACGTACTTTCTCCGGCCACAGGCAAATCAATGATGAACGCTGTCCCCGATCCCGGTTCACTCTCACAGTCGATCCGCCCGCCGGCGTCCTCGACGATCCGTCGCGCAATAGCCAGCCCGATGCCCATCCCTTCCGTCTTCGTGGAGAAGTTCGGCTCGAAGATCCGGGCTCGGACGCCCGCCGGGATTCCCGGCCCGGTGTCCGAGATCCGCACACGGCACCCGTGGCCCTCGACAGCGGTCGTCACGGTGACAACGCCACCTTTCGGCATCGCCTGGATGCTATTCCGCACAATATTCACAAAGACCCGCTGCATCTGATCATGATCAACCAGCACGACGATTTCTCCGTCGGCGAACGCACGCCGACATTCCACTCCCTGGACCTCGCTGAAAACCGCCAACGCTTCGTCCAGCAGCGTATGAATATTCAGACGCTCGACTCGTGCATCCGGCATGCGTGCGAAATGCGAGAATTCGAGCGCAATCCGCGAGAGCGTCTCGATCTGCTCGAGGACTGTCTTCGTGACGCGTTGCAGGATTTCCTCCCGATCCGCCGCCCGGTCCTGGAACGCCTGCCGAAGGTGCTGCACGGACAATTTGATCGGCGTCAGCGGATTACGAATCTCGTGCGCAACCTGTTTCGCCATTTCCTTCCAGGCTCGCTCACGTTCGGCATGGGCCAGGTCTTCACGACTGCGTTTCAGTTCCGATGCCATGGCGCGGAACTCCAGCACCAGGTCGCCGAGTTCATCCCGCCCGCGATACGAGATCTGCGGATCGAAATCGCCCCGCGCTACGTCGCGCGCTGCCGCAGAGAGCTCCTGCAGCGGACGCGCCAGCCGCGCCGCCAGCAACCCTCCCGCCCCCAGAGCCAGCAGCACGACGATCGCATAAACGCCGACCACATTGACATTTCGTTCCGCCACTTCGCGTTCGATGTCAGACTGGCGGTACAGCGTGGAGATCGACACCACACCGGCCCGCTGTCCCCGGATGTTCACGGGCATAAATCCCACGGCGTACGGGACATTGCCGACCGTCTGCGAAAGCATGTAGAACGCCCGGCCTTCCAGCACGCTGTGCGCATACGCGGTGCCATCGAGCCGGCTGTCGAACAGGGCCGCACGGTATAATTCGGGACGCGACGTAGCCAGCAGGGAATCACCGCGATACACCGTGAAGTCCGTGCCGTATTCGGCCGACACAGCGCGGCAGAACTCGTCCGTCACTCCGTGTACGAAGTCGTCCTCATTCTCGACATATGTCACAATCCGCCGTTCGACGACTTCGAGATCGCGCCGTAGCGTCCGCTCCATCAGATCCTGCACCCGTTCGGTGGACACCGCCCGGTTGTAATACCCGAGCACGATGAGCGGCATGACCGCGATGATGGCGAATCCCCCGAACAGTTTCTGTCCCACCGTCAGTGTAATGCGACGACCCCTGCTTATGTCCCATCCGCGCTGCGCACCGGCGATCAGGAGTCCGATCAGCGCAAAGACGCTCAGAAGCTTCATGACCGTAAACGCGTACCAGCGGATGTCGAGCGCCGTGATGCTCACCGCGAGGACATGGTGCGCATCGGCGGGATCCCGAACATAGAGCGTCATGTACGGACGATCCTCCCCCTGCTCGCGGAACCAGTGGCCGAATTCCGGTTGGCGGTCCAACGCAGCGCGCACATTCGGGCCCAAACGAATCCCGGTGAAAAGGTCGGGACGCGAGGTCGACACCACGGACGAATCCCGATACTCCGTCAGATACAGATCCCGCCAGTCCGGCAATCCACCGCTGCCGCGAAACGGCAAGGAGGCCGAACGCCCCGGGAGAATTCCCGTACCCGTGGAAAGAATGATCGCCACGCTGCCCAGTAGTCTCCCGTCCGACGAACGCATCGTGGACCAGATGCCATACACGCTCAGCACGTCCCGGCCGTTCGTCCGCTCGATCGTTTGAACCGTTTCTTCCCCGTAGTCGAACAGCTTTGTCAGGATCGCCCGCTGGTCATACGATTCGATGCCGACCACGAACCGGTCGACCTCATGCCCTGTGGAATCGTAAAGGAACACGCCGGAATTGTATCCCTGACGGCTCACGAGCATCCGTGCCCACGCATTCAGTGCGGAGGAAGGAGCTACGGCCGGATCGAACGGATTCTCCCCCTCCGACCCATGAACGATTCCTGCCACGGTGCGAATGCCATCCGTCAGTAAGTAGCTCAGCCAGGCATCCGCAGGGCGAAGGACCTCCGCCGCCAGCGATTCCACCTGAGCGCGCTCACGCTCCTCGACCCGCGCGTAGAACATCGGTGCCGTGACAAGGAAGGCCGCACTCAACCAGATGACCGTCGGTCGCCAACCCTCCACCCGACCGGCCCGCGTCCCGACGCGCGGCCGCGAAATCCACCATCGATGCGCCAGCACAATGCCCGCGACGTAGAACGGCATGTACCACGGCCACAGAGGTGTTTCCTCCGACCAGCGCAGCAATGCCAGCGAAACGCCGACGCTCAACCCCACCTCCATCAGCCGGCGGCTGGCCCGGTTGCCCCCGCTCTCCTGCGCCGCAACATCCATCACGGCCACGAGGACGAAGAAGATACCGTAGAATGCCGACGCGACGAGCGCCATTGCCGCCAAGAGGAGCGCCGTGGAAGCATCCGGGAGGATTCGCGTCGGATCCTGGTAAGCTGCCGTGGAATCAAACAGGAAACTTCGAAGGACAGCCGCAAACGCCCGCACGAACAGGACGAAAACCAACGCGCCAATGAGGAGCTCCGCCCCGGCCACTGCACGGCGTATCTGAACCGGGCGGACCAGAGCCAATGCGGTCCTCGCCGGGCGCATCGACAACGTTCCGAGCAGCAGAACGCTCCACAGCAGCGACGCTCCGCTGAGTATGAGATCGACAGGCGTACTCGCCAGCCCCCCGCCGAACGATGATCCGTACAGCGACGCATCGGCAAGCGCCCCCCCCATGACCGCCGCCGGCACAGCCAGACGAATCCAGAGCAAACGGACGGCCCAGATGCCTGCCATCGCGAGGACGACACGCAATTCCTTCCGCACACCTCGCGATACCTGCACAACAACGCTCCAGGTCAGAAGCGCTGCAACGATCCCGCCAAGGACCTGAAGCAGATCCTGCGTCTGTTGCCGGATGCCGACAATCGCATCCTGCTGCTGTGGTGCCGGGGCGACTGCGTAAGCCAGGGCCCGACCGTCAAACGACATCAAAGGGATTCGGAGCAGATCCGCACCCTGCGTTCCCGCTGAATCGAGTTCAAGTCCAACGCGGGCGCCGGTCTCATCGAACACCGCTGCCGGAAAGTGTGCCGGACGGAGGAATCGCGTTGAGATCGGGAAGCGCGATTCCAGCAGACGGCTCACGACGACGGCATGCCCCGCGTCCCCGCGCACTTCCACGCTGAGGTACGTCTGCAGCCCATCGCGGGTGATGAAAGCTTCGGTGTGGATCCCCCCGCCCGGAAGAAGGGATTGGTACTTGCTCCGTACGGAACGGCCGGCCCAGAGCACGGGATGTCCCGTCGAATCAATGATGTCCACAGAGATTCCCGCGCGCGCTCGCAGATTCCGCAGCCACGCGAAGGACGATGCACGATCGGCCGCGCCCCCGTCCGAGTACAGCTCCGCGTGCCCACGGACAACCCCCGCCGTTCCAAGCAGATCGTCCAATTCACTCCGGAAGATCTGTTGCACCGACCGCACCAGAGCGGCATCGCGTTCCGCCGCGACCTCCGGCCAATTCAGTCCCGCACGGCGTTCCTGAATCATCCCGACGACGAAGACCACCCCCATCACCGCGATGCAGACGAGTGCGACCAGCGCCGGCCACCGGACAGAGGCCGGCATGCCGGACGTCGAACCGTGTCCAGGGATTAATAGATGTTCAGTTGGGCGATCCGCCACCGGGATCCTATCCGACGCAGGGAAACGTACACCTGCGCTGTCTCCCGATTGCCTCGCCGGATCGAACTTATCGGTCCGGTGGCATACGGGAGTGACAGCGTATCCACAATGCTGGTGAAGGAGAAAGCGATGGGCTTTCGGGCAAGGTAGAAGCGGCCGAGTATGGATGCCGCCTGGTTGGCGGAATAGCGACCCGGCTCTTCGCCAACGATGTTGACATCGACAAATGGCGCCAGATCCGCGCTCATGCCGTCCACGGAACCGGACGTCATGGAACGCTGAACCCGATCGAACAAGGCACGGATCGCGGCGATGCGGGCGTTGGGCTGCGCGTGCTGCATCACCGCACGCACCGAGGGAACCGGACCGGTGCGGCCCGGAGGCTGGCTGGCGGCAGTGCCGCTCAGCAGAAGCGCTGACATCAGTATTGCGGTCTGCCTCCGCATCACACCCAACATATCTCAAAACCCGGGAAAAATCAAACGCGCGCCCTCGCCGTCTTAGTTCGCTTGCGGGCGAGTCCCCGAGAGCCATTCCGTCGGGCGCGACGGGCGCGGGCTGGACCGTTTGAGTTCAGGATTCCCCACCGCCGTCTGATACGCCCAGTCAAACACGATTCCACTCGCGCCGGCCTGACGAACACGCACTTTGGCGTAGTGATTATCCTTGGTCCAGATGATGTAGGTGTGACCGACGATCGCTTCCGCCGTGCCTGAAGGCGCCCATCCGGCGTCCGGAGCGCTGGAAATTTCATCGAGCGACGCGGTGTATCCCATGTCCTGGATGTCCGTGTCCGACCACACGTCCAGCCGATACACGCCGGAAGCGTTGTCGAAATAGAAATCCGTGTACGCGTCGTCGTATGGACCCACCGTCCCGCTGGAGAATTCGTAACCAGCGGTCGCCGGCGATGCATGAAATTCGGCGAGTGCGACGTTGTACCCTTCGGGCCGCGGCGTATCGTACACGACGTCCTTACTCAGCGCGCTTTCATTGTGATCGCGATCGAAGCTGCTCACCGCGTAGAACGTCGTGACACCATTGACGGCCCCGTCATCCACGAACGTGGTTGCCGTGGTCGTGCCAAGCAAATGGTACGCGCCGTCATAACGACTGCTTGCCCAGACCTTGTAGCCGGCCAGATCCGCATCCTGGCTTGGCAGCCAGTCGATCTGAATCGCGTTGTCGAGCGAAACCGTGCGAATGCCCTGCGGAACCGCCGGCGGCGTGGTATCGACGGTATTAACCTTCTCGCATCCAAGAGACAGGATCGCAAGGATCACAAACGGGATGGCGTGCTTCATGGTTTCCTCAGCGACAGTGTGGTAAATCCAAAACGGCAAGGAACGTGCCACGTTCATGCAATGGGAAGGAGGTTCAAATCGCGCGAAATGCCGGATGGTCATCTCCCTGCGAGCTTGAGCCGTTCAGATTATTGGACAGTACGAACTATCCTGCCGATACATACATGCCGTGATTGATGATGCCGATCGCCCCGCCTTTCAGACGACGGCCGCCAAAGGGACTATTCTGGGACTTGGAATGTGACGTCCCCCGATCGACGATCCACTCGATGTCCGGATCGATCAGGGTCAGATTCGCGGGTGCTCCCTGTTCCAGGCGTATCGGAGGCCTTGAGGTGATCCGCCGGGGATTGGTGGAAAGCTTCCCGATTAATTGGGAGAGCGTCAGGACTTTTGTATGGACGAGCTCGGTCAGCGCGAGTCCCAGCGCCGTTTCGAGTCCGATGATGCCGAACGGCGCGGCGGTATATTCCACTTCCTTCTCATCCACCGTGTGCGGCGCATGATCCGTCGCAATGACATCAATGGTCCCGTCCTTCAGACCCTCCTTGAGCGCCTCCACGTCCTCACGCGGCCGCAGCGGAGGATTCATTTTCGTGTTCGTGTCATACCCTTCCACCGCTTCATCGGTCAGCGTGAAATGGTGCGGCGTCACTTCGCACGTGACATTCAATCCCTGCGCCTTTGCGCGACGGATGAGATCCACGCTCTCCGCCGTACTGATATGGGCGACATGGTAGCGTGCGCGCGGAATGTACCGAAGCAGGATCAGATCCCGCGCGATCATGATCTCCTCCGCCACCCGTGGAATTCCGGGAAGCCCCAGACGGAGCGAGACCGATCCTTCATGCATGCATCCGCCCCGAACCATTGTCGGCTCTTCCGCATGCTGGATGACCGGCAGATCGTACATCGAGGCGTACTCCAGTACCCGCCGCATAATCTCCGCACTCGCGATCGGAGCTCCGTCGTCGGAAAATCCTATCGCCCCCGCCTCGGCGAGCTCCGCGAAGGGTGCCAGTTCTTCTCCGGACCTTCCTTTTGTCGCCGCCCCGATCGGAAGAACATCCACCACCCCGTTGGCTGCCCGTCTCCCCTGCTCCTGCACATACCGCGCGACCGATTCATCATCGATCGCCGGATTGGTGTTCGGCATGCACGCGATGGCGGTGAATCCGCCCGCCGCCGCTGCCGCACAGCCGGTGGCAATGGTCTCTTTGTGTTCGAATCCCGGCTCCCGGAGATGCACATGCATATCCATCAGTCCGGGTGTGACGATCTTTCCCGTCATATCGATGACTTCGAATCCGCGCTCCTGCGGGAGGCCCGGCCCCATCCGCTCGATCCTGCCGTCCGCGATGCGCAGATCGAGGATGGCGTCCGTTCCCGTGACCGGGTCGATGACATGCGCTTTGCTGAGGTGCAGTTTCATGATCGCTCCGAAGATTGTGCCGTTCCTAAAAGATACAGGATCGCCATCCGGATGGCGACACCGTTCGTCACCTGTTCGAGAATCACCGAGTGCTCCCCGTCGGCAAGATCCGCCGAAAGCTCCACGTCCCGATTGATCGGTCCGGGGTGCATGATCGTGATCGGCTGCGGTGCCTTTTCCACCCGTTCTTTAGTGACGCCGAAGTACCGATGATACTCACGCAAGGACGGGAAGAGTCCGCTCTTCTGCCGCTCAAGCTGTATTCGCAGCACGTTCAGCACATCGACACGCGGAATGATGTCTTCCAGCCGGTGATAAACGCGGACGCCCAGCTCTTCCATGTGCCGCGGGATGAGCGTCGCCGGGCCGCACACCGAGACCTCCGCGCCCATGGTCTTCAGGCCATAGATGTTCGATCGCGCCACACGGCTGTGCAGAATATCCCCCACGATGCAGACCCGGAGCCCCTTCAGCGCGCCATACTTTTCGCGCAGGGTCATCATATCGAGCAGCGCCTGCGTGGGATGTTCGTGCTGTCCATCGCCTGCGTTAATCACATTCGCCTTCACGACGCGACTGAGGAAGTGCGGCGCGCCCGACGAGGCGTGCCGGATCACCACCATATCAATGCGCATCGCCTCGATGTTCCGGGCGGTGTCTTTGAGCGTCTCCCCTTTGCTGACGCTGCTGCCTGATGCGGCGAAATTCACCACGTCAGCGGACAGACGTCGCTCTGCCAGCTCGAACGAGATCCGTGTGCGGGTCGAGCTTTCGAAAAAAAGATTGACGATGGTCTTCCCCTGAAGCGGCGGTACCTTTTTGATCGGGCGATCGAGCACCTCACGAAAGGAGCGCGCCGTGTCGAGGATGAGGGTGATATCTTCCGCGCTGACGCCTTCCAGACCGAGAAGATGGCGACTCTGCAGGGCCATGGTCATTCCTTTCCGTCGGGTTCGTCGACGAGCTCGATTCCGTCCTCGCCGTCGATTTCGGTCATCAGAACCCGCACTTTCTGGTTGTGGGAGGTGGGAATGTTCTTCCCCACCATATCGGCTTTGATGGGCAATTCCCGGTGACCGCGATCCACGAGCACCAGCAGCTGAATGCGTGCCGGCCGACCGATGTCCATGAGGGCATTCAACGCGGAGCGAACCGTCCGGCCGGTGAACAGCACATCATCGACCAGCACGACCGTTTTGCCTTTGATGTCGAACAGAATTTCGGTGCTCTTGAGCTCCGGCTGATCCAGCCGTCCGTGGAGGTCGTCCCGATACAGCGTGATATCGAGGATCCCCACCGGCACGCGGACCCCTTCGATTTCCTGGAGCTTGTCGGCGATCCGATTGGCCAGCGGCTCACCGCGTGAGCGGATCCCGACCAGGGCCAGATCCTGCACCCCTTTGTTCTTCTCGACGATCTCGTGCGCCAGCCGATTGACTGTGCGTTTGAGTCCGTCGGCATCGAATACGCGATTCTGATTCATAGGATCTCCCGATAACAAAAAAGCCCCCAATCCGACAGGAAAGGGGGCTTCGCGCCACACTCCATATCACCGACAAGCACCATCGCGACGACCGCGAGGCCTGGATTCTCCTTTCCTGTCTCGCAGGACAGGAATTAAAGGAACACTCAAAGAACTTCACTTCCGGGTGGGCGCTGCTGGGATCGAACCAGCGACCTTACGCGTGTGAGGCGTACGCTCTGAACCAGCTGAGCTAAGCGCCCGGAGACTAATGCTATTATGAGGAGAGGACCCTCTGAACAAGTCCGTCTCATCACTCACGGGACGAGACCTGTTCTGCATTTTTAATATACGAAAACGATCAGCCTAAGGCAAGTTGCGCCCGATTCCAGAGGCCGCCCGGCGATTGAGGCACTCGGGACATTCACAAAGTCCCCGGAGGACTTCCCACGGATAGATACCCGTGTCGTGACCATCCCCCCATCTCAACTGCAGCGCGTAGTGACCCACGACCTCCGCTCCCTTCAGATCGTACTTCCCCGGAAGTGCAGGCTGCTCCACCGGCGCATACGAGTGAAGCAGCACCGTCTCCCCCTGGCATCCGGCACACGGGCAATGGTCCCTCAGCGTACGCAGCGAAATGACGCTCTGGTGTCTGTCATCCCAGCTGACGGCCATTTCCCCCGGTCTCGACAGCCGGATCTGCGTCGCGATCATGCCTTCTCTCGAAAAAAGAAAAAGGACAACCGGTGTGATTGTCCTTTGCTTGTCCGTGGACCGTACCGGGGTCGAACCGGTGACCTCCACAATGCCATTGTGGCGCTCTCCCAAACTGAGCTAACGGCCCTTCGTGTAATCAATATATCCAACCATGTTCCGAAAGTCAACCGGAAAGCCATTGAACCGGTGGTCACTTTTCCCTACCATGGAGTCGGAGCCTCGTACACACATGAACCGTCCGCAATCCGTTCGGCAGTTGCTTCAGGATCCGCAGCGCGCAGGCAGGATCGCCCTCTTCCTCATCCCGATCATCGGAGCACTCGGGCTTCTCCTTTCCTGTCAGGACTCTCTTACCAACGCGCCGCCGCCCGACATCGTGTTCCCCGCATCTGGAATCAGTTACGGCAAGTATGTCGAACCCCTTTTCCTGCAGGCGTGCGCCACCGGTGGATGCCACGCCGGTGCCGAGCCGGCCGCGAATCTCAATCTTGAGCCCCCCTCGTACCACGCCGTGCTTGACCACATCCCCCAGCTTGTTGTACAGCACGACGGCGAACACAGTCCGTTGCTCTGGTGGCTGGACGGACGACTCTCGCCCCGAATGCCGATTTCCCGCCAACCGCTGACGCAAAACCAGATCGACGGCGTGAAGAAGTGGATCGACGAAGGAGCGGTGAATAACTAGCGCCGTCCGTCGGTCGACTCATCCCCCATTGCCGCTGCTGCGCAGATCCTTACCCCAATGCAGCTTGCGACGAAGCACATCGTAGTAACTGACGTTGCGTCTTTTGATCAGCTTCGCCGTGAACGGCGCCCGCCGCACCGTCACGGTCAACGGCGCCTTGCGCACATGCTGCATCTCGCCGTCGGCCACAACGTTGACGGGCGCGGTGGCCTGCTTGACCGTAAGCCGAACGATGGAATCATCCGACACCACGACGGGTCGTGCCGTCAGCGTGTGAGGACAGATCGGGCTCACCAGAAGGACCCGATTGGTCGGTGTGACGATCGGGCCGCCGTTCGACAGCGCGTAGCCTGTCGAACCGGTCGGCGTGGACACGATCATGCCGTTGCCGTTGAATGAAGCAAGGAACTCCCCGTTCACCCACGTATCCACCTGCACGACGCGCGACGAGACATTCAGGTCCACCACGATATCGTTGAGTGCATAGCTCTTTTTCCGGCTTCCGTCGGAAACGGCTTCGAGCATGATCCGCTCCTCGATCTCGTATTCCCCCCGCAGGATCTCGTCCAGCACGCCGTCGAGCTCCTCCCGGGATACTTCGGCGAGAAAGCCCAGCTTCCCCACGTTGACGCCAAGAATCGGCGTCCCGTGCCCGCTCACGAGCCGCGTCATCCGCAGAATCGTCCCGTCGCCGCCGATAGAGATCAGAAGATCGCAGCTCTCCGCCAGACGCCGCTCCGGCACCGTCCGGATTCGGGCCGTCTTGAGCCAGCCCAGACGCCCGCGCAGGCGCGCCGCCAGACGGTCATGAATCACAAACGGAATGTGCTCGCGGCGAAAACGCGTCACCAGCGCATCCACGATCTGCCCAATCTCGGGCTTTTCGATATTCCCCGCGATCCCGAATCGCATGTGGCACCTCAGGATGGTGTGCCGGGAGCCTTGTCCTTCGCCGCTTCGTCCACGAAGTTGAGCTTCAGTTCCTTGAGCATATTCTGAAGGAACTTCGCTTCCTCGTCCGTCAGGTTCCCGGTGGTCTTCGCCTGCAGCATGTCCAGGATGTCGATCGACATCTGTGCCGCCTCGAGATTGCGCTCCAGCGTGTCGGTCGCAGGATTCTTCACCTTACCCATTTGCTGCATCCCGGCGGCATGAAACATCATGACCAGACTGCCAAACAGAACTTCATTCTTCTCTTCCGGAGTCATGCTTGCGTCTCCCGTTGCTGTTGCTGACGTTCCCAGAGTTTTGCGTACTTGGTGAACACATACGAAGCCGACGAAACGCTGAGGATCAACCCCGCCGTTCCGTCGAGGAAACCCAGGCGAAGGATGTACATCCGCAGGAAGGTCCAGAGGGTGCGGAGGATTGTCATGCACGCGCCGAAGCGCGCACCACGTTCACTCAGCTCTTCCGCCGCAAGGCTCGTGTACCGGTTGTACTTCTCGAAGTAATGTGCCAAATCCCTGTCCGTGAAGTGCAACAGATCGGACTTCAGCGGCAGCGTCTGCCCTTCCAGGAGAAGGCGCTCATGCACGCGCTCCTCAGAGAACCGTCCTGCGGTCTTCCGGAACAGCCGCGTCACCCGCCCCGGATACCAACCGCAATGGCGGATCCATCGGCCCAGGAAGTTCGCCAGGCGCGGCATCGTGAACCCCGCGACATCGTCGGATACCGACTTCAGGGATTCCGCCATCTCCGTCCGCATAGATTCCGTCACTCGTTCGTCCGCGTCAATCCAGAGGATCCAGTCGGATGTGCAGCAGGACAAGGCGAAATTCTTCGCCGCTCCGTATCCATCCCACGGACGCACGTGCACATGCGGGGTGAACTTCCGCGCGATCTCCACCGTGCGATCGTCGCTGCCGGCATCCACGACCACCAGCTCATCCGCCCATTGCACGGAGGCCAGACACTCGCGGAGGTTCTGCTCCTCATTCTTCGTGATCACGATGACCGAAACGGTCGGCACGATCCTCCTCCCGTCAGCCGGCGACCACGATGTTGACAAGCTTGTTGGGCACCACGATGATCTTGACGACCTTCCTGCCGTCCGTATATTTCCGCACGGCTGCATCCGCCGTCGCGAGACGCTCCAGTTCCTCCCGTCCGGTATCCGCCGGCACGGCCAGCTTCGATCGCACCTTGCCGTTCACCTGCAGGACGATCTCCGCTTCGGGTTCCGCAGCCTTTGCTGCGTCATAGACCGGCCATGCTTCATACGCAAGCGTCTCCGCGTGACCGAGGCGCTGCCAGAGCTCTTCCGCCAGGTGCGGCGCGAACGGCGCCAGCAGCAGCACGAAGGGTTCCATGATCGAGCGTGGCCGCCCATCAAGCTTCGTCGCCTCATTCACGAAGATCATCATTTGCGCAATGGCGGTATTGAAACGCAAGCTTTCGATGTCTTCCGTGACCTTCCGGACCGTCTGGTGATACACACGTTCGAAGGCTTCGCCGGGCGCACCATCCGCGACGAGGAGACCGTGCGCATCGTCGTCGGCAACGTACAGCCGCCATACGCGATTAAGGAACCGATAGACGCCCTCCACACCCCGCGTGCTCCAGGGCTTCATCTCCTCGAGCGGTCCCATGAACATCTCGAACAGACGCATGGCGTCCGCACCGTACTGCTTCACGACGTCGTCGGGATTCACCACATTCCCGCGCGACTTCGACATCTTGCGCGAATCCTCTCCCAAAATGATGCCCTGGTGGCGCAGCCGCAGGAACGGCTCCTTCGTGCTCACATGGCCGAGATCGTTCAGAACCTTGTGCCAGAAGCGCGCATACATCAGGTGCAGCACCGCATGCTCCGATCCGCCGACGTACTGGTCCACCGGCATCCAGTGCCGTTCCTTCGCCGGATCGCAGAATGCCTTCTCATTCTTTGGATCGATATACCGCAGATAGTACCAGCACGATCCCGCCCACTGCGGCATGGTATTCGTCTCGCGCCGGCCTTTCAGCGTCGTCACCGGATCGACGCAGTTGACCCAATCGGTCGCGAGCGCCAGCGGAGATTCCGTCGTGCCGCTCGGCTGGAACTTTGCCAGATCGGGGAGCCGCAAGGGCAACTGATCTTCCGGCACAGTCGCGAGCGTTCCATCCTCCAAATGGATGATGGGAATCGGCTCGCCCCAGTAGCGCTGACGCGAGAAGAGCCAGTCACGGAGCTTGTACTGGACGGCGGAACGCCCCAGCCCCTTGTCCGTCAGCCAGCGAATCATCGCCGATTTCGCCTCCCGTGTCGGGAGTCCGTTCAACGAGATCTCCGCATTTGCGGAATTGACCGCCGTTCCCTCTTCCACGAAGCACTCCGGCGCACCGGTTCCGCCATCCACGACAGGCATGATCGGCAGATCGAACTTCTTCGCGAACGCCATGTCCCGGTCGTCGTGCGCCGGAACGGCCATGATGGCTCCGGTTCCGTATCCCATCAAAACGTAATCCGCGATCCAGATCGGGATCCGACCGCCGGTGGCGGGATTGAGCGCGTAGCCGCCTGTGAACACGCCGGTCTTATCTTTTTCCGCGCCCCGCTCCACATCGCTCTTCCTGGCAGCCGACGCGCGATACATCCGCACCTGTTCCGTGTGCTCCGGACTCGTCATCGCGTCCACCAGCGGATGCTCCGGCGCCAGCACCATGTACGTAGCACCGAACAGCGTGTCGGGTCGTGTCGTGAAGACTGTCAGCGCCTCCTCGCGATCGACAACGCGAAAGCGCACTTCCGCCCCTTCGGAACGCCCGATCCAGTTGCGTTGCTGTTCCTGCGTCGATGCGGGCCAATCCAGCACTGCGGCATCTTCGAGCAGCCGCTCGGCGTACGCGGTAATCCGCATCATCCACTGCTTCATCGGACGACGCTCGACCGTGAATCCTTTCTCCGTCCATTCCGCGACTTCCTCGTTCGCCAGGACTGTCCCCAGCGCTTCGCACCAGTTCACGGGAACATCCGCGATGTACGCGAGCCGGAATTGCGCCAGGAAGTCATGCCGTTGCTTCCTCGACCATTGTTTCCATTCCGCCGCAGAGACCGTCGGGGCGTCCGGCAGGTTCACGGTCCCGGAGGCAGCGAGTTCGACTTCGAGCGTCGCGATCGGGCGGGCTTTCCGCGCCCGGGGATCGAACCACGCATTATAGATCTGCAGAAAGATCCACTGCGTCCACCGGTAGTACGCCGGATCGGACGTATTCACCTCCCGATCCCAGTCGTAGCTCAGACCGAGCATCCTGATCTGGCGCCGGAACGTTTCGATGTTCTGCGCGGTCGTGACGCGCGGATGGATGTTCGTCTTCATCGCGTACCGCTCGGCCGGAAGCCCGAACGCGTCCCACCCCATCGGGTGGAGCACGGACAAACCCTTCATGCGTTTGTAGCGCGAGAGAATGTCCGTCGCGGTGTATCCTTCGGGGTGTCCCACATGCAGCCCGGCCCCGGAGGGATACGGGAACATGTCGAGGATGAACAGTTTTGGTCCCGGGGCGTCATCCGTCACGCGGAAGGTCCGGTGCTCTTCCCAGAAATCCTGCCACTTCGCTTCAATGGCGGCGAAATCGTATTTCATCGTCAGAATACCCTGTCACGTCGATTGCGGATGGAACGGCGAAAAAGAAAGGTAGCAAAAGGACGCCGCGATTTCAACGGCTGCGGACCTATCGGGGAACAGCACGGAGTACGACCAGCGTAATATCATCCGACTGGGGAGCTCCTTCGATGTGCTGCTGAACCGCATCCTGGATCCTCGCGATCACCGTGGCCGCGTCGTCCGAACCGCAGTCGCGAACGATCTCCTCCAGGCGTTCTTCGGTCAATTCCTCCGATCGGGGATTCATGGCCTCGCTGACGCCGTCGGTAAAGAGTACCAACAGGTCGCCCGGCCTCAGGATGACAGAGGCTTCCGCGTACGGCTGATGGGTCGGGAACACGCCGAGGATCATGCCGCCCTCCTCCAGACGCTCGATCGATCCGTCCGCGCGGCGAAGCATCGGCGGGTTATGTCCCGCATTCACGTAGCGGAGCGTGGCGGTGGCCACGTCGAGGATCCCCCAGAAGAACGTGATGAACTTCCCCGCCCCTTTGGTGTTTGCGCAGGTCAGGTCGTTGATGCGACCCGTGGTTTCCGACAGCGTGCGGGATTCCGGGGCCAACGCGCGAAGGGCCGCCTGCACGTTGGACATGAGCAGCGCCGCCGGCGATCCCTTGCCCGAAACATCACCGATCGCCACGACGTACTCCATCGGTGTTCGCCGGATCAGATCATAGTAATCTCCGCCGACCGTCTTGGACGAGACGTTCACCGCCGCAATGTCGAATCCGGGGATCTCCGGCAGGCATTCCGGCAGCAATCCCTGCTGGATTTCACGGGCGATCTTGAGCTCGTCCTCGAGGTGCTGCTTCTCCAGTTCGGCGCGGAACAGTCGGGCGTTCTCGATGGCGATGATTGCCAGATTTCCCAGAGACGAAAGGAACTCCAGATCCGCGTGAGTGTACGCTCCTCCCCGCATCCGCTCACCCACCATGAGCAGGCCTTTGGTCGTATTCTGCAGCTGCATGGGGACTACCACCTGAATGCCGGACTGCAGCAGGTTGGCGGCGGCAAAGCGCAATGTACGATGACGCAGCAGATCATGGACCCGTGCCGCGCGTTCGACGGCACACAGCTCCTTCAGGAGTCCGTTCACGCTCTCGGCGTCGACGAGCCGCGACGCCGCCAGGCGCATCGACGTCTCATCCTTCAGGCAGATTGCGTAGCTCTTCACGCCCACCTGCCCCATCAGCGCAAACGAGATCAGCTTCACCACCCGCTCCATATCGAGACCGATATTGAATTCTTTTCCAAGATCGAAGAGCGTATTCAGCTCCTGGATCTTCCGGTCAAGGTTTCGGTTCGCGTCGCGCACCTGCGCAATGATCACGCCTTTCTCAATCGCCGATCCCGACAGATTCACCACCGACTGTACGAGCCGCTTCTCCACAGCGCTGTAGCCAGCGCGATTCGGACGATCGCCGAGCAGTACGCAGCCCACGGTCTGATGTTGCGACAGGATCGGAATGACCGCGTGGAGATCGTGTTCCCGGAGGAACGGCGTCAGCGGGTGCGCGTTGCGTTCCAGGTCCGCACGCATGCGCAGGACCCGCGGAATGCGCGGCACGTCGATCGTTCGCTTCAGGATCGACGCATCCACACCCTTCGCGGCGATCACTTCCAGTGCGTTGTCGGCCTGACGCAGGAGCAAAACGCCACGGGCCACCAACAGCTTGCCCATGAGCGTGCGCAGAACGGTGTTGAGGATGAACTCGAGATCGAGCGAAGAATTGACGATGGTACTGAATTCGAGGAGCGGGAGAAGATCGGCGGCCGCGTCCTCCCCTACCGAACGGGCCACACGGGAAGGTCGTGACGCCGGACGGAGCGCGCGGTTCATCGGCGTGCTGCAGCGGCGTTGGACGGAAGATGTTTCACCAGGCGAACCTGATTCTTCTTGCCCGGCTGGAATTTGTATTCCACATCATCCATCAGCTTCTTCATGAGATAGACCCCAAGACCCCCGCGACGAAAGTGAGTCAGATGCTCCTTCAGGTCGGGCGCGTGCACGGCGGAGGGATCGAACGAGCGGCCGTCGTCTTCGATCCGGATTTCGAAGGCCTTCGACGACCGGGACACGGTAACACGGATCTCTTTGTCCGGCGCGTACTGATACGCGTGCTTGATGATGTTCGTGCAGGCCTCGTCGACGGCCAGGACGATGTTCGCGACCTCATCATCCGGGAAGCCGGACTCACGCGCCAGAGCCGCGATGAACTCCCGCATCTCCGACAGGCTGTCCGTTCGGCTCAGGACGGTTTTCGATATGGTTGCCGGGCCACGACGCATCGGGCGCGTCCGAATCTATGCTTTCTGTGCGTTCCGGAATTTCACGATCGCCTCTTTCTCATCCTTATAGATCTCATAGAGGATGGGAAATCCGAGGAGGTCGAACACGTTATATACCTTCGGCGACATGTTGGTGAGCTTGATGTCACCTTTGTTCTTCCGGACATCCTCGATGTAGGCCATGAAGACACCGAGTCCCGCACTGCTGATGTACGACAGGTCGCGGCAATTCACCACGATGTTGAACTTCCTGTCGTTCAGCAGTTTTTGAAATGCCGTCTCCAGGTCCGGCGCCGTATGTGCATCGAGATACCCTTTGAGGTCGAGGATGCTGACACCCTCCCCGTCCCGATGCTGGACCTTGAAGTCAGTCATGGTGATTCTCTCCTTCCTGATGCGTCACACGCGATGGCCCCCGGAAGTCGCCGAACGCTTGATGACCAGAAGCGTCATATCGTCACCCGACGTCGAGGCGCCCACGAAGGTGCGCACATCGCTTAAGATCCCGCTTTTGATGTCCTCAGCACCGCCAGACGAAAGCCGTCGTGTCAGCGCCAGCAGCCGGTCGTAGCCGTACTCCTCGCCGGCGCTGTTCCGGGATTCGGTGATGCCGTCCGTATACAGCACGCACACGTCTTCCGGGCCGAGACAAAGCTCCCGCTCTTCCGTCGAGCGCGAGAACAATTCGGTGTCCGTCAATCCCAGTCCCAATCCCGTCGGCCGGATCATCTCTGCGTGGTGGGCAGAGGCATGGATGATCGGACAGTGGCCGGCCCGCGACAGCTGCAGGACGCCGGTTGCGGGATCCAGGATTGCGTACACCACACTAATAAAGACATTCTTCTCCAAACTTTCCAGGACCGCCTGATTTGCCCGGACCAGAAATTCGCGCGGCGTGAGCGGCAACCGGCTGAGCGACAGGAAGATCCCCTTCATCTCTGCCATGTAGAAAGCCGCCGAAACTCCCTTTCCCGCCACATCCGCCACCACGATGCCCAGTCGCCCGTCGTCCAGCGCGAAGAAGTCAAAATAGTCGCCCCCCACTTCCGCCGATGACTCGGAAATGGCCGCAAACTCGATCCCCGGAAGTTCCGGCATGGTCTGCGGCAGCAACCGCCGCTGCATGCGCTGCGCGACCATCAGTTCCTGCTTGAGGCGCTCCCGTTCCAGCGAGCGCACGATGAGGCGCGCGTTCTCGATGGCGATCGTCGCGTGATCGGCGAATGTGGTCATCACCTCGATGTCGTCCTGGTCGAACGACTGGAACCGATCCTTCACCGCATACAACGCACCGATGATCCGTCCCTGCGAGAGGAGCGGAACGCTCAGAAGTGCGCCCCGCGAAATCCCCCGCTCTTTCAGGTGTTTCGTCCGCCGGTCGTTCCAGATGTCTTCGATGAGCAGCGGCCGGTGGGTATCCCGCAGCAACCGCCGGATCGGCGAGTTCAGATCCTCGGTAAGGCCGGCGATCACTACTTCCTCCACCTGCTGCCGGGCGACCAGACGTGCGCTTCCCTCGGTTTCATTCTCCGTGGTTTCGAACAGCTCCAGCCACGCGCCCCGGGCATCGCACACTTCCATCGTCATCTGCGTCACGGTGCGGACAAGGTCATCGAAGTCGAACACCTGGGTCACCAGACGTCCCAAATTGTGCAGGGAGTTGAGCTCCGTCTGCTTCCGCTCGAAGACTTCCGCCGTGGGCAAATGAAACAGCGTACTGACGAACGACATGCCGAAATAGATCGTCGCGAACAGAGCATTGATTTGCACGAAGGTGTGGAGGCACGAGCTGAACGCCTGCATGGACCGCTGCCCCGTCGAGTGCCGCGCCAGCACGACGTCCAGGATCGTCAGCACGACAAAGAGGAGCGCCGAGTAGATGATGCCGTACACCTTTTCCCGTCGCGAGAGATAGACGATCCACGGCTGCCGGAAGGAATTGACCACGGCAAGGATGAGCGCAACAACGAACGCCAGCGTGGCAACGATGCTGCCTTCGAGGGGGAGGAAGCGAAGGCTTGCGGCGCTGGCCACGCCGAGGACGACGAGATACAGAAGGAAATTCCGTCGGACACTCGCCGTGCGCCGGATGAGCACCATTTCCTGAATGCTCAGCAGCGTCACGATCGAGGCAACCGTCAGGATCGAGCCGACGATGTACGCGCCGAGGATATTGATGCTGTTCTGGCGGAATGGAAGGCTGCCGCTGTTCTCCGGGCGGAAACTGATCACCAGCGATACGAAGCCCAGGAGGACCAGCGCACCCGCGTTGACCATAAGCAACCGGCCGATGGCTTTCGGCACGTTCGTTGTCGCCTGCGCCCGGCGACTCTGTAGACCGGCATAGACGGCGAGAAACGCGATCGGCAGCGCAAGCTCACGAGTCACGCTCAAGATGCCCGATCCGAGATCCACTGCGGCGCGGGCTACGTCGTACACGAAGGCGATGGGGATCAGGACCGCGGGCGCGATCCAAGGCAATATGGAGCGTATGCGTGCCATTTCAGATGCGGAGCCGCAGCCACGAACTTCCGCGGAATTTCCACCAGGTCATCAGCGAATATGCAAGAATGTAGATTGGCAGGGCCATCCATGCACCGAAGATACCCCATTGCCTTCCCGATAGATACGCAATCGGAAGGAAAATGATCCAGTGTGTCAGGATTTCCAGATACATCACAAAGACCGTTGCCCCTGCCGCCTGGAGTGAATTGGCGAAGATGATGCCCGCCCCGTACGGAATTTGCGCAATTCCGGCCAGAATCAGGAGCGGCATTGCGATCTCCACCACCGATTCATTCGTCGTGATCACGCGGAGAAGAGCGCCGGGAATCAGAACGAACAGGATGCCTAACAATATCGTAAAGATTGTCGTGAGTTTCGCCGTCTCCGCGCCGAATCGCCGTGCCTCAACGGGCTTGTCCTCCCCCAACGCGTTCCCGACAAGCGTCTGCGCGGCGATCCCGAAACCGAAGCAGGGCATGAATGAGAGGAACAGCGCGGTAATGACGACCTGTGTCGCCGCCTGCTGCGCAGTGCCGAAAATGCCGGCAATTGCTACAAAGATCAAGAAACCAAGCAGAATCAGAATATTCTGCAGAGAAACCGGGAATGAGATTCGCACGATCTGGCGAATCTGACGGATGCTGATTGCAGATCCACGGTAGTAGTGGTACTGCCGACGGTAGGCCGGAAGGAATGTCACGCCGACGAAGAACAGGAAGCCGAGCAACATGCCGAGCGACGCCGAGAGCCCCGCACCGGCCAATCCCATCTGCGGAAAGCCGAACGTGCCAAAGATCAAGAAATAGTTGAAGATGATATTGATCAAATACGAGATGATTGCGGAAAACATGAAGACCTTCGTGTGGCCGATCCCGTAGAAGAATCCCCGGTAGGAAACGCCCAGCAGGAGGAACGGCAGCCCGATGGACCGATAGCGCATGTACTCCGCGGCCGCGCGGGCTACGGCATCATCGCTTGAGAACAGACGGATGAACGGATACGAGAAGAAATATCCCAGAAGGCCAAAGATCGTGCCCAGGATGAAGCTGAGCAGCAACGAATTGTTCAGGACGATTCCGGCCGCCCGGTACCGTCCCTCTCCGTAGCGGCGTGCGACAAGGATGTGCGTGCCCGTGGCCAGGCTCGAAAAGAAGCTTGTCAGCGTCCAAGTCGCGAGTACCCCCAACCCCATCGCCGCCAGTGCGATGTCGGTATCGCCCAGCCGTCCCACCATGGCCGTATCGATGATGGACACGATCATTTGGGAGGAAAGCCCAGCGATCGCCGGAGTTGCGATCTGCAGGATGCGGCGGGAATACGTTCGATCAGGCCAAAGCGACATCGGGCAACAGAATCGTATGGGAGTGCAGACAGAAAACAGACACCGCCGGCGACCGTCCCGTTCGATTGGTACCGGGGCTATCGTCGGCGGCGTGCATCAGGAACGCGCGTCACTCCAGCAGTCAGGCGCCGAACTGAGCGATGAACAGATCCGCGTCCCGCGCTTCCTGCGTGGAGGGAAACTCTTTCTTGAGGGTTTTGAGGATCTCGACCGCTTTCGCCTTGTCACCGGCGGCCGCAAAGGACTCCGCCGCCCGCCGCAGGTAGTTCGGCGCAAGACCCGCGACCATGTTCTTCGACGCAGCCCGTTCGTAGTACGACGCGGCATCCGCGAACTGCTTCATCGATTCATAGCACGCGCCGACACCGGCCAGCGCGGAGGCTGATACCATCCGGTCATCCACACTGACTTTCTTGTAGTATCCCAGCGCTTTCTCATACTGTCCGAGGGCGAAGTAGGAGTCCGCCAGATAGAGACTCGCGATGTTGCCGGAATGCGTTGATCCGTATTCGTCCACGATGAACTGGAGACCGTGGGTCCCTTCCTGCGGAACCCCGTTAATCGCCTGATCGTACTTGCCCTGATCGTACAGCGGGAAGACCTTCGCCAGCTCCGTTGTGGCCTTCTGGTTGTCCTCCGACTGTCTGTTCAGGTAGATGAACACGCCGGCGACCAGAACCACAATGGCCAGAGCGACATACGACAGCAGCTTCCGGTTCTCCTCGGCCCACGCGCGCGCCTCGAAATACGAGGTCACGAGCTTGTCTTCTTTGATTTCTTTGCGAGAGACTTTTTTCTGTGGATTCAGCATGGACATCCTTTGCGTGCGGTGAATACGTTGTGCGCCCGAGGCGATTCGAACGCCTGGCCTACAGCTCCGGAGGCTGTCGCTCTATCCAGCTGAGCTACGGGCGCAACTGGCGTTGACGGATCAACTTTGACAATGTATGAAACTATTGCCGCGAAGGCAAGCCTCGGCTCCACATCCACTCGCTCACCGGTCAGACTCTCGCGACCGCTCTGCACATCCGGAGGGCATACGGACCGTGCGCGGCGAAGGGCATTCTGCTTCTCCGCAGCGACCGCAGAAGACGGATGGGAGGAAGGTTTTCGGCGAGGCTGGACGACTCAGCGACTACGAGAGGAACGGACGAAGTTGCTCCAGCACCTGCTCGGGTGCAATCCGCATCATGCAATCGAACGTCCCGATCGGACACGACGGCCCGCCATGAATGGAACACGGCCGGCACGGGAGTCCCCCGATCTCCAGGATCCGGTCCCTCGATCCGCGGGGAGCAAAGCCGAACGCGGGGACCGTCGCACCGAAAATCGCAATAACCGGAGTGCCGACCGCGCCCGCAAGATGCATGGGCGCGCTGTCATTGGAGACGACCACGCGACATCGGCGCAGCACTTCGGCAGATTGACGCAGCGTCAGCTTGCCGGCAAGATTCACGACGCGCTCACTGGCGACACCGACGCGGATCTCTTCGCATCCGGATCGGTCCTCAGGTCCGCCGACCAGAAGCACATCCACCCCCTCGTGAACCAGCGCGGCACACAGCGTACGGACATACGCCAGCGGCCATTGCTTCGTCTTCCAGATCGTGCCGGGGGCAATCGCGACCTTGATTCTCTTCCGCGTGATCGTCGGGACGGATGCGATCACCGCCGCCGCATCTTCAGCGGACGGAGCGATCTGCGGAACCTCGGCGGCCGGGACCGGAATCCCCAACGGCATCAGCAACGAGAGGTTCCGGTCGATCTCGTGTTTGTCGGCTTGGTAGCGCACCACCGACGTCCAGAACATCGATCCCGCACTCCGGTCGAACCCGATGCGGGCAGGGATTCCGGCCAATCGGACGAGAAGCGCACTTCGCAGCGATCGATGTGGCACGATGGCAAGGTCGTACCGATTCGCCCGGAGGGCGGCGCACAACCGGACGAATCCCCGCACCCCTTTGTCAGCTCCCCGCTTGTCGTACACGACCACGGAATCAATGGCGGGATGGCCTCGGAGGACATCCGCCGCCCGTGGAACCGCAACGCAATCGATAACGGCATCCGGATAGGCCCGTTTCAGTGACTGCAGTAACGGGAGCGTAAGGATCACATCACCGATGAACGCCGTCTGAACGACCAGGATACGCGCAACGCCCGTCATTGGTTCCGTGCCGCCTCCCGAAACTCAGGCCGATCGGGCACATGCTTCCAGCGTTTGTGCATCCACATCCATTGCCCGGGGTGTTCCCGAATGCCTTCTTCGGTCATCCGGACATGCCGACGGGTGAGTTCCGTGACCGCTTCATCGGAATATTCCCCCAGATCAGAAGAGGGCACTTCGCGGAGATGCATCACGTAGGTGCCGTCCGGCTGGCGCACGGCGAGTCCCAGGACGAGCGGAACGCGCATGCGAAGCCCGAACACCGCCGGTCCGCCGAACGTCGGCACCATCCTCCCGAAGAACTCCACCGGTGTGCTTTCTTTCGCGGCCGCCTGATCCGCCGCCAATCCCACCAGCGCCGCTTCCCCGAGCGCGCGCATGACTTCACGCGGTGCATGTTCCATGCTCACGGTTTGGGCACCGTACTTCGTCCGCCACCTGTCGATGGTCCGATCGACCAGCCGATTCGCCTGACGCTTGACGATGACGTGGAGCGGCCGGCCCGAATACACCGCAATGGCCGCTGCGGCCAGCTCCCAGTTTCCGAAATGCGCGGTGAGGAAGATGGCACCCTTGTGCCGTCGGTCCACGTCCGTCAGTATCTCAGCGTTTTCAACACGAACGAGCCGACGGATATCATTCGGACTCAGGCGCTCAAACGTGAGAAATTCGAGGAACGCGGTCGCCACAGACCGAAACGATTCCCGCGCGATCGCATCGCGCTCCGCATCGGTGCGTTCCGGAAATGCATTTCGCAGATTCCGCAGAGCGACTGCGCGCCGCGATCGGAGGATCGGATATCCGATCGACGCAAAGACAGCTCCGATGCGATGCACGAACCGCGGAGGGAACAATCGAACGAAAGCCCCTGCGCAGACGAACAGCACGTACTCCACGCGGTGCTTGAACGTCACAGGCGAATCGGATGCCGTGTGAATCTGCTCACTCACCCATCACCTTTACGATCACCCGTTTTCGCCGCTGGCCGTCGAATTCGGCATAGTAGATTTGTTGCCATGGACCGAAATCCAGTTTGCCCTCCGTCACCGGCACGATGACTTCGTGGTGAACCAGCAGGCTCTTCAGATGCGAATCGCCGTTCGATTCGCCTGTCCGGTGATGCCGATAGTCAGCCCGGAACGGCGCCAGCCGCTCAAGGAGCTCATCGATATCCTCGAGCAAGCCGCTCTCCGCATCATTCACGTACACGCCGGCCGTGATATGCATCGCCGAGACGAGCACCATCCCCTCCTTCACGCCGCTGCGACGGACGATCTGCCCGACTTCATCCGTGATGTTGATGTATTCCCGGTGCTTCTTCGTGTTGAACCAGAGATATTCCGTCAATGTCTTCATCGGAGCCTCCGTGATCATCGAGACACATACACCGCGTAACCGAATGCCGGCAGCGTGATCCTCTGTGAATCCGCCGGAAGCGATTCCGGACCGTTTCCGAAGACCCGCGTCCACACCGATCCCGCCACCGATTTTCCCTTCAGTAGTGTCGTCACTTGCGTCCGCGCGAAACTAATGACCACCAGTGCACGGTCAGCCCCCGTCGACCGCACAAACGCATAGATTTTCGGCGCATCTGTCGTTTCCACCGGCTGATCGTCGCCCTCACGCAAAGCGGGATGAGCCGCACGCAATGCGGTCAATCCTTCATACAGCGTCCGAAATGCCTCGCCCCGGGACCAGTCGATCGGCACGCGTTCGAACAGGCTCAGGCGCTTCGGATTACCGACCTCCTCTCCGTTGTAGATCAGCGGCACGCCCGGCATCGTGAACACGAGGACGGCACTCGCCATCGCGCCGCCGGGTCCGAACTTCTCCACGGCCGGTGCATCAAACGCGTTCTTATCATGATTCGTATTGAACCGGAGACGCAGCGATCCCCGGGGGAACTGATACGATTCCGTGCGAAGCAGGGCGTTAAAGATAGTGGCCGACGTTGTGTCGTTGATGACCTTGCCCAGCACATCGTACACATTCCAGGAGTACGTCAGATCGAACGCCTCGACGTGGTGCTCCGGCAACGTACCCTCCGAAAGCATCATCACCGGCTTGATCGCATCGAGTTCCTGTCGCGCGGTCTCCCAGAAGTCGGTCGGGACCAGTTCCGCGTCATCGCATCGGTAGCCGTCGATGTGCTCATCCGCGACCCAGTACTTCATCATGCGGATCATGTACTTCCGAAGCTCGTGCTGATCGTAGTTCAGGTCCGCGACATCCGTCCAATCGGCGTTGGGAGCGACAATGGCGCCCTCGGCGTTGTGCGTGAACCATTCCGGATGCTCCATCAGCAGGACGCTGTCCCATGACGTGTGATTTGCCACCAGATCGGTGATGATGTGCATCCCCGCGGCGTGCACCGCCCGTACCAGCGACCGGAAGTCGTCCAGGGTCCCGAATTCCGGATTCACGGCATAATAGTCACGGACGGAGTACGGACTTCCCAGCGATCCTTTCCGGTTCAACTCTCCGACGGGATGGATCGGCATGAGCCACAGGACTGTCACGCCCAGTCGCTTCAGCTCGGGAAGCCGCTTCTCCACTCCCCTGAACGTTCCCTCCGGCGAAAATGACCGCACGTAGAACTCGTAGATCACGGCGTTCTTCACCCACTCGGCGCTCGGGCGCGCCTTCATCCGCGAGTATTTCGTGCGAAGCACATCGTCGATCCGGTCCGAACGAACGAGCGTGATCGGCTTGTAGATGCCTCCCGGTCCGCCCTTATCTACCACACGAACCACCAGATCGTTCTTCCCTTTTCGGAGATGAGACGTGACATCGAACCAGAACGCATCGGAATAGCCCGCATGCGAGCCCACCCGCTCCCCGTTCAGCCAGACATCGGCGTCATCATCGACGCCCGCGAAGTAGAGGGTCATTGGAGCGGACGTGTCTTCCACGACGACGGTTCGCCAGTACCATCCGACACCATCGTAGCTCTCGAGATTGTAGCGATCCCAGTAGTCGGGGACCGTGATCTCACGCCAATCCCGGCGATCCCAGTCCGTGCGGAACCATCCTTCCGCGACGCCGCGATCAGTCGAATCAACCGCGAAATGCCAGGTGCCATCCAGGCGGATCGGTGATTCTTTCTTCTGCATGCATCCCTGCCAGAAAAGAATGGATGAAAGTGCCGCCGCGATGCACAGTGGAGTACCCGCCAACCGCATGCGATGCCGCCGTTCCGTCACGCGCTATCCTTTCACGCTGCCGAGCGTCAGACCAGAGACCAGCCACCGGCTCAGCGCGAGGAAGAGCAGCACCACCGGGACCATGACCACCAGTGATCCTGCGCCGTACATTCCCCACTCCGTGCTCATGCTCGACTCGAAGGACTTCAGGCCCAGCGGAAGCGTCCACAATCGAGTGTCCTGCAGGATCTGGGCCGCAACCAGATACTCCGACCACGCCGCCATGAACGAGAACAACGCCGTGATCACGAGTGCCGGTGCCGCGAGCGGAAGAATCACCCGGTAGAATGCCGAGAAATGCGTGCAGCCGTCGATCCGCGCCGCTTCTTCCAGACTCACCGGGATCGTATCGTAGTATCCCTTCATTGTCCAGATGCAGAACGGCAGCGCCGTCGCCGAATAGACGATCACCACACCCAGATAGCTGTTGATGAGACCGAGCTTGATCAGCATAATGTACATCGGCAGCAGCAGCATGGTCGCCGGGAACATCTGCGTCGTCAGCAGGCTCAGCAGGCCAATGTTCCTGCCCGCGAAGCGGAACCGGGAAAATCCGTATCCCGCCATGGATGCGAACACCACGCCCGTCACCGTGACGACGAGCGAGACGAACGTGCTGTTCCAAAGCCAGCGAAGAAAATCCGCCTCCGTGAACAATCGCACGTAGTTCTCGAACGTCGCGCCCGTCGGAATGAGCTCGAGCGATGTGGACAGCAACTGATTGCCCGGCCGCAGCGAGATGTTCACGACCTGCCAGACCGGGAACAGCGAGAACACCACAAACAACAGCAGGACCGCGTGCGTCAGAAAGCGCCCCAGCAGGGCCGTGCGTTTCGATCGGACTGTCATGGCCGCCTCAATATGCCGCTTCCGTCGCCTTCGACCGCCGCATGAAGATCAGGCTGAAGGTCAGCAGGATCAGGAAGATGAAGATGGAAAGCGCCGCGGCCTGACTGAAATTGTAGAAGTTGAACGCGGCTTTGTACACAAATGACACGAGAATGTGCGTCTTGTCGGACGGCTCTCCGGTGTTCGTCACCAGCCAGATGATGTTCAGACTGTTGAAAGTCCAGATCATGCCGAGGGTAATGGCAGGAACCATGACCGGACGAATGAGTGGGATCGTCACTTTGGTCAGCTTGTGGTACCACGTCGCGCCGTCGATGTCCGCAGCTTCGTACAGTTCCTGCGGAATGCTCTGCAGCGCCCCGAGCGCCACTACCATCATAAACGGAAAGCCGAGCCAGATATTCGTCAGAATGCAGGCGATGAATGCTTCCGTGGGACTTTTGAGCCATTCGACCGCCGGCAGGCTCAGATACTTCGTGAGGATGAGATTGATCGCGCCGTATTCGTAGTTGAACATGCCGCGCCACGTCAGCGCGACGATGTATTGCGGGATGGCCCATGGAATGATCAGCAGCGTGCGATAGATCGACTTGCCGCGCACCTTCTGATTCAGCAGCAGCGCGAGAAAGACGCCAAGCGTCACGTGAAAGACGACGTTCACCACGGTCCAGATGATCGTCTTGAAAAAGATATCATAGAACCCGGGCTGCATCGGCTCGGTGAGAATCTTGACGTATTGCCGGATGCCGATGATCTGCCAGTCCCGGATCCTCGTCAGGTTCATGTTCCCGAACGAAAGGATGAGATTGTAGATGAACGGATACAGCACCACGGCCCCCAGCAGAATGAACGACGGGACCACGAGGAACGCAATGAACATTCTGTCACGGCGGGTATACACCGGTCAGCCTCCTTCCGATCACTCCATCATGTCGCGGATCTTGCGCTCCGCGAGCGACTGCATGTCTTTTGCCGCCTGTTCCGGCCGCTCCGTCCCTCCCATCACCGCCTGATAGCTTGGCCGCATGGCATCCCAGATCGCCCGCATCTCCGGCACGACCGGCATCGGACGCCCGCGCTGAATCTGCAGCAGTGAATTCATCAGGATCTCATCATTCCGCACATCGGGGTTCTGATAGACCGACCGACGGGTCGGCGCCGTGTTCAGCGCACGCGTCGTTTCCAGCTGATTCTGCTCGGACAACAGATATTTCAGCACATCCAGCACCAGCGCCATCTTCGCCGGCGGCACGTTGACATTGATCGAGTAACCTTTCGGCGACGTCATCGGGGCGCACCAGCGGCCTGTTTCGACAATCAGCGGCAACGGAGCAACGCCAATATCCATCCCCTTCTCCCGATATCCCGCCCACGACCAGTCCCCGTTGATCAACATCGCCGTCTTTCCGTCCTTGAACAACGCATCCGCGATCTCGTAATCCGATTCTCCGGGGATGATCTTGTACACGTCGCGCAGATCCCGGACGTACCGCAGCGCCTGGATCATCGCCGGCGTATCCAGCGTCGGTGTGACGCCGTCCGGCCCGAAGATCCATCCGCCGAAGCCGGTGAAGAACGGAATGAAGAAGAACGGCTCGGTGTAGTTCCAGGCGAGCCCGTACACATTCGGCCGTCCCGCGGTGTAGCCGTACCGGTTCTGGATCTGCTGACACAGCGTAATCAGCTCACGATCCGTTGTCGGCGGACGCGCGACGTATTTCTTGTTGTACACCAGCGCGAGATGGTTGCCGATCTTGTCCGCGAGCATGTACAGGTGCCCCTTGTACCAGACCTGTCCGGACGAATCGAAATCCGCCAGATAGTCCCTGGTGAAGAGGTCTTCCATCGGACGGATGGTCTTAGTGGCCTCGTACACGCCGATCGGATCCGACGGCCCGTACACCATGTCCGGTCCCTGGCCGGCGATCGATCCGATGATGTAGCCGCTGCGGAGCGTTTCCGTTTCCTTGTACACCTGCACAACCGTCACGCCCGGATGCGTGGACATGTAGCGGTCGATCTGACGCTGAAGGACATCGCGTTCATCCGGCCGCATCTGATGCCAGATGACCACGCGGTGGGCGTCGTCCGTACCAGGGCCGCAGCCGGCGATGCCGAGGGCAACGGTGACACATGCTGCAAACGCGACGAGTCGCACGGGACGCCTTTCAGAAGGTTCCGAACCGATCCAGAAGCGTCATCACGCCGTCCGGCGTGCGCTCCACCCGGAACTTCCGGTTCGCGCCGGGCAATTCCTCTCCGGGACTCCAGCTCCCCTCCGCGCCGCTGTTGGTGAACTTGTATTCCACCTCAGTGCCGACGGGAAGCTTCAGCTCGAAGGTCCAGATGCTGTCGGCGGCGGCCGCATCGCCGTGCGTTCCGTCGTCGTACATCCGCACCGTGTTCGGCACCCATCGTCCCAGTGCGTCGAGATTTCCCGCGACGTAGATCGCTTTGCGCACATACATGCCCCGCGCATCGCACTGGATCTTCACGGTCATGAGATCTTCCGTGCTCTGCGCCATCGCTCCCTGGGACGGCCGCGCCGCAGAAGCGCCAACGTCGGAAATGATGGGACGGAAGTCGCGCTCCGGCATGGACCCGCCGGCTTGTTTGGCGAATGCGTAGATGTTCTTGAGATGCGTGATGAATGCCAGATCGAAGGGCTTGTCGCCTGCGGGAGCGTTCTGATCGGTTCCGTACCACCAGAACCAGTCCGACCCTTCCGCCGCGTACAGCGCTTCCCACGCCTTGTAGGCGAACCATTTCTTCGTGTTCCGGCGTGGTGCGTCCGCGGAAGGGTCCGGCTGCGGCAAGCCCGAGGCGCCGAGATCCTTTCGGGCGGTGAGCAGGTAGTTCCACGCCCTGTTCTCTTCGTCCTCGCCGATCCACGTGTCGAAATTCGCGTTGATCCACGATCCCGGCCAGAGCCATTCAAGCTTCGGCAAGCTCTTCACCGGGTGCGCCGGGATGTCTCGGGCCGGATTGCCGTCGATGTACTCCGTTACGGTCGTGGTCACAACCTGGCGCGTTTCGTACAGCTTCGTAAGCTTCCGGTACAGTGCGTGCTGAAAGGCCTTGCCGTCGTTGTCATACCGGTACCACTCCCACGCATTCTCACCGTCCAGGATCACCGTCAGCAGCCGGTCGGGTTCACCGTCCTGCGGCACGAAGCGCAGCACGCTTCGGACAAAATCGTCCGCCGCATCTTCTCCGGCGTAATTCTGGTAGACGAAGCCGATCTTATCCGACAGCTCCGTCTCCCGGAAGACAACGACCACTCCATCCGTCCCCGTGCCGCCGATAGTGTCCGCTGACACCGCGTACGGATAGTAGCACGGCTGTCCGGCCGGCCGGGAGTGCGCAAGGATTTTCTGATCCGTCGCGATCCAGCGAATACGCTGATTTGCCAGCACCGGCACGATATCGTGCGCCACCGAGCCTTCTGCCGGCCACATGCCCGCGGGCCGGACGCCGAACGTCCGCGTGTACGCATGCACCGCCTTTTCCACCTGCGCTTCGGCATCTTGCGGATAGTGGAAGCGGTTCGGCATCGGATCGTTCGGCTGGCAAAGCTTCGCCAGGTCCGAATCATAGATCAGCGGCAGGATCGGATGATAGTACGGCGTCGTGAGGATTTCGATCTGCCCTTTGTGCGTGTTCGGATGGTACATCAG
>JAKAJH010000028.1 GCA_021813905.1 Bacteroidota bacterium | reverse complement strand
GTTCCAGGCATCGAAACCGAAGCTCACGGGCAACGCATTCATCAACACCGTCTATACGCCGGTGGCGTTGTCTGTTTCGGCGGATCCGGTGTTCAGCGGCAACACGTTCACGAACGTCAGGTGGCGGGCGCTGGGGATCATCGGCGAGAACCTGGGGACAAGCGGTACGATCAAGCGCCGGACGATCGCCGGCGTAACGAACATCACCTATATCATGCTGGAGAACCTGAACATCAACTCCGGCACCAACGTCTCCGTCGCACCGGGCGTGGTCATCAAGTTCAATGCCGGGACGGGCATCTATGTCAGCGGCGGCTTCCGGGCGGTCGGGGACACCGTGAACGGCCAGATCGTCTTCACGTCGCTGAAAGATGACAATTTCGGCAATTCGGGATTGCCGCTGCCGGGCGACGCGAACGGCGACGGCAATACGACATCGGCGGCACGGGGCGACTGGGCGACGATCCAGTTCCTCGGCACCAGCGATGATGCCTACTGTCTGCTCGATCACTGTCTGATCAAATACGGCGGAAACTACCAGTGGGGCGGCGTCTCCTTCCAGGATGCCAACACGACGGTGACCAACTGCACGATCTCGGACGGCTCTGCGTATGGCGTGCGCTGCGATGGCGCCGCGATGCCGATCATCTCCAACGTCACGCTCGCCAACTGCACCGCGGACCCGATCGCGATGTCGCTGAAGTCGAACCCGACGTTCACAAACATCACATTCACCGCGGACGGAAGTCAGGGCATCCGGATCCTCGAGGGAACGCTGTCGTCCAACGCGGAACTGGCGCGGCGGGATGTCGCGGGCATCAACAACATCGCCTACATCATCGACCAGCTGACGATCGGATCGAATGCGATCCTGACGATTGACCCCGGCGTGGTCCTGAAGTTCGCGGGCTACACCAGCAACATCACGGTTCAGGGCGCACTCATCGCGAACGGAACGCCGACGCAGCAGATCGTCTTCACGTCCTTCCGGGATGACTCCAAGGGAGGCGACACGAACGGCGATGGCAACGGTCCGTCCCCGTCCCGGGGTGACTGGGCCTGGGTGCAATTCTCGGCCTCCGGCGCCGACTCGCTGAACTCGCTGCGCCACTGCGACTTCCGGTACGGCGGCGGCGGATACATCTACTACTATCAGTACGGGCTCGTTCGGATGTATGACGCGCACGTCGCGATGGACAGCTGTACGGTGGAGCAGTCGTCCTCCAGCGCGATCGGCATCTTCGGCCGGTCGAATCCGACGATCAGCCACGTGCAGATGTACAACATCTCGCAGACCCCGGTGACGATGAGCATGTTCGCCAGTCCGGTCATCGACAGCGCGGACATCCAGAATGTCGGGCTGATGGCGATCGGCATCCTGCCGGAGACCTATTCGGTCGACGCCACCGTTCCGGTGCGCGGGCTCGCCCAGTATCCGAACATCACCTACTATCTCTACGACTACTGCACCGTCGCAAGCGGCACGACCATCACGATCCCGGCCGGCCTGACGTTCAAAGGCGCGGGCTTCACGGTCAACGGCGGCCTGAAAGTGCTCGGCCAGGCGGGCAACCCGGTCGTCTTCACGGACTACCGCGACGACGGCTTCGGCCACCCGGGGGATACGAATGGTGACGGCTCGGCGACGCAGCCGACGAACAACTACAACAGCTGGATCATCTTCAACAACGTCAGCGCGGACACCGCCTGCACGGTCCAGCATGCGATCTTCCGCTACCGCGATGCCGGCGCCACGCTGAACACGGCATCGCCGACGATCAACGGGTGCGTCTTCGACCGGACCACGTACGGCGTCGTCCTGAACGGCGTGTCGAATCCGGTGGTCGACAGCTGTCTCTTCCGGAATCTGAGCAACGCGCCGCTCTACACGTCGCTGGTCTCGTATCCGTCCTCGACCGTCGCCGACTCGATCACCGGATCGACGTACCGTGCGATCGCGATCCTGGACAACGAGACCCTCGTGCAGGATACGACGCTGTCGCAGCGCACGTTCGCCGGTATCAAGAACATCCCGTATCTGTTCGGGACGTACACCATCGCCAGCAATGCGGTGCTGACGATCCAGCCCGGAGTCGTCGTTAAGTTCCTCCCGGGACGCGGGATGACAGTCCGGAAAGGACTGATCGCGGAAGGCGGCGCGACGGCGGACAGCCTGATCGTCTTCACCGATCTGCGCGACGACTTCTACGGCGGTGATACGAACGCAGACTCGACGCTCAGCAATCCGACCAACTACTGGGCCGGATGGAACGGGTTGTCCTTCGCGGATGAATCGCTCGATAATCTCTGCCGGCTGAAGCACGTGGTGATCCGGTATGCCGGCTTATCCTACAGCGGCGCGGCGATCACGACGACGAATGCCAGTCCGTCGATCATGTATTCGACGCTGAAAGACAACTATAACGCCGTGGTCGCCAACGGCGCGTCGAATCCCGTCGTGAACTTCTGCGACATCTACGGCAACGCGAGCTACGGCATCAACAACATCAACAAGTCGTTCAACATCAACGCCCAGTACAACTGGTGGGGCAGCAATACCGGTCCGACGCATGCGGGGAATCCGGGCGGCACGGGCCAGATGGTCTCCGACAGCGTGCGGTACTCGCCGTGGCTGACCACCGGTGCAAGCGCTCCACTGGCCGGTGATGTGAGTCTGAACGGAACCGTCCAGGCGTTCGACGCGTCGCTGATCCTGAAATGGAAGCTGGACAGCACGGCGAATCCGCTGAATGCGCTTCAGCTGCAGGTCGCGGACGTCAGCGGCAACGACACCGTGACGGCGTATGACGCATCGCTGATCCTGCAGTATGTGGTCGGCGGCATCAGCACGTTCCCGATTGAGCTGAAGACCAACAGCACCGGTGGCACGCCGGCTACGACGCCGGTCGTTGCACTGCGGAAGTCAGCGACCGTCGGCTCGTTCGCCCTGGCGGATGGCATAGCGGCGCGGGGTCAGCAAGTCACCCTGCAGCTCAGCGCGGCCAACGTTGCCAACCTGTATTCCGGCGAATTCACGGTCGCCTTTGACGCGTCAAAACTCAAGGCGCTTTCGGCCGAGGCCGGATCGCTCACGTCGGGTGCCGTGATGCTCTCGCAGCCGACGCAGGGCTCGCTGCACGTGGTGTTCGCCTCGCCGGCGGCCATCAAGGGGAGCGGGACGATCGCGACGCTGACCTTTGAGGCGCTGGATGATGTCCGCGGGAATGTTCAGGCTCCCGTCACGGTCACAAATGTGATGCTGAACGAGACCCGGATGTCCGAAGCGATCCAGGGACAGGTGGCAATCGAAGGAAAGCCGGTCAGTTACGGGCTCGATCAGAACTATCCGAACCCATTCAACCCGTCCACCACGATCACCTACCGGGTCCCGGAGGATGGCCGCATGGTGCGGATCGACATCTTCAACCTGACGGGCCAGCACGTGAAAACACTCGTCGACGGTGTCCACCGCGCCGGTGAGTACCGGGTGGTCTGGGATGCGACGAATGAGCAGGGTGAGAGGGTCGGCAGCGGACTCTACTTCTACCGGATCCTCAGCGACAAATTCATGAGTGTCAGGAAGATGCTGCTGGTGAAGTAGTGCCGAAGCCGGCGGATGGCCGGTTCACCAATGCACGCAGACTTCGAAAGGACTGACACATGAAACTGAGAATTGTCGCACGGGCGGTGATGATGCTGGGGCTCCTTGGAGCCCTGGCGTCCACCGCGCTCGCGCAGACGATCCGGCTGGCCTTCCACGACACGACCGTCGTGGGAGGAACGGCGGTCGACATCCCGATCTACGCCGACAGCAGTCTGACCGGCAAGGGGGTCGTGTCGTACCAGCTGGAATTCACCTACAACAACTCCGCGTTGAACTTCGTCGGCGTCACGAGCACGGCAACGGCGACCGCGGGCTGGGGCGCGCCGCTCGCCTCGGAGATCAGTCCGGGACGCATCCGCATCGTCGCGGCGGGAGCGGCTCCGGCGTCGGGAACGGGGAAATTCGTCATCGCACAGTTCACGACGAAGATCTACACGTATGGGACGTATGCGGGCTTCTACTTCCAGAGCGCGATGCTGAACGAAGGGACGCCCGGCGTTGTCACACGCAACGGGACGCTGACGATCACCCCGCCGACCACGATCTCCGTCTCACCGAACACAGCGCTGTTGTCCCGCGGAGAGACCCAGCAGTTCTCTGTGTACGGCGGCAAGTCTCCGTACACATGGACCACGACCAATCCCTCCGTGGCATCGATCAATGCCTCCGGTCTGCTGACCGGCCTGGCGGTCGGTACGACCGCGGTCGTCTGCACAGATACCAGCGGCGTTGTTGATACGACCGGGACCGTTGAGGTACGCGGGATGCGGTTGAGTTTCCCGGATACGTCCCGCTACCAGGGGCAGATGCTCGATCTGCCGGTGCGGGTGACAAGCGTGTCAGGGCTGGGTGTCGTTTCCGGGCAGTTGACGATCGGTTACTCACCAACACTGTGGACACCGCAGGAGATTGTGGTTGCCGGAAGCCTGTGCGCCGGCGTGCAGACGGTGGCCATGAACACCTCGGGAAATCAGCTGATGGTGTCATTCAGCGGTGCCGCGCCGTTGAGCGGATCGGGCGTCCTGTTGTATGTCCGGATGAAGGCATCTACGACATCCTCCGGCGGCTCCGGGTTCTCATTCCAGAACGCACTGTTCAATGAGAGTCTTCTCGCGACGAGCAATTCGGCGACGGTCTCGGTATTGCCGCTGCAGGCGCTGACGATCACGCCGGGCGGTTCGCAGACGCTCATGGCGCACGATTCGCTCCAGTTCAGCGTGTCGGGCGGCATCGGGCCGTACATATGGTCACTGTCCGATTCCTCGCGCGCGTCGGTCTCTTCGTCCGGGATGCTGACCGCACTCAGAGGCGGACAGATCGTGGTCTCCGCGCGGGATGCCCTCGGCGGGACGGGAAGCAGCGGTACGATCTCACTCTACGACTTCCGGCTGACGGTGCCGGATACGACGGTGCTTCCCACGGCGACCGTTGAGATTCCGCTGTGGGTCTCACACACGGATACCGCGTTTACGTCGTTCCAGTTGACCGCGGCGTACAGCACATCGCCGTATGTTCAGTTCGTCGGACTGAATACGACAGGAACGCTGACAAACGGCTGGAGTGTGACGGTTTCACCGCCCCCGTATCCGGGCGGCGTGGTGCAGATCGCCGGAGCGGGCGTCACGCCGGTCACGGCCGCCGGTGCGCTGGTCAAACTCGTCTTTTCGGTGAACGATTCCATTGTCCGTCCGGCCACGATCTATGTCAACCTGTCGAATGTCACCTTCAACGAAGGTGCGCCGCGTCCGCTGGTGAACCAGGGGTACTTCCAGTTGAATGACATCCCGGTGCTGCATCTTCAGCCGACGGCGCTGAACTTCACAGAACCCGGCACCGGGGTGCGGGACAGTGCGGCGATCGCCGTGTGGAATTCCGGCACCGGGACGCTGAACGTCTTCATTTCTTTGAACGGTTCGAGCACCTTTTCGGTGTCGCAGACCTCGTTGACGCTGCTGCCGGGAGACAGCGTTTCGTACAGGGTGTACTACCAGCCGGACGATGCGCAACCCGATTCGGCCACGCTCATCTTCTCGACGAATGATTCGTATCATCCGACCGTCCATGTGCCGTTGATGGGGGCAGTGGTGACGGCGGATGTGCCTCCGGCGGGTTCCCGTCCGACGGACTTCTCGCTGATGCCGAACTATCCGAATCCGTTCAATCCGTCCACCAGCATCTCATTCAGTCTCCCGGAGCGAAGCGTGGTGGTGCTCCGGATCGTGGATGTGCTGGGGCGCGAGATCGAGACGCTGATGCAGCGTGAGGCGGCTCCCGGCACGCACGTCGTCCGATGGAATGCGGACCAGTACCCGAGCGGCGTGTACATCGCACGGTTGGAGGCGAGAGCCACCTCCAGCTCCCATCGCTCGTTCATCGGGATTCAGAAGATGATCTTGCTCAAGTGAGATGTCGATGACGACTGTGTGTGCAGGCCCCGGCGATGGCGTCGGGGCCTTTTTTTGTTTGCGAGCCATCTGTTTCGTAGATTGATTCGGCTGTGCAAGAGATTTGGGTAAATGACACAACGTTGGGACCAGACCGATGGACAAGACGGTTTCCCGCGGTACGATGCCGGATGGCTACCGGACAGCGTTCGCTCCGGCGGAGCGCACATCTCTGGAGGCAATCCGTCAGGAGTCGCTGCCGTTCGGCGACATCCCCCTTGTGCGCGCGATTCTGGACAGTATTCCGGAAGTGGTCGTTGTGCTGAACAAGTACCGCCAGATCGTTTTTGCGAACGAAGGCATTCATCGCTTCCTCAAGTCGGCGGAAACAGCGCTGGGGCTTCGGACCGGGGAAGCGCTCCAATGCGTTCACGCGACTGAGACGTGGGGCGGATGCGGGACAACGGAATTTTGCAGGACCTGTGGCGCGGTGCGGGCAATCCTGGCGGCCCAGAAGGGACAAACGGATACCCAGGAGTGCCGCATTACGCGCGCAGAAGGACTCGACCCGCTCGACCTCCGCGTCTGGGCGACGCCATTGACGGTTCACGATGAGGTGTACTCCATCTTTGCCGCTGCCGATATCAGCGATGAAAAGCGTCGGCATGCGCTTGAACGCATCTTCTTTCACGATGTGCTCAACGCGGCCGGGGGACTGACCGCGTACGCGGAGCTTCTTCAAACCGCTTCCCCCGAAGACCTCGGCCAATTCCATGAGGTGATCCGTCATCTCTCCGCCGCACTCGTCGAGGAAATTCAGGCACAGCGCGATCTCATGATGGCGGAGCACAATGAGCTCGCACTGCACACATCGAACGTGGACTCGCTCAACCTTGTGCGGGAAGTGTCGGACGCCTACCGGAAACATGATGTCGCCCGCGAGAAGGTCATCACCGTCGATGCGTCTGCGGATCAGCTATCGTTCGTCACCGACGTGCGGCTGCTGCGGCGGGTGTTGGGGAACATGGTCAAGAACGCCCTCGAGGCCTCGGCGAACGGCGCGACAGTCACGGTCGGATGCCGGTCCGCCAACGAGGGAATCGAATTCTGGGTTCATAATGTCCGGCCGATGCCCCGGGACGTACAGCTGCAGATCTTTCAACGGTCATTCACTACCAAAGGGAACGGCCGTGGCCTCGGGACGTACAGCATGAAACTCCTTGGGGAGCGGTACTTGCACGGAGCGGTCGGCTTCGACACGTCGGCGGATCGAGGGACCACCTTCCGTATCTGGCTGCCGAAGATGTTCCCGTGGGAGCGATCTGCAGCATCCCCGGCGTAGGCCGCCGTTCACCTGCCGGGTGGACGTTGAAGCGGGGGGATTATCGTCGTATCTTTATCAGGAAGCGGTGGTATCATCTGTCCGGACGCTTAGCTCAGTTGGTTCAGAGCGCCGCCCTTACAAGGCGGAGGTCGTAGGTTCGAACCCTACAGCGTCCACGCACGTCCTGGAAAAACTACGAAGCCCGCCAGAAGCGGGCTTCGCGCTGAATCTCCTCTCGTTTAAACCTCCATTAGTCGTCCGGATGACCGTCGTGGTCACGGTCGTCGCCCCCGCGACCCATTTCGAACGAATGCCGGATCGCCTCCCGGAATAGTTCGCGGTTCATCATCGATGTGTCGGTGGGATCAAGCAACGCACCCGTCTGCGGATCGGTGAACCACAGTCCCATATTGAAATTCAGGGCGATGCTGACATTGTTGGTGGCTGCCGAAACGACGAAGTTCCCCTTGATCTTGAATTCCAACTCGCCATCGTAGGTCAGCGTGAACGGCACCCACGCGCCGTTCTTCAACACCGAGCCCCACACCATCACGCTGGATCCGTACGTCAGTGAATCCGTATTCCCCGGATGACGGCCGTTGTGTTCATCGCTGTCCTCCCGGGGTTCTCCGGGTTGCAGTCGATGGACCTTGAATTTGATGCCGTCATACGTGCCCGGCGGCAATGTCTGGTCGGCGAAGCTGATCGCGACGGTATCGCGGATATGAACGACAAACGGTCCGCGAAATGTCACGTTGGCGTCCCGCTCGTCATCGACGCCGCTGCCGGTGGAATCGACTGCCACGCTGTCGATATGCGATTCGAACTTGATCCGGTCGAACACGACGATCGCGCTGTCGATCCGAAGGGAATCAACCGAAGCGGGGACGGCGGCCTTCAGCAGGGCTGCCCCGGATCCGCCGGAACTGAACGAAACAGAAAGGGCAACCTGAGGATTGCCGGCAGGTGAGACTGGACCATTGTCTTTTGTACATCCGAACATCCCCAGCAGGGCGAGGACCGATACGAAACTGGCGATACGATTGCTGGAATTCATAACTCTCCTTTCAAGTTGAACATGGATGCCGTCCCGATCTAAGAACACCAGTACTCGTGAAAGTGAGCGTGATGCCGGTCATCCATCGGAGTTGGGAGATGCAGGCAGAACTCCCGCGGTTTCGGGTTGAGGGGGCTCACAATACCCGCCGGGTGTCGGAATTCGCCCGTTTTGAGCCCCCCTTGTGTCTCAGAGGGATTCTTTGCAGATTCAGAAAGATTTCCCCCAGGAAGCCCGCGGTGAGGCTCGCTGCGGAAGACAAAGGTGAAGAATGGCTGAAATGAAGGACATGGAATTTGGCATCCCGGGAGAAAAGCAATATTTCTCCATCGGAGACACCATCGTGCGCGCCGGTGATCCAGCCGAGGGGTGGTACATCCTCCTGAGAGGGAAGGTGGGCGTGTTCAAGAAAGACTTCACCGTCGCGGAGATTTCGGATCGAGGAACGGTGTTCGGCGAGATGGGCTGTATCCTGAACATACCCCGGACAGCGACGCTGACTGCCCTGGAGCCGACGTCGGTTCTTTACGTGCAAATGAGCGTTGACGACGTGATCCGCGATCACCCGGAATTCGCGAAGCGCATCCTCATCAGCCTGGCCGAGCGCATCGCCCGAACGACCGATGCGTGGTGGGCCTCAGAACAGCTCACCGCCCATCAGCAGTAACACCTTCGCACTCTCGTACCTTCGTACTCTCGTACGCCCGTACTCCCCGTCTCTATCCGACTTCCTCAAATTCTCCGGTCTTCCGGTTCTTCCGTACGTTGTCCCACGCAAAGTACCGTCCGTTCATTGCGACATAAACCCCTGCGGGAAGCGTCTGAGCGAATGCCAGCGCGCTACCCAGGTTGAACAGGCCGTCTGAGCTGCCGAATTTGTAGGGGATCATCGCTCCTGTCAGCACGATGGTCTTTTCCGTCACCGCCTGTCCGAGCGTCCGGGCGGTTTCCTCCATCGTGTCCGTTCCGTGTGTAATGACGATCCGCGGCTCCTTCGTCTTCCGGCATTGATCGACGATCAGCTGCCGGTCTGCATCGGTCATCTCGAGGCTGTCCACGAGCATGAGCGTGCGGATATCCAGGCCCACCTTGCAGCGTCCCAATTTGAGCATCTCGTGCAGATGCGTGTCCTTAAAGAAAAGGCGACCGTCCAGCTCATTATACTCCTTGTCGAACGTGCCGCCGGTGACAAAGATCCTGATCGACATTTCCTTACCTTCCGGATGAATGAGCGAGCGTGGAGTGAAGAACCTCCAGCGCCGCTTCGATGTCATGAACATTCGTGTAGAAGTGGGGAGAGAACCGCAGCTTTCCTTCACGGAGCGAGCAGCTGATCCGATCACGCTCCAGGGCCTTGAACACCGGCGTCAGGTCCCGGCCGTCGGATGCCGCCACGGTGACGATGCCGGCGCGTTCCCGGTCCTGCTCCGGCGTGAGGAGCGTCAGTTCGTTGAACGATTGCAGATGCTCCATCAGCCGCCGCGTGATGGCGAGGATGTGGGATTCGATCGCGTCCGGTCCAAATTCGAGGAGCGTCTCCAGCGACGCCCGCATGCCGATGAGCCCGGGAGAATTCAATGTCCCCCCCTCATATCGTTGCGCGGAGGCGGCCAGCGGCTGATCGTACTTGAAGAACTGCCATGGGTCCGCCACCGAGAGCCAGCCCTTGCACGGCTGGCGGATCATGTCCTGCAGTTCCTGCGTGATATACACGTATCCCGTCCCCAGAGGCGCCATCTGCCATTTCTGTCCGCCGGCCGCCAGTGCATCGATGCACATCGTCTGCACGTCAAGGCGCACGGCGCCGACCGCCTGGATGCCGTCGACGACGAAGCGCACGCCGCGGTCCCGGCACAATCGCCCGATGGCTGCCAGGTCGGCCCGAGAGCCGGTGAGAAATTGCACCGCCGAAAGGCCGACGATGCGCGTGCGGGGAGTCAGGGAGGCTTCCACCATTTCCGGGGTAACGACGCCGTATCGTGTCGGCAATACGTCGATTGCCACGCCCCGATCACGCAGATGCAGATAGGGGTGGACATTCGCCGGGAACTCGTGATCGTTCAGGAGTACCCGGTCGCCGCTCTGCCACGGAAATCCCGCAGCGACAATGTTGATTGCATCCGAAGTGTTCAGCGTGAAGGCGATCCGCTCCGGCGCCTCCGCATGGATCAGCCGGGCGATGGCGCTCCGGCACGCCGCGACCGCCTTCATGTCGCTGACGAATGTGTCGATCGTTCCGGCCGAGTGATCTTCAAGGTGCCGCCGGATGGCGTCCACAACGCGCGTTGAGAGCGGGCTGGTGGCCGCGTGGTTCAGGTAGATATGGCCGGTGCCGATGTGCGGAAACAGCGTTCGCGCCTCGGCAAGCCGTCCGTTGCTCAGGAGGGTCGGAGTCATGGATGAAGAATCGGTCCGCATGGAAATCCTTTGAACGAAACCGCATCAAGGTACGGAGCGGTGGGTGCAAAGGCAACGCGGCGGGGAAGGGGATGGATCAAATCTGCTCGACGACACGGACGAGCTTGTCCATCGGAATCGGCTTCTGCAGGAACGCGTCCACACCGGCGGCGAGGATTTCCGATGGCTGGTAGAACGAAGCGTACGCCGTGACCATTACGATCGGGAACCGGGGTGAGCGCGACTTGACGCGCTTTGTGAATTCGAGGCCGTTCAACCGCGGCATCTCCAGATCCACGATCGCCATGTCGAAGAATCCCTTCTCCATCATCTGCAGAGCGTCTTCGCCGTTTACCGCTTCGGAGATCTTGAACCCGCGCTCGGTGAGGACGTCGCGGAGCAGGTCGCGGAACGAGTCGTTATCGTCCACGACAAGGATGTGTGATCCGATCTTCATGGCTGGTTTCCCCCGGTGTTCCTCCAAAAATAATAGACAGGAACACCGAGTGCAAGGAATCCCAGTCCAACTCCGCTCTCGGCCGGCCGTTGCAGGAGCGTATTCAGGACAAACCATGCGGCCACAGCGACGAATATCGCCGGTGTCACGGGATATCCGAGCGTTGCATATGGACGCACCGCGTCCGGGCGCCGATGCCGGAAGAGGAATACGCTGAAGGCCGTCAGGCCGAAGAAGATCCAGTCCGTGAAGACCACATAGGAGATGAGGCTCTCGAACGTTCCCCACAGCAGGATCAGCACGATCGCCCAGCCCGATTGCAGAAGGATCGCCCGTGCCGGCGTGCGGAAACGGGGATGCACCGCGGCGACGGACCGAAAAAAGACGCCGTCTCCTGCCATGGCGTAATAGATACGCGGGGCGGTGAGGGTGTAGATGCCGGCGGTCCCGAACGTGGAGATGAAGATGGTCAGCGCGATGATTGTCGCACCGGCCGGTCCCAGACGGGTGGCGACCGCGTCGGCAGCCACGTGCGCTGATCCGGCCACTTGCACGGGATTCAGCAAGAGCAAATACACGATATTCACGAGCACGTAGACCACCACGACGATGCCGGCGCCAACGATGAGCGACACCGGAACATCTTTGCGAGGATCGCGGGCCTCGGCGGCGGTAAAGGTGGCGTGCTGCCAGCCGCCGTACGACCAGAGCACGCCCACGAACGCGATCGTGAGCGCGCTTGACAAACTGCCGGACGGGAGGATGAGCCGTTGGGAGAATTCCGTGACCTGCCATGAGCCGCCGAAGATTCCGACCCCCACCAGGAAGACGATGCCGCCAAGCTTCAGTACGGTGAAGATGTCCGAGAAGACGCCGCCAGCCTTGACACCCAGGATGTTCACGACTGTGACGAGAACGATGCCGGCGATGGCCACCAGGAGGAGTCCGGTTTGAGAGAGCGGTACAAAGACGCCGAAGTACGTGGCGAAGGCGATCGCCAGTGCCGCAATGCCGCCCGTGTTCACGACGAGGAAGTATGCCCAGCCGTACAGGAATCCCGCCAGCCCTCCGTATGCCTCCGATAGGAACACATAAACGCCGCCGGCCTGCGGGAGCATGCCGCCGAGTTCCGCAAACGTAAGTGCGCCGCACAGGGCGGTGATGCCGCCGGCGATCCAAATGCCGATGATCCACCCGGGGGAGGGGAGTGCCTGGGCGATGAGCGAGGGCGTCAGGAAGATCCCCGAGCCGATCGTGGAGCCGACCGCGATCATTGTGAGGTCGAAGCGGGAGAGCGAGCGGCGGAGTTCGGTCATGCGGATCCGGCGTTAGACGATGTCTTCGAGCAGATCGATCATGGCCTGGAGTGACCGATCCACCTCGGGACCCTGCGGAGCGCCGGCCTGCCCGTACGACTTCCACCGCGCGGAGCGGGAATCGACGAGGACGGTCCAGAGGTACGTGAGCCGCGCGTGCACCAGCTGGCGTTCGTCGGTCTTCCGGTGCGAGAGGGCAAAGGTCCGGGAGAACTCACTGTTCAAGACGAGGATGCGTTCGAGCCGCGTCGAGAGGTCCCGGCGTTCCTCCGCGGAATAGCTGCGTCCGATCGAAGCAGCCGACTGACTCTCATTGAGCATGTGCAGAAGCTCGCGGGCGGTCTCTTCCACCCGTTGGGCGGTGACGGACAGGCTGCGGTGGATGGACTCGGGAAGGGGATGGCGGGTACTCATCGTGGGTGAGCGTCCATTGCGCGAGACCGGATCAGGCGCCGGCCGTGTATTTGAGGATATGCGCCTTCTCGGTCGTGATCATGCCGCCGCAACCGACCTCTTCGAAAAGCTGCTCGACCACCGGAAGGAACGCGGCGATCTTCTCTTCCGTATCGACGATCTCGACGACAAGCGGAAGATCCTCCGAAAGGCGCAGGATTTTGGCCGTGTGGATGACGCGGCTGCCGGCCCCGAACGCCATGACACCGCGGAGGACCGTGGCGCCCGCAATGCCTGTCTCGCGTGCCTTACGGACAATGACCTCATACAGGGGCGTGTGCTTCACCTGGTCCTGTTCACCGAGGAAGATCCGCAGCAGTACGCCGTCGCCTTCGAGTTTCATCGGCAAAGTCCTTCCGTCAGATCAATTTTCCAAGGAATGCGCCGGCGATCGTTCCGCCGATGCCCAGGCCGACCGATCCGCCGATGTAGAGGATCGCTTTGAGATATTCGGCATCCTGAATGAGCATGACGCTTTCATAGCTGAATGACGAGAATGTCGTGAAGCCGCCGAGAATGCCGATGGTGAGAAACACGCGCAGCGACGGGTCGACCAGGAACCGGTCTTCGAGCGCCGTCATCAGCAGGCCGATCAGGAAGCAGCCGATAAGGTTGACGCTGAAGACGCCGTACGGGAATCCGGTCCCGACCCAGCGGGGGATCACGCCGGAGAGCCAGTAGCGGGCGGCGGCGCCGAGGCCACCACCGGCGAGGACGAGCAGATAGTTCTTCACATCAGGCCTTTGACGGTTGCGTGAAATCCCCGATCGTGCCAAAGGTACAAAAGGATGATCAAAGTGCGAAGGAGAAAATGAGGCCACGCAGGCTCCCTGACGATCAGGCAAACGACGCTGCGGAATTTCTGCAGCACTGTGCACTTGCAGAAGAGACAGTGCGTCGCATCTTAGGTGCCTGGCACGAAAAGAGAAGGCGAAGCGGGGCAGCCGATCAGCGTGTCCGCGCGCGTGACCGTTCCCGTCCCTTCAAGCGAGGCACGTTCCCGATCCGAGAAGAACGGCGTCTCCCTCCAGGTGTTGTCCGGCCGATTCGCTGTAGCGATTCGCCCTCCGTCAGGGCGTCCGATGTGTGCATGTCGAGGCAGTACGTGCAGCCGTTGATCTGAGAGGCGCGGATCTTGATGTGCTCGAGCAGGCAAGGTTCAAGACCGCTCGACCGGACATACCGTTCCGATCCGGCCGTGGTCCGGCAGCCGTGATGTCCCCCGCTGCCTTCACATCCCCCTTTTCCCCGACTCCTATCTTCCCATCTTCTTCCATACCTCCGGATCCTCATGACCCAGCCGCCACACGGAAATGCCCCGGAATTGGTGTTTCTTCACGTAATCCATCTTCACGCCGAACGAGCGCGCATCTTCCAGGAAGATGAATTCATTCAGACTTTCATTGTTGAACCACGTGTAGTACACGCCTTCGGTCTCATCCCAACGCCACGATGCGCCAAATCGGTCGGCAATTCCTTTCGCTTCGATGTAGTCGAGTCCACGCCCCCACACGTGCGTCTCGTCCCCTTTCGCGTACGGATACCAGTAGTACGAGTAGAACGGCAGGCCGAGTGAGATCTTCTCGGCCGGGACGTCCTTCATCACGAACCTCACCACTTGATCCATCCAGGTCAGTCCCGCCACGGGTCCGGGAGGAGTCCGGTAGGTGTGCTGATCGTACGTCATCAGCGAAATGAATTCACCCGCCTCCGCCAGCGCTCTGTAATCATACACGCCGCGCCAGTACTCGTAGATCCATTTGTGGTAGCTCGTCGGGCCCGGATCGTCGCTGATGCGCGGCACCACGGCCACGCTGATGGCATATCCCGCGGCGTGGAGCGCCTTGGCCGTGCGTCGATAGAAGGCTGTGAACAGGTCCTTGTCGGTGACGTGGATGTTTTCAAAGTCGAACTGGATGCCGTACAGCTTCAGCGTCCGGCACTCCATGAGCATGCCCTGGATGGCCCGATCCTGTGCGACCGTATCCATAAGCAGCGCGTGGAAGGTCGGCTGATCGAATCCGGAGTTCATCACGAGCGGCATGACCCGGATGTTGTGCTTCCGCGCCAGATCCAGGATGCGCTTGTCGACCGATCCCGAGACGATGCCGGAGCGGTCCACGTCGAACACCTGCGGCGCGATGATGTCAATCGACCCGATGTTCCGCTGAAAACTCTGGTAGCAGTCTTCCCGGTCGACGACGTAGAACAGCCGCTCCAGCTTCTGCGCGGTGAGCGTCAGTGGCAGCAGGATCAGGAACAGAAAACGCATTGCGCGGGTCATCGGGGCTCTCCGGAGTAGTGATCAATCACCAAAGCAGGTTCCAAGGTCGCGGGCCGTAAGGATCGTATCGCAATCCAGCGGGACAACTTTCATCCGGTGCGTGGCGGCCGCCAGGGGGACGTACCGCACAGTCGGCGGATCGAGCGCGACCATGACACCGCTCTGGCCGGCTTCCAGCGCCCGAATGGCCGCTGCACCAAACCGCAATGAAATGAGCCGGTCGAAGGTGGTCGGCGATCCGCCCCGGAGGAGGTGCCCCAGCACGACGCACCGCGTCTCTTTGCCGGTCGCCTCCTGGATCTCCTTGGCGACGATCTCGCCGATGCCGCCCAGCCGTTCGGCGCGTCCGACTTCCTTCGAAATGACCGATCGCGCCCCGCCTTTCGGGACCGCGCCTTCCGCCACGACGACAATGGAGAACTTCGCACCGCTCTTCGTCCGTGCATCGATCTTTCGCGAGACCGAAGCGATATCATACGGAATCTCCGGGATCAGGATCACGTCGGCGGTGCCGGAGATGCCGCTGTTAAGCGCGATCCAGCCGGCGTACCGGCCCATGACTTCCACCACCATTACCCGCTGGTGCGCCTCCGCCGTCGAATGCAGCCGGTCGATGCAGGAGGTGGCGAATGAGACGGCCGTGTCGAATCCGAAGGTGATGACCGTTTCGTCCAGATCGTTGTCGATGGTCTTCGGAACGCCGACGACGCGCAATCCCTTCTGCGCCAGCGCGTTGGCGATGGAAAGCGAGCCGTCCCCGCCGATTGCTACGAGAGCGTCAATGCGGTTCTTCCGAAACGCCTTCATCAGTTCATCTGACCGGTCGGTCTCGACGACAGTGCCGTCCCCCTTCTTCACCGGCCACTTGAGCGGATTGCCTTTGTTCGTGGTGCCGAGGATCGTGCCGCCCAGATGCGTGATGCCGCGGACCGCGGACTTCGGCAACGGGATAAGCCCGCCGTCCGGAAACCGCTTCGGCTCCAGCAGCCCGTTGTATCCGTCGCGGATGCCGTAGCATTCCCATCCGCGCTGCGTGGCGGCCACGACAGTCGCCCGAATGACCGCATTCAGACCCGGTGCATCTCCGCCGCCGGTATTGATGGCGATACGCTCGATTGCAGGGCGTTTCATGGCTGGCTCCATGCGTGTGAGGATGCGCGACTCGACCGCTGAAGCAATTTCGCCGGTCAGATCCGGAACGGGTGTACCGAGGCACCGTCTTCGACCGTGGACACGTAAACGGTTGGCTGTCGGCCGGTCTTGACAGGATACTCGGTTCTCAGGCGCTCGGCGACACGTTCGGCGTGCGCGGCGCTGACGAGGCACACGGCACATCCGCCGAATCCGGCTCCGGTCATGCGCGCGCCGAAGACTTCGTCCTCTTCCGCGCAAATGTCGACGATCGTGTCTAGTTCCGGACAGCTGACCTCATAGTCGTTCTTGAGGCTGAGATGGGATTGGTACATCAGCTTGCCGAATTCGGACAGATCGTTCGCTCGCAGCGCGGCCACCGATCGCTGCACGCGCGCATTCTCCGTGACCACATGCCGGCAACGGCGACGAACGTTCGGCGGGAGGGACGATCCGTATCGGTCGAGTTGCTCGGGTGAAATATCCCGCAGTGCGGTGATGCCGGGCAGATGCTTCGACAGAGCCGCGACGCCGGCGGCGCAATCGGCGCGGCGCTCGTTGTACGCGGAAGATGTGAGCGCGCGCTTTACGTTCGTGTCGCACACGACGAGGCGTACGCCGGCGGGGATCGGTACGAGCTCGTAAGAGAGCGACCGGCAGTCGACAAAGAGCGCGTGATCGCGCTTTCCAAGGACCGAAATGAACTGATCCATGACGCCGCAGTGCACGCCCGCGAACGCATGCTCCGCCTTCTGGCATGCCAGCGCGATGTCGACAGGCGAAAGTGCTGCGTCGGCGATCGACAGAAGGGCAAGCGCCGTGGCGACTTCGAGTGCGGCGGACGAACTCAGCCCTGCGCCAACCGGAATGTCGCCTTGGATGAACAGATCGGTTCCGCGCAGCCGTATGCCGTGCGCCAGGAGCATGGCGGCAGTGCCGGCGACATAATTCATCCAACCGGGTTCCCGGACAGGCACCAGTGCGTCGAGCGAGGCCTGAGCGGTTGCGCCGAACATCGATGCGTGAGCGGCGAGCGTAGCATCGGACCGGGGACGCGCGGCCACCCGGATCGAGAGATCGATGGCGGCCGGAAAGACGAAGCCGTCGTTGTAGTCGGTGTGTTCGCCGATGAGATTGACGCGACCCGGAGCGGCGGCAATGACGGTCGGAGCGCTCCCGAAAATGCGGCGGAAGCCGTCAGCGGCATGCACGAGTGCGTCGTGGGAAGCGGTCATGAGCGACGATTCTTTCAGGAGGCCCGAAGCGACCGGGGAGGTGCAATGCGATTCCAAAATAACCACTCCGTACACGAATTTCAACGGTTGCAGAAACCGTCAATCCTTCCTACCTTTTGTCGGACCATTTGCCGCACCTGCATGCGTCCCGCTCCTGACCGGCCGTCCGCCGGTGCCGCGACTGAAAACACCTGTCCACCGGATGCTCGATTCGAAAGGAAGATCGATGAAGCGCGTTTGCCTCCTGGCCCTTGCCGCGATCCTGACCCTCACCCTCGGTTCCTGCGGCAGATCGTCATCCCAGAAGCCGACGAAGACTATCGGCGTGAGCCTCCTGACGCGGGGACACATATTCTACCGTGACCTGGAGGAGGGACTGAAAGCGGAAGCGGCGAAGAACCACTATGAGCTGATTATCACGGCGGCGGAATTCGACCTCGGCAAGCAAATCTCCCAGATCGAGGATTTCGTTGCGCGCAAGGTGGATGCCATCATCGTCTGCCCGGTCGACTCCAAAGGCGTGGGACCGGGGATCAAGGAAGCGAATGATGCCGGCATCCCGGTGTTCACGGCGGACATCGCCGCCCAGGAAGGTACGGTCCTCTCGCATATCGCCTCCGACAACGTGGCCGGTGGACGACTGGCGGGCGAGTACATCGCAAAAGCGCTGAACGGCAAGGGCACCGTCGCCATCATCAATCAACCGGTGATCACCTCCGTGCTGGACCGCGTGCAGGGCTTCCGCGAAGCCATCGCGAAGTACCCGGGCATTACCGTCGTGGCGGATGTGAACGGACAGGGCGTGCGCGACAAGGCGCTCGAAGCGTCCTCGGACATTCTCCAGTCCAACCCCAAACTCAATGCGATCTTCGGCATCAACGACGACTCCGCCCTCGGAGCGCTCGACGCCGTCCAGCAGTTCAACCGGTCCGGGATCGTCATCGTGGGATATGACGCGACACCGCCCGCCGCCGATGCGATCCGCAAAGGTACCGCGCTCAAGGCCGATGTGGTCCAGTATCCGAAGCAGATCGGCGTGACGACCATCCGGATGATCGCAAAGCACTTTGCCGGTGAGACCGTACCGGCCGTGGTGCCGGTCGAGGTCGGCATCGTCGATCAGGCGACGCTCCTCAAGGACCAGCCTCGCCCCTGAACCGGATCAATCGCACCCGCTCGGATCAATGACTCCGCCCGCCCCTCGGCTCCGGATGGAAGGCATCATCAAGCAGTACCCCGGGGTCCGGGCACTCGACGGCGTGTCGTTCGATCTGCTGCCCGCCGAAGTACACGCGCTCGTGGGGGAGAACGGCGCGGGCAAATCCACCCTCATGAAGATCCTCGCCGGCGCCGTCGCCAAAGACGCAGGCTCAATTCAGCTCGACGGTCGCGATGTGCAGCTGGCTTCGCCCGCCGCCGCGCAGGAGCAGGGGATCGGCATCATCTATCAGGATTTTCGACTGGTCCCCGAGCTCACGGCGGCCGAGAACATTCTTCTCGGGCATGAACCGCTTCGGCCGGGAACGCCGTTTCTCGACGCGGCAACGGGTGCAACGATCGCGAGGGAATTGCTCGAGCGCCTCGGAGAGTCGTTTGAAGTTCGCACACCGGTGCGGGATCTGACGACCGCCCAGCGGCAGATGGTCGAAATCGCCAAGGCGCTTTCGCGGCGCGTACGCATTCTCGTCATGGATGAACCGACAGCGCCGCTCACCGACCGGGAGACGGAGCATCTCTTTCACGTGATTCGCACGCTCAAAGCGGACGGCGTGAGCATCATCTATATCTCCCACCGGCTCGAAGAGATCTTTCAGGTGGCGGATCGCATCACCGTGCTGCGCGACGGGGCGGTAGTCACGACGTGCCCGGCGGCGGGGGCGACGACCGCCGACCTGATCCGCTGGATGGTGGGGCGCACGATGGACCAGGAGTTTCCCTCCATCCCGCGCACGCCAGGCGATGAGATTCTCCGCATCGAGCACCTGACCACCATCCGCGTCCGGGACGTGAATCTGACATTGCACCGGGGGGAAATCCTCGGCATCGCCGGACTGGTGGGGGCGGGACGTTCCGACCTTGCTCGGGCGATCTTCGGCGCGGATCCGGTGGAATCGGGTTCGATCCTGCTCGACGGGAAGCATATCGCTCCAACCTCGCCGCAGGATGCCATCCGATCGGGCATCGGGCTGCTGACCGAGGACCGGAACAATCAGGGCCTTTTCCTCCAGCGCACGGTTCGTGAGAACATCACCATCGCGGATCTCGGCCAGGTCCGCCGCGGGTTCATCCTGGATCTGAAGAAAGAAGATGCGGCCGCGGACACGTTTGTACATTCGCTGCGCATCCGACCGGCCAACCGTGAGGCGGGCGTCGAGACCCTCAGCGGCGGCAACCGGCAGAAAGTCGTCCTGGCGCGCTGGCTGTACACGCAGGCGCGCGTCCTGATCTTCGACGAGCCGACCGTCGGCATCGATGTCGGCGTGAAGTACGAGATCTATGTGCTTATGAACGAGTTGGCGCGGGACGGTGCCGGAGTGATCATGATCTCGTCGGACCTCCCGGAGCTTCTGGGCGTGTGCGACCGCATCGCGGTCATGTGCGACGGACGCATCACCGGAACGCTCCCCCGGGCCGACGCAACGCGCGAACGGGTGATGGCGCTCGCCACCGCATTCGCATAAGAACCGGAGTCCATCGTGATTTCTTCGCTCCTGAAACGATTCGGCATCGGGCTGGCTCTGATCCTCGAGCTGGTGCTGTTCGGTATCTTGTCCCCGTACTTCTTCACCCCCGACAATCTGCTGAACGTTTCGCTCCAGATCTCGATCACCGCCATCATTGCCGCAGGAATGACGCTGGTGATTCTGACCGGCGGCATTGACCTGTCGGTAGGATCGATCGTCGCATGTGCCGGCGTTCTCTCCACGATGGCGCTGAAAGTCGATGTGTCGTTCGCGCTGGCGCTGACGTTTGCGTTGGCTGCCGGACTGCTCCTCGGAGCCGTCAGCGGGGGCGTTGCAGGACTCTTCATCACACGCTTCAACATTACGCCCTTCATCGTGACCCTCGCGCTGATGACCGTTTGGCGAGGATCGGCCTTTGTCCTGACGGAAGGCCGGCCGGTGTGGGAACTGCCGGATGCCTTCGCGTTGCTCGGCGGAGGGCGGATCCTCGGCATTCCGGCGCCGACGATCATCATGGTGCTTGTCTTTGCGGTGGTGCACGTGATCCTGACCTATACCCGGTTCGGGCGATATGTTTACGCGGTGGGCGGCAACGCCGAAGCGGCGCGGCTGGCGGGGATCAATACGAAGCGCGTGCTGTTCCAGGTCTATATCGTCAGCGGCATGCTGTCGGCCGTGAGCGGCATCCTGCTTGCCTCCCGCATGAATTCGGGCCAGCCGAATGCAGGACTGATGTATGAGCTCGACGTGATCGCGGCGGTCGTGGTCGGCGGCACGAGTCTCACCGGCGGCCGCGGCACCGTCATCGGCACACTCATCGGCTCGATCCTGATCGGCGTTCTGCGCAACGGACTCAACCTGCTGAACGTCGGCTCGTACGTCCAGCAGATCATCGTCGGTGCCGTCATTCTGCTCGCGGTGCTTCTCGACCGGCTCCGCGCCTGATACATCCCTTCGTTGTCAACGAATGTTCAATCCGGAGGTACCTATGCGAACGCTGCGAATACTGATGCTCCTCTGCCTGCTTGCACCGATCGCCCGCGCCCAGACCGATGTCGACCGCCTGGTCCGCGCGCTCGACTCGCTGAGCATGGCTTCCGTCGACCACTGGAAAGTGAGTCCCGACCTGAAATCCTGGGCTCCGTCGGGCGATCCCACGAAGCCGGGATTCGACGACTCACAATGGACTGATCTGACGCTTGACCAGTCGCTGTCCTACGATTCGTGCTGGATCCGAAAGGAGATCGTCGTGCCGCAGCAGATCCTGGGAACGCCGCTGTCCGGTCCCATGCGCTTCCGGCTCTCGGTGGACGACTACGGTTATCTCTGGGTAAACGGCGAAAGCCGCGGACGCTTTCCCTGGGACGGTGATTTTCTCCTGACCGATAACGTCACGCCGGGGCAGCGGTTCCTCGTCGTGATCAAGGCCATCAACACGGGAGGACCTCTGCGGCTCATCAGCGCCGCGCTGGTGTCGGATGCGGTTGCGGGGCTCCGGCAAACGATCGAAAATCTCGCGATGAGTCTGCGGGTGGGACAGAAGCTGCTCAGTTTCGACACGTACCAGACAAGCTCCAACCGTACAGTCGACCCCGGCACCGACAAGTCGCGGATGGACCGGGCTGAAAAGACGCAACTGATGGAGCTGCTGCAACGGACCGCGCGCGAGTTCGATCTCAGCGCGATCGCGATCGGACCGAAAGAGAAATTCGATGCGCAACTTGCCGCATTCCGCACGCGCATCAAGCCGGTCTCCGATTTCGCGAAGCGGTTCACTCTCTACTTCGACGCCAACGCCCATATCGATGCCTCATGGCTCTGGCGCGATAAGGAAACGATTGAAGTCTGCAACAACACGTTCCGGTCCGTCTTTAACATGATGAACGCTCGGCCCGACTTCACGTACACGCAGAGCGCCGCGGCGTACTACGACTGGATGGAACGCTACTATCCGGACACGTTCAGGCAGATGCAGCAACGGGTGAAGGACGGTCGTTGGGAGGTGGTGGGAGGGATGTGGATCGAGCCGGACTGCAATCTGCCGAGCGGCGAATCGTGGGCGCGGCAACTCCTGTACGCCAAGCGCTACTTCCGGTCGAAGATGGGGGTGGATGTGAAGATCGGCTGGAACCCTGACTCGTTCGGCTACAACGCCAACATGCCGATGTTCTACCGGCAGGCGGGCATCGACGCCTTCATCACGCAGAAGATCGGGTGGAATGATACGGATGTCTTCCCGTACCGCCTCTTCTGGTGGCAGTCGGCGGACGGTTCCCGCGTGCTGAGTTACTTCCCGTTCGATTATGTGAATGAAGTGAAGAACCCGTTCCAGCTGGTGGACTGGACGCGGCAGTTCGAGGCGAACACCGGGATGACGAAGATGCTGGTGCTGTTCGGCGTCGGCGACCACGGCGGCGGACCGTCGCTCGACATGATGCAGCGCATCGACCGCCTGCGCCAGCTCGACATCTATCCCACCATCGAGTACGGGACGGCGACGACCTATCTGAAGTGGCTCACGTCGCAGGACCTGAGCAGTGTCCCGGTCTGGTCATCGGAGCTTTATCTGGAGTACCACCAGGGCACCTTTACGACACAGGCGAAGATGAAGGAGCGCAACCGCGCGAGCGAAGTGCTGATGACCGATGCGGAAAAGTACAGCACCCTCGCCACGACAGCCGGCTCGCCGTACGATAAGGGCGCCATGTTCGACGCCTGGAAGAACGTGATGTTCAACCAGTTCCACGACATCCTGCCCGGCTCGGGCATCCGCGAGACGTACATCGACGCCAACGAGAAATACGACACGGCGCAGGCTATCGGAACCCATGAGCTCAACCGCAGCCTCATCGCGCTCGCCGGGAAGGTGAATACGCGTTCCCTCAAAGGAACGCCGGTGGTTGTCTTCAATTCGCTTTCGTGGGACCGCGACGACCTGGTGCGGGTGGCTGTACCCGCCGGCGATGAGGGTCCGATCGCCGTCTTCGACGCGAACGGCAAGGAAGTTCCATCGCAGATCCATGATCTGGACCGGTATCACCGCGAAGTGCTCTTCATCGCCCGCGGCGTGCCATCGCTCGGCTACGCGACCTACGACCTTCGACGTCAGAAGCCTTCGTCGACCTCATCGCTGAAGGTCAGTCCGTCGGGACTCGAGAACGACCTGTTCCGGATCGCCGTCGACGACAAGACCGGCTGGGTGAGCAGTATCATCGACAAGCGCTCGAATCGTGAGCTCCTCGCGGGCGCCGGGAACGAGCTGCAGCTGCTGGAGGACAAGCCCAGCGCCTGGGATGCCTGGAACATCGGCCTGACCGGCGTGAAGTATCCTTCCACGTTCCGCCGCGCCGAAGTGGTCGAGAACGGCCCCGTCCGTGTGGTCGTACGGCTTTTCCGGGACTATCTGAAACCCGGCACGAAAAAGGAGTATCCGACCGAAGATTTCCCCTCCTCGTTCTTCACGCAGGACGTGGTGCTGTATAATGGACTCGACCGTATTGATTTTACGACCCGCGTGGACTGGTGGGAAGACAAGACGATGCTGAAGGTCGCCTTCCCGCTGACGGTTCAGGACACGGTGGCGACGTACGAGATCCCGTACGGCACAATCCAACGCTCCACGCAATCCCGTACAAGCTGGGAGAAGGCACAATTCGAGGTTCCGGCGCTCCGCTGGGCCGATCTGTCGGATGACGATTATGGCGTGGCACTCATGAACACGTCCAAGTACGGCTACGATATCAAAGGCAGCAACGTGCGGCTCTCGCTGCTGCGTTCGCCGAAATGGCCCGACCCGACGGCGGACCGTGGCAAGCACGTCATTCACTATGCCCTCTATCCGCATGCGGGTCGGTGGAACAAATCGCAGCTGTTGCACCGGGGATATGAGTACAACATTCCGCTCCGTGCGGAACTGACCACGCGCCACGCGGGATCGATGCCGGTCCGGTATTCGTTCGTCCGTCTGGAGCCCGCGAATCTTGTCCTGACGACCATGAAGATGTCCGAGGACGGGTCGGACTGGGTGGTGGAGTGGTACGACGGACTGGGCGTTGCGTCGACAGCTACGCTTACGATGCCCGAGCCGATCCGGAGCGCGGTGCAGTCGAATTTCCTGGAGGAAGAAGGGAAAGCGCTGAAGCCGGAGAAGAATCGCGTGGAGGTGCCCACCGCTCCGCATTCGGTGGAAACGGTTCGCATCACGCTTGGACGGCGCTGACCGCCACGTCGGTGTCGGAAACGAGCCACGGGTGCGGGATGAACCTCGTCCTGCACCCGTGTCATGTACTCTGGGCAGTCGGTGATTCAGCTTTGACGGCGGGCGACGCGCGAGACGATCTTCCAGCCGTCCGCGGTGCGCAGCAGCGATACGAGTTCGTTTGTGACCGGAATGCCGCCGATTGCGAGATTCACGCGCGCAAATGCGCTGCCGCCGTCGATGTCGAGCATCCGAAGATCCGCGGCGACGGATTCGGTCCGCGGAATGGGATTCACCTTGCGGCATTCCTGAACCCGGCGAAGCATGTCCGCGCACTCGTACCGATGCGTCCGGGCACCGTCCACCATCACGAAGATGCACTCCGGATGCACGTCGGCGCGCAGCACGGCGTCGTCACGATCGACGTACAGGCCGCGAATGTAGAAGTCCTGGAGGAGATGCGTGATCGCGGCGCGCTCCGATCGGTCGGAGGTGTCCGCGAGCCGCGAAGGTTGCGCGGAGGCGACGAGGCTGATGAATAGGATGCCTGTAAGAAGGATACCGGACTTCATGGCTGATCTCCAGACGAATGTTGTGCAGCGACTCCGGCCGCTTCATGTCTTGCCGCTCCCTCTTTGTATACCTTTCGGCCGGCAAAAAGGTTGCGGATGCTGACGGGCACCTTGCGTTTCGATCCGATGTTGGCAATATTGGACCAATGACTTCCAAAGAACGCATCCGACAGGCGATGCAACTGGGAACGCCCGATCGCGTCCCGGTGATGTCGCAGCTCTCCATCGGCCACTACTTTCTGCACGCCGGCATTCCGCCGGTGGATATCTGGTACCGCTCGGAATCCTTCGCCGAAGCCCTCGTCCGGCTCCAGCAGCGCTACCGGTTCGACGGCATTCTGATCAATCTCCCGGGGCGCGACCCCGATTTCGAGCGGCACGTCCGCACGATCGAACGGGGTGAGGGGGAAACGATCGTCCGATGGAAGAACGGCAACTACTCCGTCGTTCCGGATGATGACAATCCCCACTATTATCAGGCCGACGGAACGCGTTTCTTCCCCACGTTCGGTGAGATCGAACCTGAACATCTGTTCTACGTCGAGCCGTGGGACATGACGGATATCACCTATCCGTACACGTGGGGATTCGATACGGACTCGCGTCCGGACAGCGACTTCTTCCCGCCGTATCACGGCGACACCATCCGCGCGGTGAAGCGGCGGGTGGGCGACACGATTTCGGTGCATTCGGAAGTGTTCTCCCCCTGGTCGCAATTCCTCGAATTGCTGAATTACGAACACGCCCTGATGGCGATCATCGACGATCCGGGCAAGGTGCACGCATGTCTGGACCGGCTCACGGACGGTGCGATCGACCTCGGCCGTCGACAGGCGGCGTTGGGTGTGGATGCCATCCTCATTTCGTCCGCGTTCGCCGGGGCGGGATTGATCTCGCGACAGCATTACGAGCAATTCGTGCTGCCGTACGAACGTCGCATCGTGACCGGCATCCGGGAACAATTCGAACTCCCTGTCTACACGCACACGTGTGGAAGCATCGGCGACCGGCTCGACCTGATGATGCAGACCGGCACCAACGGCATCGATACGCTGGATCCGCCGCCGCTGGGAACCGTGGAGCTGGAAGAAGCGAAGAGGACGCTGCACGGAAAGACGTTCATCAAAGGAAACATCGATCCGGTCAATACGCTGCTCCAGGCCGATCTGGAGCACGTGCGGGCTGATGTACGCCACCGGCTCGAGGTCGGAAAACCCGGCGGAGGCTACATCCTGAGCTCGGCCTGCTCCATTGCGCCGCATACGCCGCCGCAGAACATCGAACTCCTGGCTCCGCTCGCCGAAGAGCTGGGCCGGTACTGACCGCATGACCCTCCACAAGGTCCTGTTCCTTCCGGGCAAGAAGACCGGTCATTTCGAGACGGGCACCAATCTGCGCGACGCAGCGCTGGAGCTCGGAATCGTCATCGAATCCACCTGCGCCGGCATCGGCACCTGCGGCAAATGCAAAGTCCAGGCGCATGAAGGACTCTCGCCGCTCTCGCGTGTCGAGGAGGAGCTGCTTTCGGCGCGTGATCGCTCCCGGGGAACGCGACTCTCCTGCCAGGCGCAGATCACCGGCCCGTGCGTCTGCGTCGTTCCGGAAGGATCGCAAACGTTCGGCGACCAGATCATGGTCGAAGGGCGGCGGGGGCATTTCCCGCTCGATCCCGATGTACGGAAGGTCTCCGTGCAGCTCCCCGAGCCGACGCTGAGCGAGAAGTACTTCGATTTCGAGCAGCTGCAGGATGCGCTCGCACGACAGCACGCGCGGGTGGACCGGTTCGACCTGGACGCGGTCCGCGCAGCGCCGGCTGTTCTCCGTGACTCGAAGTTCGGCGTCTCCGCCATTGTGGACGGACAAGCGCTCCTCGCCGTTGAACCGCCGACGGCTGCCGGACTCTTCGGCGTGGCAGTGGATGTCGGCACCACCACGGTCGCGGCAAAGCTTCTTGACCTGCAGACAGGAGAGACGCGCGCCATCGGCACGGCGCTGAATCCGCAAAAGGCGCAGGGCGCCGACGTTATCTCCCGCATTCAGTACACAATCGAACATCCGGGCGGCCTCGAGCTGATGCACCGGATGATCGTGAAAGAGATCAACGCGATGATCGGTCTCATGTGCGAAGAGGCCGCCATCGCCCGCAATCGGATCGTGCGCATCGTGGCGGTGGGAAACACCGTCATGCAACATTTTCTCCTGAAGATCGATCCGCGCAACGTCGCCTCCAAGCCGTACGCACCGGCGTTCCAGGGACCGGCGCTGGTGTCCGCCCGTGAACTCGGATTCGACATCCATCCCGGCGGAAGCGTCTACGTTCTTCCCAATCTCGCCAGCTTCGTCGGTGCGGACATCACCGGCGTCCTGACAGTGCTGGATATCGATGACAAGGATGCGATCCATCTCGCGGTCGATATCGGAACCAACGGAGAGATGGTGCTCGGTTCGCGCTCGCGGATGGTGTGTGCCTCGTCGCCGGCGGGTCCCGCATGGGAAGGGGCCTACATCGAGTGGGGGATGCGCGCAGCCCGCGGTGCCATCGAGCGGGCGGAGATCGTGGATGGCGACCTGCAGATCCGCACCATCGGCGGCGTGGAACCTGTCGGCATTTGCGGCTCGGGCCTCCTCGATCTTGTCTGCGAGTTCTACCGTGCGGGGGTGATCGATCCGTCGGGACGCATCCGGGCCGCCGATCAGCTGCCGGGAAGCGTTCCGCCCGCGCTTCGCCGGCGGCTTATTCCCCGCGAGACCGGCGTGAACGACATCGCTATTGCCCGCATCGATGCGGACCGTTCCATCCTTCTCACCCAAAAAGATGTGCGGGAAGTTCAGCTCGCCAAGAGCGCCATCGCCACCGGTATCCGCATGCTGATGAAAGAGCTGAACGTCGACGCCGGGCAGATCGCCACCGTCTCCATCGCCGGAGCGTTCGGCAACCACGTGCGCGGTAAGGATGCGGTCGATTGCGGGCTCCTGCCGCCGGTTCCCGAAGAGCGCGTGCGGTTCATCGGCAATGCCGCCCTGGCAGGGGCCGAGGCGGTGCTGCTCTCCCGGCAGGCGCGGGAAAAGGCGGAGCGCCTCAGCCGCGATGTCGGATACGTGGAGATCTCCGAAAAGCCGGACTTCCAGGACGTGTTCGTCAACTCGATGCTCTTTCCGGACCGGTTGTGACCGCATCTGGGCCCGAGATCATCACGCGCTGGCTCTCCCCGGACGCGGTGCCGTTCTCCGAGGACGTCGCCTGCCGGTTCCTGAAGATCCGCCGCTCGTCTGACAAGTTTTCCACCATGCAGGAGCTGACGCGGGAATTGCTTGCACAGCTCCGCAAAATCATCAAGCCGCGGTATCGATTTCTCATCGCCCCGGTGGCGCAGGTTGATCTCGGGCGCGGGACCGCACGGCTGGAGGGTGGAACCGAATTCCACGGCGAAGGCATCGCCCGACTGCTCCATGCCTCCCGGTGGGCGGCCTGCTTCGCGCTCACGCTCGGCGAGGAGGTGGACCGCGAACAGGAACGGCGCTCGGTCGAGGATTTCTCCGAAGCGTACTTTTTCGACGGCGTCGCATCGGCGCTGGCAGATGGCGTGCTTGCCGCGCTTCGGACCGAGCTGGACCAACGGGCGCGTGAGCGGACTTGCGAAGTTGCGTACCGGTTCTCGCCGGGATACACCCGCTGGCCGATCCGCGACCAGTCGGTGCTGTTGCCGATGCTCCGGGCGGAAGAGATTGGAATCTCGCTGACGGATACGTATTTTATGCTTCCGCAGAAGTCCCTGTCGGGGGTGTTTGGCCTGCGGGAATGCACGGAAGGGCCAGGAGTGGTGGGATGAATGAATTGTTTGCCCGACTCTCGGCGGCGGTGATCGAAGGCAGCAAGGACCGGTGCGAGGAGCTCACGCGCCAACTGCTGGCCGAAGGTGCCGGCGCGAAAGAGGTGCTGGATCGGGGGCTTGTGCCGGGGATGGACGTGGTCGGCGTGCGGTTCCGCGACAACATCATCTTCGTACCCGAAGTGCTCATCTCCGCCCGCGCCATGAAAGCGTCACTTGCCATCCTCGAACCGATCCTTGCGGCGGCGAACGTGAAAGAAACAGGTGTTGTCGTCATCGGGACCGTGAAGGGCGATATCCACGACATCGGCAAGAATATCGTTTCGATGATGCTCCGTGGAGCCGGATTCAAGGTGGTCGACCTCGGCGTGGACGTTCGGGTGGAAAAGTTCATCGACGTCATCCGGCGGGAAGGCGCGCACATCCTCGGCATGTCGGCGCTCCTGACCACGACGATGGGATACATGAGGACGGTGATCGACCGACTGAAAGAGGAAGGTATCGCGGCGCGCACAATGGTGGGGGGCGCCCCCGTCTCGGCGGCCTTTGCGACCGCGGTCGGGGCTGACGCGTATGCAAAGAATGCTTCGGAAGCGGTCGAGAAGGCGAAAGCCCTCCTCGGCATCAGAGCGACGGAACGGTCATGACATTTCTTGAATCGCTGAGCTCGGGCCGTCTGCTCGTTTCGGACGGTGCCATGGGAACGGAGTTGCAGAAGCGCAATCTGCCCTCCGGCGCATGTCCGGAGGAATTCAATGTCTCGCATCCGGACGAGGTCCGGTCGATTTATGCGGGGTACTATGCGGCGGGATCCGATCTCGTCGAAACGAATTCGTTCGGCGGTCATCGGTCGCGGCTGGCTATGCACGGCTTCGAGCATCGCGTGGCGGAGTTCGGACGGAAGGCTGCCGAGCTGGCTTGCGCCGTCCGGCCGGCGGGAAAGTTCGTCGCCGGATCGATGGGGCCGACCGGAGACATTCTGGAGCCACTGGGACCGCGCACGGCGGACGAGGCGTACGACATCTTCGCCGAACTCGCTCTCGCGCTCGCCGAAGGAGGCGTGGACGTCTTCTTTGTCGAAACCATGATGGCGCTGGAGGAAGCGGAGGTCGCCGTTCGCGCGGCGAAAGAAAAGACCGGTTTGCCTGTGGTTTCAACGATGACATTTGAGAAAGGAAAGGCCGGCCTGCGCACCATGTGGGGCGTGGACATCGCGTCGGCGGTTCAGCGCCTGACCGATGCCGGAGCGGATGCGCTCGGGGCGAACTGCGGCAAGGGGTTCGACGAGATGATCGAGATCGTTCACGAAATGCGTCCGTTGACGTCGCTGCCGATTGTTGCGCAGGCGAACGCCGGCATTCCGGAGTGGGATGACGGCCGGTCTGTCTACCGGGAAACGCCGGATGTCATGGCCCCCAAAGCGCAGCGGATCGTCGATGCCGGCGTAAACATCATCGGCGGTTGCTGTGGCACCGGTCCGTCGCACATTCACAAGATCCGGGAACTGGTGGATGCCCATGCGCGTCACTGATCGTATGTCATTGCTCCCGCTCATGACGATTCGCCGGCTGCGCTCGATCGTTCTTCTGCTCATCGTTGCTCCTGTCGGGGCCTTCGGCCAGCAAGCAGACCACCCCTGGTGGGTGTCGATGGGCGCGGGACCTGCTGCGCACGGCGGTGTACTGGGCATGAGCGCCGGCATGGACTACTGCTATCAGCTCGACCGCTCGATCATCTCCGGACGCATCATCGGCGCCACCAACGAGAATCCCACCGTCCGCCGGATCAGTCCGTCGCAAACCACGTACAAGCTTGCGGACTACGGGATCCTGTACGGTCCGCTCTGGTCCTTCGGCAATTGGCGACTCTCGGCTGGGGCAGGGCTCGGCGTCATCCGATCGACGACCGACCAGGGGGGACCCGAAGAGACGCGGTCCGGCATTTCGCTTCCTCTGGAGGCACAGGCCTTCTGCCGCTTTACCTCGTTTGCCGGTGTCGGCGCCTACGCATACGCCAGCGTCAACGGCGTCCATCCGCTCGGGGGATTCCTGCTTGTCGTACAGCTCGGCTCGTTCGGTCCGGGCCGATAGACCGGTTCTCCGGGCCGGTGCGAAGCAGGGCATTTTTTCCTATCTTCTATCGTTTCCCGTCACGTCCGATGACCACCAGCCGTTGATGCGGCACCTGCTTACCATAGCGTTTGTGCTCGCCTGCTCCGCGCGTGCCGCCGGCCAAACGGTCGATTCCACACTTCATTCGCCGGCCATGCCGGATTCCGCTGCGATCCGATCGACCGCTGACTCCACGGCGCGTCCGGCCAATTCCTCCATCGATACGGTGGTCACGTACACGGCCAAAGACTCGATCAGCTACTCGGTTCGCAGCCGCTTCATGAACATGTACGGCAAATGTGAGACCCAATTTCGCACCGTCGGTCTCAAAGCGGAGCGAGTGGACCTCAACTGGGATACCTCCACGCTCGTGGCGTACGGGGTGCCGGATACGACGCGCCGGGATACGACGCTCGGACGACCGATCCTCAAAGACGGCGGAGAAGATTATCACGGCGAACGCGTGAGCTACAACTTCCGCACACGCAAAGGCCGGATCACCGTCGGCACGACGGAAATGCAGAACGGCTACTACGTGGGCGAGAAGATCAAAAAGGTGGAGACCGACGTCCTGTACGTAGCGGACGGGCGCTACACGACGTGCGATCTGCCGCATCCGCATTTCTACTTTGGCAGCCCCCGCATGAAAGTCTATGTGCGCGATCAGGTGGTGGCCGAGCCGGTGTACTTCTACATCGCCGACGTGCCCGTGTTCGCCCTACCGTTCGGGGTTTTTCCGAGTCGCGGCGGACGCGCTTCCGGCATCATCGCGCCGGCGTACGGCTCCGATCAGCGACTGGGACAGTACTTCAGTCATTTCGGCTACTACTGGGCCATCAGCGACTACCTGGATGTCTCGACGGCGTTCGACTACTATGCGCGCGGTGGCTGGCTGAATGAAAGCAGCCTGCGGTACAAGCTCCGGTACAACTTCGAGGGTTCGCTCTTCGCCCGCGTGGCGGACCGCCATGTCGGCGATTCGGGAGATCCGGACTATAGTGAAACGCGCGACTACCGCGTGGCGCTGACGCACCATCAAACGCTGACACCATCCTCCCGCCTGGACGTGGACTTTACGTTCGCGAGCGCGAACTATTTCAAGAATTACAGCACCAACCTGAACGAGATCCTGCAGCAGAACATCATCTCGAACGCGACTTATTCGAAGACCTGGGAAACGTCCAACCGCTATCTCACGGTCAACATCTCGCGCGACCAGAGCCTCACGACCGGAGAGATCCGGGAAGGCCTGCCGTCGATCTCGTTCACGCAAAGCCAGGTGTACCCGTTCCGGAAGAAATCCGCCTCCCGGGGGCTGACGGGCACCTCCACCGATCAGATGAGCTTCCTGGACATGCTCGGCTTCAACTACAGTGCGAACTTCTCCAACAATCGCCTCAAGCAGAAGACGCTCGTCGATTCGATCCGCGTTGGCAGCACGGATTCGGTGGCCCAGGCAAGCGATTTCAGCCGGATCAACACGCAGTCCATTGCGCAGAGCATGTCGTTTTCCATCTCACCGCACGTCGGTCGGATCACGATCACCCCATCGCTGTCGTTCCAGGACAATCGGCAGTTCACGCAGACGGATCGGCCGGTGCGGAACATTGCCGACAGCCTCATCGACCGACGGACGGGACACGGCCAGACAACGATGGGTTCGGTGCAGGCGGGCGTCAGCAGCAGCACGCGATTCTTCGGGATGTTTCAGCCGCGGGTGTTCGGGGTGACAGCCCTTCGGCATACAGTGACGCCGACACTGTCCCTGTTCTACAACAAGCAGGTGTACGGCGAGCGTATCCCCAAGTACAACCTGCGCAGCACGTTCGGCATCGGCAACGTCTTTGAGATGAAATATCAGAAAGCCGATTCCGCCCAGCCGGAAAAGATCCAGCTGCTCAACCTGGGCGGCACGGTGTCGTACGACTTTGCGGCGGATTCAATGAACTTCAGCGAGGTGGGACTGAACTTTCGGACCGACCTGGGGCGTCTGCTGAACGTCAGCGGTGCGGCAAGCTATAACCTGTACCAATTCGACCCTAACGCCAACTATGGCTACGGCGGTCGTATCAATCGTCTGCTGATCCGGGAGAAGGGCCGCATCGCGGACTTGACCTCCTTCTCCATCAGCCTGGGCACGAGCTTTCAGGCACAAAAGAAGCAGCAGCGTAGCGAGACGGGCGTTCCCGACGCCGTTCGTCAGGAGCAGGATAAGGTGGACAATCAGAACCTGCCGTCCGGACAGAAGAAGACGGTCTATTCGATTTACGACCGGGAGGAAGCCGACTTCAGCATCCCATGGAATATCGGGCTGAGCTACACTTTCTCGCAGTCGCAGCAGGATCCGCGGCACAAGTTCCGCACTTCGTCGCTGAACTTCACGCTGTCATTCAACCTCACCGACAAGTGGCAGATTGCCACGGGGGGCAGCTACGACTTCGTCGCGGATCAGCATTTCATCCCGTCGGTGGACGTGACGCGGGATCTGCACTGCTGGCAAATGCGCTTCAGCTGGTTTCCGATGGGGTACCGGGCGGGATATCGGCTGGAGATCCGTGTGAAAGCGCCGCAACTGCAGGACATCAAGCTCACGAAGCAGAGCAGCAACCGCGGCTACTATTACTAGGCGGTCCGAGCGAAAGAAAAACAGAAAAGCCCGTCCAATGACGGGCTTTTCGTTTTCAGATGCGGTGCGACCTCAGGCCGACTTGCGCTCTTCGTAGAGGTAGACCGGCTCTTTGGATTTGACGATGGTGTCCCGGGTGATGATGCACTTCGAGACGTTCCGGCGGGACGGCAGCTGGTACATCACATCCAGCATCACGTTCTCGATGATGGATCGAAGCGCCCGGGCTCCGGTGCCGCGCGCCATGGCTTTTTCCACGACCGCCGTCAGCGCCCCTTCCTCGAACTCCAGGTCCACGCCCTCCATCGCGAGCAGCTTCTGATACTGCTTCACGATCGCGTTCTTCGGCTCGGTGAGGATGCTCAGCAGCGCCGCTTCGTCGAGAGGATCGAGCGTGGCGGTCACCGGGAGCCGTCCGACGAATTCCGGAATGAGGCCGTACTTCAGCAGGTCATCCGGTTCGATGTGCTGGAGCAGGCGTTCCCGCGAACGGCTCTTCTTGCCGTGCACATCCGCCCCGAAGCCCATCGGGTTCTGCGTGATGCGCCGCTCGATGATCTTCTCGAGTCCTTCGAACGCACCGCCGCAGATGAACAGGATGTTCTTCGTGTTGATGTTGATCAGACTCTGCTCGGGATGCTTGCGCCCGCCCTTGGGCGGAACGCCGGCGACCGTGCCTTCGAGAATCTTCAGCAACGCCTGCTGCACGCCTTCGCCCGAGACATCGCGGGTGATGGAGGCGCTGTCGCTCTTGCGGCTGATCTTGTCGATCTCGTCGATATAGACGATCCCGCGCTCGGCCTTCTCAATGTTGTAATCCGCGTTCTGAAGCAGATAGACGAGGATGGTCTCCACGTCGTCGCCGACGTAGCCGGCTTCGGTCAGCGTCGTCGCATCGGCGATGGCGAACGGGACGTCGAGGATGCGCGCCAGCGTCTGGGCGAGCAGCGTCTTGCCGGTGCCGGTCGGACCGACAAGCAGGATATTGCTCTTCTCGATCTCGACGTCGTCGAAATGCTGCAACTGCTCGGTGGAATCGATCCGCTTGTAATGATTGTACACCGCCACGGCAAGCGTGCGCTTGGCCGTTTCCTGGCCGATGACATGCTCGTCCAACGCGTTCTTGATATCGGCCGGGGTGAGGGCGCGATGCGCTCCTGCCTTCCGGGCGTTGATGGCGGCAATGTTGTTCTTGATGATATCGACGGAACTGGCCACGCACAGGTCGCAGATGTACACGTCCGGACCCGCGATGATGCTGTTCACTTCCTCGGGCGAACGCCCGCAGAAGGAGCACGTGATACCTTCGTCGGATTTCGTCTTTTGCGTCATGAAATGCTGTTCCCTGATCAGCCGCCGGAGGTCACGCCGCCGGCTTTTTGCCGTCGGTCGGCCGTTTCACCAGCACGCTGTCGATGAGGCCGTACTCTTTCGCCTCCGCAGCGGCCAGGTAGTAGTCCCGGTCGGTATCCTTCTCGATCTGCTCCATTGTTCGGCCGGAGTGGTTTGAGAGGATTTCGTTGATCTTCTTCTTCGTCTTCAGGATCTCTTCGGCCTGGATGCTGATGTCGGATGCCGTTCCCTGCACGCCGCCCCACGGCTGATGGATCATGATCCGGGCGTTCGGCAGGGCCATCCGCTTGCCTTTGGCGCCGCCGGCGAGCAGCACGGCGGCCATGCTGGCGGCCATGCCGATGCAGATGGTCGAAACATCGGGGCGAATGTACTGCATGGTATCATAAATGGCAAGGCCGGCCGAGACGCTGCCGCCCGGGCTGTTCACGTAGAGATGAATGTCCTTGTCGGGATCTTCCGACTCGAGGAACAGCAGTTGCGCGATGACCAGACTGGCGATGCCGTCGTCCACCGGTGTGCCGAGGAACACGATGCGGTCCTTCAGCAGCCGGGAGTAAATATCAAATGCCCGCTCGCCGCGACCGGTCTGCTCGACAACGATGGGAACGAGTTGATTGTACAGCTCATAGGGTCTCTTCATGATCGCTCTCTCTTCTCTTCCGTCAATGCGCTTCGGACCGCTCCGAAACTTCGGTAATTGTCGCCGAATTCACAAGCATCTTGATGAGTTTGTCACCGATCAGGCGGTCCTTGATCTGCTCGGAACTCTGATAATACTTGATCAGCCGGTCCTTATCGATCTTCAGACGGCTCGATTCCTCGTTCGCGAGGCGCTCATAGTCGGCGTCATCCACCGTCAGCTTCTCGGCCTGCAGGATCTCTTCCCGCAGCAAAGCCCACTTGGCCTGGTAGAGCGCGTACGCCTGGTTCTCTTCCCGGAACTTCTGTTCGTCGAAATCGTCGGGCAGGCGCTTGTTCGGATACTCCTGCTTCATGTCCTCCAGCAGGCCGTCCAATACGCTCCGGACGAGGGAGTCGGGCACCTGGAAATCGTGCCGGCGAATGATCTCGGCCGTCAGCGCATTGAGCACCTGACGTTCGCTCCGGGTCTCCCAGTAGGCGATGACATCGGCGTGGATGCTCGCACGGAGCTCTTCCAAGGTCTTAAACTTGTCCTTGGTGACCTTTTGCACGAACGCATCGTCCAGATCCGGGAGTACGACGCGCTCCACCTTCTTCACCTCCACATCGGCGTTCACCGTGTGGGTGTGTTCGCCGTGCTGATGTTCGAACTGGATCCGCGCATGCAGACCGGGCGTGGCGGCCGCCAACGCGTCCTTGAATGGCTTCTCCAGCTGTTCGTCTGCCAGATAGAACCGCACGTTCTCCGTCTTCTTGCCGATGAGCGGCGTACCCGTCTCATCGAGGTCCTGCAGGTCTGCCGTGACAATGAACTCGGGTCCGGTGACCGCGTCGGCCGGTTCAAGCGTGGAATTGGTGCGCTGCAGCCGTCGCAGCTCCTGTTCGATCTCCTCCGGCGTGACGGCATGGACCGGCTTCTCGACGGGAATGCCTTTGTACTCCTTCAGCGTGATCGTCGGCCGTATGTCGTACCGGACTTTGCACGTGAATTGCTCGCCGCGCTTGTAGTCCATGTCGACCAGCGTCGGCTCGCCGATCGGCTTCAGGTCCCTTTCCTTGACGACCTGTCGGTAGAGCTCCGACGCGACGTCCTGCAGGGAATCCTGCTCGATCAGGTCCCCGTACATCTTCTTGATGAGATCCAATGGCGCTTTGCCTTTTCGGAAGCCGCGGATCTCAATCTTCTTGCGATATTCCTGGTAGGCCCGCTCGAAGTGCTCCCGAAGGTCATCGGGGGTGGCTGTAATGGCGACTTCGCGGGAGACATCGGTCAAATTCTGGATGGAAACTTCCACTCGGGGTCCTCTTTGCACTCGTTCGTTGATGAATGGGTTCAGATGGTACCATCGCCGCATTCCCGCAACGGCGAATTCACACAGCGGGTAGAGGGGGGGACTTGAATCCCCGCGGGTTTCCCCACTGGCTCCTGCGGCCTGCCCGTTCAAGCCTTCTTCAGCGGGCAAGGCGTGCCTGCCACTACAGCTACACTCTCATCTGGGTGATGCGTGGGCAGAGAGGGATTCGAACCCTCACGAGTTTCCTCACTGGCTCCTAAGGCCAGCGCGCCCGCCTGCCACAATATCCAGATTCTTGTCTGGGTGATGCGTGGGCAGAGAGGGATTCGAACCCTCACGAGTTTCCTCACTGGCTCCTAAGGCCAGCGCGTCTACCAGTTCCGCCATCTACCCAAGGGACACCATCCACTGTACTGCAGCGGGCAGGTCTGTCCGTCCCCTCCCGAAGGGATGGGACGAGATCTCGACCCCGAATGGGTCGGACCAATTCCGCCATCGATCCGGTAATGTTGGCGCCGGGTGCAGCGACGGGCAGACCCGTCAATTGTCAAGGCCCGGAAGTACTATACCGCCTGCAGAACCGCCCACGATCCGCGCCGCCAGGCCTGCCGGACACCTGAACCGCGTGAAAAAAGCCCAATCAGGACAAGGAATTTCGCCCCGATCCTGGTTGGGCGCTCTCAATATACGTACACATCCCGGGAAAAGCAAAAAGGGATTCCGGCGTGGAATCCCTTTTGCCGCTGAGCAAAATCAGAGATTCTAGCGGGCGTTTCGCTGCAGTTCGTTCAGTTTTGTGAGGTAATCGACCGCTTCCTGTCGGGTTGGGTCGAGGCCGATGGCACTGTTGAAGTACTCCCGCGCCTTCTGGAAGTTCTTCACCGACTGATGGGCCAAGCCGAGCTGGATGTTGGTCTTGTAGCTGCGACCGTTAAGGGCCAGCGCCCGCTCAAAGCTCTGAATCGCGCGGGCCGCATCGCCGTCGCCGAGATACGCGATGCCCAGATTGTAGTCTACTTCCCAGTAGTCGTTCCCTTTCTGCAGGGCGGTGGTCAGCACCTCGATCATCGGCTTATAGTTGCCCTGCTTCAGGTACAGATTATACGCCTCGCGGTACGCGGTCAGATACAGTGTGTCGATCTGATAGGCCCGCTGGAACGAGAAGAGGGCGCGGATCTGATCGCCAGTGCGACTGTAGAAGCGTCCCAGGGCGAAAAATCCGTACGCAAAGTCCGGCGCGACCAGCGTCAGCTGCCGGTACTTTTCCTGCGCCGCGTTCGCGTCGCGTTGCTGCTCCGACTGCTCGGCGTCCGTCAGCATGCGCATGACGTCAGCGGAAACCTGATGCTCGCGGATGCCGATCATGATGCGCAGGAAATCATACTTTGCGGTCAGTTCCGGCTCCGTGCAGGTCCGGAACACGCGGAACACCTCTTCGCGCGCCGCGGCCAGGTTCCCGTAATAATAGTCGTTCACGGCCTTGAGCATCGGATAGACCGGGAGCGTGAATGCCGCCGTGTCCTTCCGAAGGTTTGGCAGAAAATCGATCGGGAAGATCGGCAGATGCGTCTGATACCGCTCGTTGCAGATGCGAAGGAAGGTGTCGTACGACTCGGTGAGATTGTACTTTACAAGCCGAGCGCGCTGATCTTCCGGGATGCGCACCTGCAGGTCCGTCGCGGCTGTATCCTGAAAGTTCAGCGACGAAAACGCGTACGTCAGCGCCTCGACCATATACTGGTACAAATATCCGTTCGTGCCGGTTACCGATCCCTCGATGATCCAGCTGACATTCCGGTCGTCGAGTGCGCGCTGGAGTGAATCGCGGACCAGTGTGAACTGCGAAAGGCTCGTGCGGCTTCGGTCGAGGATCGTGGCCACCGATGGGTCGGTGGGAGGGATGTTCCATGCGGGCCGCGGCAGGGAATCTATCACATACGTGACCAACGGTCTGATGCTGTCGATCTGCGCGATCTTGTCCTTCAGATCGATCTGCTGGTTGCCCATAACGGTCTGATACTGGCCGAGGACGTTGCCGAGGAATGCGGAATAACACCGTGTGCGCCGTTCGCGTGCCTCATTGAACTGTGTGAAGATCTGCAGCTCCGGCCGGGATGCAATTTGTCCGTAGAGCGCCGCGGCGGTCCGGTAATCCTTCGCGGCAGCCGCCGCATCGCCCTGTTTCAGCATGTCCATAAGCAATGTGTAACCGGGCCAGTACTCCTCAGGAACCTTGAATTCCACCTGGTTGATGGCGTCGCCGTCCTGACACTGGAAGAGGAACAGCTGATTGAGCTTGATGTCTTTCGGAAAACCGAGAAGGATCGACGTCACGCTGTCGGCGATGATGTCACTCTTCCAGGTGATACCATACTTCTGTTCGTTCTGATAGATCTGGACGTTTGCCAGATCCTCCTTGACGAAATCCGCATCGAGTTGGTAATCGCCGACCGGTGTGCAGAGAAAATAGTAGTATGGCCCCGCGTTGACGTTGTCACTCGTGACCGGCTTCTGGCGGTTCTGGTTCGCCAGTCCGAGAAGGACGATCCGCGATCCGCCCATGCCCAGAAATCCTGATTTCTCCTTGATCTTGAGCTGAACGGATGGTGCCTGAGCCGGAAGGCGTCCTAACACGCAGACGGCGGAGCACAGGAGCACAAGAATGGTCTTCTTCATGGAGAATCCTCGGAATCTAGGCGTGGCGATGATGAAGTAAAAATTAATATAGAAGAACGTGCGGGGAGAGTCAACCGCAATCCCTCCGGCTGCTGCGCTTCCTGCCGTTTCGCCTCACGCATCCAGGCGCGGTTGCTCGGTTCAGATCGGGACAACACGAAAACGTTCGCCTTCCGTCGTGGCATCCAGTCCCGCATTGCATACCGGCAAGCACACTCCAACGTCCTCACGAGTCCCCGATATTCTTCGGGTCCTCTGGCCGGATTCGGACTCTCCGAGGACTGAACGATGGTAATTCCTCTACCGGTAATAATGACGTGGGGGGGAGGAAAATGTTCCTCCGTTGACGACGATAGGGTGGCTTTTGCCTCGGATTTGGCCGATATCTCGCCACAACGGTGGTCCATGCCCGTGGTACAGGACTTGGACAATATGCTCCGCCATCGGAAAACGAGTTTTCGCGCAGTCGTAATTCACAACCAATACTTGGAGGTCCACCATGGGACAACAGCAACTTCTTCTGATCATCCTCGGGGTGATCATCGTCGGTATCGCAATCGCCGTCGGTCTGAGCCTCTTCAGCGCCCAGAGCATTCAGGCGAACAAAGATGCCATCATCAACGACCTGAACAACATCGCTGCGCATGCGTATCAGTTCAAGATTCGTCCCTCCTCG
>JAKAJH010000079.1 GCA_021813905.1 Bacteroidota bacterium | reverse complement strand
GATCGCCGGCGAGCGCGGTCCGATGCAGGGCTTCCGCGGCGCGGAGATGTCCTGCGCCTCCGGAGCAGGAGAGGATCAGGAGCGAAGACGTCCGTTCCGCCTGATCACGTTGACGGGGGGCGGCGTTCTTCATGAAGATGCGGCTGGAGGCGGATGGCACGGATGAAACCGTCGGGATGCCTGCGGGAGACAAGGATGAGACCTGAATGACGTCGCATCATGCCGCGGGTCCGGGTGTAAATCGAACGGCGCGCCGACCGGGATCAGCCGGCGCGCCGGGAGAACAGAGACTAGGACCGCTTTTCGATGGGCGTCCACGGACGCTCGTCGGCGCCGAGGAAGATCTGGCGCGGACGTGCGATCTTCTGGTCCGCATCGGAAATGTGCTCGACCCACTGGGCAAGCCAACCCACCGTGCGCGGGATCGCGAACAGGACCGGGAAGAGGTCCATGGGGAATCCCATCGCCTGGTAAATGAGACCCGAGTAGAAGTCGACGTTCGGATACAGCTTGCGCTTGACGAAGTAGTCATCTTCGAGCGCGATCCGTTCCAGCTCCAGGGCGATATCGAGCTTCGGATTCTTGCCCGTGACGCTGAAGACTTCGTACGCCATCTTCTTGATGACCTTGGCGCGTGGATCGTAGTTCTTGTACACCCGGTGGCCGAAGCCCATCAGGCGACCCTTGCCGTCCTTCACGTCCTTCACGAAGGCGGGGACATTCTGGATCGATCCGATTTCGTCCAGCATGTGGATCACCGCTTCGTTCGCTCCGCCGTGCAGCGGGCCCCAGAGAGCCGCCGCGGCGCCGGCGCAGGCCGAGTACGGATCGACGTGCGAACTGCCGATACTGCGCATCGCGTTCGCACTGCAGTTCTGTTCGTGGTCCGCGTGCAGAATGAACAGAACCGTCAGCGCATGCTCCAGGATCGGATTGACCTGGTAGCGTTCGGACGACATCTTGAACATCATGCTCAGGAAGTTGCCCGCGTACGTCAGCTCATTCTCCGGATACACATACGGCAGGCCTTTGGTGTGGCGATAAGCGAAGGCCGCGATCGTCGGCACCTTGCCGATCAGACGGAGGATCTGCTTCTGCCGCGATTCCGGATCGAAGATGTTCTTCGCTTCCGGATAGAAGGTCGACATCGCCGCGATGGTGCTGATGAACATGCCCATCGGATGCGCGTCGTACCGGAAACCTTCCATCAGCTTCTTGATGTTCTCGTGGACAAATGTATGATGTTTGATGTTATACCGCCACTCGTCCAGCTGGCTCTTTGTCGGCAACTCGCCCATCAAAACCAGGTACGCGACCTCCAGGAACGAGGACGAGTGCTCGGCCAGCTGTTCGATGGGATAACCGCGATACCGAAGAATGCCCTTGTCGCCGTCGATGAATGTGATCTTGCTCTTGACGGAGGCCGTGTTCATGAAGGCCGGGTCATAGACCATCATACCAAAGTCATCGTCTTTGACCTTGATCTTCCGCAGGTCGGTGGCACGAACGGTCTCGTGCTCGATCGGAAGCTCGTATTGCTTCCCCGTGCGGTTGTCGGTTATGGTGAGCGTCTGTGGCATGGATAACCTCCTGACGTGAAAACAGTGATCAATTGAGGGCAGATGCCACCAAATAACGAACTTTTTTCAATCATTCGCCAGTAGTCCCGGGGGAACAACTTTCTTTTGACAAGCGGGAACAAATCGGGCACTCCACCTGTTCTGACCATTGAACGTGCTCGTTTGAGGAGAAGCGGGCAGGTTCATAGTTAGCCTCCCTTGAACCCCGGCGTCTGGTGAGCGTCGGGGTTCTTATTTTCCCCCTCTGCATTGACCTTCGGCCATGATTTCCCTACTTTTTCGGTCGATTTTTCACTGAACGGAGATCCTCATGAAACGCCCCTCAATCGTCGTTTTTCTGCTGTTCATATCCTTCCTGTTCGCTTCGGCCGGAGAAAAGCTGCTCACGAATCATCTTGTCCATGGGACCGGCACGTTCCGGACAAGCGGTGTGGGCGACGTCCGATGGCTCGACCACGGGAAGGCGTATTCCTTCCAGCGGTACGACACGGCCGCGCATGCGGAGGCGATCTACCGCTATACGGTGGCGAATGCTACGGTCACGAAGATCGTCGACGGGACAATGCTGACACTGAAGGGGGAAGAGGAGCCGTTCCGGTTCACATCGTACCAGTGGTCGCCCGACGAAAACGCGCTCCTGTTCGTTTCGGCCCCGCCGCGGCAGCAATACCTTTCCCGGCGGACCCCCGCCGGAAATCTGTACATCTACGATCTCCTGACGAAGTCCTTCCGTCAGCTCACAAACGTCGAGGAACCGCAATACAATCCGAAGTTCTCTCCGGACGGATCCCGCATCGGCTTCGTCCGCGAAAACAACATCTATGTGGCGGATGTGCGGACCGGGGCGCTGACGCAGGTGACACGCGACGGCACCGAACACGTCATCAACGGAAAGTTCGACTGGGTGTACGAGGAGGAGTTCGGCATCGCCGACGGATGGCAGTGGTCCCCGGACGGCAGCCGCATTGCGTACTGGCAACTGGATGAGAACCGGGTTCCGGAATTTCACATGGTCGATTTCATGACCATCCGGTGCGACGTGATCACCATGCGGTATCCCAAAGCGGGCGATCCGAATTCGATCGTCCGTATCGGTGTCGTGCCGCTCTCAACCGGCAAGACCACCTGGATGGATCTCGGTGCGAACGACGACATCTATATCCCCCGCATCCAGTGGTTCCCGGATGGCCGGTCGCTGGCCATTCAGCGCCTCAACCGCCTGCAGAATCATCTCGATGTGCTCGCGGCCGATCCGGAGACCGGCGCGACTCGGACGCTCTTCGCGGAAGACGAAAAGACCTGGATTGAAGAGAAGTATGAGCTGCAAATCCTCAAAGACGGAAAACATTTCCTCTGGATCTCGGAGCGGGACGGCTTTGCGCACATCTATGAGATCGATGCGACTGGTGCGGTCGTGCGGCAACTGACGCGCGGAACGTGGGAGGTCAACGATATCGTCGGCGTGGATGAAAAGGCCGGACGGGTGTACTTCACGGCGACCATCCGGACGCCGCTTGAGGCGCAGCTGTGCGCGGTGACCCTGAAAGGAGGCGACCCCGTTCAGCTGACGGAGAACGGATTCACCCACGCGGTGAACCTCGCACCCGGCGGAGCCGTGTGTCTCGATACGTACTCGAGTGCAACCGTTCCTCCGCGAACCGCGCTGATGCGCACCGACGGCCGCGCGATCCGCGTGGTGAAGGACAATCCGCTGCCGGTGCTGAAGGACTATGCGCTCGGTTCGTTCGAGTTCTTCACGTTTGCCACGAGCGACAGCGTCCCGCTGAACGGATGGATGCTGAAGCCGTCGGGATTCGATCCGGCGAAAAAGTACCCGGTGCTGTTCTCCGTGTACGGCGGTCCCAACTCGCAAACGGTGACGAACGCGTGGTCCACGGGCGGCAACATGTGGAACCAGCTCATGGCCGAGAAGGGATACATCATCGTGAGCGTGGACGGACGGGGAACGGGGGAGCGGGGAAAGGCCTTCCGGAGCATTGTGTACCGGCAGCTCGGTACCTGGGAAGTGCACGACCAGATCGAGGCGGCGAAGTACATGGGCACTTTGCCGTATGTGGATACGACGCGCATCGGGATCTGGGGATGGAGCTACGGCGGATATATGGCGGCGCTGACGATCCTGAAGGGTGCGGATGTCTTCAAGTGCGCCGTCGCGGTTGCGCCCGTGACCAGCTGGAAGTTCTACGATACGATCTACACTGAGCGGTACATGGGATTGCCGAAGGACAACGAGGAAGGATACCGCGACAGCTCTCCGATCACGTACGCCGATCAGCTGAAAGGACACCTGCTGATCATCCACGGCACGACGGACGACAACGTGCATTGGCAGAACACCGCCCAACTGGTCGATGCGCTGCAGAAGGCGGGGAAGCAGTTCCAGACGACGTTCTACGTGAACAAGAATCACGGCATCGCGGGGGGCAACACGCGCGAGCAGCTCTTCGACACGATCACGGACTATCTTCTGGCGAACCTCTGACCGGGACGCCGCGGTTTCGGTGATGATGCCGGCGGGTGGGGCGCAGCGCTCTCCCGCCGGTGATGCGTTGAGGCGGCGACATCCATCAGGCGCGTCACTTCCGCCGGTGTCAGCTCCCGCGTTGCTCCGGGGGCCAGATCGCCGATCGTCAGATGCGCGATGGCCGTGCGGATCAGCCGCAGCGTCGGATGGCCCACGGCCGCCGTCATCTTCCGCACCTGACGGTTTCGTCCTTCCCGCAGCGTGATTTCCAGCCACGCGGTCGGCACATTCTTCCGGAACCGGATCGGCACGGGGCGCGGGTGCACCGCCGGTTCGTGTTCCAGCAGCTGCACCTCCGCCGGACGCGTTTTCTTCCCTTCCAGCATCACTCCGTTCCGCAGCTGCCGGAGCGCCTGCTCATCCGGGATGCGTTCCACCTGGGCAAGGTACGTCCGCGGATGGCCTTCGTCCGGATCGAGCATCCAGTGACGGATCCGGCGGTCGTCCGTCAGGAGCAGCAGACCTTCGCTGTCGGCGTCGAGCCGGCCGACGGCATACATATCGGGCGGGAACGCGCCGAGATCCTTCAGCGATCCCCAGCGTCCTTCGGGCGTGAATTGTGAGAGGATGCCGTACGGCTTGTGGAGGAGAATGAATCGGGACATCGAAGACTCGGATGTGCCTGTCGGCGGGTGAAAAAAGGAAAGGCACCCGGGTTGAGTGCCTTTCGCGTTCGAACATCGTTGTGAATGATCAGCCGGCGTCGCCGGTCTGCTCTTTGCCCTGCGCGGTCAGCTGGCTTCCTTCGTCCGGCTTCCCGGCATCGACGAAGGTCAACTCCTGCTTCTCGGCCTCGAGCAGCGCGCGTACCTTTGTGCCCGGCTGGAACTTGCCCCGCAGGATCTCCTCGGCGAGCGGATCTTCCACGTACTTCATCACCGCCCGACGCAGCGGCCGCGCGCCGAATGCCGGATCGTAGCCTTTGTCCGCGAGGAACTCCTTCGCTTCCGGAGAGAGCTCGATCGCGATGCCGAGCGACCGCATGCGGCTGAAGAGGTCGTTTGCAGCGATGTCGATGATTTTCAGGATGTGCTCGCGTTCGAGCTGGTGGAAGATGATCGTATCGTCGACGCGATTGAGAAACTCTGGATTGAACACCCGCTTCAGCGCGTCCTCGATCCCCGATTTCATCGCCTTGTATTTGTCGGTGTGCGTGTCCTGCGAAAATCCCATGCCGCCGGTGGTCTTGATGTCGCGCGATCCGATGTTCGACGTCATGATCAGGATCGTGTTCTTGAAGTCCACGCGCCGGCCCAGACTGTCCGTCAGAATGCCGTCGTCCAGCACCTGCAGAAGGATGTTGAAGACGTCCGGATGCGCTTTCTCGATCTCGTCGAGCAGCACGACCGAATACGGCTTCCGGCGTACTTTCTCCGTGAGCTGGCCGCCTTCCTCGTAGCCGACATACCCGGGAGGAGCGCCGACCAGGCGCGACACCGCGAACTTCTCCATGTATTCGCTCATATCGAGCCGGATGAGCGATTCCTCTGAATCGAAGAGATAGCGCGCGAGCGCCTTGGCCAGTTCCGTCTTGCCGACACCGGTGGGGCCGAGGAAGATGAACGAACCGATGGGACGCTTGGGATCCTTCAGACCGGCGCGGGCCCGGCGGATGGCCTTGGTCAGCTTCGTAATCGGCTCATCCTGCCCGATGACCACCGCCCGCAGAGCTTCCTCCATCTTCAGCAGCTTCTCGGATTCGCTCTGCGCGACTTTCTGAACCGGGATGTTGGTCATCATCGATACGACGGCCGCACAATCCTCCTCATTCACGTCGTAGACCATGCTTTGCGCCTTGAGATCCCATTCGCGCTTGGCGATCTCGAGGTCACTCAGCAGTTTCTTTTCGAGATCCCGCAAACGGGCCGCTTCCTCGAAGTTCTGGTTCTTTACGACCTGGTTCTTCGACTGGCGGATCTTCTCGATCTCTTCTTCCAGCTGCAGCACCTCTTTGGGTACCTTGATGTTCGCCAGGTGGACGCGCGAGCCCGACTCGTCCAGAACGTCAATGGCCTTGTCCGGCAGGTAGCGGTCCGTGATGTAGCGGTCACTCAGGCGGACCGCCGCATCGATGGCCTTTTCGCTGTACCGGACGCCGTGGTGCTCTTCATACTTGTGCTTGATGTTCTGCAGGATCCGGATCGTTTCGTCGACGGTCGTCGGATCGACCATGATTTTCTGGAACCGGCGGTCGAGGGCCCCGTCCTTTTCGATGTACTGACGGTACTCGTCAAGGGTCGTGGCGCCGATGCACTGCAGATCGCCCCGGGCCAGGGCAGGCTTGAACATATTCGAGGCGTCGAGCGAGCCGCTGGCGCCACCGGCACCGACGATCGTGTGCAGCTCGTCGATGAACAGGATGACGTCTTTGGCTTTCTCGAGCTCGTTCATGACGGCCTTCATCCGTTCTTCAAACTGGCCGCGATACTTCGTGCCGGCGACGAGGGCCGCCAGGTCCAGCGTTACCACGCGCTTATCGTGGAGGACACGGGAGACTTTCTTTTGTACGATGCGCAACGCCAGGCCTTCCGCGATGGCAGACTTGCCGACCCCGGGCTCACCGATGAGCACCGGATTGTTCTTTTTCCGGCGGCTCAGGACCTGCGCGACCCGCTCGATCTCCTTTTCGCGGCCTACGATCGGATCCAGTTTGTCCTCTGAGGCCAGCTTCGTCAGATCGCGCCCGAAATTGTCCAGAACCGGCGTCTTGGACTTCTCCTGTTTTTTTTCCTGCTGTCGGTGGCCCGGTCCCGGAGGGGTGGAGGGCTTTCCGGAAATGATGTTGTCCAGTTCGTTTCGGACGACGTCGTAGTGCACGTTGAACTGGTGCAGGATCTGGGCGGCGATGTTGTCGTCATCCCGAAGCAGGGAAAGCAGCAGATGCTCCGTTCCGATAACGTCGGACTTGTAGAGCTTCGCCTCGAGATACGTGATTTTCAGGACTTTTTCGGCCTGTTTCGTCAGAGGGATATTGCCGATGGTGAGCGTTCCGCCTGAAGTCCGGACCGTGTCTTCGATGGCCTTCTTCAATTTGTACAGGTCCACGCCGAGGTTGCGAAGGATCTTGACGGCGATCCCTTCGCCCTCGCGGATGATGCCGAGGAGCAGATGCTCTGTGCCGATGTAGTCATGGCCCAGACGCAGCGCCTCTTCACGGCTCAAGCGGATCACATCCTGAACGCGGTTTGAGAAATTTCCTTCCATTCACTCTTTCCTGCACGCCATGGAACAATTGCCCCGCACCAACCGTCGGAATCGATGTAGTCAAAACCACCTGCGATTCCTGAAAGTTTCCAAGTCAATATAACCTTTTTTGGAGGGGCAGTCAAGAAAGTGACATTGTGGCATGGAGGAGCGCGCGAAGAGTCAGAACGTTGCCGTTCTTTGACTTTCGCGCCAAAAAGGGTTAGATTCCTCTTCGCATGATCTTGACAGCATCTCCGTTTGGCATTCGTGGCTCTCGCACAAGCGACCGGTTCTGATAGAAAACTGCAGGAACAGCTGCAGTCCAGCGGGCCCGTCCCGCGGCACATCGCCATCATCATGGATGGCAATGGGCGGTGGGCGAAGCGCCGTGGCCTGCCGCGGATCGCGGGGCACAACGAAGGCGTCAACTCCGTCCGCGATATCGTCGAAGCCTGCGCGCAGCTGGGCGTGAAGTATCTCACATTATATACGTTCTCGACGGAGAACTGGAAGCGGCCGCAGGATGAAGTGTCGATGCTCATGCGCCTGCTGGTGCATGCCTTGCGCGACGAGCGTGATCGTTTGCACCGGAATGACGTGCGGCTGCAGACCATCGGCGACCTCTCCAGTCTGCCTCCGGATGTCTCCGGGGAACTGGTGGACGCCACGGACATGATGCAGCACAACACCGGCCTCACACTGATCCTCGCGCTGAGCTACAGCGGGCGGTGGGATCTGACGCGAGCGGTGCGCAGCATCGTGGAGGAAGCACGGGCAGACCGTCTGGACGTGCGGTCGGTGGACGAGCGCCTCATCTCCAGCCGCCTTTCAACAAGTCAGTTCCCCGATCCCGACCTCCTCATCCGCACCGGGGGAGAGCATCGGATCAGCAATTTCCTCCTGTGGGAGCTGGCCTACAGTGAATTGTTCATCGCATCAGAATACTGGCCGCAGTTCCGCCGCAAGCAGCTGTATGCCGCCATCGCTGATTTTCAGAAGCGGGAACGCCGATTCGGCATGGTGAGCGAGCAACTGGAACAGGGGGAGTCCGCCGGCCCGAGCGAAAGGAAGACCCGGAGTGTCGCGCATTAGTCTGTGGGGCCTGGCAATCGTGATCGCGGTCTTGCCAGTGTCCCTTGCTGCACAGCAACGATCCGAAGTGTACCGCATCCTCGGAATTTCGGTCGAAGGGAACCGGAGCGGTGATCCGGCCGCTATCATTGCCAACACCGGCCTTCACGTCGGGGACGAAATCACGGTTCCGGGCGAGCAGACCCGCACGGCCATCCAACGGCTGTACAACCTGCGCCTGTTCAGCGATATCCAGATCCTCATCGAGAACCGGGTGCAGGACGGCGTGTACCTGCAGATACGTGTCACGGAAAATCCGCGGCTGGAACGCATCGAGATCACCGGCAATGACGAGCTCAGCGAGGACGACATCCTCAAGAAGATCAGTCTCATCAAGGGACAGATCATCACAGGCGAGGACCTGATGAGCATCATCCGCGTGCTGCGCAAGCAGTACGAGGAAGACGGCTACCTGAACGCCAGCGTCAAACCGGAGCTGGTGTCGATCAGCGATTCGACTTCGCGGGCGGTGCTGAAGATCGTTATCGACGAAGGGCCGAAGGTGAAGGTGGATCGGATCCGCTTCCACGGCAATCACGCATTCGACGGCGGCGACCTGCGGGGGGAGATGAAGGAAACCAGCGAGCGCCGCTGGTGGAAATTCTGGACGACGAACAAGTTCGAGCCGAAGAAGTACAAGGAGGATAAGGACCTCATCGTCGCGTACTACCGGAAGAACGGCTACCGCGACGCCGAGATCCTTTCCGACTCGCTGTCCTATGACGTGTCGAAGCGCTACCTGACGATCGACATCTATCTGTATGAGGGACCACGGTACTACGTCCGCTCGATCACGTGGGAAGGAAATTCAGTGTACCCCGGCAGCGTGCTCACCGAGCGGCTGGGATTTCAGCCGGGCGATGTCTTCGACGATGAGAAGTTTCAGCGGAATCTGTATCGGAACGACGAAGAGTCGGACGTGACGTCGCTCTACTCCGACAACGGCTATCTGTACATCCGCATTGATCCGGAGGCAAAGGTCGT
>JAKAJH010000078.1 GCA_021813905.1 Bacteroidota bacterium | reverse complement strand
CTGATGACGCGGGGAGCGCTGACCACGTTCAGCATCGCCAACGATGTCGCCAAGTACTTCGCGATCATTCCGGCGGCGTTCGCCAGCACGTACCCCGCGCTCGGGGCGCTGAACGTCATGCGGTTGTCCTCGCCGGAAAGCGCGATCCTGTCCGCGGTGATCTTCAATGCACTGATCATTATCGTGCTCATCCCGCTCGCTCTGCGGGGTGTGACATACCGTCCGGTGAGTGCGGTGCATCTTCTTCGGCGGCACCTGCTCGTGTACGGCCTTGGCGGCGTCATGGCGCCGTTCGCGGGCATCAAGTTCCTTGACCTGCTGCTCACCGCACTCGGTGTCCGGTGAAGCGCGAAGAACGGCCCGGTGGCATGATGCACGCCCGCTTTTGTCTGCGAGCGCCTGCAGTGCGACTGGAGACCGTTGCACATGGAAGGAATACCAACGATGGAGATCATGCGATCCGATCGGCGAGCGACGTTCCTGTTCCTGGCCGTCCTGCTGATCCTCGCCCTGCTGCTCGCGGTCCGCGTTGAGCACCACGACCGATTCGCGGGTCCGGGCCATGCGGTGTGGAAGAGCGAAGACCTCGGATGGAGACCCGCTCCGGACAGCACCGTGAATTCCACACGGGATGCATCACATGCGATGCACGCATACGCCACACCCGCTCCGGCGTGGTGAGAGTTGGTCGCTGCTCCTTTCCGTCACACGGCGATCCCGATGATCGACGAACGCAGGATATTCCTTCGACTGCGGGCGGCTCTTGGAAACCTCCGGGGGCGTCGGGCCGCCGTGCTCGAGGTGTCCCTGCGCGGCGAGCCGGTCACCGCCTGGCAGAGTCTCGTTCGCTGGACGAATCCCATCAGGGAATTCGCCGATGTTCCCGATGTCGGGTGCCTGCGTCGTGCCCACACCGGTCTGGTGTGTGCGATCGTTGTCGTTATCCTCACCGTGCTGTCGGAACTGACGGCGCTCGCTTGCCTCGTGTGGCACTGGTGCGAATGACCGCGCGAACAGATTGCGCCTGTTTTGCAGCATCCGCAACAACATCGGGCGGGCGGATGACACGACAAAGAATCTCACGCCGAATGTGAGTATATTTGCCGCAGTATGGATGAACAACAGACACGGCCGGATCCGGATGCGTTGCTTCACCTCCTGAAGAGCGAGGAAGAGAAGCAGCACATCGGTGCGTTGAAGGTGTTCTTCGGCATGTGTGCCGGCGTCGGCAAGACGTATGACATGCTGAAGGCGGCCCACGAGGCTCGCAGGAAGGGGATCGATGTCGTCGTCGGTTATGTGGAAACGCACCATCGCCCCGAGACCGACGTGCTCCTGACCGGCCTGACGATTCTTCCCCGGCGTGTGATTGAGTACAAGGGTACTGTTCTCGAAGAGATGGACCTTGATGCGATCCTCGCCCGAAAGCCCGCCCTTGTCCTCGTCGATGAACTGGCCCACACCAACGCTCCGGGCAGTCGTCATACGAAGAGATATCAGGACGTGCTGGAGCTCCTGGATAACGGCATCGACGTGTTCACCACACTGAACGTCCAGCATCTCGAGAGCAGAGCTGATACGGTCGCACAGATCACGGGAGCGGTGGTTCGGGAGACGGTGCCCGACTCCATTCTTGAGCGTGCCTCCGACGTCGAGCTGATCGATCTCTCGCCGGATGAGCTGCTCCAGCGGCTCGCGGACGGAAAGGTCTACGCGCCGGAGCGCTCGAAGCGGGCCATCGAGAACTACTTCCGAAAGGGAAATCTCACGGCCCTGCGGGAGATGTCGCTCCGGATCACCGCCGAACGCGTGGACCGCCAGCTGCGGGACTACATGCGCTCGAACCGCATCGCCGGGCCGTGGAAATCCGGCCAGCGGCTGCTGGTCGGCATCACCGGGAGTCCGGATTCGATCCGGCTGATCCGGTGGGCCCGTCGCGTCGCGTTCACGCAGGCCGCGTCATGGATCGCGGTCCATGTCGAGACATCAACCCCGACCAGCGACGAGGAGCGGAGACAGCTCGGCACGAATATCAAGCTTGCGCAGGAGCTTGGGGCGGAGATCCTCACCACCGCGGACGAGGATATCAGCGATGCGCTTGTGCGGATCGCCCGCCAGGAGAATTGCACGCAGATCCTCGTCGGCAAGCCGCGGGGAGGACTGTTCCGGCGCCGTCAGCGGATCCTCGAGGCGCTGATCGAGAAGAGCGGTGATCTGGATGTCTATGTGGTCGGCGGCGGCGACGAGGCCGACCGGCCGCGCGCGCTTCGGCTGCCCGCGATTCATTCAGGACTTCCACAGTACATTGTGGGCGCGTCTGTCATCATGGCGGTCACATTGCTGTGCTTTCCCATCGCGCATATCGTCGGCTACCAGACGGTCGCCCTTATCCTGCTGCTGACCGTGGCGATCCTTCCGCTGATGCTTGGTGTCGGACCGGTGCTGCTGGCGGCCGGACTCAGCGCACTGGCGTGGGACTTCTTCTTCATCCCGCCGCTGTACACGTTCACCATCGGGAAGACGCAGGACGTGCTGCTCCTCCTGATGTACTTCTGCATTGCGATCGTCTCCGGCGTGCTGACGTCTCGGGCCCGGGCCCAGGAAAAGGCAGTCCGGATCCGAGAGGAGCGTGCGGTTGCGCTGTATACGCTTTCCCGGGATCTGTCGATGGCCCGGTCCAAGGACACCGTCGCGAAGGTGGCCGTGGAGAACATCCGACGGTTCCTCAATGCCGACGTCGCGCTGTTCCTCGGACAGACCGATGGCGACATCTTCGCGGCCGCTCATCCGTCCAGCACGATGCCCGTCGATGAGAAAGAATTCAGCGTTGCCGCATGGGTGTACTGGAACGAGAAACCGGCCGGCCGTTTCACGGACACCCTCCCGTCCGCTGAAGCGACGTACTTTCCGATCTCCGGTCCCCGCTATCCGTTGGGGGTCCTCGGAGTGAAGACCGGCGCCAACGCCCCGCTGACCATCGATCAGGAAGTCCTCCTCGAGAACTGCATCCGCCAGATCGCTTCCGCGGTCGAGCGGGAGGTTCTGAACGAAGTCACGAGCCGGACGCTCGTCATCGAGGAATCGGAGAAGCTCTATAAAACACTGTTCAACTCCGTGTCCCACGAGATGCGGACGCCCCTGTCCGCGATCATCGGAGCGTCCGAAAGTCTCACCGACGGCCGCATCGCGGAGCGGACAGACGTTCGCCACGAGCTCGTGCGCCAGATCCACGATGCTGCGGGGCGGCTGGACCGGCTGGTGGGAAACCTGCTGGACATGACCCGTCTGGAATCAGGACTCATCCGACCGAAGCTGGACTGGTGCGATGTGGGCGATCTTGCCCGCGCCGCATCCGGCCAGGTGGCCGCGGAGCTTGCCCGCCATCGCTGGCGTTTGGACGTGCCCGCCGATCTCCCGCTGGTGCGGATGGATTTCGGATTGATGGAACAAGTGCTGACGAATCTGCTTGTGAACGCCGCGCTGTACAATCCCCCCGGCACGGAGATCGTCCTGGCGGCGCGCATCCATGAAGGGCACTGTGAGCTCACCGTGACCGACAACGGGACAGGTCTTCCCGCGGGCGCGGAGGACAGGATCTTCGACAAGTTCTATCGCGTCCCGGGATCGACGACCGGAGGAACGGGACTGGGCCTTTCGATCGCACGGGGATTCGTCGAGGCGCATCGCGGGACGATCACGGCCGCACGGCGGCCGGAAGGGGGGACGCGATTTGTCGTTCGTATTCCCGCCGACGAGATGCGGAGCGACCGCGGGGAGGAATGAGCGTGACTGACGGACCGTCCATACTGATCATCGATGACGAAGTGCAGATCCGGCGACTGCTCGAGATCACGCTCGAAACCAACGGGTTCCGGGTGCATCAGGCTGCCACCGCGGCGGAAGGTCTGATCCGGGCATCGATGGATCGGCCCGAACTGATCATCCTGGATCTCGGACTCCCCGACGCGGACGGGCGTTCGGTCCTGCGCCAGCTGCGGCAGACATCCGACGTACCGGTCGTCATTCTCTCGGTCCGGAGCGCCGAGCAGGACATCATCAGCTGTCTCGAAGCCGGGGCGGACGACTACCTGATGAAGCCGTTCCGGACCGGCGAGCTCATTGCCCGCGTGCGGACCGCCCTGCGCCACCGGATCGCCGGGGCGCACCAGCAGGTATTGAAGCACGGCGCCGTGGATGTGGATCTGGATGCGCGCACGGTGCGAAAGAACGGCCAGCCGGTGAAGCTCACCGCGACAGAATACGCGCTCCTGACGCTGTTCCTGCGCAACGCGGGAAAAGTCCTGACGCACCGCTACATTCTCGAACAGGTGTGGGGCCCGGCGGCCGCCGAGGAGACCCAGTACACGCGCATCTACGTCGCCCAGCTTCGGAAGAAGCTCGAGGACGATCCGTCTTCCCCCCGACTGATCCTGACCGAATCCGGCATCGGCTACCGCCTCGCCGTCGAGTGAGGCTTCGCAGCGCGATCGCCGACGTATCCATCCTCCCTCAAACAAGAAAGCCCCGCCATCCGGCGAGGCTTTCTGCGTCTTGTCGGGAGCGGCGCTCAGGCTTTGTTCGCGCTGCCCAGCACGTTCATGATCTTTCTCTTGTACAGTTCCTTCAACTGATCGCGTGCAGGTCCGAGGTACTTGCGCGGATCGAACTCCGCCGGATTGTCCGCAAACGCCTTGCGAACCGCCGCCGTCATCGCCAGCCGGCCGTCGGAATCGATGTTGATCTTGCAGACCGCAGACGCTGCCGCGCGACGGAGCTGGTCCTCGGGGATTCCCACGGCGTCCTTGAGCTTTCCACCGTTGGTGTTGATGATCTTCACCAGGTCCACTGGGACGGACGATGCGCCGTGGAGGACGATCGGGAAGCCCGGGATGCGCTTCTCGACCTCTTCCAGGATGTCGAACCGCAGCGGGGGAGGAAGGAGCACGCCGTCGGATGTCCGGGTGCACTGCTCAGGCTTGAACTTGTTCGCGCCGTGCGAGGTGCCGATGGAGATGGCCAAAGAGTCGACGCCGGTCTTCTTCACAAAATCCTCGACCTCCTCCGGACGGGTGTAATGCGTTACCGCGCTCGAGACCTCGTCTTCGATGCCGGCCAGCACACCCAGCTCGCCTTCGACGGTGACGTCATATTTGTGGGCGTATTCCACCACCTGGCGGGTCAGCTCGACGTTCTTCTCGTACGGATGGTGCGAGCCGTCGATCATGACTGACGAGAAGCCCGACTCGATGCAGGACTTGCACAGCTCGAACGTATCGCCGTGGTCCAGGTGCAGGACGATCGGGATGGCCGCGCCCAATTCCTGCGCGTAATCCACCGCGCCCTTGGCGAGGTACTTCAGGAGGGTCTGATTGGCGTACTTGCGTGCGCCGCTGGAGACCTGCAGGATCACCGGGGATTTGGTCTCGACGCACGCGCCGATGATGGCCTGCAGCTGCTCGAGGTTGTTGAAATTGAAGGCCGGAATGGCGTAGCCGCCCCGGACCGCTTTTTGAAAGAGCTCTTTGGAATTGACGAGCCCCAGTTCCTTGTAATGCGTCATGTGCGTGTTCGCTTTCGTTTGAATGGATCGTGTATCGCTGAATCCTCCATATCAAAAATATCCGAATGTGTTCAGGAATGCAACCGGTGCCACGGCCTGCATTCCCTTTGTTTCTTTTGAATTTTGAATTTATCTTTGAAACAGGCCGTCACCAGCGATTGTGGCTGTACCCCCGCATTCTCCTCACCGGAAACCTTGCGGTCGTACCTCTGCCGCGAGCACAGCGACCTCGGCATTCAGACGTGGTACGTATCCCACATGCATATCCCCTTTCTCCGAAGGGCTCGGCATCGCTTGCGCGCGATCGGCGGACCCGACCGGCACACGGTGCTGCGCGATGGTTCTTCCGCGCCCTGGTCGGCGCAGTGCTTCTGGGGGCCGCATCGACCACCGTGCTGTCCCAGGCGTCGTCCCGACTTTCCCCCGGTCGGGTTCGGGGCACCATCACAGACTCCACTACCGGCCAGCCGCTGGCGTACACGAATGTGCTCCTGAAAGGCACGCAGTTCGGCGGCGTGACGAATTCCGAAGGCTTCTACCACATTGCCGCAGTGCCGCCGGGCAACTACGTCCTGGTCATTTCTCATCTGGGCTACGAAACCCGGTCGGTTCCCGTGAGCGTGTGGGAGGACCTGATTACCACGGCCGACGTACTGCTCATCCCAACGGAGATCAAGGCCCAGGAGATGATCGTGCAGGGTGAACGCCCGCGCCACCTGGACGACTCGAACCTCAAGATGGCCAAGATCACGGCGCAGGAGGTATCGATGGTCCCGGCCGGAGCCGAAGCGGATATCTTCCGCACTCTCCAGACCAGTCCCGGCGTCGGTGCCACGAGCGACGTGAGCGCCCGGTACTACGTGCGCGGCGGTGCCAGCGACCAGAATCTTGTGCTGCTCAACGGCGCCACCGTGTACAGCCCCTTTCACACCCTCGGCATCTTCAGCGTGGTCGATCCGGAAGCGGTGTCGCTGCTCGAGTTCTATAAGGGAGGATTTCCTCCGTCGTACGGCGGTCGATTGTCCTCCATCCTCAATATTGTCACGCGGGATGGAAACCGGAACAAGCTGGAAGGGATCGCCAGTGCAAGCCTTCTCTCCGGCAAAGCGGCGGTGGAGGGGCCCATCCCCGACGGATCGTTCCTGGTGACAGGGCGCAAGAGCTGGTATTCCGACATCATGAAGAAGTATCTGGGGAACCAGGATGCGCCGTTCGATTTCTACGACCTGACGTGGAAGTTGAGCTACGCCCCGCCGGCGATCGATAAGAACAGCAAGTTTGCATTCCACGGCTTCCTCAGCGGCGATCAGGTGCTGCACCACGATCCGAGTCAGGAGGATTACCTCATCCACAACACGATCGTAGGGATGAACTGGCACAAGATCTGGTCGAATCCGCTCTATTCGATGGTGTCGGTTTCGTACAGCGGCTTCGATGCCGAGGTCCGGCCGAACGAAAGCGCCGCGAAGCCGCGAAAGAACCGGGTCACGGACGTGACCGCGAACTGGGATTTCACCTATCTCTACGACACCCGCGACGAATTGAACTTCGGACTGCAGAGTCAGTTCATCGGCACCTCGCTTGCGCTCGAAAACGTGTACGGCAATCGCTTCAGCTTCGACCAGCGGGGCGTTGATGTGAGTGCGTACGCCGACTACCGATTCTACCGGTGGGACCGCGTGAGCCTGTCGGTGGGCATCCGGTTCAAGTGGGTCGCGATCTCCGAGATCCGTCCGATCCTCTTCGAGCCGCGATTCAGCCTGACGTGGAAGGCCCTGCCCTGGTTCTCGCTGAACGGCGCCGCCGGCATCTATTCCCAGGAGATGCTGACGCTCGCGGACGAAGGCGAGCTGATCTCCATCTTCGAGCCGTGGATCATCGTTCCCGACTATCTGAATTCTGCGCTCGCGTACCACCTGTCGGTCGGCGCCAAGCTCGACTGGCTCAACATCCTCTCGACGGAGATCGAAGCGTACTACAAGCCGATCAGCAATCTCGCGGTGTCGAACCCGAACAAGTATCTTCCGACCGACCGGGATCTCATCAATGCGGACGGGCTTTCATACGGGCTGGAAGTGCTGACGCAGTATCAGTCGGTCGAGACGTTCGCGCGGTTGTCGTATGCGTTGAGTTGGGCCTCGACGACGATCCTGGGGCAAACGGTCATCCCCCGATACGACGTCCGCCACGCGCTGGGAATTCTCGTCGGCAGGGACCTTGGCGGAGGATGGGAGGGAAGTGTCTCGTGGACGCTTCGCTCCGGCATGCCGCTGACGCCGGTGATCGGTTTCTACGACCAGGTGCAATTCGACCCGGCGCAGGGCGTGTATGATACCGGGCCGCAGACGCCCGTGACGGTGTGGGGCGCGCACAACTCGATCCGTTTGCCGCTGTACCATCGTATGGATGTGAGCGTCTCGCGGGAATTCCGCCTGGCGGGTACATCCCTGAAGCTCGGGGCAAGCATCCTGAACCTGTATGACCAGAAGAACATCTTCTACTTCGATCGCGTGACCGGCAAGCCCGTGTACATGCTCCGGTTCCTTCCGTCCATTTCCGTGCGGGTGCAGTTGTGAGACGCGGAGGGACTATCGCTGCCGCAGTGATCCTGCTGCTGGCGGTCGGGTGCGAGCAGCCGTTCAGCCCGAAGCGGTTCGTGGGGGATCAGTACGCGCTGCAGTGTTTCATCGGCACGCAGTCGGCAAAAGGCCCGACGAGCCAGTCGGTACTGCTGGGTCGCGTGTATGATGTGGACGGTCTCGATCCGGCTGTCAACACGGAGGATCCCGCGGTCCGGGGTGCGGAGATCTCGCTGTCCATCAACGGCACCGTCAAGACCATGAAGGAAGCCACCCGCACCCGCAGCGATACGTCGCGGTACGGCCCGGTGGAGCACTACTATACGACCTCGATCACGTCGCCCGCGCAGCGGGAACAGCTGAGCATCGTCGCCAAGATGCCGGACGGCCACGTGCTGTCGGCGCAAACCCGGGTGCCGCGGGAACGCAGTATTGTGAGCAACTACGAGTTCCCCCAGGGACTGACCGCGCGGATCACCCGGCAACCCGGTGAGCCGGATTGGAACCTGACGTGGGAAGACGACAAGGAACCGGAAGAAGGTCACCTGTTCATCGTTCAGCTGCGGATCGACTACACGAAGCAGGAAGGGAGCAACGAGATCCCCGGTGTCATGGTTGTCCCGGTGACGTATGCGGGATCGCAGCCGGTGTATCCTCCTATCTCGACGCGCACGTCATGCCCGATCGAGTTCCGATGCCTCGATTCCGCCATGGTGAGCATCGCGGCCGGAGATTCGGACAAAGCGGCCTACAGCATGCACATGGCGACGCTGGAGATCCTCGAGCTCGACCTGCCGTTGTCGAAGTACTTCTCCAGCACCCGCGGGTCGCTCGACCAGTTCTCGATCCGGGTGAACCAGGCAGCCTACACGAACGTCAGTGGCGGTGTGGGGGTCTTCGGTTCGTACTTCCTCAATCGACTGTACTATCCGTTGAACAGCATCTATGTCAAGTCCTTTGGCTATCGGTTCCGCTGACGCCTCCGGCAACCGCCGGTTGTTCGGGATTTTTCGCACCCTGCGACGGACGCTGGTCCTGAGCGTGGTGCTCGCTGTGGTGTGTGTCGGCCAATCGCGGTATACGGTCACCGCGCCGGCGACGGACGGAACGACGACGGGATTGCGTGTGCCGAACGGACTCAAGGAGCAGGCGTATCACCGGAGTGTGATGTTCGTGCTCGGGTCGGAGATGGCGGCCGTGCCGACCGGAACAGCGATCACGCAGGTCGGATTCACGGTCACGACAGGCGCTGGAATCCCGGTCACGGGTCGATTGCGGCTGTATCTCCTCAATACCATCCGCGGTGCCGGCGATCTCCCCGCGGCATGGGTGAACATACCGGCGCTCATGCCGGTGCTGTATGACGGCC
>JAKAJH010000077.1 GCA_021813905.1 Bacteroidota bacterium | reverse complement strand
CCCCCGTTGTGACGATCATGGGTCATGTCGACCATGGGAAGACCTCGTTGCTGGACTACATCCGGAATGCAAATGTGGTCGCGGGCGAAGCAGGCGGCATCACACAGCATATTGGTGCCTATGAAGTGACCGTGGCCGGGGACCGGCAGATCACGTTCCTGGATACGCCGGGTCACGAGGCGTTCACGGCCATGCGAGCCCGCGGTGCGCAGATAACCGACATCGTAGTGCTGGTCGTTGCGGCGGACGACAATGTCATGCCGCAGACGCTGGAGGCCATCAGCCACGCGCAGGCCGCCAACGTGCCGATCATCGTGGCGCTCAACAAAGTGGACAAGCCGGAAGCCAATCCCGATCGCATCAAGCAGCAACTGGCGGATCGCGGGGTGCTGGTCGAAGACTACGGCGGAAAATATCAGGTGGTGGAACTCTCGGCGAAGACGGGAAAGAACATCGATCTCCTCCTTGAGAAGATCCTTCTCGAAGCCGAGGTGCTGGATCTCAAAGCCAATCCCGACCGGTTGGCCCGCGGCCATGTGGTCGAAGCCGAGCTCGACCGCGGAAAGGGCATTATCGCGACCGTCCTGGTGCAGAAGGGGATACTGAAGGTGGGCGATGCGTTCGTCTGCGGCGTCTGGAGCGGTCGGGTGCGCGCGATGTTCGACGAGCGCGGCCAGCGGATGGATGTCGCCGGCCCCTCGCGCCCGGTGCAGGTCATCGGATTCGATGGTATACCGCAGGCCGGTGATGAATTCATCGTCCTCGCGGATGACCGCGAAGCCCGTGATATCAGCTCGCGTCGCCAGCAGCTCAAGCGGGAGCAGGACTTCCGCCAGGCGCGTCGGATGACGCTTGATGATATCTCCCGACAGATCAAGACCGGACAGGTGCGCGATCTGCCGGTGGTCGTGAAAGCCGACGTGGACGGATCGGCGGAAGCGCTGTCCGATTCGCTGATGAAACTCTCCACGAAGGAAGTGCAGGTCGTCGTGATCCACAAAGGCGTCGGCGGGATCTCGGAATCCGACGTGCTGCTGGCGGTCGCCTCCGGCGCCGTTATTATCGGCTTCCATGTGCGCCCGAACCTGAAGGCGCGTCAGCTGGCGCAGCAGGAAGATGTCGATATCCGACTGTACAACATCATCTACGACGCGATCAACGATGTGAAGAGCGCGCTCGAGGGCATGCTGGCACCGACGATCACAGAAGAGGTCGTGGCAACGATCGAGATCCGCGATGTGTTCAAGATCTCGAAGGTCGGCACCATTGCCGGCTGCTACGTCAAGGATGGCAAGATCAACCGCAATAACCGGGTACGTCTCGTGCGCGACGGCGTGGATGTCTTCGAAGGAACGATCGCGTCATTGAAGCGCTTCAAGGACGATGTCCGGGAAGTGGAACAAGGATTCGAGTGCGGCATCGGGCTGGAGAACTACAACGACCTGAAGGTCGGCGATATCATCGAGGCGTTCCGGGTCGTGGAAACGAAACGGAAGCTGGATTAGACCGGAGCGCGCATGTCGGTTCGCGTGGAACGGGTCGCTTCGACCCTGAAAGAGGAGTTGAGCACATTCTTCCAGCGGGAGTTCCTGATGGAGGAATACGGACTCATGACCGTCACCGAGGTGCGGATGAGCCCCGATCTCCGGCACGCGAAAGTGTTCGTCAGCGTGTTCGGTGATGGGGAGCGCAAGCAGAAGACGCTCGCGCTTCTGGAGTCGCAGACGGGAAGAATCAGGTCCGCCATGGGCCGCGCGGTGCGATTGCGTTTCACGCCTGAGTTGGCGTTCGAGCTGGACGAAACGATTGATCGGGCGATGAATCTTGAGCGGATCCTTCAGCAAATCCACGAGGAAGAGAAGCAGCGGCACCGCAATGCGGAAGGGAAGGAATGATCCCGTCGCCGGTACCATGGGAATCGATCCGCGAGGAAGGCGCTGTTCTGCCGGTCGACAAACCGATGGACTGGACCTCGTACCAGGTGGTGCGGAAGATTCGTTCACTCTTTAACGTTCGTCGGGTGGGACACGCCGGTACGTTGGATCCCAAAGCGACCGGATTGCTCGTGGTCTGCACGGGCGCAAAGACGAAGCAAGTGCCGTCGCTGATGTCGATGGAGAAGGAATACGTCGGTGCGATGGAACTGGGGATCCGGACGCCGAGTTTCGATCTGGAGACGCCGGTGTCGGAGCGGCGGTCATTCGATCACGTGACGTCCGAACTCATCGTGCAGGCGACCGCTGCGCTGGTCGGTGAGATCCTGCAGCGCCCGCCGATGTACTCGGCGCTGAAATTCGAAGGACGTCCGCTGTACCGGTACGCCCGCAAGGGTGAAGAGATCGAACGGCCGGCCCGGATCGTGGTGGTCAAGGAATTCACCGTGCTGTCCGTGGATCTCCCGCGCGTGGAGTTCCGCGTCGTGTGCTCCAAGGGGACGTACATCCGTTCTCTGGTGGATGATGTCGGCCAGCGTCTCGGATGCGGCGCCACCCTCGTTGCTCTGCGCCGCACGCGGATCGGTGCGTTGTCGGTCGATGCCGCATGGACGATGGATCGATTGGCGGACGTGAGTCGGGAATTCAAGCTGGCAAAGCAGAAGGCGTCATGAGAGTCGTACGGCACCCGGGGGAAGCGGGTTTCGAGAAGAAGACGGTCGCCACGGTGGGCACATTCGACGGCGTGCATCGTGCTCACCGCCAGATCCTGGAACGGGTGGTATCGCGAGCCCGCGAGATTGGCGGTCGAAGTCTTGTGGTGACGTTCGAGCCGCACCCGCGGACGGTGGTGGGACCGGATCCCGCTGCCGTTCGGATCCTGACGACGCTGGCCGAGCGAACGGCCGAGCTCGAGGCACTGGGAGTGGATGTTCTGCTGGTTCTGCAGTTTGACCGTACGTTCTCCCGGCAGTCGCCGCGGGAGTTCTACGTGAAGTACCTCGTGGAGGGGACGGGCGTGTCAGCGGTCTTTGAGGGATTCGACCATCACTGGGGTCGGGACCGTGCAGGCAACGTGCAGCAGTTGCGGGCTCTGGGCGAGGAATTCGGATTCGAGGTCGTGGCGCTGGATCCCGTATCGCTTGACGGACGCGTGGTAAACAGCTCGACGGTCCGTTCCGACCTGATGGCCGGAGAGGTCGACGCGGCCGCGCGGTTGCTGGGTCGGCCGTACACTTTGGCCGGGCGCGTGATCAGGGGCGATCAGCGCGGACGGCGGCTCGGCTATCCGACGGCGAATCTGGAGCTCGAGGATCCCCGCAAGCTCCTGCCCAGGGACGGGATCTATGTCGTGCGGGCGGAGGTCCGGAACCGTTCGTACGGCGGCATGATGAGCATTGGTGTCCGTCCCACGTTTCACAGCAACGGAACGCGGACGGTTGAAGTGCACATCCTGGATTTCCGGGACGATATCTACGGCGAGGTCATTCGGGTCGCATTCCTGCGGCGGCTTCGGGACGAATTACGATTCGGCTCGGCCGAGGAACTGATCCGACGGATGCAGGATGACGAAAAGGAAAGTCGCGCCCGTCTGCGCGAGTACGAAACGACATTGACGAATACGGTACGATAAATTCAAAGGAGACACCATGCCGGTAACACGGGAACAAAAACAGGAGATCGTGACCAAGTACGGATCGGGCCCGAAAGACACGGGGACGCCGGAAGTGCAAATCGCGATTCTCACCGCACACATCAACAGTCTGAGTCCGCATCTGGAACAAGCCAAGCGGGATCATCACTCGCGTCTCGGTCTGCTCCGGCTCGTCGGCAAACGCCGCCGTCTGCTGGATTACCTCATGCGGAAAGACATCAATCGCTATCGGAAAATCATTCAGGAGCTGGATATTCGCAAGTAACGGACAGGGCGTCCGTACGCAGCGTCTCATCGCGGAAGAAGGAAGAAGGAAGAAGAACACTCATGAGTACACCAAAAACAATCGAAGTAAACCTTGGCGGCAAGCCGTTCCTGTTCGAGACGGGACGCCTGGCCAAACAGGCCCATGGATCGGTCATGGTTCGGTATGCGGACACCATGGTGCTCGCCACGGTGGTCAGCGCCTATGAAGCGAAGGAGGGACAGGATTTCTTCCCTCTCCAGGTCGAATACCGCGAAAAGACGGCTGCGGCCGGAAAGATCCCCGGCGGCTTTTTCAAGCGTGAAGGACGCCCAACGGAAAAGGAGATCCTCTCCTCCCGTTTGATCGACCGGCCGATCCGGCCGATGTTCCCCGACGGCTACCAGAACGAGACGCAGATTCTTGTGACCGTGTATTCCTCCGATCAGGAGCACGACGGCGACGTGCTGGGCGCCTGTGCGGCATCGGCGGCGTTGATGGTCTCCGATGTCCCCTTCGACGGCCCGATCGCGGAAGTACGCGTCGGACGCATCGACGGCAAGTACGTCATCAACCCGACCTTCTCGGAACTCGAGAAGAGCGACATGGATGTGACCGTGGCCGGCACCGCCAGCTCCATCGTGATGGTGGAAGGCGAATCGAGCGAGATCTCCGAGGCGGACATGCTCGAGGCCCTTCGCGTGGGCCACGAGGCCATTCGGACACTCTGCCAGGCGCAGATCGAGCTGGCAAAGATGGTCGGTCGTGCCAAGCGGCCCGTCACGCAAAAGGAGATCCCGGCCGGGCTCAAAGAGCGCGTCCGTGAGCTCGCGTGGGATCGGCTGAAGAAGCTCAGCCGGACCACCATGGCCAAAGAAGAGCGCTCCGAAGCGACGCATGCTGTGTATGACGACGTGACGAACGCCCTGAACGAGCAGTATCCGGAGAAGGTGGATCTGATCCACGAGCTCCTGCATGCGCTCGAAAGCGACGCGATGCGCTCCACGATCCTCGAGGAGTCCCTTCGCCTCGATGGCCGGAATCTGACCACGATCCGTCCCATCACGTGCGAGATCGGTCTGTTGCCGCGCACGCACGGATCAGCCCTGTTTACGCGGGGAGAAACGCAGAGTCTGACCAGCGCAACGCTGGGGACGAAGATGGACGAGCAGATTCTCGAAGGTCTGTTCCCGGACACCACGAAGCGGTTCATGCTGCACTACAATTTCCCGCCGTTCAGTGTCGGCGAGACGGGTCGTGTCGGTTCGCCCGGACGCCGCGAGATCGGTCACGGCAATCTGGCCGAGCGTTCGCTGAAGCGCCTCATCCCGTCAGAGACGGAATTCTCATACACCATCCGTGTCGTGTCGGACATTCTCGAATCGAACGGATCGTCGTCGATGGCGACGGTCTGCGCCGGCAGTTTGGCGCTCTTCGACGCCGGTGTGCCGATGCCGCGACCGGTGGCGGGAATCGCCATGGGACTGGTGAAGGAAGGTGACCGCGTCGCGATCCTGAGCGACATCCTGGGCAATGAGGATCATCTCGGCGACATGGACTTCAAGGTCGCCGGCACGACGGAAGGCATCACGGCCTTCCAGATGGATATCAAGATCCAGGGGATTTCGTTCGAGATCCTGCAGCGGGCCCTCGCTCAGGCGAAGGAAGGCCGCATGCACATCCTGGGGATCATGGCGAACGCGATCGCCAAGCCGCGGGAAGAAGTCTCCCGGTTCGCACCGCGGCTCGAAATGGTCAAGATCCCGGTGGACATGATCGGATCGCTGATCGGTCCGGGCGGCAAGAACATCCGCCGCCTGGTCAAGGAAAGCGGAGCCGAGATCAATGTCGAAGACGATGGCACCGTGACGGTGGCCGCCGTCGAGAAGGAATCGGCCGAGAAAGCCCTGCGGGAGATTCGCCTGCTGGCCGAGGTCCCCGAGATCGGCAAGACGTATCACGCCCGCGTCGTGAAGACGACCGAATTCGGCGCGTTCGTCGAGATCCTGCCGGGCCGCGAAGGCCTTGTCCATGTGTCGCAGCTGGATGTCAATCGCGTGGAGCGGGTCGACGACTTCGTGAAGGTCGGCGACATGATCGACGTCAAGCTGATGCACGTGGATCCGGACGGCAAGATGAGTCTCAGCCGCAAGGCGCTTCTGCCCGGCGGCGAGAATGCGCACGAGGAGATGCAGCGGTCCCGCGAGCGCAAGAGGGACGATCGCCATAAGGACAAGGGCGGCCATAACCGGTCGCACCACTGATCTCACTTCTTTCAGAGCACGGAATCGTCGCGCCGTCGGATTCTTCGGGATCGGGCGGCGCGATCGGTTCTCAGGATTCGATGGATTTCGAAGTTCCGCCTTCTCCGGGCCTCACGGGGGATCGAACGGTCCCGGGGGACAAATCAATCAGCCATCGCGCCGCACTCATCGCTTCCCTGGCGGACGGCGAATCTCGTCTTTCCAACTTTCCCCTCTCGGCGGATCCCCAAAGCACGCTCGCATGCCTTCGCGCGCTCGGCGTTGATGTGCGTTCCGACGGGAATCGTGTGGTCATCCGCGGCAAAGGTCTTCGCGGTCTTCAATCGCCGCGGACGGTACTTGATGCCGGCAATTCCGGAACGACGCTTCGCCTGCTGACGGGCATCCTTGCCGGACAGCAGTTTCCTGCGACGATCACCGGCGACGACTCGCTTCGCAGCCGGCCGATGCGGCGGGTGGTGGATCCGCTGCGGCTGATGGGGGCGGACATCCAAAGCGCGCCGGATGGAACGGCGCCGCTGTCGGTCATCCCCGTCCGTGAACTCCATCCGATCACGTATCGCATGCCGGTCGCAAGCGCGCAGGTCAAATCCGCCATCCTATTGGCGGGGCTCTATGCCCGGGGCGCAACGGTGGTTCGTGAGGCCGTGGCCACGCGCGATCACACAGAGCGTATGCTGGGGCTCACGACGCAGCGCGATGCGGAGGGAACGGCCGTGACAGTGAAGGGAGGAGTCCCGCCGCAGCCGCTTGATCTTTCGATTCCCGGCGATCCATCGGCCGCGGCATTCCTGATCGGCGCGGCGCTCCTCATCAAACGCTCATCGATCCGTATCCATCACGTGGGCTTGAATCCGAGCCGGACGGAGTTCCTTCGGCATCTGCGAGGGATCGGGGCCGTGATCGAGGAGACCGTCGAGTCGACAGCTGGCGGCGAGCCGATCGGCAGCTTGTCCGCAGGGTCGTGTTCCATGGGCGGACGCATGAGACTTCGTGGTGCGGACACGGCGGGCGTGATCGATGAAATCCCGCTGCTTGCCGTAGTCGCGGCTCTCGGTGGCGTTGGCTTCAGCGTGTCTGATGCGAAAGAACTGCGCGCGAAAGAATCCGATCGGATCGCGGCAATGGTTCACAATCTGCGGGCAATGGGACTCGACGTCGAAGAGCGGGATGACGGGTTTGCATTTGAACCCAAAAACCGCGTATTTGGCGCTCGGATTCACACCATGCATGACCATCGGATCGCAATGGCGTTTGCGGTCGCCGGCTTAATCGTTCCCGGTGTCCGCATTGACGATCCGGCATGTGTGAGCATTTCGTTCCCCGAATTCTGGCACGCGATCGGTGTTTCTGGGTCATGATGATCCGCTGCTCGTGACGGAAGGAGATTTCCCTGTGGCAAGTGTTCGACTCGAAAACGTGAAGAAAGTGTACGAAGGGGGCGTGGTTGCTGTCCACAACTGCAATTTCGAAGTGGAGGATAAGGAATTTGTCGTACTCGTGGGCCCATCCGGCTGCGGAAAGTCAACCACGTTGCGCATGATCGCCGGTCTCGAGGAAATTTCGGAAGGGCGGGTCCTCATCGACGGACAGGTGGTCAACGATGTCGCTCCGAAGGATCGCGACATCGCGATGGTCTTTCAGAATTACGCGCTGTATCCGCACATGACGGTATTCGAGAACATGGCGTTCGGCCTGCGCCTGCGGAAATTTCCGAAGGACGAGATCACAAAGCGTGTGCAGGAGGCGGCATCGATTCTTGGCATTGAGGAATATTTGAACCGGAAGCCCAAGGCGCTCTCCGGTGGGCAGCGGCAGCGCGTAGCCGTCGGTCGGGCGATCGTGCGGAAGCCCAAAGTGTTTCTGTTCGATGAGCCCCTCAGCAACCTCGACGCGAAGCTGCGGGTACAGATGCGCACGGAGATCTCCAAACTGCATCGTCGGCTGGGCGCCACGATGATCTACGTGACGCATGACCAGACGGAAGCGATGACCATGGCGGACCGGATCGTGCTGATGAAGGATGGCCACATTCAGCAGATCGCGTCGCCGTTGGACATTTACAACGGACCGGCGAACCGCTTTGTAGCGGGGTTCATCGGAAGTCCGGCAATGAATTTCATCGAGGGAAGGATCCGAAAGGAGCGGTCCCTGGTGTTCGAGGCGGCGGACGGGGCGATCCGCCTTCCGCTCGACAAGATTCAAGGCAGGAGGCTCGCGGACCATGTCGGGAAGCCGCTCACGCTCGGCATTCGTCCGGAGCATATTCACGATGCGGCGACGAGTCCCCGCACGATGGCGTCGTGGAAGATTAAGGCAGGGATCGAGATCGTGGAACCGATGGGAAATGAGCTGTACGTCTACTTCACGACCTCGGCAGCAGGGCGTCAATACGTGGCCCGACTGAAGCCGGATGCACAGCCGGAGGTCGGCGCCTCGTTCGGATTGGCAGTGGACATGGGAAAGGCCCACTTCTTCTCACAGGAATCGGAGCTCGCAGTCTGATGTGAAGAGCGGGACGGGGGAAATGAAAAAGGCGGACACTCGGTCCGCCTTTCTTCGTTTAAGCCGGAAGACTACAGGTGAAGCACCTGGTGCCGGAACCGGTCGATCACCAGCTCGCCCTGGACCCAGCGAAGGAACTCGAGACCGTACTTGTTCAGGAAGTAGACGACGTTCAGCCGTCGTTCCTGCGGGATGCCCCCGGGGAAGAGAGACACTGCTGCGCGGTCCAGCTGCCGCAAAGAAACTTCGTGCTGTCTCTTCTGTGCGGAGATGACCTTCTCTTTCAGCACGGCGAGGTTGGAGATCGTCTTGTTCAGGGTGTTGTCGAGCGGTCCCTGGAGCGTCGCATCGATGGACAAAAGAACGGAGCGGAGCTGACCGAATCCCGCCTCGATGTCTCCCTGGGCACTCTGGAATGCTCCGTCCACGTGCACATCAGACAGCCGCTCGGCAATCCGCTGCTTGATGAACTCGACATCCTGCAGGAAATCCTGCACTTCGAGGGAGAACCGGTCCAGAACTTTCTCCACGCGATCCTCGATCAACGTCGCGCTGGCCCGGGGATAGAGGATTGGCTGAGGGATTGTGAACTCCTCGTAGAGCGGTTTGAACTGCGCAAAGTAGGCGATCTCCGATGGCCCGGCGACATAGGCGACGGTCGGCAGAAGCGTGTCCTGCGCGATCGGACGAAGCACCACATTCGGACTGAAGGCATCGGGAGCCTGGTGCACGAGTTCGCGCATCTGCATGGCGCTGAAGTGCTGGCGTGTGCCTTTCAGCGCGAATCCGTCCGGATGCGGTTCGATGGGGTACCGTCCGCCGCCGTGGAAGAGGAACAGATTAATGGGGCGCGGCTTCACCTGGGCGTGATACTGATTCTCGAGCGCTTCGCTCTGGGCGATCACAAGCTGGCTCGTGCGCCCGTTACCAAAGAGCTCGGACTCGAACAGCGGTGCCAGGAGACGCTTGAAACGTGCATCGTGGGGGTCGAGGAACACGAGCCCGGAATTTTCCAGAAGGACATTCCAGAGATACACGAACGCTTTTGTGAAGGTCATCCCCGGCTGGTACGCCGTCCCGATCATGGCGAGGACGCGGTCGGTGAATTCCGTGGGTGTGA
>JAKAJH010000027.1 GCA_021813905.1 Bacteroidota bacterium | reverse complement strand
GTGGACGAGACGGAATGATTCGAATCCCGGGTAGATCCGGCGGCGCATTCGCTCCGCAATGCTGATCCGCCGCTCGAAGAATGCCTGATCCACCACGTCGTCTGCGGTGGAAAGTACGCGCACCGCGATCAGGGAATGCGGGTGGTAGAAGCCGATGCCGAGGAACCGCTCGTCCGAACGAAGGATCTCCACGACGTCGCCGGCTTCGGGAGTGCCCCGTACGGACGCGATCTCGTTGCTGAACACCCACTGGTGTCCCTGCAGGATGCGGCCGTCTTCATGTTTGCGAAGGAGGATCTGCTTTTTCACGACGCCAAAGTAGACAGATTTGGTACGAGAATCAAGAAAACGGTCTCCGTCTTTGTTCTTGCGGGATTTCGGTCTATATTCTCGCGTTGCGTCGCTCACCACTCGGGAGGTTCCTTCATGCGTCGTTTCCGGCTCGCGGTTCCTTCACTGACGATCGCTCTGCTGTTCCTTGTGCTCCTCTCCGATGGCTGCTCCGACTCGGCAAATGGATCCAATGCCGATTACACGGGGCACCTGCGGATGAAGCTCATCGACGCGGCAGCATCGTACCACTCCGTCGTGCTCACATTCATGCGCCTGGAGATCCACAAGAAGGGCTCGGCCGCCGATCTCGATTGGCGCGTCGTGACGCAGCAGATCAGCCGCTACGATGTGCTGCTGCTGCACAACGGTGTCAACGCGATCCTGGTCGATACAGATGTTCCCGTCGGCACCTACGATCAGGTCAGGATCATCTTCGGCCCGTGCGAGGTCAACGTGAACGGTGCCACGCAGCAGGTTGCGATCCCGGCCGCCATCGCGAACGGCTTCATGCTGAACTACGAATTCGTCGTCGAGCAAGGAAAGCTCTTCCAGCTGACCTTTGACGTCGATCCGGGTCGCTCCATCAAAAGTCCGACGCCGGGCGAGTACGATCTGACGCCGGTCTTCCGTGTTCAGGCCACGTCGCTCTCCGGCTCGATCGCCGGATCCGTTCTCGGGCCGGATGGCATGGCGGCGCTTGCGACGATTTCCACCACAGTCGGAGGCGACTCGATCTCGACAGAAAATGATACGACGGGGAATAACGGCTCCTTCATGCTGGCGGATATCCCGGAGGCGACATACGCGATCCGTGTCACGCCTGCCGATCCCGCCTACCGGGATACGTCCATCCTCGATGTGCCCGTCGTTCGGCAGACGACGAAAAGTATCGGGGCGATCCGTCTGCGCGTTCGCTGAAGTTCCGTCTGAATTGACCGACAGGCAACCGAATGGTATATTGAATACGATTGATCGCCGGAGCGTGATGTTCCGGACGGAGAGATGAATGACCTGGAGGGACGAAGCGCGATGATCAATATTGAACAGTACCTCGGTGCCGATGCGCGTTCACTGCTGGACCATCAGTGCAAAACGATCCCGAAGGACCAGTTGCATCTTCCGGGACCGGACTTCGTGCAACGGGTGTTCGCCCCGTCCGACCGGCCGACGCCGGTGTTGAGGAGTTTGCAGCAGCTCTTTGGGGCGGGACGTCTGGCGGGAACCGGCTATCTGTCCATCCTCCCCGTGGATCAGGGGATCGAACACTCGGCCGGCGCCTCCTTTGCCCCCAATCCGGCGTATTTCGACCCGGAGAATATCGTGAAGCTGGCGATTGAAGGGGGATGCAACGCTGTCGCGTCCACGCTCGGCGTCCTCGGAGCCGTTGCTCGGAAGTACGCGCCGGCAATCCCGTTCATTCTCAAGTTCAATCACAACGAATTCCTCTCCTATCCGAATACGTACGACCAGACGCTCTTCGCCAGCGTTGATCAGGCGTTCAATATGGGAGCGGTCGCGGTCGGAGCGACGGTGTATTTTGGATCGCCCGAATCGCGGCGCCAGCTCTGGGAGGTCAGCCAGGCATTCCACCGGGCGCATGAGCTCGGCATGGCGACGATCCTGTGGTGCTACACGAGGAATCCGGCCTTCAAGACGAAGGAGAAGGATTATCACGTATCGGCCGATCTGACCGGTCAGGCGAACCACCTCGGCGTGACCATCGAAGCGGACATCGTGAAGCAGAAGCTGCCGGAGAACAACGGCGGCTTCCTCGCGCTCAACACCAAAGAGAATCCGTACGGCAAGACGAGCAGGAAGGTGTATGAACAATTGACGACCGACCATCCGATCGATCTCACACGGTACCAGGTCGTCAACAGTTACATGGGTCGGGCCGGCCTCATCAATTCCGGCGGCGCCTCGGGTGAGAACGACATTGCCGAAGCGGTCCGCACCGCCGTGATCAACAAGCGGGCGGGCGGCATGGGTCTCATCTCGGGCCGGAAGGCGTTTCAAAAACCGATGAAGGACGGCATCCAGATCCTCAACGCGATCCAGGATGTCTATCTTTCAAAGGACGTCACCGTCGCGTGACGCGGGAGCCCGGGTCTCGCGGTACTAGCCGGCCCCGGCGGTCACACGATCCGATCTACCCGCGAGGCGCTGAGACATTGGCTCGGCGCCTTTGTATTTCCTTTGGGATCATGAATGAAAAGTATTCGCATGTGCCGCTGCTTCATCTTCGACATGGACGGCACTCTGACGCAGACGAATCAGCTGATCTACGACTCGTTCAACTACATCGCCCGGAAGTACCGCGATCGGACGTATACGATTCCCGAGATTACAGCGATGTTCGGTCCGCCGGAAGAGGATGCGCTGCTCTCGATCGTTGAGCCCGGCGAGATCGACGCGGTGATGGAGGATTACCTTTCGTTCTACCGCGCGAACCATAGCCGGCTGGCGCGCCTGTACCCGGGCATTGAAGAGACCCTCCGGTTTCTGAAGGAGCGCGGACGCACGATCGCCCTCTTTACAGGGAAGGGCTCGCGCACGACGGCCATCACGCTCGAGGAGTTCGGTCTCAACGCGTACTTCGATGCGGTGGTGACGGGAAATGACGTGGAGAATCACAAGCCGTCTCCCGAAGGGATCCGCCGGGTGCTGGAGCGGTTCTCCCTTCATCCGGACGATGCGCTGATGATCGGTGACGCGGTGTCGGACGTGAAGGCGGCGCGCGGTGCCGGCGTGCCGGTGGTGGCCGTGCTGTGGGATTCCTACGGGAAAGAGCGCGTGCTTCAGATGAACGCCGACTTTGTATTTCATGACGTGAGCGAATTCCATCGATGGGTGAGGACCGAACTTGACTGAGCAGCCGCGCGTGCTGTCGGAGGATATTCCCGAGTCCCCGTTCTGGATCCCGGTGCTGCGGTTCGGCATTGCCGGCGTCCTCATGGTGTTCTACCTGACGGTGACACTGCATTATCAGTACACGCCGGATGACACGTACATCTATCTCCAGTATGCGCGCAACATCGCGCAGGGCGATGGTTTCGCATTTAATGCCGGTTCGCCGAGCGACGGGATCACCGGCCCGGCGTGGGTCCTCCTGATCGCTGCCGGTACCCGCGTGGGACTCGATCCGTACGTCGTGGCCAAGACGTTCGATGTGCTCTTCGCGAGCCTGTCTATCATTCTCATCCAGCTCGTGGCGCTGCACGTGACGCGGAACCGGTTTGTGTCATTCTTTGCCGCGGTATTGCTTGGTTTCGACGCCTGGTTCCTTCGCTGGGCCGGGTCCGGCATGGAGACCTCGCTGGCCGTCTTCCTCGTGCTGATGACCACGTGGAATCTGCAGAAACGGGACACGGCCCTCGCCGCGTTCACGGCCGGACTGCTGACACTGGTGCGGCCCGAAGGAGCGCTATATGCGGTGGTGGTGCTCGCAAAGGCGTGGGAATACGGTCGGGAGCGGGGAGCGACGGCTCGCACGCTTTCATATGCCGCGCTGTTCTTTGGAGTCGTCGTGCTGCCGTGGTTCGCGTACGCTCTCGCCACCTTCGGGTCGGTACTCCCGAATACGCTGGGCGCGAAAACCTTCGAAGCCTCGAGTCTCGTCGATTCCTGGCGCGCGGTCGTGCGTTCGGCCGAAACGCTGGGAGCGAGCCAGTTGCTTGCGACGCTGTTCCTGATTGCGGGCGTGGGGCTCGCGGTGCGTCGGGAGGGACTGCGTGCCGTCTGGCGGGATGTCGCCCCGGTCGCGGTGGTTATTGCCGTGCTGGCGGGTTATACCATCCTCGGCACCAAGATGATCTCCCGGTACATTCTGCTGCTGACGCCGCTGGTGATCGTGTACGGCCTGTGGGGCTTCCAGCGGATCGAAGAGTACTTCCGTATCCCGTTCCGAAGGACCGTCGTCATTCTGGCGGTGGCGGGACTGATCACGACGGTGCAAAATGCGGTGGTGTTCGCCGTGCGGGCGATCCCGCATATGGTGAACTTCACGCGCGGTATGGAAGGATGCTTCCGTCCCATCGCGTACTGGCTGCAGAACAACGCCGAGCCGGGCGCGGTGGTCCTCGCGCGGGATGTGGGCCTCCTCGGGTATGTCTCCGGACGGACCATCTACGACACGCCCGGCCTTGTCTCGCCGACACTGCGTCAGGCATTCGCCGGCAGAACTGACGCGGAAGCGGTCGCCGCTCGCGCGTATGAGCCGGTGGTGCATCCGCAGTACATCGTGCTTCGGGCGCCCACGCGCGAGACGTTGCCGCTGTCGTTCCTCGAACCGATCATGACGCTTGAATTTCCCGGTCTCGGCATCGGTGCTCCCGAGCCGGTCTACTACACATTGTATCGGGTCATCGGATGAAATTCGTTGCCGCTCTGCTTCTGATGAGTTCGCTCGCGGCCGCCCAGGAAGTGACGTCCGACCGCATCAGCAATCTCCGCGTCCAGGGAACCCTCGAAGCCCGGTTCCCGGTTGCGCTGAAGTCGTCGCGACCACTGACGGTGTCGTTTGACGGAAGCGACGCCGACCCGGAACGTTTCGTGATCCGGATCTGGCATTGTGACCGCGACTGGCAGCGGACTGAAAGCATCTTCCTCAATGATGCGTCACGGAATGCGATCCGCACACAGATTCCGTACACGCGCGCCCCGCAGGGGGTGCAGGGGTACCGCTATTCGTACGCCCTCCGGTTGCCGGGAACGACGGACTGGGAACAGTTTGCGTTTTCGGGGAACTACGTCCTCGAGATCTGGGATTCACGGGAGGAGCAGCGCCTCGGCTCGGCCCGATTCATTGTCGCGGAATCCCTGCTTGCCGGCGGTGCCCGCGTGTGGAATCGGCAGGATCCGTCTGCTGTTGCACCGATGTATCAGGTGCACAAAGTGCTCCTTTCGTACACGGTGCCGCCGCAGGATCCGCGGAATGATGCGCCGGTGTACGCGCAGTTCATCCGCACGGTGGATGTCTATCGCAACCGGGAATGCAGCCGGCCGTACCGGATCGACGTCGATGACCGTGATCCGGATACCTTCGTGGAAGGATGGGGGACGGATGCACTGCAGTTCTCCATCGACAATATTCCGTGCGGAAATGAATACCGTTCGCTCGATGTGCGGAGCACGGACCTCTATCCGCCCGGCACGCTCCTGCACCGGCGGGACGGCGCCGATGTCAGCCGGTGGCTCAAGCCGGGACCGCGCGATCACGACGGCACCTCGACGCAGGTCAACACCGGCCAGTACGCCGATGATGTGCAGTACCGGTTCGAGCTTCTGGTGCCCCCGGATCAACGACCCGATTCGGTGTTCGTCGTCGGCGATTTCAACGGATGGACGCCATCGGAGCCATGGCGCCTGGTGTGGGACGTGGCATCTCAGCGGTTCACCGGCCAGGGCCGGTTCCGCCGCGGTCAGTACGATTATCAGTACGTCGCCGACGGCGTCGATTGGACGGCGCTGGAAGGGAACGACTGGCGGACGACAAATGTCTACACGGCGGTGCTGTACTATCGGGATCCCCGATTCGGGGGATTCGACCGGGTGCTGGCGGTGGCCCAGGGCCGGAGTCCCGGTGGGACCGAGGCAACTACGCCCTGACGGCGTGGCAAACAACGACTCAGGAGTACAGACAATCCATGGATCGACTTCGGATCGGTATTGCAGGTGTCGGACACCTTGGGAATCTGCATGCCAAAATGCTGGCGCAGATCCCGACGGCGGACTTTGTGGGCGTCTATGATCTGGACCATGAGCGGGCGCGGAGCGTTGCGGCGGAACACCGCACAAAGGCTTTCGAATCTCTCGATGATCTGTTGGGAAAGATTCAGGCCCTCAGCATTGCCACCGTGACCCGCAACCACTTCGACGTCGGGCGCAGGGCGGTCGCGGCCGGAGTGCACCTGTTTATCGAAAAGCCGATCACGGCCACGATCGACGAAGCGCGCACCCTGCTTCAGGAGGCGGAGGCGCGCGGCTGCAAAGTACAGGTCGGTCATATCGAGCGTTTCAATCCGGCCATCCTGGCTCTCGAGCCGTACCGGATTGCCCCGCTGTTCATCGAATCGCATCGCCTCGCGCAGTTCAATCCGCGGGGTTCCGACGTCGCGGTCGTGCTCGATCTGATGATCCATGATATCGACCTGATCCTCAGCCTGGTGCGTTCGCCGGTGGAGCGCATCGATGCCAATGGCGTCGCAGTCGTCTCACCGAGTCCGGACATCGCGAACGCGCGTCTCCAGTTCCGGAACGGGTGCGTGGCCAACGTGACCGCGAGCCGGATCTCGCAGAACAAGATGCGCAAGATGCGCCTTTTCCAGAAGGATGCCTATATTTCCATCGATTTTGCCCAGGGCCTCGCCGAAGTGTTCCGTCTGGTGGATGAACAGACCCCCGGACTGAAACCGACGATGCTCCTCGGGAAGATTGACCAGGGACAGCGCAAGCGGGTCATCGTCTACGAGCAGCCCGACGTGAAGGACGTCAATGCGCTGAAGTTCGAGCTCGAGGCGTTCATCCGCGCCGTGCTGCAGAACACGGAGCCTCCCGTCCCGGGACGGGAGGGATTGCAGGCACTGGAGGTCGCGCAGGAAATCCTTCAGAAGATCGAGCAGCAAACGGTGTCCATGGCGTGATGATGGGGCACGCGAACCATATCGCCATTGAGGAACCGGTCCTCCGCCGGATCGGAGCTGTCGCCGACAGTGCCGGCATTGCGGCGTCTGTTGTGGGGGGATATGTCCGCGATCGGTTCCTGAATCGCCCCGTAACCGACATCGATATCGTCGTCCTCGGACAGGGGATCGACTTTGCGCGGCGCGTGGCGAAGGAGTTCGGCCGGAAGAACCTGGTGGTGTATGAGAACTTCGGAACGGCCATGCTGCCGCTTGAAGACCGGACGATCGAATTTGTCGGCGCCCGCCGCGAGAGCTACCGCAAGGATTCGCGGAAACCGGTCGTCGCGGAAGGCACGCTGGCGGATGATCTCTCCCGGCGCGACTTCACCGTGAATGCTATGGCGGCATCACTCAACGCGGCCTCCTGGGGAAAAGTCGAGGATCCCTTCGACGGCCAAGCCGACCTGGAGCGCCGTCTGCTGCGCACGCCTCTCGAGCCTCGTGCGACGTTCGACGACGATCCGCTGCGCATTCTCCGTGCGATGCGGTTTGCGGCGCAACTCGGTTTCACCGTGGATGCTCCTGTGCTGGCGGCGGCGACGGAGATGGCGTCGCGGCTCTCCATCGTTTCACAGGAACGCATCACGGATGAATTCATGAAGATCATGCGTGCGCCGGCTCCCTCTGTCGGCCTTGCGCTGATGCACACGACCGGCGTGCTGGCGGTGGTCCTCCCCGAGGCAGCGCAGATGGGCGGGGTGGATCAACGAAAGGACTTTCATCACAAGGATGTCCTGCGGCATACGTTTCAGGTGGTGGACAAGGTCAGCGCGGGGACGGAAAACGTGTGGCTGCGCATGGCGGCACTGCTGCACGACATCGCGAAACCTCGCACGAAGCAGTTCAAAGAGGGAACCGGCTGGACATTCCACGGCCACGAAGAGCTTGGAGCGCGCATGGTGAAGCCGATCTTTCGGCGCCTGCGGCTTCCGGTCGAGCCCGTCAAGTATGTGGAGAAGCTGGTGCAGCTCCATTTGCGACCGATGGCGCTCGTGGATGAGGGAGTGACGGACTCCGCCGTGCGCCGCCTGCTTTTCGATGCGGGCAACGACGTGGATGATCTGATGCTGCTCTGCCGCGCCGATATCACTTCCAAGAACATGCGTTTGGTGGACCAGGTCCGTCGCAACTATGATCTGGTTGCGGCGAAGATGGAGGAAGTGGAGGCAAAAGACCGGATTCGGAACTGGCAGCCGCCGTTGCGCGGCGAGGAGATCATGGCGGTCTGCGGCCTCACCGAAGGGCCGATGGTTGGCGTACTGAAGGATGCGGTGACGGATGCGATCCTGGATGGTGTGATTCCCAACGAACACGATGCGGCCCTCGCGTATTTGCTCCGGATCAAGAATGAAGTGACCTCGAACTCGCCGGAGAAACGCCCCCGACGGAACGATCTCGGCATATTGGGATCGACCGAACCCCGCTAAGTTCTTCATTCAAGCGGTTTATTGCGGTTTCGCTGAAACTTTCGCCATTCCGCTTCGTCTATTACGTATGTTTGTGTCTGTTTGACCGCCCTCTTACACCAGCAGGCGTAGCAAAAGGAGATGTATTTATGCTGAACAAGTTGATGTATGGAATGGTCCTGGTAACCATGGTGGGAGTTTTGTCCGCACGGGCTCAGGACGTGAAGGTGCTTACTCTGAGCGATGCCGTCCGCCTCGCGCTGGACCAGAATCTGAACGTCCTTCAGGCCCAGAATAACGTCGAAGCGGCGCAAAGCGGCGTCTTGGCCGCCTATGGCACGTACCTGCCGACGTTGTCGGCCAACGCCGGATGGCAGCGCCAGCAGACGGATCGCGGTGCGTCCACCACCATTGTGAACGGAAACGTCATCCCTCTTGCGGCGTCAAGCTCCACCACGACCAACTACTCTGCCGGCGTCAATCTCGGATACACCATCTTCGATTCGTTCAACCGGGAATCCAACTTCAAGAAGTCGGTTTCATCGGCCGTTCAGTCGGAAGAAATCGCTTCCCGCACGCGCCAGGCCATTGTCTACCAGGTTCAATCCTCGTATCTCGGCGTTCTGCGCAACGAGCAACTGGTGAAAGTGAACGAGGAGAATCTCAAGCGTGATCAGCGTCAACTGGAGCGGATCGAAGAATCCAATCGCGTCGGCTCGCTCTCGATCGGTGACGTGTACCGTCAGCAGTCGCAGGTTGCCCTGGATGAGGTAAGTCTGATCAACGCGCAGAATACGTATGACAAGTCAAAGGCCGACCTGCTTTCCTTGCTGGGGCTCGATCTGGCGAATGACTACACGATCGCAGACGCATCGATCCCGTCCGCGATCGACAGCACGGAATCGCGGACGGCCAGGGATGTTGCCTCACGCTTCGGCGAATACCGCACCCGTGCGCTGGCATCCCGTCCCGACTACAAGAGTGCGAACGAAAGTTTCAAATCGGCGGAATACGGTGTGACTTCGGCTTGGAGCCGGTACTTCCCGACGATCAGCGCCTCGGCCGGGTATGGCCTCCAGTCCACCGAGATCTCGTCCCTGTCGAACAACCGCGGCCTGAACTGGGGGCTGAACATCCGCTGGACGCTGTTCGACGGCTTCGCAACGAACCAGAGCATCCAGGCGGCCGCAGTGCAGAAGCGCAATGCGGAACTGACGCTTCAGCAGACGGAACGGAATGTGAGCGTCGACGTGAAGAAGGCGCTCTTGGACCTCGATGCCGCGCAGAAGCAGTATGACGCCAGCGTGCGAAGTGTGATCTCGGCAGAGCAGGACGCGAAGGTGGCGGAGGAGCGGTACAACCTCGGCGCCGGAACGCTGCTCGATCTGCTGACGGCGAACGCCACGCTGGTCAACGCGCAGGCCAATAAAGTGAATGCCACATACAATTTCATCACGGCCAAACGAAATCTCGACTACGTCATCGGCGAGAAGACGTACTAGTTCTGCACTCAACACGCAGACACGCCGCATATAGGAGCCCTCTTCATGGCAAACGGAAACGGTAAGAAGAACAAGAAGAAGATCATCGTCTTCTCAGTGATCGGACTGCTCGTCATCGTTTTGGTCGCGCTGGTCTTCCTGGGCAGCCGACGGGAAACGATCATCGCCGTGCAAACGGAGAAGGTCCAGCGGCGCACGATCACCCAGATCGTTTCCGCGACCGGCAAGATGCAGCCGGAGACCCAGGTCAAGATGAACGCGGAGGTCAGCGGTGAGATCATCAGCCTCCCGATCGCCGAAGGTGAACGGGTCGTGCGGGGACAGTTGCTCTGTCGTATCAAGCCGGATGCGTACCAGGCGCAGTTCGAACGCGCCCAGGCCGCCCTGGCGATGAATCAGGCGGCGCTGATGAAGTCCGAGGCGGAATTCACACGCGTCAAGGAGCTTTATGCCAAGAAGCTTGTGGCGGATGCCGATATGGACATCGCGCGGGCCGGTTACGAAAGCGCCAAGGCGGCCTACGACCAGTCGCGGGCATCGGTGAAGGAAGCGCGCGAAACATTGGCCAAGACGACCATCTATTCACCGATGGATGGTGTGGTCAGCCAGTTGAATTGCGAGCTGGGCGAACGGGTGAGCGGGAGCACCTTCACGCAGGGCACCGAGATCATGACGATCGCGGACCTGTCCCGGATGGAGGCGCGTGTGGATGTCGGCGGCTTTGACGTCGTGCTCGTCGCCGTCGGCGACACCGCCCGTGTGGCCGTGGATGCGTACCCCGACCGCAAATTCGTCGGCACGGTGACGCAGATTGCGAACACCGCCAAATCCACGGGGCTCGGTACGCAGAACGAAGTGACCAACTTCGAAGTGCGCATCCTGGTGCACACGCCCCCGGGCGTGAGCTTCCGCCCCGGGATGTCGTTGACGGCGGACATTGAGACCGAAACGAAACCGAACGTCCTCGCGGTGCCGATCCAGTCGGTCACGGTCCGCATGCCCAAAAAGGACATGCCCGCACCGGAGCCGCAGGACGCGGCGCAGCTCGACGCCACAAAGAAGAAGGTGGAAGACAAACCGGATGAAGTGGTCTTCCTCGTGAAGGATGGGGTCGCCACGACCGCTATCGTCAAGCGCGGGATCAGCGACGATTCGTACGTGGAAGTGAGCGGAAAGGATCTCGAAGGCGCAGATGTCGTCTCCGGTCCCTTCAAGGCGATCAACCGCGAGCTGGAGAACGGCGCGAAAGTGAAGGTCGAATCAAAGCCGGCACGTCATATCGCCGCGGCGGCCAACTAGACGCGGCGTGCGGGCGCGCATCGGAAACCTCGACCAACGAAGAACGGAATACGCGTATGTCGACGATCATCAGACTGGCGAACATCACCAAACTGTATCAGATGGGTGAGGAGCAGGTGCATGCCCTCCAGGGCGTGTCGCTGGAGATCATGCAGAATGAGTACGTCGCCATCATGGGACCCTCCGGCTCCGGAAAATCGACGATGATGAATATCATCGGATGCCTGGATACACCCACGTCAGGCCTGTATGAGCTGAACAACACGAACGTGAGCGAGATGAACGACAATCAGCTCGCGCGGATCCGCAACAAGGAGATCGGATTCGTCTTTCAGACATTCAATCTTCTGGCGCGTTCGGATGTGCTCCACAATGTGGAACTCCCGCTGATCTACGGTGGCATCAATGTCACCGAGCGGCGGCGGATGGCGATGGAATCGATCGAACGCGTCGGACTCTCGGAACGGATGCACCATAAGCCGAACGAACTGTCCGGCGGTCAGCGCCAGCGTGTGGCCGTCGCCCGCGCGCTCGTGACGCGTCCCTCGATCCTGCTGGCCGATGAACCGACGGGAAACCTGGATACGAAGACCGGCGAGGAGATCATGCAGCTGTTCGATGCCCTGCACCGGGAGGGGAATACGATCATCCTGGTGACGCACGAAGAGGATATCGCAGCGCACGCACACCGGATGATCCGTCTTCGGGACGGCCGGGTTGAGCGGGATGAACCCGTGATGAACCGGCGGACGTACGGAGCATCATCCGTGGCCGCCTCTGCCTGAGGAGTCGTATGCGATTTGCATTTGCGGAATTCAAGGAAGGCATGCTCATCGCGTTTGCGGCGATCCGCGCGAACAAGATGCGCTCGGTGCTGACGACATTGGGCATTGTCATCGGCATTGTGTCCGTCACCCTCATGGGTACCGCTATTGAGGGTCTGAACAGAGCATTCAACAAGAGCATTGCGGCCATCGGCGCCGATGTGCTGTATGTGCAGAAGTGGCCGTGGGGCGGGGGGCAGGACTGGTGGAAGATCCGGAATCGCCGGGACCTGATCATTCAACAGGCGCGTGCGATTGAACGGCAGGCGACGACGACCCGCTCGGTTTCACCGGTCATCGGGACGCAGCGTCCGGTGAAGTACGGCCGCCAGGTTGTGCAGAATGTCGTTGTGGTCGGCACCAACGCGAATTTTGTCGAGACCACCGGCACGAACGTGGACCTGGGCCGCTTTTACACGGCAGCAGAGTCGGACGGCGGTCGGCCGGTATGCGTCCTGGGTGCCGACGTCGCGTCGAATCTCTTTCCGAACGAGAATCCGCTCGGCAAGACCGTGAAAGTCGGCGCCGGTGCGTACCGCGTCGTGGGCGTGCTGGAAAAACAGGGAAGCCTGCTCGGCATGGAGAGTCTGGATAACCGCGTCTACGTGCCGATCAACCGGTTCTTCCATGAGTTCATGTCGCGCCGCGGCGGGATCCAGATCTGGGTCCGCGCGCAATCGATTACCGATCTGGACGAGACAAAGGAAGAGGTCCGCGGAATCCTCCGGAAAGTTCGTCACCTCAGCCCCTCTCAGGAGGACGACTTCGCCATCAACCAGCAGGATATTCTGATCCAGACGTTCAATCAGATCGGTGCCGTGATCGCGGCAGTCGGACTCTTCATCACCGGCCTGGCGCTGTTCGTCGGAGGCATCGGGATCATGAATATCATGTTCGTGTCTGTCACGGAGCGCACCAGAGAAATCGGCATCCGTAAAGCCATCGGGGCGCCGCGACGGACGATCCTGATGCAGTTCCTTCTGGAGTCGGCGGCATTGTGCCTGATCGGCGGAATCATCGGGATTATCATCGCGTTTCCGTTGAGTCTGATCATTGATCAGGTGCTCCCGACGGCGATGCCGCTCAGCGTCGTGGGCATCGCGCTGCTGGTGTCCGTGTTCGTTGGAGTGATTTCCGGATTCCTGCCCGCGTACCGGGCTTCCCGACTTGATCCGGTTGACGCGCTGCGCTACGAGTGATCCATCGCCCCGCGGGGGGCCCAAGCGACCGAGTGGCCTATGGAATTTTCTGAACTCCTCAAGATCTCGTTGAACGCGATCCGCGCGAACAAGCTTCGTTCCGCGCTGACATTGCTGGGCATCGTCGTGGGCGTATTCTCGATTATCGGGGTGATGACCGCCGTCCGGGTGCTTCAGAGCAGCATCGAAGAAGGCTTGAGCAACCTCGGATCGCACACGTTCCAGATCCAGAAGTTCCCCGCCCTGTTCGTCGGGGGACACGATCAGTGGCACAAATTCCGGAACCGGAAGGATATCACGATCGACCAGGCCGAATTTGTCGCGGAACGGATGTCCTACGCGCAGTACGTCGGCATTGAGGGATGGCAGGGAGGACAGACGGTCGAAGTGGGGCGGCTGAAGACGAACCCGAACGTCAGCATCTGCGGCGAGAATCCGGAAGGAATCCCGACGAACAACTGGACAGTCGCCGAAGGGCGGTCGATCAACGACAATGACCAGCGGTATTCAACGCAGGTGGCGATCATCGGTCAGGATGTGGTCGCCAAGGTGTTCCCGAACGGCGGTGCCGTCGGTTCTCAGATCAAGGCCGGTTCGCACCGATACACCGTGATCGGCGTGTTCGAAAAGAAGGGCGGGGCGTTCGGGGGCAATACGGACAATTTCATCGCGATCCCGCTGAGCACATTCCTGGATGAATTCGGCAAACGTCGTGACCTGCATATCATGGTCAAGGCAAAAGGGCCCGAAGTATTTGATGAGGCGGTCGAAGAGGCACGGACACTCCTGCGCCTGGCTCGCAAGGTCGATCCCGGCGCGGAAGATGATTTCGATATCTTCTCGAACGATTCGCTCATCAGCACGTTCAATGAATTCACATTCTATGTGAAACTCGGCATCGGCTTTATCAGCTTCATCTCGCTGCTGGCGGCCGGCGTCGGCATCATGAACATCATGCTTGTGTCGGTAACCGAGCGGACACGCGAGATCGGCATCCGGAAGGCGGTGGGTGCCCGACGGATGAATATCCTCGGTCAGTTCATCACCGAGGCGATCGTGCTGTGTCAGATCGGAGGGATCGTGGGGATTCTCCTGGGGATATTCTCCGGCAACATCGCGGCGCTCGCATTCAATATCCCGCCCGTGGTACCCATCGATTGGGCGCTTCTCGGATTCCTGCTCTGTCTGGTCATCGGCGTGGTGTTTGGCGTGTATCCGGCCTGGAAGGCCGCGAATCTGGACCCCATCGAGTCGCTGCGATACGAGTAATCCCGGAGCGTGTTCGGGGAAAAACAAAGAGGCAACCGACTTGGTTGCCTCTTTCGTTTTCAGTGAGCGTCGGGAGTTCGGCTATGCCTTCATCCGCTGTCCCTTTTCCTCCTCGCTGAAGATCCACGCCACCAGCTTGCCGGGATCGATCTCCTTGAATTCATTCCAGTAGAGACGCGTGCGGAAGTACCGGGACGACGTATCGGTGGTGGGAATGGCCTCCGTCGCGTGCATGATTGATTTGATGCGGTTCTTCCAGAGCTCGAAGTTCTTCACCCGAAGGTCCACCCATCCCGCCTGAGCCCAGGTGTTGATGGAGGTGTTCGTGATCGGCAGATCATTTTCGCCGCGGTAGGGAGGGATCTTGATGTCCGTTCCGCGCAGCAGCGTCTTCCCGTCCGACAGCAGGATCGGAATGCCGATCGAGACGATGCGCGAGCGAAGATCCGCATTCTCCCGGATCAGTGCCTCGACCTTCCGCACAATATCGCGCGCCGCGGTCTGTCGCACCGCCGTCATGGATTCATAGGCCAGCTCAAGCAGATGAGCTTCATACAGCAGCTTGGAGAGCCGGGGCGGGCCGAGGATCTCGAACGCCACGCTCTTCGTATGATGCTTTTCCTCGAGACGGCGCAGCTCGCGAACTGCATTCTCCAGAATGAAGCCGGCGCGGTACGTCGGCGGCATGGCGGCATTATCAAGCGCATTGATGATGTCGTGCCCGGTATTTCCGCCCTTGATCTCGAAGATGGCCGCCTCCGCGATTTCTTCCGGCGTGACGAACTCCATCTGTCCGGCGGAAGAAATGGCCTCGAATTCCGACCGCGAAAACGTCCCGTTCTCTCCCGTGTCAATGAACACGGAACGCAACGGCTGGTTGAGCGACCGCCAGACCTGCTGCTCCGGCTTGAGCGTGAGCTTGTCGGTCAGCGTGATGCCGCGGTCCGGCGGACAGTCCACCAGTTCGATCGCCTTGCCGCGCTTCCGGATCTCGCCGTAACCGATGCGCTTCCACGCAATGGCAGCGGCCGGCTTGATCTCTTTGGTGATCGGCGAATCGGGCGTGCGACCCATGAGGAAGAGCAGCAGCGTTTGCGCGCCTGCCACGGATGATTTGCTGAGCAGCACCGATGAAGGTCGTTCTTCACTGTGCGTGTAGGGGATGTTGAGGCCCATGCCGCCGGTGCCGCTCGTGCCGATCTTCAGGTACAGCTTCGTGCCGACGGCCCGCATGGAACGATACATGACCTGCACGTGGCGGATGAGCTGTGGGATGTACTGCGTGACCAGCAGCCGTTCGACGGATTCGACCAGTGCGTCCGCCGTTCCGCGTCGTGCGGCCATGAGGTTCCGCCGAACGTCGCGGGAAACCTGGAAGATGTCCTGATACGCGATGGCCGTGGCGGAATTGATGCAGTCCAGAACGATGTCCGGTTTGTACTTGGTCATCAATTGATACACGGACGTGCGCTCGAGCACCTCCTGGGTCATCTCATCCACGATATCGTCCACGAGCATCGCCCGCTGCGTCGGGTTCTCCAGGATCTGATCGCGGGACACGTCCTTCAGTTCGTGCCGCAGGAAGATGTTGCCCCACCACGGGATGAAAAAGTTCCGACTGGCCTTCGGGAATTCCGTGCGAAGGGCCTCGACGGCCTCCATCGCCTCCGATTGCTGAAGCGACGTGACGACGATGCGCCGCGGTTGCTCTTCCATCAGCTTTCGGCAGACCGCTGAACCGACCAATCCCCATCCGCCGATGACAAGCACGGTCTTGTTCTTGATATCCATTGGATCTTCTCAGGTAGATGACGGTGAGTGGAGGAATAACAGCGACGCCCGATCCGTCACCGGATCGGCTCGACGACGCACGCGGTGCCGTACGCCAGCACTTCGGTGACACCGGCCGCGATATCGGTGGCGTCGTAGCGCACGGCGACGAGCGCATTCGCGCCGAGTTCTTCCGCGTGCCGGATCATCAGCTCGAACGCGTCCCGGCGCGTCCGTTCGCAGAGTTCCGAATACAGGCTGATGTTGCCGCCGAAAAGGATTTGAATGCCGGCGCCAATGTTGCCGATGAGGGAGCGTGAGCGGACGACAATGCCGCGCACGACGCCGAGATTCCGGACGACACGGTAGCCGTCCAGCTGGATGTTGGTGGTGACCATTGCATGATCCATGGAGGAGCCTTTCGGAGTTCACCGACGAGGGAGTATTTGTCCGATCTCGTCATAGTACTGCCGTACCAGCCGCTGATACGCGTCTCCGGTCCCGGGGCCTGCGAATCCGATATGCACAGCGTGCACCCGGCCGCGGGGGTCCAGAAAAAGCGTGGTGGGATAGGCGTAGAAGTTCTCGAGCTGCGACCGGAGAATATCGTCGACCGCGGGGGAATTCATGCTGCCGCAGAACAGGAGGGGAAAGGTCAGCCCATACCGCTGCGCGTAGAACCGGAGGTTCCTGCGGGCGAGGGCGGTGTCTTCCTTCAGTTCGAATGCCAGACCCACGACGATAAGTCCGCGAGGGCCAAATTCCCGTGACAGCTGCTCCAGAAGCGGTGCCGCGTCCATGCAGTTGTGACACCAGGTGCCCATGATATCCACGAGCACCGCCTTGCCGCGGAAGCGCTCATCCGTGCTCCGGACAAGCTCGCCCTCCGGCGTGATGCCATGGAAGCGGAAGGGCTGCTGCTTGTACTTCGGCGCTGTGGCGCGTTCAGTGACCGGCGACGCTCCTTCGGGGGCGCGTGGTTCAAGTCGGATCGCCTGTGCGGGTCCGTTGCGGCCCGAAAGCTGTCCGTTCCATTCCGTCCCGTTCCGGTCCAGTTCGAGCAGGAACGCCTGCCACCCGGTGAATCGCGTGAGCACGGCGTGATCAGCGTGCTGTGTGCCCGTCAGCAGGCCATAATCGCCATCCGCGGCGATGAGCGTGCCGTTCACGCTGTCCGCATGAAATCCGAAAGTGGCGATCATGGAGCTGTCTGTTCCGTGCATCGTGGAAAGGAAGACGCGATAGGTTCCGGCGAGAGCAACCGCCGGGATTGCGGACGCTGATTGGGTTGCTGGCGCGCCGATTGGCCGCGCGACGAACGCATTGAATGTCGTATCCTTGCGGAATCGGGCGTATTGGCCTTGCCACTCGCGCCCGTTCCAGACACCGGACATCGCGGATTGGTATTCCGAGAAGAGAAAGGTCAGCGAGTCTCCGGTCCGATGGATCTCGGGCACGGGCGACGCTTCATCGCCGTTGTAGAACACGGCACTCGGCTGATGCCCGGAGAGGTCGAGAGTGAATCGGAAGGGGACCGACTTTCCGTTCTCGAGGGAAAGCGTGCCCGACCAGTCGCTCCGGTCGGGAATGGCCGGCTGGCACCCGAACAGCGCAACGCCCAGGAGAAGAGTGACCGATGTGCGCAGAGAGGAGAACATGATCAGGAGGCTCCGGGGGTCATGCCTCCGCCGAACACGGAAAGGGACAAGATCACGAGCAACAGCAGCGTTTGAACGAGATAGAATGTGGTGAGATTCTTTGAGAAGATGCGGACCGTCTGCTCCGCTTCGTCGGATGCGTTTCCTTCATGCAGCGTCCGGATCAGTGCTGCCCGCTTTCGGCTGATGATCGGTCCGAACAGCGCTCCATTCACGAGCAGGAACGCAAAGAGGATCACCTTGGCCACGAGCCATCCCTGCGTGAGCCAGAGGGAAGGCTCTGTCGGGTAGAGATTCAGGATGTTCCAGATTCCCGTGAAGAGCATGATGACCGCGGCAACGGGCGTCAACAGTCCCAGGGCCCGGGATGCCTTGAGCATAGTCAGCTTGATCCCCCAATCGGACTCCTTCCGGATCCGCCGCTCAACGATCCATCCCCCCAGAAGACCGGTGCAAAGGAATCCGAAGCCGATGAGATGCAGAAAAATGCTGAACGAACCGTGCATGGCGTGCCTTTCAGAGCTGATTGAACATACAACCGCCCTCCGCCCCCGGGGACCGGACGGAACAACAAAAGGGGAGCCACGCACCGGCTGCCCTCCCACCGCGATAACCTATTGCGGCGTTGCGCAACTCTCCAGTTTCGCGAGATCCATTCCGCGCAGAGCGTTGTCGAGCACCTGCATGTCGTCGGTCCCATCCGCCTGAGCCTCGACGAGAAAGCGATTGGCGACCGCGAACATCAGACGGCAGCTTTTTGAGTCTCCCTTACGGATCTCCTCGCGCCCCGGATACTTGCCCAGAACCTTCAGAGATTTCTCATAGCTGTCTTCGGTCTCGTTTTCGTAATCCTGCTGCATCGAGAACTGCATCAACGCGTACGGCATCATGACCATATCGCTGATCTTCAGCTCGATACGAAGGACCGGCTCGGTCTGCTCCTGCGCCGCGGTGTCTTTGGGGATCGCGTGATACTCTACACGGGCTTCGGACGTCGACATGCCCATGGACGTCTGCGTGCTGCCGGTCGGCTTCTCCTGCACGAAACCGGCGAGCGGCTTGCTCGGGAAGCACTCCTGCAGCTTCTTGAAATGCACCGTCTTCACCTGAGCGCCGAGGAGACTTGCCGCCACGGCGACCGCTGCCAAAACGACAAAGAGTCTGTTCATGGATCCTCCCGTGGGATTCATTCGGTACGGTTCGCTGTCACTTCTCTCAAATGATGTCGCCGACGAGAATTCCGGTGCCCGCCGTGATCTTCGCCCTGGCCGATCTTCCTTTGAGGGCATCTTCAGTCACCGTGATCGTGCCGACCTTTGTTTCTTCCGAGCCCAGCAACAGTCCGGTATCCGGATCTTGGATCTCTTCCCCCTTCCGGTACACGCCGAAATCCATTCCGGGGAGGACGTTCCCCTCGGCACCCGGCTTCATCAGCAGCGTGCCGTCCGCGTCGACTTTCAGAACCTTCCCCGACCGCGCGCTCCCGCCGCTCAGATGCGCCGCCAATATGCTTTGCTTCGTCCGGCATTCCGTGTCAGCCTCGACGATCATCAGCTCCAGGCCGGGCAACTGATCGACCTTCGGAGTGGTCTCCGACTTGGCTATGATGGAGAACAGCGCACATCGAAACACGCACCACACGAGGAATGTTCATGGAATAACTTTTCAAAGAGCGGATGAGTCGACGGAGCGCGGATGGAATTGATGAATAGTGCGCACTTTTGGCTACAGAATCAACATCGCTCCGCGCGTGCGGAGGTAGCCGGACCAGCTCGCCGCGTGATGCTACTTCGGGAGGCCGTGCCGCGCGACGTCTGTGACCACCTCGCAAAACCGGTCGAGTTCCCAGGGCGTCGTATACACGTTCGGCGTGATCCGGATGCCGCGGAATTCCTCATGAACGATGGGTGTCGTGAGGATTTTGTGTCGGGAGAAGAGATGACTGCTCAATGCGCCCGGATCCACTCCGCCGATGTCCACGGTGGTAATGCCGGCCGAGTGCTCCGGTTCCCGCTTCACGAGCAGGCGCACGTTCGGCAGATCACGGAGCTGATCCGCCCAGTAGTTGCGGAGATGCCGGAGCCGCGCTTCCTTTCGCGCGGGGCCGATGCCCTGATGGAACAGCAGCGCTTCGCCGATGGCGAGCCGGATCGCGGCGGAATGCGTGCCGATCTCCTCGAACTTCCGGATATCGTCCTTCTGTGATTCCTCCGATCCCATCAGCGACCAGACGGAACCGATCTTCTCCTTCTTGATGTAGAGAATTCCGGTGCCCTTCGGTGCGAACAGCCACTTGTGCAGGCTGGCGCCGAAGTAGTCGCAGTTCAAATCGGCCTGCTTGAAATCGAGATGAGCGAACGCGTGTGCGCCGTCCACGATGACCTCGAGGCCTTTCGACCGTCCCAGATCACAGATGGCCCGCACCGGCGAGATCTGTCCCGTCAGGAACACGATGTGCGAGACGAGCATGACGCGTGTACGCGGCGTGATCGCCCGCGCAAAGGCGTCGGTGATCTCGTCCAGGCTCCGGGGAGGGACGGGGTACTGGACCTGACGCAGCACGACCTGCTCCCGGCGCTGTCGCTGCCGCAACGTCGTCAGCATCCGCGGGTAATCCTGCGTGGTGGTAAGGATCTCGTCGCCCGGCTTCAGGTCGATGCCGAACAGGAGCGCTTCGAGCGACTCGGATGCATTGCGCGTAATCGCGATCTCTTCGGGAGAGCAGCCGAACAGATCGGCCAGTCCCTTCCGGATCGTCTCCGATTGCGGCTCCAGGATCTGCCACATCGTGTACGGGGGGACGTCCTCCTGCTCCCATGTGTAGCGACACAGCGCTTCCGTCACCATCCGGGGTGAGGGCGAAACGCCCCCGTTATTGAGGTTGGTGATGGTGCGGTTGCCGACGAAGGCATTCTGGATTGTCATCCAGAAATCCTCATCCGTCGCGGTGAGTTCCGGCGGGAGATGATCGACTCGGCGGGCAGCCGCCTGCACATCGGACCACAGGGCGGCGATCGTGCCGGAGGTCAGCGTGGCGAGGCCGAGGCCTTTGCCGACCATCGAGAGAAATGCACGGCGGTCAAGATCGTTCGGTGGGGGAGGAATTGTTTCCATGCGGGCTCCCATTCTTCCTGGCGGCGGCATTGCCGCCCGACCGCGATCTCCATTCCTCCGCGGTCATTCCGTAGACGTAGAGATCCACGTAGTGGTCGTACAAATACTCGGCCTGTCGGTTGAGCCCTTCGCGATTGAATCCCAGACGCTCGATGATGGCGCAACTCTTCCTGTTCTCAGTCGCACAGCGGATCTGTACCCGGTTGAGCCGGTACTCGTCGAAGGCGTAGTCCACGAGCCGGCGGCAGGCTTTCGTGACGATGCCGTGTCCCTGAAATTCCGCGCCGAGCCAGTAGCCGATCTCGACGTTGCGGTTCTGCCAGTCGATCCGGTGGAAGCCGATGACGCCGGCAATCTGCCCGCGGAACCAGACGCCGGTCTGGAACCCGAGATTCCCGGTATGCTGTTCGTGCGCGCTCAGAATGAACATCCGCGTGTCCTCAATGGTCGCGTTGGAGTCGACCCACGGGAGCCACTCACGCAAGTGCCGGCGATTCTCGTCGATGAGCCGGAACAGCGCATCGGCGTCCTCTATCTCAAGCATGCGAAGCGTGATGTCGGCGTCGATGGCGAGTGTCAGCATTGCGGTCCGATCAGGTGGTGGAGGCGGAGTCCCGGCGCAGCCAGGCAACGAGAGAAACCTCCGGCCGGGCATACAGCGAAATGAGTCCCAGCAGGAACAGCCCCGTGTTGTCCAGGATCTTCATCCAGCCGATCCGGCCGACCTCGGGGTCCTGGGAGAAACAGCCGCAGGCGATGTCGAGCCCGCGGGCCATCGCGACGCCGACCAGAATGGTGAAGATCAGCAGCATGCCGGCGGCGAGAAGCGAGCTGCCCCGCGGATACAATCCCAACAGGAGCCCGAGCCCGCACAGCAGTTCCATCCACGGAATGACGGTCGCGGCCGCGAGCGCGAGGGTGGGGGAGAGAAGCCGGTAGTTCAGGATCGATTGCGCGAATCCCGCCGGATCCGTGATCTTGTCGAGACCCGCGATGACGAACAGCCCGCCCAGAAAGACGCGCACGAGCAAGACGACCAGCCGATGACGCAGGAGCGCTCTCACGACGCGGATCTCTCCGTCGGATATCCTTTCCCCGTCCATTCCTCCCATCCGCCGAAGAACACGTGGACGTTCGTGAAGCCGGCTTGCATTAGTCGCACGCCCACGTCCATACTGGAGTTGCACTCGGCTCCGTCACAGTACACGATCAGGTACCGGTCACGGCTCACGCTGTCAAGTCGGGAGATAGCCGCGTCCGCATCCGCCAGAGGGATGTTGACGGCATGCGGGATATGTCTGCGGGAGAACTCGAAGGAATGGCGCGCATCGATGAAGAGCGCAGCGCCGGCGTCAAAGCCACGTTTGGCAGCGGCAACGTCGATCGTTGAGATCGGAGAAGGGCGGGAGCTTGCGTTGGCGGGCGGGGCGAACAACCCGCGGTGAGTGACAAAGGTATACGAAGTGCCGAAGACCACGGCGAGGAGGATGAGGATAACCGCCTCGCGTATGGACTGTCGAATCACGGCTTGATCCCGATATACGAAACTCGCATATCCACGTGCGGCTGACTCTTGCTGTCGATCTCGAGCCAGATCCGCTCGTTGGCATATCCCACGTGTGTGGGTCGCACCGTCACCGCCACCGTCACGGAGTCCGATGCGCCGATCCGGTCTTTGTTCGGCTTCACTGTGATCGACGGGACCGTGGCGCCGACGCCCTTGATGCGCAATACCCGACCCGACGCATTGTGGAAAACGATGTTCTGGGCGCTCGTCTGGTTCACGGCAACGCTGCCGAACCAGGTGAGCGTTGAATGGCTCGACGGCTCCAGCTCGCTGCGGACATCGGCGTAGATCTTGACATCAAAATACTGCAGGCTGGGGTCGTTGGAGGCGATGAACAGACTCTTCTCCACCCGGCCGTGGAATCCCAGCGAGTTGAACTGGAATTCGACGACATCGGACTCGTTGGGGAGCAGCGTATCCTTGGGTTGCTTGATCGTCGTGCATCCGCAGGAAGGCTGGATGTTCAGAATGCGGAGCGGCTTGTTGCCGACGTTCTTCAGCGTGACCCGACCTCCTTTGATCGCACCGCTGTACACGACGCCGAGGTCAAATTGGAGAGGATCGATTGAAAGTTTCGGCTGGGCGACGGCGACGGACGCGAGCGTCAGACCGGCCGCAACGATCGTCAGGAATCTGGACATACGACATACCTCCGAATGCTATTTCCACCACTCTCCCGCATACGCCATTTGACGCAGCAGCGGCGCGATGCGATACCGATCTCCGCCATATTCCCGCTGAAGGGCCTCGAGCACGGCAATGACCTGCCTCAGCCCGAAGCGTTCCGCCCACGCCACCGGTCCGCGAGGATGCCGGAGCGCGAGCATGAGAGCTTCGTCGATCGCTTTCGGCTCCGCGACCTCTTCAGCGATGGCGAAGGCCGCTTCATTGATCATCTGACACGCCACCCGCGGGAAGACGAGGCCGACACCATCCTGCACGATCTCCGCCGCCTTGCCAATCGATGCAACAAACCGGCTGACGACTTCAAGCGTTGCGGGAGGGGTGAAGACCGTCGGGGCGACTTCCAGGAGCCCGGCGTCCGCTAATCCGGGCAGATAACCGATGCCGACCAGCCGATGCTTTCCGTGGATCCAGCGCGTCTGCTCGGTCGCGGAGACCGTCACGGACGTCGAGAGGATTGCAGCCGTCGGGGCGAGATCCTTCGAGATCCGCTCCAGATTCTGCTGTTTCAGCACACGGTCTGTGTTTGTCAGTTCGACTGCCACTGACGCCGTACGGAGCGCTGCGGTCCCGGTCTTCAACGAGAAAGTCGGAAATGAGGGCCTGGTTTCCGGCGGAGCATTGTAGGCCAGCTGAAAGCTGTATCCGTGCTTGAGACACACTGTCGCGAACTCGTCCACCATCGACTGTTCACCGACAATGATGATCCGGGGTGCGCCGGGCACTTTGGGGGACTGCTTTTCGGGCTTCTTTTCGGGTTTCTTCGACTTCATTTGGGAGACGTGTTTGCCTCGGAAGTGACGAATCCGGATCCCGATTTCTTCCCGAGCTTGCCGGCGTCCACCATCTGCTGGAGCAGGGGATGAGGCCGATACCGGGAATCGCCGAAGAATTGATCCGAAAGACCTCGTGCAGCGGCAAGATGCGTGTCAATGCCTTCCTGATCGATCGTCTCGAACGGTCCGGCTTCGTATCCGCCCACAACTTTCATGATCCGGTCGATCTGCTCCGGGGTCGCGATGCGCTCTCCGGCGATCTGCAGCGATTCGCCGGCGTACGGGTACGAGACCCGGTTGACGACGAATCCCGGCGAATCGTTCACCAGAATGGACCGCTTGCCCAGCATCGTGACGAGATCCGTGGCCGCAAGCACCGTCTGATCGTTGGTGCGTGATCCGCGGGCCACCTCGACGACGGGAGAGGACTGGATCGGATGGAAGAAATGCATTCCGATGATGCGTTCCGGGAAGCGGGCAAAGCTTCCCACTGCGGAAACAGAGAGAGCGGAACTGGCGGTCGCCAGAACGGCTGCGGGCTTGGTGTTCGCATCCAGATGCTTCATCAGATCGCGCTTGACCCGCAGATCCTCGACAACAGCTTCGATGACAAGATCGCAGGGGGAGAGATCGGCCACGCTGGTTCGCGAGCGCAGACGGCCGAGGATTGCCGACATCTGATCGGCGGTCAGGACGTTTTGCTGCACTTGCCGGCGCAGGTCCGTCTTGATCCGCTCGAACGCCCGGCGGAGGACCGTATCATTGATATCGTAAACGAGGACGTCCGCACCGGCGACCGCTGCCATTTGCGCAAGTGCGGCTCCGGTACTGCCCGCGCCGACGATCCCGATGTGCTTGAAAATGGTCTGTGATGTGGACATCGCACGCCAACATACCGAAATGGGCCCTCAAATTCAATAGACGTTTCGAGAGATGAAACAGCGATCAGCATGAAGGCGGGTCGCGTTCCGACTGCGCGGGCAAATATCCCGGCAATGGACGGCGCGCAGAATGCCCGGCGCGAATGTGCGACCACGCACGGCGCCGATCGACGGAGGATGACCGAGTCCGATGGAACTCTTCGACTTTTTCGGTACCTTCAATGGCCATGGGCACGAAGGCGCGCGTACGAGTGGAACCGTCTGATCCTCTTTTAAAACCGATCGAAGAGCTCGCAGCGGCTTCCGGCATCGCCCCGGCACGCTTCGCTCTGCTGCTGAGGAAGCACGCGCGCACCCTTCCGGACTCCGCGCGCGCATTCCGGAACTGCCAGCGATTCCTCTCCGCCGGATTCACCTCGTCGCTTCTTCACGACTTCGTCGACCAGCCCGTCCTGCTCGACGTCTTCCTTCGTCTCGCCAGTCAGTCCCAGTATCTCGCGGACATTCTGGTGCGGCAACCGGAACTGCTGCGCTGGCTGATGAGCACCGCGGATCTGACTGGTATGAAAGATACTGAACAGTACCGCCGCGAGGCGGAAAGCGCGGTCGCACCGTTTGAGCAGAAAGACCGTCGCATCAACGCGCTCAAAAGATTCCACCGCCGGGAAATCCTGCGGCTGGGCGCCCGTGAGATCCTTGGTGAAGCCCCCGGCCCCGTCGTGGCGGCGGAGCTTGCGCACCTGGCCGATGCCGTGCTGGAAGCGACGCTGCAGATCGCTCTGCGGGACCTGCAGCAGCGACACGGATCTCCGGTCGATCCGGATCTCGCCGTCATCGGCCTGGGGAAGCTTGGCGGCGAAGAACTGAACTTCAGCTCGGACATCGATCTGATGTTCGTCTACGACGCCGACGGTCCCTTCGAGTCCCCCGCGGACGGCATTCACACGCGCCACGCCCTGTGCGTTCGACTGGCTGAGCAGGTCACGCGCATGCTTTCGGAACATACAGATGAGGGATACCTCTATCGCGTGGATCTGCGGCTTCGCCCGGACGGTCAGTCGGGTCCGTTGGCGATGTCCCGTGCGGCCTATCTGAGTTACTACGAAACGCGCGGCGAGACCTGGGAACGGCAGATGCTTCTCAAAGCCCGTTGTGCGGCCGGGGCGATCTCGGTTGGCGAACGGTTCCTCAAGGACATCGAGCCGTTCGTGTTCCCGCGCAGTCGGCTCCGCAGTCCGCTGGAGGAAATCGCCGCTGTCAAACGGCGGATCGAAGAAAAAGTAAAGGATGAAGAGAACATCAAGCTGGGAGCCGGCGGGATCCGGGATATTGAATTCATCGTGCAGGGGCTTCAGCTTGTCCACGCCGGCGAACGACGATCGCTGCGCGTGCGTGGCACGTTGCCGGCGCTTGAACGGCTCGCGGAAGCGAAACTCCTGAAGCCGCGCGAGCGGTCCGCCCTGCGCTCGGCGTACGGGTTCCTGCGGCGGGTGGAGCATCGGCTGCAATTGCTCGAGGGACGTCAGACGCATTCGCTTCCGGCCACAACAGAAGAGATCCATGCACTGGCCCGGCGGCTTGCCTATCGCGGCGAGCGAGCGTTCCGAACCGATCTCCAGCGGCACCAGGCATCCGTCCGAACGATTTACGGGAGGACGATCGGGATCACCGTGGAGTACGGCCGGAGGCAGGATTCGAAGGGCCGAAACCGGCCGCGTACGCCGGAGTTGCCGCGGGAAGTCGTTGACGCGTTCGTCGGTTCCGGCTCCGCCGATGCTCTGGTGCGCGAGATCCGTCGCTGGCGCGCCCCGCAGTGGGCGATCAGGAACCTCACGACGCTTGCCGGCGCGGAGGGGGTGCGCAGAACACTTTTGCATGGGATGCAGCATGACCGGTTCCGTGAAATGATCGTGCGCATCTGTTCCCGCAGCCGATGGCTCACCGATCTCATGGCGCGGGAGCCGCTTTTCGTGGAGTCGCTTGCCGCGCGGCCGGAAGAAGTGCTGTCATCCGAGATCGGCTGGGAATTTCTCCGCCGCAGTGATCCCCTCCGATTCCGGTCCTTCAACGAGGCAAAGTCAGTCGCCCGATTCATTCTTGGGTTGCAGGAGATCAGTGGGCTGCTCATGGAGATCAGCGCGATCGCCGAAACGATGCTGGAGACCGTGACGGCGGACGCGGTCGCTGCGCAGCTGCCAAAGGGCAGGTTCGCTGTGGTCGCGCTGGGAAAACTGGGCAGCGGTGAAATGACGATCGGCTCCGATCTGGACCTTGTGTTCGTCCGCGGCGAGGGATCGGGAGATGTTTCCGTACGGGCGGACCGGGCGGGCAAGCAGATCCTCAATGCGCTTCAGACGGACGACGGTGGCCGGTACGACGTCGATCTCCGTCTTCGTCCGGAGGGGCACAATGCTCCCGCAGTGGCCGCGGTCGATTACCTGGAGCAATACTTCGCCGGTCGGGCCGATCTGTGGGAGCGTCAGGCATTGCTGCGCGCCCGTGTGGTGTACGGCGACGATTGGTTCCGCGCCCGGCTGGCGTCGCTCATCGGGCGGTTTGCGTACGAGAATCCGCTGGAGGAGGGATGGGTGGAGCGTATGGGGGAGATGCGTCAGCGCATCGGCCGTGAACGCTCGAAAGGGAAGAAAGGCGCGACCGATCTGAAGGTGGGTGAAGGGGGATTGATGGACATCGAGTTTACGGTCCAATCCCTTCAGCTGAGGTACGGCGCAGACCGGCACGAAGTCCGCGAAGCGAACACCCTGCGCGCTCTCGGGCGAATCGCAGAGGGGGGACTGCTGTCGCCGTCGAACGTGCGGCGTCTTCGGGAAAACTACCTCTGGCTTCGAACCCTGGAATTCTGGCTTCGTACGAACGGCGCGGTGCGCGAATTTCAGTGGCCGCCGGCCGAAGAGGGTGTGGAAGTCGTCCTGGCGGCGATGAACTGTCGTCGCACGGAAGAGCTCGAGCGTAAACTGAATTCGGTGCGACGAGTGAATCGATCCATATTCACGGAGACACTCCGGCAGTGCGAACGCTGAAACGTGTCCTCGCGGCAATGACAGGATTCGATGGAGCATGGGCGGCTCTCGCTGCGCTGATCGTGTTCATCGCCTATCAGACGACGCTGTGTCCGGCCGTGGCGTTCACCGACACCGGCGAGTTGGCGACGGTCTGCGTGACGCTGGGAATCGCCCATCCGACCGGCTATCCGCTGTTCACGCTGCTGGGTCATCTCTGGTCGATGCTCGTGCCGGACGGCGCCGGGATCGGCATGCTGAACCGCCTGGCGTCCGTCTGGACGGCGTTGGGCGTCGGCGTGCTCTTTCTTGTCTTTCTGCAGATCCTCGCCCGGACATTCCGGGGAGATGCGCTTCGCCCGATCGTCAGGCGGCTTGCGGCTCTTTCGGCAGCGGTATCCGTCGGACTCAGCCGGACGGTGTGGTCACAGTCGACCGCGCTCGAGGTGTATTCGCTCCATCTGCTTCTTGTGTCGGTCGTGCTGTATGCATTTCTCCGTGCTCTCTCGGGTGCGGACATGGCGCGATGGCTTGCGTTCGCTGCATTTGCGCTCGGCCTTGCGTTCGCCAATCACATGACTACCGTGCTGCTCGCTCCCGGATTCATCATGCTCTTCTTCGTGACGATTCGCCCGTGGCGGGTAGCCGTGCAACGCGCGCTTCGGATTGTCCCGTTCTTTCTGCTTGGCCTCTCGTTGTATCTCTTCCTGCCGATCCGTTCGGCCGCATCGCCCGTCATGGACTGGGGACATCCGGCGACGCTGGAACGTCTCCTCTGGCACGTATCGGGCAAGCAGTATCAAGTGTGGATGTTCTCCGGCGTCGACGTCATGAGTCATCAGCTTGCGCGCTATGTGTCGGGATTCCCGGGAGAGTTCCACGCGCTGCTGTTTCCATTGCTTCTCGTCGGCATCGGAACACTCGCGGTGCGTGATCGCAGAACAGGCATCTTTCTCCTGCTGCTCTGGATGGCGACGCTTGCCTACGCGACCAACTATGACATCTTCGACATTGAATCATATTTCCTTCTTGCGATCGTCGCGGTGGGTGGCGCACTGGTCGTCGGGATGGCGACAGTGGTGCGATGGGTCAGCCGGCGGGTTCCTGCTCTCTCCGGAATTGCGCTCATGCTTCTTGTTGCGGTGCCGATCGTACCCTTGTTGGCCAATCGCGAACGGGTCGATGAAAGCCGCAATCGCGTTGCGGAGGACTTTACGCTGGACGTCCTCCAGCACCTTCCGCCGAACGCGGTGATCTTCAGTTCACAATGGGATTACTTCGTCTCACCGGCGATGTACTTGCAGACCGTACGCCGCGTGCGACCGGACGTGCTGTTGATCGACAAGAGTCTGCTTCAGAATCGGTCATGGTACTTCCTGCATCTTCGGAAGACCGCGCCTCGCCTGATGGAGCGCTGTGCCGTGGAGGCGGATCGATTCCTTGGTGAGCTGGACAAGTTTGAGCATGGACGTCCGTTCAATCCGGCGGTGATCCAATTGCGGTGGGACGAATTTCTCAATGCGCTGGCTGCCGGTGCGCTGAAGGATGGACCGGTGTTTGCCGATGTGCGCATCGAACCGGAATTTCCCCGCCAGCTTCTGCGGACTCCGGCGGGCCTGTTCTTCCGATTGATGCCTCCCGGAAGTGCGGCGATCGCGTCCTATCCGCATCTTGCGGCGGGCCTGACCCGCGGTTTGGGTCCCGTCGCGCAAGATCTGCTGCTTTATGAGGTGCAGGTGTGCACGGCGTTCGCACGCTGGTCGGAGCACGAGGGCAAGAAGGAAGAATCACAAAGAATGCAGGAATTGGCCGCGAGACTGCGATGGGGAGGGGGCATTCTGGCGGTTTCGAAGTAGGCAGCCGGCGCGATGCTTGCCCGTAGTATGGGGGCATTCCGCCTGATTTTCTGGGGGGATGAAAAGAAGCGCATCGGGCGCACGGATGTTGAAGATTTTGCACTCCTTTCGTTGACATTCTGGCATTTTTTCCTATATTTATAGCTCAGATTTTTCCGGACCGAAGAGATTCTGGGTCGAATCGTGTTGTGCGGATCGCGCGCGAAATCCGGTGAGACCAGAGGGGCGGAGTACGGCCGCGGATGAATCTATCGGCTGGCAGAAACGACACGCTGATCAACACGCGCTGGCGTAGCTCAGTTGGTAGAGCAGCTGACTTGTAATCAGCAGGTCGTCGGTTCAAGTCCGACCGCCAGCTCTGCCGCCACCAGAAGCAGCGGTACACCGGGCAGGTAGCGAAGCGGTCAAACGCATCAGACTGTAAATCTGACGGCTCATGCCTTCGGAGGTTCGAATCCTTCCCTGCCCACAGGGAAATGAAATGCAGCGGTGCGCGAGCGGTCACGGCTCGTGATTCTGATCCGCGATTGCGCGACGCCGCATCGAGCGGTTCATGCGGGAGTAACTCAGCTGGTAGAGTCACAGCCTTCCAAGCTGTTGGTCGCGGGTTCGAGTCCCGTCTCCCGCTCGCAGTGCGATGTGAGAGCAGTGAACGATTCGGGGATTGCGGTGAGCGATGTCATTCGTCCCCGGCCGCGTGCTTGCGTAGCTCAGTTGGTAGAGCACGTCCTTGGTAAGGACGAGGTCACCGGTTCAAGCCCGGTCGCAAGCTCCAGCACTCAGACAGAACGTGTTGCACAAGGAACAGAACGATGCGAGACATTATTACTCTGGAATGCACCACCTGCAAACGCCGCAACTACTCGGCCACGAAGAACAAGAAGAAACAGAGCGGCCGCGTCGAGTACAAGAAGTACTGTCCTTGGTGCCACAAGCGAACGCCCCACAAGGAGACCAAGTAACCGGCGGTGGTGCTCCGCTGCGCACCGCGGAACCATACGTCAGTAGCTCAATTGGTAGAGCAGCGGTCTCCAAAACCGCAGGTTGGGGGTTCGAGTCCCTCCTGACGTGCAACGCGAGTGTTGGGATCACCTGTTCAACGACTTCGGGCATGCGATGAAAGAAAAAATTGTCAACTTCTTCAACGACGTGTACAAGGAGATGGAAAAAGTCACCTGGCCGTCGAAGGAAGAACTGATGGAATCGACGAAGATTGTGATCCTCGTGTCGCTGGGGATCGCCGTCTTCACGTGGGTCGTCGACTTCGCGGTCAGCGAAGCGCTGAAAGCCATCCTCTAACCACTGGACTCAGGACTGACGTTGGCAAAACGCTGGTATGTGGTCCGGACCTATTCCGGACATGAAGCAAAAGTCAAGGCCTACCTCGAATCCGAAGTGGCCCGCCTCGGTCTGCAGGAGAAGATCTCCAGCGTGATGATCCCGGCGGAAAAAGTGTTCGAGATCAAGGATGGCAAGAAGAAGTCGAAGGTGAAGAATTTCTTCCCCGGCTACGTACTCGTGGAGGCTACGCTCGACAAGGAGAGCGTGCATCTGATCATCGAGGCGCCGTCGGTGATGGGGTTCGTGCCGGACAAGAACAATCCGGCCCCGCTGCAGCCCGACGAGGTGCGCCGCCTGATCGGGAAGATGGAGCAGAAGGAAGAAACGGAGATCGTCGACATCCCGTTCCGTGCGGGCGACCCGGTGAAGGTCGTCGACGGACCGTTCAATAATTTCAACGGGTTCGTCCAGGAAGTCAGCCCCGAGAAGCTGAAAGTGAAAGTCATGGTCAGCATCTTCGGTCGCAAGACACCTGTCGAACTCGATTTTTCTCAGGTCGAACTCGAAAAGTAAGACCGTACTCAGTACTGTCTCTCTATTGAAGGCTCACGTGCATGGCTAAGAAAGTCGTCGGTTTCATCAAGCTGCAGATCCCTGCCGGCCAGGCGAATCCTGCGCCCCCGGTCGGTCCCGCCCTCGGTCAGAAGGGCGTCAACATCATGGAGTTCTGCAAGCAGTTCAACGCCCGGACGAAGGACCAGCAGGGCCTGATCATCCCCGCGGTGATCACCGTCTTCTCGGATAAATCCTTCACCTTCATCACGAAGACCCCGCCGGCGGCGACACTGCTGCTTCGTGCATCGAAACTCGAAAAGGGATCGGGCGAGCCCAATCGTACCAAGGTGGGCAAGGTCTCGAAGAAGCAGGTCCGCGAGATTGCGGAGCTGAAGATGCCGGACCTCAATGCCGCCTCGATCGAATCGGCGATGAGTATGGTCGCCGGCACCGCCCGCAGCATGGGCATCACTGTAGAAGAGTAAGAGAAGAGGTCGGACGTCATGAGAACGCGCAGCAAGCGATTCAAGGCAGTGGCCGGCAAGGTGCAGCCGAAAGATTATTCGGTCGCAGAAGCCGTCGAGATCGTGAAACAGACCGCTTCGGCGAAATTCAGCGAGGCGGTGGACATCGCCGTTCGTCTGGGCGTTGATCCCAAGAAGGCGGACCAGGCCATCCGCGGCACCGTCGCCCTCCCGCACGGGATCGGCAAAGAGGTCCGGGTGCTGGTGATCGCCAAGCCGCCGAAGGACGATGAGGCGAAAGCAGCCGGTGCCGATCATGTCGGCTTCAAAGATTATCTGGAGAAGATCCAGCAGGGTTGGGCGGACGTCGATGTCATCATCGCGACGCCGGATGTCATGGGCGAGCTCGGAAAGATGGGAAAGATCCTGGGCCCCCGCGGTCTGATGCCGAACCCGAAGAGCGGCACCGTCACGCCCGATGTGGCGAAAGCGGTGAAGGAAATCAAGGCCGGCAAAATCGAATTCCGCGTCGACAAGGCGGGCATCGTACACGCGACGGTCGGCAAGGCGGGATTCGAAAAAGAAAAGCTGGTGGACAATATTCATGCATTCCTGACGACCATCGTGCGCCTGAAACCTTCGACGGCCAAGGGCACGTACGTCCGGAGCATTGCGATCTCGACCACGATGGGTCCCGGCGTGCATATCGACCGGGGCGAAGCGGCCGGCGCAGCCTGACAGAATTTACGCACTCTGCTTCTCATAACCCTCCGTTGAATGCCCTGCGGAAACGCGGGGGCTTCTCATTCAGCGGGCTGAATTACGCAGGTTCCATATGATGAAACGCAGTGAGAAAGAAGCGATCATCGCCGAAGTCGCTGAGAAGGCGTCCCGGGCGATCGCGATGTACTTCGCAGACTTCTCCGCACTCACCGTCGCGGAAGAGACCGAACTGCGGCGCGAGTTCCGGAAGTCCGGTGTCGAATACACCGTCGTGAAGAACACGCTGGCCCGGAAAGCGCTCGAACAGCTGAGCGGCTATGATCGAATCTTCGATCGCCTCGTCGGACCGACCGGTATCGCCTTCAGTTACGACGATCCCGCGGCACCCGCCCGGGTGATCAAGAAGTTTTCGGATAAGACCGGCAAGTTCAAGCTGAAGGCGGCTGTCCTCGAGAAACACGTCTACGATGCCTCCAGCCTTGACCAGCTGTCGAGTCTGCCGTCGCGCGAAGAGATCATCGCGGCCGTCCTCGGCTCGCTGCAGTCTCCCGCACAGGGAATCGTCGGCACGCTGGCGGCTGTCATGCGCGATCTGGTCAGCGTTGTGGATCAGATCGGTCAGCAGAAACAGGCTGCTTGAACCCCAATTTTGATTATTCAATCAGGAGAACCTATCCATGTCAGTCGTCGCTGAAATTGTCGAAAAGATCGAGAAGCTCACTCTCCTCGAGGCCGTTGAACTGAAGAAGGCTCTGGAAGAGAAGTTCGGTGTCACCGCCGCCGCCCCCATGATGATGGGCGCCATGCCGGCCGCCGGTGCCGCACCGGCCGCTGCTGCGGAAGAGAAGACCGAATTCAACGTCGAGCTCAAGAATGCCGGCGCGCAGAAGATCAATGTGATCAAGGTCGTCCGCGCCGCTACCGGCCTGGGCCTGAAGGAAGCCAAAGACCTCGTCGATGGCGCCCCCAAGACGGTCAAGGAAGGTCTGTCGAAGGACGAGGCCGAAAAGCTGAAGAAAGAGCTCGAGGAAGCAGGCGCAACGGTCGAGCTGAAATAACGGCTTTTCGTGCCGGCGCGAACTTCCCGATCCCGCCGCGTGTTCTGAATGCGGCGGAAGCGCGAACGTCCGGCAACTACGAGTCAATCGGTAAGCCGATGGATCCCCCGCTCGCGCGGGAACAGGACCATCGGCTTCCGCCGTCTATAAGGAACAGTGATTCCGCACCCCGTCCGGCTGCGGAATTTCTGTGAACGCGGCGCCTGGCGCGGAAAATCCGGGCGAGAGTGTCTTACAACCATTCAAGGAGTGGTGACGTTGAAGAGCCAATCCAACGGTTCCGACGGCCGGATTTCGTTCGGCCGTATCCCTTCGGTCATTGAGACCCCCGACCTGCTGAACGTTCAGATCGATTCGTTCGACAATTTCCTGCAGGCCGACGTCCCGCCGCACCGGAGGAAGAAGCTGGGGTTGCAGCAGGTGTTCGAGATGAACTTCCCGATCACCGACGCGCGGGAGAACTTCCTCCTCGAATTCGTCGAGTACTATGTCGAAAAACCGAAGTACTCCGTCGTCGAGTGCCAGGAGCGGGGACTCACGTTCGCCGTGCCCCTGAAGGCGAAGCTCCGGCTCTCCTCGAAGAAGGAAGGGAGCAAGGAATTCACCGATACGATCGAGCAGGAAGTGTATCTCGGCAACCTGCCCGCGATGACGTACCGCGGTACGTTCATCATCAACGGGGCCGAGCGCGTCGTCGTCAGTCAGCTGCACCGCTCCCCCGGCGTGTTCTTCGGCGAGTCCGTCCATCCGAACGGCACCATGATGTACTCCGCGCGCATCATCCCGTTCCGCGGATCGTGGGTCGAGTTCGCGACGGATATCAACAACGTGATGTACGCGTACATCGACCGGAAGAAGAAATTCCCCGTCACCACGCTGCTGCGCGCACTCGGCTACTCGTCCGATGACGAGATCCTGGACCTGTTCGGCATGGTCGAAGAGGTGGACGCGCATAAGGTCAATCTGAAGGACTTCATCGACCGGAAGGTCTGCAGCGACGTGTTCGACCGGAAGACCGGCGAGATCTTCATTTCCAAGGACACCAAACTGACCGAGGACCACATCCGCCAGATCAAAAAGGCGGAGGTGCGCAAGATCCGCTTCCTGAAGGCGGAAGACACCAGCGAGGTTTCGGTCATCGCCAACACGATTCTGAAGGATTCGTCCCGCTCCGAGGAGGACGCCCTCGAGGCGATCTATCAGCAGTTGCGCTCCGGTGAGGCGCCCGATCTTGACACGGCGAAGAACCTCATCGACCGGCTCTTCTTCAACCCGAAGCGCTATGATCTCGGCGACGTCGGCCGGCACCGCATGAATATCCGTCTCGGCCTGAAGATCGCCGAAGACGTCACGACGCTCACGAAGGATGACATCGTCGCCATCGTGAAGTACCTCATTGACCTGCAGCAGGGCAAGAAGCAGGTGGACGACATTGACCACCTCGGCAATCGCCGCGTGCGTACGGTCGGCGAGCAGCTCGCGCAGCAGTTCAACATCGGTCTCTCCCGCATGACGCGCACCATCCGCGAGCGGATGAATCTGCGCGATGCCGAGACGATCACGCCGCAGGACCTGGTCAACGCGCGGACGATTACGAGCGTGATCAACGCGTTCTTCGGCACGAACCAGCTGTCGCAGTTCCTCGATCAGACGAACCCGCTGTCGGAGATGACGCACAAGCGGCGCGTCTCCGCGCTGGGACCGGGCGGTCTGACGCGCGAACGCGCCGGCTTTGAAGTGCGCGACGTGCACTACACGCACTACGGCCGACTCTGCCCGATCGAGACGCCGGAAGGCCCGAACATCGGTCTGATCTCGTCGCTGTGCATCCATGCGCGGATCAACGACTTCGGATTCATCGTCACTCCGTACCGGAAGGTGAAGAGCGGAAAGGTCACGGAGGAGATCGAATACCTTACCGCGGAGCAGGAAGACGAACTCACGATCGCGCAGGCGAACGCGCCGATCGACGACCGCGGCCGGTTCAAGGAGGAGAAGATCAAAGCCCGGTTCCAGAGCGACTATCCGCTCGCCGAGCCGGACAAGCTGCAGTACATGGATGTGGCGCCGAATCAGATCGTCAGCGCCGCCGCGGCCCTCATTCCGTTCCTCGAGCATGACGACGCCAACCGTGCGCTGATGGGCTCGAACATGCAGCGCCAGGCGGTGCCGCTCCTGCGTCCCGAATCGCCGATCGTCGGCACGGGCCTGGAGGAGAAGATCGCCCGCGACTCGCGCTCGATCATGGTCGCCGAACGCAACGGCATGGTCGAGTCCGTGAACGGTGACAGCGTCGTGGTGCTCTACGACATCGACGAGAACAGCACCGAAGCGATCATCAGCTTCGACGACAAGCGGCGCGTCGAATACCGTCTGACCAAGTTCCTCCGCACGAACCAGGACACGTCGATCAACCAGAAGCCGGTCGTGAAGGAAGGCCAGCGCTTCAAGAAGGGCGATGTGCTGGTGGATGGCTGTGCGACGGACGGCGGCGAACTGGCCCTCGGCCGGAACGTCCTGGTGGCGTTCATGCCGTGGCGCGGATACAACTTCGAAGATGCCATCATTGTCAGCGAACGCATTGTGGCCGAAGATGTCTTCACCTCCGTGCACATCGAGGAGTTCGAGCTGCAGGTCCGTGACACCAAGCGCGGTGAAGAGGAGCTCACGCGGGAGATTCCGAACGTAAGCGAGGAGGCGACCAAGGACCTCGATGAGAACGGCATTGTCCGCGTCGGCGCGGAGGTCAACGAAGGCGACATTCTCATCGGCAAGATCACGCCGAAAGGCGAGACCGATCCGACGCCGGAAGAGAAACTGCTCAAAGCGATCTTCGGCGAGAAAGCCGGTGACGTGAAGGATGCGTCGCTGAAAGCGCCCCCGGGCATGCGCGGCATCGTCATCGCCACCAAGCTGTTCAGCCGCAAGAAGAAGGATACGGAAAGCAAGAAGGAGGACAAGAAGCGGCTCGAAGCGCTCGAGCGTGCCCGGAAGCGGGACCTCAAAGAGCTGAACGACAAGCTGGCGCATAAGCTGGCGCAGCTGCTGAGCGGTGAAAAGTCCGTCGGCATCCGCGACACGGACGGCGCGGTGGTCATCCGCGCCGGTGTGACCTTCAAGGAGGATACGTTTGAAGGTCTCGAGAACCTGGAGAAGCTTGATTACAACCAGGAGTGGATCGACGACAAGCGCAAGCACAACGTGCTTGTCAAGGTGTACGAGAACTATCGCCAGAAGATGAGCGAGATCGAGGAGCTGTATCGCCACGAGAAGAACAAGATCCAGCTCGGCGATGAGCTCGCCCCGGGTATCGTGCAGCTCGCCAAGGTGTACGTGGCGAAGAAGCGCAAGCTCGCGGTGGGCGACAAGATGGCCGGACGGCACGGCAACAAGGGCGTCGTTTCGACTGTGGTCCCCGTGCAGGATATGCCGTTCCTGCCCGACGGACGTCCGGTGGATATCGTGCTCAACCCGCTCGGCGTGCCGTCCCGTATGAACATCGGGCAGCTGTTCGAAGTGGCGCTCGGCTGGGCCGGCAAGCAACTCGGCACGGCGTTCGCCTCGCCGATCTTCGACGGCGCAACCTGGGAAGAAGTGCAGGAGTATTTGCGCAAAGCCGGACTGAACGACAACTCCAAGACCGTGCTGTTGGACGGTCGGACGGGCGAGCCGTTCGATCAGGAAGTGTCGGTCGGATATCTGTACATGATGAAACTCTCTCACATGGTGGATGACAAGATCCACGCGCGGTCCATCGGACCCTACTCGCTCATCACACAGCAGCCGCTTGGCGGGAAAGCGCAATTCGGTGGCCAGCGGTTCGGTGAGATGGAAGTGTGGGCCCTCGAAGGCTACGGCGCGTCGAATGTGCTGCAGGAGATTCTTACGGTCAAATCGGATGACGTGCTTGGCCGTGCGAAAGTGTACGAGGCCATCGTCAAAGGTGACAATCTGCCCGAGCCGAATGTCCCCGAATCGTTCAACGTACTGGTGCGCGAGCTGCAAGGCCTCGGTCTTGAGGTGAAGATCGACTGAGCGGTGCCGCACCGAACGATGTTGACGACAGGAATGTGAGACTGAACTTATCTGGAGGCGTCATGCCTTTCACACCACACGAAGCTGCAACGAAGAAGACGTTTTCGAAGATTACCATCAGCCTGGCTTCGCCGGACATGATCCTGGCGCGGTCGCACGGTGAGGTGACGAAGCCGGAGACGATCAACTACCGGTCGTTCCGTCCGGAAAAAGATGGATTGTTCTGCGAAAAGATTTTCGGCCCCGTACGGGACTGGGAGTGCCATTGCGGAAAGTACAAACGGATCCGCTACAAGGGCATCACCTGCGACCGCTGCGGCGTCGAGGTCACACAGAAAAGCGTCCGTCGCGAGCGGATGGGACACATCTCCCTGGCCGTTCCCGTCGTGCATATCTGGTATTTCCGCTCGGTGCCCAGCAAGATCGGCACGATCCTCGGCATCGCGGGGAAAGAGCTGGAGAAGATCATCTATTACGAGTCGTATGTCGTCGTCAGCCCCGGCACGACCGGCCTGCAGCGGCTGGATCTGATCTCCGAGGACCAGTACCTCGAGATCCTGTCGTCGCTGCCCGAAAGCAACCAGGATCTGGACGACACCGACCCGAAGAAGTTCGTCGCGAAGATGGGTGGGGACGCGATCAAGGACCTGCTTCGTCGCGTGAACATCGAGGAGCTGGGCGCTGAACTCCGGACGCAGCTCAAGACCGAGACGTCCGTGCAAAAGAAGCAGGATGCTCTCAAGCGTCTGCGTGTCGTCGAGTCATTCCGCAAGGTCGACGCGAACGGAGTGCAGAACAAGCCGGAATGGATGGTGATGGATGTGATCCCGGTGATCCCGCCCGAGCTCCGTCCGCTGGTGCCGTTGGAAGGCGGCCGGTTCGCGACGTCCGATCTGAACGATCTCTACCGCCGCGTCATCATCCGCAATAACCGTCTGAAGCGGCTTATCGAGATCAAAGCGCCGGAGGTGATCCTCCGGAACGAGAAGCGCATGCTGCAGGAAGCGGTCGACTCGCTGCTCGACAACTCGCGGCGCGTGAACGCCGTCCGCAGCGACAACAACCGCGCGCTGAAGTCGCTGTCCGACATGCTCAAGGGCAAGCAGGGACGCTTCCGTCAGAACCTGCTCGGCAAGCGCGTCGATTACTCGGGCCGTTCCGTCATCGTGGTCGGTCCTGAACTGAAACTGCACGAATGCGGCCTGCCCAAGGACATGGCCGTCGAGCTGTTCAAGCCGTTCATCATCCGCAAGCTCATCGAGCGCGGCCTGGTGAAGACGGTCAAGAGCGCGAAGAAGATGGTGGACAAAAAGGGACCGGAGGTGTGGGATATTCTGGACCACATCATCGACGGGCATCCGGTGCTGCTCAACCGCGCCCCGACCCTGCACCGCCTCGGCATCCAGGCGTTTCAGCCCGTGCTCGTGGAAGGCAAGGCTATCCGCATCCATCCGATGGTGTGCACCGCGTTCAACGCGGACTTCGACGGCGACCAGATGGCGGTGCATGTGCCGATCTCGTACGAAGCGCAGCTCGAGGCACGTCTGCTGATGCTGTCGAGCCACAACATCCTGTCGCCGGCCAACGGCGCGCCGATCGTGACGCCCACGCAGGACCAGGTGCTCGGCTGCTACTACCTGACCAAGTCCCGTCCCGGCGACAAGGGCGAGGGGATGACGTTCGGTTCCATTGACGAAGTGGTGATCGCCTACGATCAGGGCCGCATCGGTCTCCACGCGCGTATCAAGGTTCGCGCGAACGGCTCGTTCATCGAGACGACGACGGGACGCGTGCTGTTCAACCGGATCATTCCGGAGGGCGTGCCCTACATCAATGAGCTGCTGAACAAGAAGCGTCTGGTGCAGATCATTGCCATGGTCTATCGCCGCCGCGGCACACTGGCGACCGCGCAATTCCTCGATCGTCTGAAGGCGATGGGCTTCAACTACGCCACGCGCGGCGGTCTGTCCGTCTCCGTCGGCGACGTCATCATCCCGCAGGAAAAGTACGACCTCGTCCAGAAGGCGCAGAAAGAAGTCGACAACGTGTACAACCAGTACTACCGCGGCTTCATTACGAACGGCGAGCGGTATAACAAGGTGATCGACATCTGGACGCGCATCACGAGCAAGATCGCGGACCGGCTCTTCGAGGCGCTGCAGCACGACAAGGACGGCTTCAACTCGCTGTATATGATGGTGGACTCGGGTGCGCGTGGGTCCAAGGAGCAGGTGCGTCAGCTGGCCGGTATGCGCGGACTGATGGCCAAGCCGCAAAAGTCCATGTCCGGTGCGACGGGCGAACTGATCGAGAACCCGATCATCGCGAACTTCCGCGAAGGCCTGTCGATTCTCGAGTACTTCATCTCCACGCACGGCGCCCGCAAAGGTCTGGCCGACACCGCGTTGAAGACGGCGGATGCCGGATACCTGACCCGGCGACTGATCGATGTGGCGCAGGATGCGATCATCTCCGAGGACGATTGCGGCACCATCCAGGGCGTTCCGACAAGCGCGCTGAAGGAAGCGGAAGACATCAAAGAGCCGCTGTCCGAGCGCATTCTCGGCCGCGTCGCCGTGCATGACGTGGTGGATCCGATCAGCGGCCAGGTGATCGTTCACAGCGGCGAGCTGATCGACGAGGAGAAGGCGCAGCAGATCTCCGAAACCTCGATCGAGACGGTGGATATTCGCTCGGTGCTCACCTGCGATTCGCGTCGCGGCGTGTGCGCCAAGTGCTACGGTCGCGACCTGACGACAGGAAACAAGGTGGAGCCGGGCTTGGCCGTCGGTGTCATCGCGGCGCAGTCCATCGGCGAGCCGGGCACGCAGCTGACCCTGCGCACGTTCCACACCGGCGGTACCGCCAGCCTGATCGCGGCCCAGTCCCAGATCACGTCGAAGTTCGACGGCCGCGTGAAGTACGACGGCATCAAGGCGATCGATCAGGACGAGGAGAATCGTCCGATTGTCTCCGGCCGGAGCGGCATCATCAACATCCTCGACACGGACAACCGTGTCCTGACGAAGTACGATGTGCCCTACGGCGCAATCCTGGTCGTCCGTGACGGACAGAAGATTTCCCGCGGTGAACTCATCTATGAGTGGGATCCGTACAACGCGGTGATCGTGTCGGAACACGGCGGCACCGTGAAGTATGTCGACCTGAAAGAAAACGTGACCTACCGGGAAGAGCCGGACGAGCAGACGGGCCACATTCAGAAGGTCGTCATCGACAGCCGCGAAAAGAGCCTCATCCCGGCGATTGCCGTCCTCAACAAGAAGGGACAGCGCGTCGCCAACTATCCGATCCCGACGCGGGCGCACCTGAATGTCGACGATGGTGAGGAGATCCCCGCCGGCTCGATCCTCGTCAAGATCCCGCGCGATATCGGCAAGACGCGCGACATCACCGGCGGTCTGCCGCGCGTGACAGAACTGTTCGAGGCGCGCCATCCGTCCGATCCGGCCGTCGTCAGCGAGATCGACGGCATCGTGACGATCGGTCAGCCGAAGCGCGGCTCACGCGAAGTGTTCGTGCAGAGCCATGACGGCAAGGACAAGCGGACGTACATGATCCCGCTCGGCAAGCATTTGTTGACACAGGACGGCGACGTCGTTCATGCCGGCGAGCGGTTGTCGGCCGGATCGATCGATCCGCACGACATCCTCCGGATCAAGGGCACCACCGCGGTGCAGGAATACCTGGTGAACGAGATCCAGGAAGTCTACCGGATGCAGGGCGTGAAGATCAACGACAAGCACATCGAAGTGATCGTGCGGCAGATGATGCAGAAGGTCCGTATCGTCGATCCGGGCGACTCGAAGTACCTCGAGGGCGATCACGTGGACAAGAGCCGGTTGCGGGATGAGAACGACAGCCTTGCGGACAAGCAGGTGGTGGAAAGCAAGGGTGACTCGAAGCTGAAGAACGGCCAGCTTGTTCCGCGCAAGCTCATCCGCGAGTTGAACGCCGATCTGAAGAAGAAATCGAAGAAGGTGGTCGAGGTCCGCGATGCGGAACCGGCCACGTCGGAACCGATTCTCCTCGGGATCACGCAGGCGTCGCTGACCACGGACAGCTTCATCTCGGCGGCCTCCTTCCAGGAGACGACCAAGGTTCTGACCGACGCGGCGATCGAAGGAAAGATCGATCATCTGCTCGGCCTGAAGGAGAACGTGATCATGGGTCACCTGATCCCGGCGGGGACGGGTCAGAAGAAATTCAGGGACATCATCGTTGTCGGTGAAGAAGAGCAAGCGGCTGCGGAGGGGGTGGCCGAGGGACCCGCGGCTGATGAGGCTCATCAGGCTGCCCGCCGTGTTGGGGTGAGTGCGTAGCGAGCCGCACTGAGCATATTCCGACCGGGCGTACCCGATTGAGAGGTACACCCGGGACGGGATTGCCGGAAGTCGCTGTCGAATCCAACCGGTAAGTGTCATCCTTGGGGCGCGTGCGAATTCTGCATTTTCATGCGCTTTGACCGTTGACAATCTTTCGGAAAAGCCGTATATTACAAAGCTTTTGAAATGCTGATCTATTCACGGTTTCAAGGCTCAGGAAGGAATCCCGTTGCCAACGATTAATCAACTCGTCCGGAAAAGCCGAGAAAAGGTTACCTGGAAGAGCAAATCCCCGGCGCTGAGTTCGAGCCCGCAGAAGCGCGGCGTTTGCACACGCGTGTATACGACGACTCCGAAGAAGCCGAATTCGGCCCTCCGGAAGGTGGCGCGTGTTCGTCTGACGAACGGCATTGAAGTGACGGCCTACATTCCCGGGGAAGGGCATAATCTCCAGGAGCATTCCATCGTGCTGATCCGTGGCGGCAGGGTCAAAGACCTGCCCGGCGTCCGGTACCACATCATCCGCGGGACACTTGATACGCAGGGTGTGCAGGACCGGAAGCAGGGGCGTTCCAAGTACGGGGCCAAACGGCCCAAGAAGTAGCGGATCGACGAATGAGAAAAAAGAAAGCAAATCGCAGACGCATTCAACCCGATCCGAAGTACGGGGATCTCCTCGTTTCACGGTTCGTGAACAATCTTCTGAAGTCCGGCAAGAAGCAGACGGCGCGCGGTATTTTGTACGGGGCGCTTGAGCAGATCGGAAAGAAGACGGAAAAGAATCCGCTTGATGT
>JAKAJH010000076.1 GCA_021813905.1 Bacteroidota bacterium | reverse complement strand
GCAGGAGAATAACCGCCGCGTGGCGCGCGAGCGACCGTTTCGATGCGGACTTCAGAACGTGTTCGGCATTCATCAGCACATCCTCATTTCGTTGCATAGCGCATCAGCTGTTCGATCGTCTGGAGGCCCGCCTACCCGGCGACATGGCGGTCGCGCCAGCCGTCGGTCAGCCGCTCGAAGACGAATGTGGTCGGCAGATATTCATCCATCGGACGGCCGTTCAGCGAGTAGGTTTGCCGAAGGATGAAGAAGACGTATGCCATATCGCCATCCACCCTCAGGGACATGATCTCCACGCGGTTCTGGTAGTCGCGCATGCCGGGCAATGCGGCACGCATGCGTTTCGTCGTGGAGTCGATCGGCTCCGATTGCCCCCAGTACGTCACGTAGTAGGAGTCTTTGGCAAAGAGCGAGGCGTTCAGGCTGTCGATGTTCGCGCCGCTGCCGTGATACGCGCGCTGCAGGGTCTGATAGTAGTCGGCGACGTGACGCTCGAGCAGCTTGGCATCGCGCGCGCGTGCCTGTGACGCGTCCTCATCGCCGGAGTCGCATCCGGACCAGGCGGCGGCCATGCCGCTCATCAGCGTCGCCACGCAGAACCAACGGACGTATCTCTTCATCGCTGCCTCCATCTGTCAGTGGTGAAAGAGCGGTACCGCATGTACGTCGATCGATACCTTCCGGGCCGACGACGAATCGGGAAGGTCCTGCACAAGATCACGTTTTCCGGCATGAGGCGCAATATGAATGGAGAATTGCGAATGAAGAATGAAGAATAGTGATTGCGCGTGGGTGAAGGGAAATCGGAGCGGCTGAGATGGGCATGGGCTCGGCAGCGATTCCGTTATCTCCCGATGCATGCCCGGGTCCACGGGCCGATGGACAGAAAGAGCCCCGATCGTGGTCGACCGGGGCTCGGGAAAAGAGACATCCGCACAGGATCTATTTCGCGGGAAGCGTGATCGTACCGAGATTCGTCGTCAAAGCGGCAGACACGACGACGCCGGTGATCGTGGTATCCCGGTGCAGCGTATCCTGCGGGACGATGCGCACGCTGTAGGTGTCCGGACCGAGATAGCGGAGTTTGAATCCGCCGGTCGTGTCCGCGGCGGTCGCGATTGTGTCGGTGGACGTGGCCGCATAGACGAACGGAGCGGACGACGCGGGACTGACCGTCCCCGCGACGATACCGGTCGTACCGGTCACCACCGCGCGAATGACGGGTTTCAGGATATAGCTTGGGCTGTTCGGATTGCCGGTGGTCACGATCGAGCGGGCGGCGTCAAAATCGAGGGTGATGGTGTAAAGCACATCAGCCACAACGTCGGCATTCATCGTGAGTTTGATACCGCTTTGGCTTCCGCTGGGTCCGGTCAGCGGATGCGCGACGTTATCAACGACGACGGTGCAGCCGGCGCCCAGAAACAGTCGCAATTGCGTGTAGTGACCGACCGGGATGTCCGCCTTGCCGATGACCGCCTCCGCGCCGTTGACCAACTTCAAAAGATCATACGTCGTGGGGATCCGATTCAGTGTGATCCAGTTGGCGAGACTGTCGCCGTACGCCACATGTACCTGCACGCTGTCCACGACGATATTGACCTGCGTGTACGGGCCGGGACTGTCGATCAGGCTCACCTGAAATGTGCCGGTCGAAGTCGTCGCTGCGGCGGGACTATCGGAATTCGAGCAGCCGGCGACCAGAAGAAAAGCGAGGAGAGACACAGAAAGAGTGAGCATTCGCATGGTATGGACCTCCTTCATTGGTGAAAACTTCGCACGCAACGTACGGACAGCCACCTTGACGGAAGATGACAGCACTCACATTCCCGGCGTTGACGTGACGCTGTTCATGCAACCGCGCATCCCCGAAGAGTCGTAAACCGCGAATTCATCCGAGGATGGCGGAGTGAGCGGGAACGCCTGATCCTTCTGCCCGACTCCCCCCGGATCATCCGGGACCCGCCTCGACGGCACCGGCCTGCCGTCGGGGATCGGCTTGTACCGCCTCCGCATCGGTCAGGACACCGAGGCGAGGGTGCCGGTACGAATTCGGTTCGGCGCATTCCGATCGTTCGTACGCAGTATGCTCCTTATAACAAATGCACGGTACGCACGATTGCCGATGCGCAGAACTGCGGGTCGTGGCGGGCCGATGGGCACGGCCGTCACCCGCTCTCGCCCCCTCGAAACTTCTCCCTTCAATTGAAAATTCGGCTGAATAGTGCTACAATCCCGGAGGCGGGACGGGTTCGTGAGGAGGGATCCGCGGGGAACGCCGAAGGTGGAAGTTGTCCGGAACAGACTCGCTCGCGCAAGGTCTCAGGGCTGTCGGGGCGATTCCCGGACGAAAGAATTGATGCCGAAATTTCCGTTCACGTTCTGCCGCAGTCATGCTGAGGTATTTATGAGGTCATTGTTCAAGTCGCTCTCTGCGCGTGGCCTGGATCGACCGCTGCAACTGACCGTCGTCCGGTACACCGTTTCCTACATCCTGCTCTCGCTCCTGTGGATCGTCCTGACGGACCGGCTCGTCGGTCTCTGGTCTCGCGATCTCGCGACCGCGACGCTCCTGGCCACCATTAAAGGATGGTTCTTCGTGGCGGTGACCGCTCTCTTCTGGCACGGAGTGATGGTGCACAATTCCCGCCGGATCATGGAAGAGTCGTCCGGCAAGGACCGCGCGGAGTCCGCGCTCGAGGAAAGCGAAACGCGTTTCCGCACCGCTCTCCTGCACGCACCGATCCCGGTGATGATCCATTCCGAAGACGGCACCGTCGTCCTGCTCAACCATGAATGGACCCGCATCACCGGTTACACAGCCGAAGCGATCCCCACCATTGACGCCTGGATGGAGAAGGCGTACGGTGCGAGGAAGGATGAAGTCCGGGCCCACATCAACAGGGTCCGACTCACCGCGGGAAGCGTCGAGGAGGCCGAGTACATCATCACGACGCAAAGCGGTGAGCAGCGGAGCTGGCACTTCAGCGCCCGGTCGCTCGGGCGTCAATCGGATGGAAGAAATCTCGTGATCAGTGCGGCGCTCGACGTGACCGAGCGACGCCGGGCCGAGGAGATGCTCCGGGAACGCGAAGAACAGTACCGGGAGCTGTATGACCAGTCGCCCGTCGGCTATCAGTCCCTGGATGCCGAGGGACGATTCCTCACCGTGAACCGGGCGTGGCTCGACGTGCTCGGGTACCGCCAGGAGGAAGTCATCGGCAAGTGGTTCGGCGATTTTCTCGCGCCGGAATTCGTCGAAGCATTTCGCAAGCGTTTCCCGCAGTTCATCGCGGCGGGAAAGATCCACAGCGAGTTCGAGATGATCCGCAAGGACGGCGCACGCCGGCACGTGGCGTTTGACGGCAGGATCGCGCACAACGCCGACGGGAGTTTCCGCCAGACGCACTGCATTCTGCAGGACGTGACCGAGCAGCGGCTCGCCCAACAGCAGATCATTGACAGCGAACGGCGCTTCCGGACGCTCTTCGAGAACACGCCTCTTGCCTATCAGTCCCTGGATGAATCCGGACGATTCATCGATGTCAACGGCCCGCTCTGCGAACTGCTGGGCAGATCCCGCGACGAGCTGTTGGGCCGCCCGTTCGGCGATTTCTGGTCCGAAGAGACCAGGCACCTCTTTCCGGAGAAGTTCGCCGAGCTGACTCGTACGGGTGAGATCACGAACGCGGAGATTGCCCTCACGCCGCGGAACGAGCAGCCGCTGACAGTGCTGCTGAGCGGTCGGGTCCAGCGGGATCCGGCGACCGGCGCATTCGTCCGCACGCACTGCATCCTCCACGATATCAGCGAGCGCAAGCGCGTGGAGCAGGCGCTTCGTCAGAACGAGCATCTGCTCAAGCTGTTCGTCGAGCACAGTCCCGCGGCCATCGCGATGCTGGATCGGAATATGCGGTACCTCGTCGCCAGCCGCCGGTGGTTCGTTGACTATGAGCTGACCGACACGGACATCATCGGCCGCAGCCATTACGACGTGTTCCCGGAAATCCCGGAACGCTGGAAGCAGATCCACCAGCGCTGTCTCGCAGGCGCAGTGGAACGGTGCGACGTGGATGCCTTCCCTCGCCAGGATGGCCACACGGACTGGGTCCACTGGGAGATCCATCCGTGGAAGGCCGTGGACGGGACCATTGGCGGAATCATCATTTTCTCCGAGCTCATTAGTGACCGAATCAAGGCCGATGCAGCATTGCGGGATGCAGAGAACCGGTACCGCTCGCTCTTCGAGCAATCCCCCTACGGCATTCTCGTCGTGGAACCGACGGACGGCCGCCACGTCGAGTTCAATTCCGTCGCGCATGAGCAACTCGGCTACACGCGTGAGGAATTCTCCACGATGGGCCTGGCGGACTACGAAGACATCGAGAGTCCGGCGGAGCTGCATGCGCACATCGCTCAGGTGCTTCGCACCGGCAAGGACGCGTTTGAGACGCGCCATCGCACGAAGCGGGGGGAATTGCGGACCGTGCACGTCACCGTCCAGCTTTTCGAGCAGCAGGGCCGCCAGATGCTGCACTGCATCTTCCGCGACATCACCGAGCAGCGACTGGCCCAGGCCACGGTCCTTGAATCCGAACGCCGGTTCCGTGAGGTGCTGAGCAATCTTCCCACCGCCGCGGTCGTGCTTGACAAGGACGCCCGCATCACCTACTGCAACGAGTTCCTCCTCACCCTCACGGGCTGGACCGTTTCCGAGGTGCTCGGGCGCGAGTGGTTCGACATGTTCGTGCCGCCGGAAGTCCGGGAGTCGGTGCGCGAAGTCTTTCAGCGGGCGCTGCGCAATGATAATCTTCCGATCCATTACGAGAATGAGATCTCCACCCGCGACGGAGCGCGCCGGCTGATCGCATGGACCAACACGGCGCTGTACGACGAGCAGGGACGCATCATCAGCACCGCGAGCATCGGCGAAGATATCACCAACCGGCGCAAGGCCGAGCTGGAGCGCGCGCACCTCCAGAAGCAGCTGATCCAGTCGCAGCGCCTGGAAGCGATCGGCACGCTGTCGTCCGGCATCGCCCATGACTTCAACAACATCCTGAACATCATTCTCGGCAACGCGAATCTGCTCGCCGCCCAGCCGCAGGATGCGGAGAGGCAGCAGCATCGGATCCAATCCCTGACGACGGCCGCCGAGCGCGGCGCGGAGCTGGTCAAGCAGCTTCTGACATTCGCCCGCAAGACGGCCGTGGACCGCCAGTCGATGGATGTCAACGGTCTGCTGCAGGAGCTGGTGAAGCTGATGAGCGAGACATTCCCGAAAAGCATTACGCTCACCCTCAACCTGGAGCCGCAACTCCCGCGGATCGACGCGGATCCGAATCAGGTCCACCAGGTGCTGCTCAACATGTGCGTGAATGCGCGCGATGCCATGCCGGACGGCGGGACGCTCACGCTCGCGACGGCCATCGTCCGCGGGGAAACCCTGACGCAGCGGTTCTCCCAGGCGACCCCGGCGTCGTATGTGCGCGTCACCATCCGGGACACCGGGAGCGGCATCCGCGAAGAGCACCTGCGGGAAATCTTCAACCCGTTCTTCACGACCAAAGACATCGGCAAAGGGACCGGCCTCGGCCTGGCGGTGGCGTACGGCATTGTCGAGAACCATGCCGGGTTCATCGACGTCACGAGCACCCCCGGCGTCGGGACCGAATTCACCGTGTACCTCCCCGCCGCTCAGCAGGTCGAAGCCGCGGCCGCGGAGCCGGTCGGAACTTATCTCAATCATGTCCCCGGAGGAACCGAGACGATCCTTTTTGTCGACGACGAGCCGCTGGCGCGGGAGATGGCGGTGGAGCACCTGCAGAACAAAGGCTACACGGTGCTCACGGCGGGAGACGGCGAAGAGGCGCTGGCGGTGTTCCGGGCGAACCGCGAGCGGATCGGGCTGGTGCTTTCCGACTACGGCCTGCCGAAGCTCGATGGTGAAGAGGTGCTGCGACGCATTCGGGCGATGGATCCGACGGTGCCGTTCCTGCTCATGTCCGGATTCGTCGAGCCGGAGAAAGTGAAGGATCTGGAGCGGCAAGGAGTCGACGGAATCGTGCAGAAGCCGTTCGCCGCGACACGTCTGCTGATGCAGATCCGTGACGTGCTTGACGGTGCGACACGGGCGTGAAACGCATGCGCGCGGCGGATGGGGTTTGGCATTTCGTCCGCGGCCCGCTCTGAGGTCGGCAGGCGCGGGACCGTCCGTGCGGTTTCATCGCGATTTCTGTTGACTCTCCCGCATTTGTTCGTGTAATTGGACGTCGCGCTGAGGCACACCATCGGAGTCCGCGACGTGCTCCGGACGCCTCTCCGCAACACCGAATCAGGACAGGGATGACGTACAAGACCAGATTACTCATCGACACGATCCTGCGCGACTCGCCGTTCGCCTGGTGGGAATGGGATGTCACCGCAAACCGGGTGACGTTCAACGATCTGAAGGTGACGATGCTGGGGTATCGCGTTGAAGACTTCGCGGAAAAAGGCTTCGAGGTGTTCACCGGCCTTCTGCATCCTGACGATCACAAGAAGACCATGGACGCGATGCGTGCGGTTCTCAGCGGGGCTCGGGCGATCTACCAGGTCGACTATCGGATCAAGGACAGCGCGGGGCAATACCGGTGGTACATGGATCGCGGCGCGGTGTTGTCGCGCGAGGGAAGTACGGTCACCCGTCTGCGCGGACTGGTCGTGGATCTGGGAGACGAGCGCCGTCATGGAACGGACGTCGAGGCGCTTGTCCACCTCCTTCAGCGATACGCGGAAGGCCACGACAATGCCATCGGGATCTGTTCGTCGTGCAAGCGCATCCGATTGAGCAAGGACGAATGGACGACCGTCACCGAAGAGCTGGAGGGCATCCTGACGGATGCACTGTCGCACGGTCTCTGTCCCTCGTGCATCCGCACGCTGTATCCCGACATGGCGGAGAAGATCCTCGCGCGGATGCGGTAAAAGCCGATGTTCTCCGGGGGCGTTCCCAGGCGGAGGCTGGGAACGGGGCAGTTCGGGAATATCCCGTTTGCTGAGCCCGAGGGGCGGCTGCTGTGGTCAGACCGCGTGTCCCGCAAATCGGCTCAAAATCAAGCCTCAAACCCACTCCACTCACCAACCCACAAACCCGCGTACTCTCGTACCCTCGTACCCTGGTACCCTCGTACCCTCGTCCTCCCCCCTCTGGCTTTCCATCCCCCGTTTCCCTAACTTTATCCGGGGGTTTTGTGGGGACGGGGGTTCCATCGTAGCTATCCAACTGCTTTGAGCGAACACCAAACGCCGGGAACGCGATCTTAGCGATCCGGCGGGCGTTTTCTATTGATGCGAACCGATACGGGACAGCCGGGAAGGCATCTCGCTCCTTCGGTCCGGCGATCGGTCGCGGCGGGAAGCCGTCGCGATGCTCCGGATAGCCGTCCGGAGGTTCCGGGAAGCGATGTGGGACCGGCGGGAAGCCATTCGGACGATTCGGCTGGATATTCGGCTTCAGCGGGAAGCGGTCTGCTGGATTTGCAGCGCGTCGCGGACCGGCCGGTAGCCGTCCGAGCGTCTCCGGAAGCGATACCGATCTGCCGAGGAGCCGGCTTGATCCCGCCTGAAGCCGTGCGAAACGTCCCGGTCTCCCGCCGATCCGGCATTGAGGCGTGCGCGTCCGGCCGGATGGCGTTCGGGAGCGCGATGCACCGTCGCGCGTCGATCCCGAAGCGGCACGGGAATTACCCGAGCAGGCACGGATCGATTTTGAAGCGACGCGGGCGATTCCCGGAGCGGGCAGATCTGAAATTATGCAACAGAACGGTGTCCGGAACCGGCATGTGCTGAGTCCAAACGGCCGGAAGAGTGTCATGGAGGCATGGCGAGATGCTTTCGGGCGACGGCGTTTTGACGGAAGGAAGAGACGCGGGATCTTGCGGCGGATACGATGGGTACAGAACGTCACCGATTCGGGGGTTCACTCCGCTTCACTCACACAACACACACCATACACATGAGGGGATTCATATGACGACCCATGAAGGCAACAAGCTCGCGATGTATCAGTCCGTGCTGTCGCTGATGAAGGCCAACGGGGCCAAGACGGCGACGCTTCCGGCTCTGGCGGGGGTGGTGGGAGAGTTCGAGGGGCTTCTTCACCGGATCGCGGCGAAGGACTCGGAGCGCGGAGACAAGATGACGGGGTTGTTGCAGCAGCGCAACGCCGCGCTGGACGATCTGATCGAGCGGACGGTGGCGGTGGGTTCGGCGCTGACGGCGCTCGCGCATGCCCGGCGAGACGTCACGATGAAGGAGAAGGTCAAGGTGCGCTTCAGCGCTCTGCGCGCCATGCGGCCGCCGGAAATCGAGGAGCGCGCCAGGGCCATCCACGCCTTCGCGATGGAGAACAAGGCGGCTCTGGCGGATTACGGCATGACCGACGCCGTGCTGAAGGGGTTGGCCAGCGCCGGAGACACGTTCCATCATTCGGTGGAGGCGCTCGGGGCGGGATTTGCGGGAAAGGTAGGCGCGCGGCTGACGATGACGGACCTGTTCGACGAGACCGACGCTCTGTTGAAGGATTCGCTGGACAGTCTCATGAAGGTGATGAGCCGCAGCGAGCATCAGTTCTATGACGAGTACCAGGCGGCCCGGGTGATCAAGGATCTCGGGACTCGTCGGCGGAACCAGGAGGTGCCGGCGGCGGCAGTGCCGGTTGCGGCGAAGTAGCGGAGAGGTGTCCTCCGGACGGGTGCATTTCCGAAGCGGAATCCCCCTCACCCGAACGGAGGAAGTGCGGAACAGCGGTTACCAATCCCCGGTGATGGTGCTATTTCTGATCGTTGCCGGGGGTTTTTTAAGTGGGGACGAGGAATTGCGGAATTGGGAGATTGGGGAATTGGAGATTGTCCGGTCGGGTCTTGATCGCGCTTGCCGTTCTGGGGAGAGTTTGGAGATGAGGAAGCTGGTTACGGGGAGACTGGACGGTTCACTGTCATTAATGCTCCTCGCCCGCCTTCCTCAATAGATTCACCAGGGTGGGCATGCTTCGGGCGGGGATCAGACGTGCCATTAGCTTGGATGTGTTGTCTCACCCATCCGTCGTGTTCTGAACGCGGTTCGCGCCCCGCAATTAGACGTAGGGGCAGGAATGCGGGGTACGACTGTCCGAACGGCACGGTCGTCGCGCACCACCGTTGGTTTCAATCCACGCGCCCCTGTCTGCCAACCGGCAGACGCGCGGGGCGCGACGAGATGACACCGGAATCGACGGAACGATAGATGGCGTTTCAATCCACGCGCCCGCGCGGGGCGCGACGACTTGCCGTCCTTTGCATTTTCCAACCGCTTCAGTTTCAATCCACGCGCCCGCGCGGGGCGCGACCAGTCTGATCGCCGGTCGAACATTCGATGAAGTTGTTTCAATCCACGCGCCCGCGCGGGGCGCGACACGCGGGTGGCAGTGTCTTGGCCTATGAGGTCAAGTTTCAATCCACGCGCCCGCGCGGGGCGCGACATGAAAGTGCGATTGTGAGAATGGTGAGGACAAGTTTCAATCCACGCGCCCGCGCGGGGCGCGACTGCGAATCGTCGTACTTGGCACGCGCCAGCTCCAAGTTTCAATCCACGCGCCCGCGCGGGGCGCGACGAATTGGTCAGATACACAGCCGACACGCCGCAACGTTTCAATCCACGCGCCCGCGCGGGGCGCGACTTTCCTGCGCGTTGCACTCGTCCTTATGCGCCATGTTTCAATCCACGCGCCCGCGCGGGGCGCGACCGTAGGTGGCTGACGAACTGCTCGAATCTTTGAAGTTTCAATCCACGCGCCCGCGCGGGGCGCGACCATCAACGACATCAAATCGAGCAAGTTCCTCAAGGTTTCAATCCACGCGCCCGCGCGGGGCGCGACAATATAGTGGCTTCCGGTCTCACTTGCGACATTGTTTCAATCCACGCGCCCGCGCGGGGCGCGACGGTCAACGACCTTCTCTCCGAACCCGCCACTGACGTTTCAATCCACGCGCCCGCGCGGGGCGCGACTTGGCCTACCGGGGGAAGCGGGACGGAGAAAACTGTTTCAATCCACGCGCCCGCGCGGGGCGCGACCATGTTTCTGTGTCTCATAGGATCCCAGTGAGGCGTTTCAATCCACGCGCCCGCGCGGGGCGCGACTCGTGATAGAGTCCTCAAGCGTCTGGCTCAACGTGTTTCAATCCACGCGCCCGCGCGGGGCGC
>JAKAJH010000075.1 GCA_021813905.1 Bacteroidota bacterium | reverse complement strand
TTTGCGGCCGGTGACGTCGCCGACCCGACGTACCGGCAGGCAGTGAGCGCCGCCGGCACGGGGTGCATGGCTGCCATCGACGCTGAGCGCTTCATCGTGCACCACGACTGATTTTGCAGCCCCTTCCGGATTCCCTGTCCGGAAGGGGTTTTTTCTTTCCTCCTTCCTCGTTGACATTCCGGCTGTTATTTCATAATATCTTATGGCATAATAACTTATCAGGATCTTCGGCCTGAGGGCCGGGCGCGGGGGAATCTCCCATGTCGAAAACTACCAAGTGGGTCATCGGCGTCGCCGCGGCGCTGGTCTTCTTTTTCGGCCTCTTTCTTTTGATGGTCTTTTCCTGGGTGCTCTCTCCGGAAGACGAAGATGTCGTGTCTTCGAGCGGCCAGCGTGTCGCGGTCGTCGAGCTCCGCGAGACCATTACGGTCTCGGACGATATCGTCCGACAGCTCAAGAAGTTCCGCGAACAGAATGCCGTGAAGGCGATCGTCCTCCGCGTGGAGTCGCCGGGCGGCGGTGTAGCGGCGAGCCAGGAGATTTACGAGGAGGTCCGGAAGACCCGCGAGGCGGGCACGCCGGTCGTGGTGTCGATGGGATCGGTCGCGGCGAGCGGAGGGTACTATGTGTCCTGCGGCGCCAGCCGGATCGTGGCGAATCCGGGGACGCTCACCGGCAGCATCGGCGTGATCATGCAGTTCATCGGCGTGAGCGACTTGTTGCGGAAACTTGGCATTGACGAATCAACGATCAAGACCGGCAAGTTCAAAGACGCCGGATCGCCGTTCCGCAAGGTCACGCCGGAAGATCGGGTGTACTTTAACGCCCTCGTCGATGATGTTTATGACCAGTTTGTCGCCGTCGTCGCGCAGGAGCGCCATCTGCAGAAATCATTCGTTCGCAAGTACGCCGACGGGCGCGTCTTCACCGGGCGGCAGGCGTACACGCTCGGATTTGTGGATACGCTCGGAACGATGGAGGATGCGATCACGATCGCAGCGCGTCTCGGCGGAATTTCCGGCAAGCCCGCGGTGGTGCGGGAGGTCCGGCGCAAAGCATTTCTCGATCGTCTGCTGGGCGATGCCGCATCCGAGATCACGCGATTCCGGCAGGAAGTCCTCTCGCAGCCGATACTCCAGTACAAGCTGACCTCTCCGTACTAACTACCGCAGGAGGTACTGTGACAAAGGCAGACATCGTGGATATTATCGCCTCGGCCACCGGCCTGACGAAGGTCGAGACGGAGGCCGTGGTGGACGGTTTCATCTCGACGGTGATCAGCGCGATGAAGGACGGGAAGAACATCGAGATTCGCGGCTTCGGCAGTTTCAAGGTGAAGAAGCGGAAAGGACGGGTGGCGCGAAATCCGCGCACGGGCGAGCAGGTGATGGTGGATGAGCACTTCGTGCCCGTATTCAAAGTGTCGAAGGAAATGAAACTGGTCGTGAACGAGAATCTGAAGAAGGGAACGTAGCGGTGGCGACGACTCCGAAAATTCTGTGTGGACATTGCGGGAACGAGATTCGATGGGGGGATCCATTGTGCGGTGCATGCGGCGTCGCGGTGGAATGGCCCGGCTCCGTTCCGGCCCCGGCGGGCGGTTCCGTCTGCCCGCGGTGCGGGAGTCCGGTTCCGTCCGGAAGCGCGAGCTGTCCGGCCTGCGGAGCGGACCTTCGAGGCGGCACCGGAACGCAGAAGCAGGGGACGCAAAACCGCGTTCGGGAGGGGAAGGCATCTCCGGGCTTCCTCGATCGGCTGCGTGAGAAGCCGGCCTATGCCATCGCCGGTCTCGCGGCCGTGGCGCTGATCGTCTTCGCCGTGGCACTCACGGTGGATCAGCGATCGGTGAGGACTGCGGAGACGCCGGCTCAGCCGAGCGCAGGTCCGTTCACGCCGCAGCCCGAGGCACCCAACATGGCGGCGATGCCGCAGATCGAGTCGCTTAAAGCGCAGGTCGCCGCGAATCCGTCGGACCTGACGGCGACGCTCCAGCTGGCCAATCTGCTGCACGACAACCGTTTCTTTGACCAGGCCGTCGAGTACTACCGAACGTATCTGCAGAAGCGACCCAAGGACGCGAATGCGCGCGTCGATCTGGGGATCTGTCTGCACGAACTGGGCAAAGACAATGAAGCGAAGAAGGAGATGACTCAGGCCCTTGCGGATGATCCGAAGCACGTGAATGCCACGTTCAATCTCGGGATCATTGATCTGACACAGGGGAATCTGAAAGAAGCAAACGAATGGTTCACCAAGACCGTGTCGCTGTCCCCGAACAGTGAAGTGGGCCAGCGGGCACAACAGCTGCTGAAACAACACAATCCACAACTCATCCAACAATCTCAGTGAAAGGGCTCTGCGTATGCCGTGCGGCAGAAAACGCAAGCGCCATAAAATGGCGACCCACAAGCGCAAGAAACGCTTGCGGAAGATGCGTCACAAGAAGAAGATCCGGTAGTTGACAACACGGAGGCCCGTCGGCCATGCTGGCGGGCCGGCCGGATCACCGGGGAGGCGGCGCGGTGTGGAGAGTGCGGATGGGAGGCCGAGTGTGATGTCCAGCGGGGAATGGATGATGGAAGACAGCGGTGAACTCTGAACACGATGATATTTCACAGGAGGTTACAATGGCACAGGAAAACGATGGAATGGCCAAAGGCTTGGTCGTGGGCTTCATCGCCGGCAGCATCGTGGGTGCCGCGCTCGCGCTGCTGTACGCGCCGAAGCCCGGCCGTGAGCTCCGGGCAGACCTGAAGGAAAAGGCCAGCGATGCCATGGATACGGCTGAAGAGTATATCGCGCGTGCCCGCTCAAAGGCTGTCACGATCATCAACGACGGCAAACAAAAAGCCGCCAATCTGGTGAATGACGCCCGGAAGCAGGCAGACTCGATTCTGGGCGATGCCGACCGCATTCTCTCGGACGCCCGGGGGAAAGAAGGGACAAAGAACGGATAGAGCTCGTTCGCTGCGTGCCCATGTGAACGTCACTAGGAAGGACCCCGTCGGTGGATGAACTCATCAAGGTCGCCGAGGCCATCGCGCTGCTCAGCGCGTCGGCTCTGTGTGTCTATCTGATCGTCGTGCTGGTCAGGCTGAACAGCCTGCTCGAATCGCTCCAGAAGGATATCGCCGAACTCGCCCGGGCACTGAAACCCGTCCTGGAGAACCTCGTCGCCATCACGGAGCGGATCAAATCGATCTCGACAAAAATCGACGATCAGGTCCGGCTGTTCCACACCACGTTCGATGCCTTGCGTCGCATCGTCGACAACGTGCTGCACTTCGAGGAACGTATTCAACAGCGCCTGGAGGAGCCGTTCGTGAAGGTCTCTTCTATCCTCTCCGGCTTCGTCGGGAAACTCGCCGGTTTGCTCGGCCTGTCCTCCCGGCACGCGGACTGATCCGCGCCTCGATCGACCGATCACGACATGCGACGGCCTCCGGGCCGCCGATGTTGCTCTTTACCCAAAGGAGAATCAGTCGTGTCCAAATCAAATAGCAAAGAATATCCTGTCGACAAGATCCGGAACATCGCCCTTATCGGCCATGGTGGCTCCGGCAAGACCACCATGGCCGAATCCCTCATGCATGCCGCCGGCGCGACGACACGAATCGGCCGCGTGGAAGAAGGCAACACCATCTCCGACTACCATCCCGACGAGATCGAACGGAAGATCTCCGTCAATGCATCCCTCCTGCATGCCGACTGGCAGGGCACCAAGATCAACATCCTCGACACCCCCGGATACTCCGATTTCATCGGCGAAGTGATCTCATCCCTCCGCGTCACGGATCTGGCGGTCGTGGTCCTCAAAGCCGTGGAAGGCACGGAAGTGGGGACCGAGATCGTCTGGAATGAAGCGAAGGCGCAGCAGTTGCCCGCCCTCCTGGTCGTGAACAAGTTGAACAACGAGAATGCCGAGTTCGACAACGCCGTCTCCACGGCTCGTGAACGCTTCGGCCACGACGTGACCGTCGTTCAGTTTCCCGTGAACCAGGGACTCGCATTCGATACGGTCGTCGATGTCCTGCGGATGAAGTTGCTTAAGTTTGCCCCCGATGGCTCGGGCAAGTACACGGAAGCGGACATCCCGGGCGATCTCAAGCAGACGGCCGACCAGCTGCACGAAGAACTTGTCGAGAAGATCGCGGAGACCGACGAGCCGCTGATGAACAAGTTCTTCGAAGAAGGCACGCTGAGCGAGACAGAACTCGAGGCGGGGATGCGACAGGCGATAAGCGGCCGTAAGATCTTCCCCGTGTTCTGTGTCGCGGGCACCACCGGCGCGGGCATGCAGCCGTTGCTTGATTTCATCGTGCGGTACTGTCCCTCCCCGGTCGAACGGGGAACCTGGAAAGGCAAGAATACCCAGGACGGCACGGAGGCGGATGTCGCTCCTGATGTCGCGAAGGATCCGTCCCTGTTCGTGTTCAAGACCGTCTCCGAGGAACACGTGGGCGAGCTGTCCTTCTTCCGCGTCTGCTCGGGTGCGGCAACGCCGGGCCTCGATCTGATCAATCAGACCAACGGCAAGCCCGAACGTCTCGGCCAGCTCTTCGTCATGAACGGCAAGGAACGCGCGGAAGTCGGCCGCATGGTCGCCGGCGATATCGGCGCAGTCGTCAAGCTCAAGGATACGCACACGAACAACACGCTCGCGGCGAAGTCGTTCCCGATTCTCTTTCCGCCGATCGTGTTCCCCGATCCGGTCATCCGGATGGCCGTGCACTCGAAGGCAAAAGGGGATGAGGACAAGATTGCGAACGGCTTCCACGCGCTGCACGAAGAAGATCCGACCTTCCTTGTCACGGTGGACGGAAAACTCAGTCAGACTGTCATCGCCGGCCAGGGAGAGCTGCACCTGCTGATTGTCACGAAGCGTCTGAAACAGAAATATGCGGTCGAAGTCGATCTGACCGAGCCGAAGATCCCGTACAAGGAAGCGATCCGCGGCATCGTCGCCGACGCCGAGTACAAGCACAAGAAGCAGACGGGCGGCCGCGGCCAGTACGGCCACGTGCACCTGCGGATCGAGCCGAAGCCCCGCGGCACCGGATTTGAATTCGTCGACGCCGTGGTCGGTGGCGTCGTGCCCGGACGCTTCGTTCCGGCGGTTGAGAAGGGCGTGGTGGAGACCATGCAGCGCGGTGTGCTGGCCGGATACGAAGTGGTGGATGTGAAGGTAACCATCTTCGACGGCACGTACCATTCGGTGGATTCGGACGAGCATTCGTTCAAAATGGCGGGATCGATGGCGTTCAAGAAAGGATTCATGGAAGCCAAGCCGATTCTGCTCGAGCCGATCTACGAGATCGAAGTAACGGTGCCCGAAGAGTACATGGGCGACGTGATGGGCGATCTCTCCGGCCGTCGCGGCAAGATCCTCGGCATGGAGGCCGAAAGCCACTTCCAGCGCATCCGGGCGACCGTGCCGATGTCGGAGATCCATCGCTATTCCACGATCCTTCGGTCCATGACGCAAGGCCGCGGTGTCTTCAAGACGAAATTCTCCCACTACGATGAAATGCCCCGGGAGGTCGCGGAGAAGGTGGTCGAGGCGCACGCCCAGGAGAAGGAAGCGGAAGAGTAGTCCGATCATCCCGCAGTTTCTCATGCCAATGCCCCGTCGGATTGCTCCGGCGGGGCTTTGTGCGCTTCGGTCCCGCCATCATGGTTGGGGATGGACGCATTTTTGAGTATCTTGCTCACCAGTTATGGCAAGCACCAAACGCAGGAAGACGCAGGCTCCCCCGGCCACGCCGGAGGGGGGTGACCGTGCCTCCCGCATTGACCGCATCACGGTCCGCGGCGCGCGCGTCCACAATCTCAAGAACATCTCTCTGACCCTTCCCCGGAACAAGCTCATCATCGTGACGGGGGTCTCCGGATCCGGTAAATCCAGTCTCGCGTTCGACACGATCTACGCCGAAGGCCAGCGCCGGTACGTCGAAAGTCTCTCGTCGTACGCGCGCCAGTTCCTCGAGCGCATGGAAAAGCCGGACGTGGACCACATCGAAGGCATCAGTCCGGCCATCGCCATCGAGCAGAAGACCACTGCACGGAATCCGCGCTCGACCGTCGGCACGGCCACGGAGATCTACGACTACCTTCGTCTCCTCTTCGGCCGCATCGGCCGCACGTACTGCCGCGAGTGCGGCACGCTCGTTCGCCGCGATACGGTCACGACGGCAGTCGATCGGATCCTGCAGGAACCGGACGGGACGCGCCTGACGATCCTGTTCCCCCTCCACGATCATCCCGGGCGGTCGCTCAAGGAAGAACTGGCCATCCTGAAGCAGCGCGGATTCTTTCGGGTGCTGACGAACGGCACGCTGGTCGATCTCAACGAGGAAACGCCCCGGACGCGATCCAAGAAAGAGATCGCCGTGGTCGCCGACCGTCTCATCGTTCGGCAGGATGACGCCGAGCTGAAGACGCGGCTGGGCGATTCACTGCAGACGGCATTCTTTGAAGGAAGCGGATACGCCCGCGTGAGTCTGGGCGACGGGTCCACGGTGCTGTCGTTCTCCCAGCACTTCGAATGCCCGGTGGACGGCACGCGCTACGAGGATCCGGAACCGCGCCTGTTCTCGTTCAACAGCCCGGTCGGGGCGTGTCCGTCGTGTCAGGGGTTCGGCCGGGCAATCGGCATCGACATGGATCTGGTCGTCCCCGATCCCTCCAAATCGATCCGGCAAGGCGCCATCCTCCCATGGACATTCCCGCGCTGGAGAGAATACCTGCTGGATCTGCTCCGGAACGCCTCAAAAGCCGGTCTCCCGGTGGATGTGCCGTTCAGCACGCTCACGCCGGCCCAGGTGGAGCGCGTGATTTCCGGGGACGAAGGATTCGATGGCCTGCGCGAGTTCTTCCGCTTCATCGAGCGAAAATCGTACAAGATCCACTATCGCGTCTTTCTCAGCCGGTTTCGCGGCTACACGACCTGTCCGGAATGCGGCGGCGCCCGCCTCCGGAAGGAGGTCCTGAACGTCCGGGTGGGAGAGAAAAGCATCCATGACGTCGTCCGGATGACGGTCAGCGAGGCGCACCGGTTCTTCGAATCGCTGACGCTGACGCCGTACGAACAGGAGGTGGCGCGGCAGATCCTCGACGAGATCCGCAAGCGGATGCGCGTGCTGCATGAGATCGGCGTGGGATATCTGACTCTCGACCGGATGACGATGACGCTTTCCGGCGGCGAATCGCAGCGGATCAACCTGGCGACCTCGCTCGGCTCATCCCTCATGGGTGCCCTGTACGTCCTCGACGAGCCGACCATCGGTCTTCATCCGCGCGACAACGAGCGGCTCATCCGTGTGCTCAAGTCGCTGCGGGACGTCGGCAACACGGTGCTGGTCGTCGAGCACGATGAAAAAATGATGCGGGAAGCGGATGTCGTGGTGGACATGGGCCCGCGGGCCGGCGAGCATGGCGGCGAGATCGTTGCGCTCGGTCCGCTGCCGGAGGTGCTGCGGCACCCGACCTCGCTCACCGCACGGTACCTGCGGAGCGAGCTGACGATTCCGATCCCCCGGACCCGTCGGACGGATTCCGAACGGTCGATCATGGTGCGCGGGGCGGCGGAGAACAATCTGCAGAATATCGACGTGCGCATCCCGCTGAACATGTTCGTCTGCGTGACGGGCGTCAGCGGCTCGGGCAAGAGCACTCTCGTACACGACATCATCTATGCGGGGCTGCAGAAGCGAAAGGGGGGATTTGAAGGGAAGGTCGGCAAATGCCGGTCGATCGAGGGGGTGGATTTGGTGGACCGGATCGAGCTCGTGGATCAATCGCCGATCGGCCGGTCGCCGCGCTCGAACGCGATCACGTACATCAAGGCGTTCGATCTGGTACGGGACCTGCTTGCATCCACACCCGCCGCAAAGACGCATGGGTACACGCCGGGGCATTTCTCGTTTAACGTTCCGGGCGGACGATGCGATACGTGCGAAGGGGACGGCGTGCAGCAGGTGGAGATGCAGTTCCTCGCGGACGTCTACCTCACGTGCGAGTCCTGCAAGGGCAAGCGCTTCAAGAAAGAGATCCTCGACGTCCGCTATCGCGGCAAGAATGTGGATGACATCCTTTCGATGACGGTCACCGAGGCGCTCGAATTCTTCGGCGCTTCCGCGGAAGCAAAGAGAATTGCCCGCCGTCTCACGGTGTTGGACGATGTGGGATTGGGGTATTTGCGCCTCGGACAGCCGGCGACGACGCTCTCCGGCGGAGAAGCGCAGCGCATTAAGCTGGCGAATCACCTTTCATCGGCGGAGGGGGAAGGCAAGGCGCTGTTCATCTTCGATGAGCCGACGACCGGACTCCACTTCGACGACATCGCCAAGCTGCTGGGAGCGCTGAACGCGCTGATCGAGGCCGGCCATTCTGTGCTGGTTATCGAGCACAATATGGACGTGGTGAAATGCGCCGATCTGGTCATCGATCTGGGACCGGAAGCGGGAGCGGAGGGGGGGACGATCGTCGGTGTGGGAACGCCCGAGCAGATCGCCCGGATGGATGGATCGTACACGGGGCGGGCGCTGCGGCGCTCCTTCGCACCGGGCACCCGCATGCGCTCAGAGGAACGAACCAAAATGCAGTGAGATGTACAGCCCCCCGAAGTTCTTCATGTATCCGCCGCCGTACATCACTTCAATGCCATCCGGATACGGAGCGAAGTAATACCGGATGCTCAGCCCGGACAGCGTCGCTTTGTCCAATCCGAAGTAAGCGCCCGCGCCGATGAATCCCCCGATCGTATACCGGAACTGGCTGTACTTCAGGCTTGAAAAGAACTCCACCTGCTGCTGCTCGATGACCGTCCCGCTGCCGGGGTACGACGATTCCACGAGCCGCGAGTACGGCGCGACGAGAACAGCGGTGGGTCCGATCCCCGCCGTGAGATAGGGGCGGAAGTTGTCCGTGATCTCATCGCGGAAGAGGCGATACTGCACGCTGGCGATCAGAGGGAACATCAGCAGCCGGTTCTTCTTGCCGAGCACGTAGCTGTCACCGTAGTACGTGTAGCGCTCCACCTCCGCGTCGTCCTTCACATCCGAGATCATGAACATCAGCATCCCCGACCACTCGTCGGAGTATTCGTGCCGGTAGAATGTGCCGAGGCCGAAGCCGTTGTTTGACACCAGGAGATCGAGACCCCACGCGTTGACGAACGGCCGGTAGGCGGTCGGGCGGATCAGCTGCGGATCGGACGGCTGGAATACGATCGACGTGTCGGTCTGGAAGGGGGTCTGGGCGGAGAGGAATGCCGGTGCGGCCAACAGAAGTCCGATGAAGGCCCATCGGCAGGCGATGCGTGACATGATTCCGTTCCTTCGTTTTCTCATGGTATAAAACGCATCCGACGCCGGAAGGTTCCTGTGCGTTGTCTTCACGCCTGTCAGAGCACCGAAAAGATCGCAAACTTGAGGTACGTCGTTTCCGGCATGGCCGGGAGGGTCGGATGGTCGGGGGCCGCGCCGTGAAACTCGAGAAGCTGGACTTTCCGCTGGGCCTTGTTGGCCGCCCGCTGTACCGTGCCGAGAAAATCGTCCTCCCCGATGTGGTGGGAGCACGAGGCGGTCACGAGGATGCCTTCGGGATTGACCAGCGTGAGAGCGAGGTAGTTGATCTGGCGATAGCCCTTCAGCGCGGTCGCAACTGTCTTCTTGCTGCGCGTGAATGACGGCGGATCCAGGATGATGGCGTCGAATCGCCGGCGTTCGGTCTGATACTCTCGGAGCCGGTCAAACGCATCGGCCGTCGCGAATGCTGCACTGGTGACCGAGTTGAGCGTGGCGTTCACTTGCGCGTTTGCGATGGCATCCGCCGAGGCGTCGATTCCTTCGATCGCGCGTGCATGTCCCGCAGCCGTGTGCATCGAGAATCCCCCCTCATTACAGAAGCAATCGAGGACGGTGCGGCCGGCCATGTACTGCATCGCCCGCCGACGGTTCTCCCGCTGGTCCAGAAAGAAACCCGTCTTCTGCCCGCGCAGAGGATCCACCTTGAATTTGACGCCGTATTCTTCGATGATCGTCGGCTCCGCGGTGCCGCGCAGCACCTGGTTCTCGAGCGGAAGCTGCTCGAGCGTGCGCATCGGCAGATCATTGCGGGCGACAATGGCGCGCGGATGATACAGTGACTCCAGCGCGTCGCAAATCATCGGCAGACGCCGCTCCATGCCGGCCGAGAATGCCTGCAGCACGAGGACCTCGTTGTACTTGTCGATCACGAGGCCGGGCAGATAGTCACTCTCGCCGTGGACGAGACGGAATGAGGCGAAGCCCGGGTAGATCCGGCGGCG
>JAKAJH010000074.1 GCA_021813905.1 Bacteroidota bacterium | reverse complement strand
GTCAGGCGTGGATCCACTTCGGCATCGTGGGTGGACCGGGCGGTGGGGAGTTCGTGTATCCGGATTCGGTGCAGACCGATGCCAACGGGATGGTGGGCGCGACGGTGAACTCGGGGACGAAGGCCGGCGTGATGCAGGTTGTTGCCAGCTATGCCGGTGGCCTGGTGCGGTCATCGCCCGTTCAGATCGTGATTGCCAGCGGTCTGGCCGATTTGGCGCATTTGACGGCGTGGACGGATAAGAAGAACTATCCGTCGGCGATCAACGGAACGATCGGGACGGTATCGGTGCAGATCGGTGACCGCTATGGCAATCCGGTCCAGCCCAACACGGCGGTGTATTTCACGAGCAATGCGGGGGTGATTAGCGCTAGCGCGTACACCGATGCGTTGGGTCATGCGTCAGTGAGCCGTTCGGGCGGCAACCCGTTCCCACCGGGAGGTCTTGATACAGTGACGATAAGGACCATCGGTGAAGGCGGGACGGCGATCACCAACCTGCTGACGTCGGCGATTTTCTCGGGCGCGCCGATCGTGACGGTGCCGTCGGTGCCGACGGACACGCTGGTGGTGGCCGATGGGGCGTCGTTCGATGTGGATTACTATGTTCGGGATGTGAACAACAACCCGATGGCAGCGAGCAATGCGATCACGGTGACGGTGAGCGGAGCGGCGGCCTCGGGCGTGACACTGTCGGGTCAGACGACAGTGACGACGGTTGATACGAAGGACCCGGCGAGTGCGAAGTATACGTTCCACATAGCCGATGCGACCGCCAACGGCGGTGTGAACGGTCTGTTCACGCTGACGATCAACTCGAGCGGTCCGAACGGGACGGCAACGAAGAGTCTGGTGGGCGTGTTGCAGCCGCCGGCAGGAGTGACAGGCGGGTATCCGTCATCGATTCGTCTGGTGACGACACCGCCGAGCCCGTCGCAGATATCGGTGAGGGGGACGGGAGCGACCGAGACGGTGCGGCTGAGCTTTGAGGTGAAGGATTCACTGGGCAATGCGATCACGCTGGCACGTCAGGCGTGGATCCACTTCGGCATCGTGGGTGGACCGGGCGGTGGGGAGTTCGTGTATCCGGATTCGGTGCAGACCGATGCCAACGGGATGGTGGGCGCGACGGTGAACTCGGGGACGAAGGCCGGGGTGATGCAGGTTGTTGCCAGCTATGCCGGTGGCCTGGTGCGGTCATCGCCCGTTCAATTGGTTATCGCAAGCGGCTTCGCGGATCCGGGACATTTCACGGTTGTGACGAATAAGTTGAACTTCCCGTGGAGCTCGAGCTCGGTGCAACAGGTTGGCACCGTGGAAGTTCGCATCGGTGACCGGTATGGGAACCCGGTCCAGCCCAACACGGCGGTCTACTTCACGTCGAACGCAGGAACGATAGCGCCGAGCGCACTCACGGACGCGAATGGGTATGCATCAGTCGCGCGGTTTGGCGGTAATCCATTTCCGCCGAGCGGACTCGACACCGTGACAGTAAGGACGATCGGAGAAGGCGGGACGGCGGTCACGACACTGCTGACGAGCTCGATCTTCTCGGGCACGCCGATCGTGACGGTGCCGTCGGCACCGACCGATACGCTGGTTGTCTTCGACGGCACGTCGTTCGACGTGGATTACTATGTGAAAGATGCGAATAGTAATCCTGTCGCGGCAGGCAACACGATCTCTGTGACTCTCTCCGGTGTCGCGGCCTCGGGAGTGGTGTTGACGGGCCAGACCGCTGTGACCACGATGGACACGCGGAGTCAGGCCGATACGAAGTACACGTTCCATATCGCTGACGCAATACCAAACGGTGGAACCAGTGGAGCATTCCTGGTGACCATCAGTGTAAGCGGGCCGAACGGTACCGTAACCAAGAGGCTGATTGGCGACCTCCGGGCACCGGCAGCGATTACGCCGCCGTCGCCGACGGTGAGCAAGCCGGCGCAGGTGGCTTTCATCAGCGTTTCAGCCAGCGACATCTATGTCTCGGGTGTGGGCGCTCTCGAAAACTCTGTAATCACCTACGAAGTGCGTGATTCGCTGGGGATGCCCATTGCAGCCTCGCCGCGGTATCGGGCCGACTTCAGTCTCACGTTTTTCCCGAATACCTTCACCGCCGGAGGCACAAGCCCGACGATCATCCCGTCGTATGACAGCACGGATTCGCAGGGCCGTGTGCGCGCCTCCGTCAGCAGCGGGACCCAGGCGGGCGTCATCCAACTGGTCGCAACGATCGACGCTGGAAGCGGCAAGTTCATCACGTCTCTGCCGGTCAAGATCAGCGTCCACGCGGGATTCCCCGATCAGAGACACTTCACGCTCGGGGCGAAACAATTCAACTTCCCCGGTCTGCAGTACAACTTCTTGACGGATGCGATCACGGTCCAGGTGGCCGATCGCTACAGCAATCCGGTCCAGGCGGGAACAGCGGTGTATTTCAACACTTCGCACGGAACCGTCCAAACCGGAAACGCGACGACAGATGCGAACGGATTCGTGAACCAGACGCTGTATTCCGGGAACCCGCGTCCGCTCGCCTCAGATTCGCTTCCGGAGGGTCAAGGATGGACGTACGTATTCGCCCGGACACTTGGAGATGCGGGCGCGCAAGTCCTCGACTCGATCCGGGTGCTCTGGACAGGTGCTCCAGTGATAGACACTACCGGCAGCAGCGTGCCGCATACCTTCAATCTCACCACTGCCGGACAGACGGCGGGTCCGTGGGTGTTCCATGTGAAGGATATCCTTGGGCATCCAATGTCTGCGGGTACAACCATTACGGTGAGCGGAGGTGCAGCCGTTCTGAGCGGGGTCTACAGTGCGACCTTGCCGGATGTCCTGAGCGGTGGATCCGGGATCACGGATTTCATCGTGACGGTCGCAAATCCGAGTCCGGTTTTGGGGACAGCGACACCGACGATCGTGAAGGTCACGGTGAGTCATCCTGTCTATGGAGTGTATGAGCAGACGCTAGCGACCGGAACGCTCCACTAGGCGCGCGTCCCATACTAAGAAACACAAAAGCCCCGCCAGCATGCCGCCGGCGGGGCTTTTTCGTGTACCGCGATGACGCTCTGTCAGCGAACGGCCGCAAGCGCTTTCGCGCTGGCCCGCACCGTCTTCTCGACGATCCGCTCGGAGTGCGCCGTAGATAGAAACGCCGCTTCGAACTGGGACGGCGGCAAATAGATGCCCTGCTCGAGCATGGCGTTGAAATAGCGGGAGAACTTCGCGGTGTCCGATGTCTTCGCACCGGCGAGATCGGCCACGGGCCGGTCGGTGAAGAACAACGTGAACATCGATCCGACCCGGTTGATGACGTAGGGGAGGCCCAGACGCCGCAGATTGTCCCGCAATCCCTCCTCCAACAGTGCGGCATGTTGCTCCAGCCGCTTGTAGAGCAGCTTGTTCCCGCTCAGGATCCGGAGCATCTGGTAACCGGCTGCCATGGCGAGCGGATTGCCGGAAAGCGTGCCGGCCTGATACATCGGTCCCGCGGGTGCCACTCTCTCCATAATGTCCCGCCGGCCGCCGTACGCGCCCACCGGCAGACCGCCCCCGATGATCTTTCCGAGCGTCGTCAAATCCGGTTGAACTCCGTACAATTGCTGGGCACCGCCGAGCGCCACGCGGAAACCCGTCATCACCTCGTCGAAGATCAGCACCGCGCCGTGCGCCGTGCACTCATCCCGCAACCCCCGGAGGAATCCATCCGCCGGCGGCACACATCCCATATTTCCCACAACCGGCTCGACGATGACCGCGGCGATCTCTCCGGGATGCTTCGCGAAGAGCGCCCGCACCGCGGCAAGGTCGTTATACGGTGCCGAAAGCGTCCCGGCCGCGACGCCCGCCGGGACACCCGGACTGTCCGGCACGCCCAGCGTCATGGCGCCCGATCCGGCCTTGATGAGGAAGGAATCCCCGTGCCCGTGATAGCATCCTTCGAACTTGATGATCTTCTCCCGCCCCGTGAACGCCCGCGCCAGCCGCACCGCGCTCATCGTGGCCTCCGTGCCGGAGTTGACCATCCGCACCATCTCGATCGACGGCATGATGCGGGTGATGATTTCCGCGAGCCGCACCTCCAGCTCGGTCGGGGCTCCGAAGCTCGTTCCCGTTCTTGCCGCCTCGCGGATGGCCCGCAGGATGCCCGGGTTCGCGTGGCCCAGGATCATCGGGCCCCAGGAGCCGACGTAGTCGACGAACTTGTTGCCGTCCCGGTCCCAGATGTATGCGGCGCTCGCCTTGCGAATGAACAGCGGCGTGCGGCCCACCGACTTGAACGCACGGACCGGTGAATTCACCCCTCCGGGAATGACGGCCTGGGCACGCAGGAAGAGTTTTGTGGATTTCGTTGAACGGATCATGGTTGTCTGCTTTCGGGTTCAAACAGAAAAAACGGCGCCTCCATCATCGACGCCGTTCTCTCTGAAGATCGTTGTACCGGTCGCGCTTACCCGCGAAGGAGTCGGGCCGCGTCCTTCGCAAAATACGTCAGAATGATGTCCGCCCCGGCGCGGCGGATGCTCAGCAGCACTTCCATCATCACGCGGGGCTCGTCGATCCAGCCGTTCCTTCCCGCCGCCTTGATCATGGAATACTCGCCGCTGACGTTGTACGCCGCCGTGGGCATGTGGAATGTGTCCTTCACCCGGCGGATCACATCCAGGTACGACAGGGCCGGCTTCACCATGACGATGTCCGCGCCTTCTTCGATGTCTTCCGCGACTTCCCGCAGCGCTTCGTCGGAATTCGCCGAATCCATCTGGTGCGAGCGCCGGTCGCCGAACTTCGGCGTGCTCTCCGCCGCCTCGCGGAACGGTCCGTAGAATCCGGACGCGTACTTTGCCGCGTACGACATGATCGGCAGATTGGTGAAGTTGTTCGCATCCAGGATCGTCCGGATGGCCTGGATCCGTCCGTCAAACATGTCGGAGGGTGCGACCATGTCGGCCCCGGCCTGGGCGTGCGTCAGGGCTTCGCGGGCCAGCAGCTCGATGGACGCATCGTTGACGATCTCGTTGCCGCGGACGATTCCGCAGTGTCCGTGCGACGTGTACTCGCACATGCATACATCCGTGATCACCACAAGTTCCGGCACTTCCTTCTTGAGCGCGCGGATGGCGTTCTGCACGATTCCGTGCTCATCGTAGGCCTCGCTGCCGACTTCATCCTTGTGCTCCGGGATGCCGAAGAGGATCACCGCCGGAATGCCCATGCGGTGTACATCGATGCATTCGCGAACGAGCTCATCCACCGAAAGCTGGAACACGCCCGGCATCGAGGAGATTTCGCGGCGCACCTTGGTGCCGTGGACGACAAAAAGGGGATAGATGAAATGTCGCGGAGAAAGCTCGGTCTCACGCACCATCGACCGGAGCGCATCGGTCATGCGCGTCCGGCGGAATCGGCGAAAATCGGGTTGGGGACTGGTCGAGGCAAATCCGGGAGATGCACTCTGCTGCGTCATAAAAGGTTTCCTTCCACGGCACTGAATGAATCGAATCTCTTTCAAATATACCCCGCAATCCGACGAAGAGCAACGCCTACCGGCTCAGCTGGTTGCGCAGCATCGCGGCGACCTGCGGCGTCGGATGCAGCGCAAGTGCGCGCGCGAACGCCCGGCGCGCGGGAATGGCGGCATTCTTTTCGTTGAACAACCGTCCGTAGTATACCCAGGCGTCCGCATTGGCCGTGTCCTCTCCGATGGCCCGTTCCGCTTCGTTCAGCGCTTCGATCGGAAGCTCGATGCGGTGATATTCATTCGCGATATGCAGACGAAGCGTGGAGCGCTCACGCGGATCCCGGGCGCGACGGAGTGTGTCCGCGATGGCCTCCACGGTGCTGAACGCCCGCACGACCGCATTCGACGGATCGATCCGCCGGAGCGTGGCGAGATAACTCCGGGCCGCGGCGGTGTCGCCCGATTGCATCGCGTAATCCCATCCCCACAGCAGTGCGGTGAAGAAGCCCGGATCCTGTGCGATTGACTGGCGCAGCAGCTGATATCCCTGCGCTTCATAGCCGAGGTTCCAGTAGAGCCGGGCGATGTCGAACAGCGCGACGGCGCGCTCCTGCGTATTGCGCATGCGGCGCGCCTGCAGGAGATTGTTCATCGTTTCCACGTGCGTGCGGGCAGCCCAGATGTACGGCGTGGAACGCGAAGTGCTGAACATCGCTTCGAGCGTCCGGACGGCGCCGGCGGAATCCTCCTCGAACGTGCGCACCAGCAGCTGCTGGAACAGGATGACCGGCTGCCGGGGCATCAGCGAATCGGCGACCGCCAGCGATCGGCTCGCGGAATCGTATTCCTCGTGCACCAGTTCCCAGCGGCCTTTTCTCAGGTATCCGGTGGGTGTGTCGAGGTCGAACCGGAAGGTCCAGCCGAGCCGCCGCCCCTCGGGGGCGCGCAGCCGTGAATGGATCCGGAACAGATGAAGGTTGGAGACGGCATATACCTGTTCGAATGAAAAGATCTTCGATTCGGAGAGGACGAAGTCGTACGAGGTCACGTCTCCCCACAAGCCCGTCGCCAGCACGTACTCGGCGCCGTTGTCGCGGACCATGTTCTCGAACAGGGGACGGGGCACGCCGTCGTTGATCTCCAGTACCTTCCGGTCCCCCACGAACGTGGAGATTTCCTTGGCGGCGGAAACAATGATGCAGCTGTCCGGCGTATTTCCGCGGATCCAGTCTCCCATCAGCACCCAAGGCTCGCTGAAGAAGGTCTGCGTACTCATCGGACCGCTTGTGCGCTCAGAGAACGCCACCGGATCATGACGGTACGACAGATTGGTGGAGATGATCTCGGCGAGGCAGACGTAGTTCGGAATCATCAGCACAAGCGGCAAGGCGACCGGCAGCCAGCGGAGCGACCTGCGGCGATCTTCCGACAGCCGTCGCCAGACGATTTGCGCCCCCAGCAGGAGATAGAACACCATGAGGGGGAGGACGGGAAAGAGGAACCGGAAATCGTGTATGGGATAGGTGAGGATGATGAGAAGATAGAAGATGGAAATAAGCGCGCGGAACAGCGCGGTGGGCGATTCCGCCAGATCGTGCCAGAAGCCGTACGCGAGCAGCGGCAGGGCGGTCAGGAATACGAGATACTTGGACCAGCCGACCAGATTCACGGTCAGCTTGAACAACGCTCCCGGAACGACGATGAGCGTGGTCGGCACGGAATAAAGCAGCATGCCGGCGAGCTGGACCGCGAATCCACGGATGTTCAGCCATGCGCGTGAAAGCATCTCCTGCGCCAACGGAGCTTCCGGCGGAGTGACGACATGCTCGAAGATGAACCGCAGGTTCGTGCTTTGTGATGTGGCCGGCGTGCCGATCAGGACCAGGTTGCGGTACAGCCACAGGCCGTAGATGGCAGCGGACGCAACGAGGATGATGATCGCTTCTTTCGGCCGGCGCCGGAGCAGCAGGGCGAGGACGGCGGCCGCCACCACGGTCGCGGCCACTTCACGCAACAGCACCACCAGCGGCATCAGCACGGCGAGGATCCAGAACCAGCGATCGATGGGCGAGCGATCCTCCGGAACGCGTTCCATCAGGAGGAAGATGCCCATGAGAAACGCGAGGAACGGTCCTTCGGACAGCGCTTCGGACGACAGCACCACGGTCATCGGATTCACGGCAAGCAGGAAGGCGCCGATGAGCGCGCCCGTCTGTCCCAGCCGCGGCCGGAGCCAGAGATAGAAGAGCCACAAGCCGAGCATCGCCCACGCCACGGTCCAGAGCTTTGCGGCGGCGAGAGACAGCGGAAACGCGACGAGCACCGGCGCCAGCAGCACCGGATAGAACGGTGCGTTCACCACGTAGCGCTCCGGCTCGGGCTGCGTGTCGTCGATCCATCCTTTCCCCTGGGCGATGGATGTGCCCCAGATGAGGTAGCGGACGCTGTCGGTGTACAGCGACAGATCGTTGACGCGAAGCGCCCCGAGAAGTCCGAATGCGAGCAGGATCAGAAGCAGCCATCGGTGTGCGCGGAAGACGTGCATCAGTCGGTCCCCTGAAGTTGGCGTGTCCGGCGAAAGACGGCGTCCAGCATCTGTTCCGTCAGCCGGCCGGTGAATGTGTTCTGTTGACTCGGATGATACGAACCGATGAGCGTGATGCGTTCATTCAGCCGGACTTCGACGCCGTGTCCGAACTTCGGCCGGCGGGTCAGCGTGCTCCATCCAAGCTCTTCACAGGCGGATACGGCGGAGTCGAACCCGATCTTCCCCAATCCCACGATCACGCGTACACGCCTGAGCAATTCCATCTCACGCAGAAGGAACGGCCGGCACCGGCGAATCTCGACCGGAAGCAACCGGTTCTGCGGCGGCGCGCATCGGCCGGTGGCCGTGACGTAACAGCCGGAGAGACGCAGTCCGTCGTTGCGGGAGACGGACGTCGGCTGATTGGCGTAGCCCGTCCGATGCAGCGCCCGGTACAGCCAGTCGCCGCTGCGGTCGCCGGTGAACATCCGTCCCGTCCGGTTTCCTCCGTGCGCGGCGGGGGCCAATCCCACCAGCAGGAGCGTGGCGTTGGGATCGCCGAAACCCGGAACCGGTTGTCCCCAATACGATTCGTCGGCGAAGCGTTTCACCTTGTCGCGCGCCACGCGCTGTCGCCAGCGAACAAGCCGGGGACACGCCCGGCAGCGAATGACCTCAGCATGCAGATCGGAGAGCGCCATCAGGCGAGACGCCTCAGGAACGGAATGATGATCTCGTTGAACGCGTCGGGCTGCTCCAGGTTGGTCATGTGTCCCGCGTTGCGGACGATATGGAGCGTCGATCCTTTGATGTGCTCGTGCATTTGTCGCAGGGCCGCCGGCGGGGTCAGGACATCCTTCTCGCCGCCGATCAGGACGGTCGGACAGGCGATGGACGCGAGGGCCGCGGTCGTATCGGTGCGTGCCGCGAGCGCGAGCACCGTGCCGCAAATACCGAGAGGCGAGTTCATTCGGATGATGCGCCGGATCAGGGCGACCGCGTCCGGATGAGTGGCGAACGATTCAGGGGCAAAGACATTCTTCAGAAAATCTTCGGCGAATGCGTCAACCCCCGCCGAACGGACGGATCGGATCGTGTCCGACCGCCGGATTTTGCCGTCGTTGCCGTCTGCATCGCTGCGCGTATCGCTCAGGATCAGCCCGCGCACGCGGTCGGGATGGCGCTCGACAGCCCGCAGCGCGATGTAGCCCCCCATCGACAATCCGCACAGAACCGCCCGGTCGATGACGAGATGATCCATCAGACCGATGAGATCGTCCACAAAGAATTCGATGGTGTACTGTCCATCGCCGACATCGCTTGCGCCGTGGCCGCGCACGTCGTAGGAGATCGCCCGGATCGTGTTCGGCAGCGCCTTCATCTGCGGTTCCCACATCTCGTGGCTGAACGGGAATCCGTGGATGAAGATGACCGGAAGTCCGTTTGGGATGCCGCGCTCGGCATAATTGAGGGTGAGCCCGTTGACCGCGATCTTCATAAGCTGTCTCCGCGCTGTGACAGGTGGTGCACGATGTCGGTGAGGATCTCCGTCGCGGCGTTCGGGCGCGCCAGTGATCGGGCTGCGCCCCGGGCGCGGGGAAGCAATGTCGGGTCACGCACCAGCATCGTCAATTTGTAGGAAAGATTGGCCAGATTCACGGCCTTCCACGCGGCGCCGTGCTCGACGAGGAGGTCGGCGTTCCGGCTTTCCTGGCCGGGGATCGGATCGATGATCAGCATCGGCAGTCCGCTCGCCAGCGCCTCGGACGACGTCAGCCCGCCGGACTTCGATACCAACAGGTCGGAAGCGGCCATCAGTTCCGGAATGTTGTCCACGAATCCGAAGGGGCGCAGGATGACGTTCGGCGGGACGGGAAGCGCCGCGACGCGTGCCGTTGCCTTGTCGTTCCGGCCGCACACCGCGAGGACCGTGGCCTGTCGGTTCGGGAACGACCCGAGCGTTCGCAGGATCTCGCTGACGATCGAATCGATGCGGCCGACGCCGAAGCCGCCGGAGAGCACGAGCACGGTCAGCGCCGATGCGGGAATGCGCAGCCGCGATCGGGCCGCCGCCGTGGACGGAAGCGCCAGGAATTCCGGCATGACCGGAATGCCGTGTACGCCAATGCGCTCCTCCGGAATTCCCTTTGATCGCAGCTGCCATCTGCTTTCGTCGTGAAACACGGAGTAGCGCGTGACGGCCGGATCCACCCAGAGCTGGTGAATGTCGAAGTCCGTGGTGACCGCGTACACCGGAATCCCCATTTCCCGCAGGAACGGCGAGATCGAAATGAACGGAAGGAAGTGCGTGCACACCAGCGCATCCGGTCGCCGGGTGCGGATCTCACGAACGTATCGTCGGTACATCAGTCGATCGAAGAGGCTGATCGCGAGGTCTTTGCGGTACGAGGTGCGTTCGGCGCGATGATACAGATATCCCCACAACTCGGGCGCTGAATTGACCATGGAGAGATAGGATCCCGCGTAGAGACGCTTGAAGGCCGGTGACGTGAAATCGAGGACATCGTGATGCTCCGAGCGGATGGGCAGATCGCCGGCGAGCGCGGTCCGATGCAGGGCTTCCGCGGCGCGGAGATGTCCTGCGCCTCCGGAGCAGGAGAGGATCAGGAGCGAAGACGTCCGTTCCGCCTGATCACGTTGACGGGGGGCGGCGTAGA
>JAKAJH010000026.1 GCA_021813905.1 Bacteroidota bacterium | reverse complement strand
CAATGAAAATTGGGATGCCCTTTGTCTTTGCAAGGCGCAGGAGCAGTGCCGCGGACTCCCGCACCTGGCTGACACTGCCCGGAGCGCTTTCGAGACCGGGTCGGTACATGGTCTGAATCGAATCGACGACCACCAGGTCAGGTTCGGCGCGATCGATGATATCGAGGATGAAGTCGAGATTTGTTTCGGCAAGCAGCTGGACGTGGTGCGTCTCCGCTCCCTGCAGGCGATCAGCGCGAAGCTTGATCTGGCGGACCGATTCCTCACCGGTGACATAGAGGATCACCTGGTCCTTCAGATGCAGGGCCGCCTGCATCATAAGCGTGGATTTGCCGATGCCCGGATCGCCTCCGAGCAGCACGAGCGAGCCCGGCACCAGGCCTCCACCCAGCACCCGGTCAAATTCGGAGATGCCGATCCGCACGCGGGCGGTCTCCTCCGCGTCAACAGCATCAAGCGGGACCGGCTCGAGCTTGGAGGCGGTTCCGGTCCGCCGCGAGGCTTTGACCGGCGGCGGCGCCTCTTCGACGAATGTATTCCACGAACTGCAGTTCGGACACTTGCCGATCCAACGCGGCGAGACGTACCCGCAGGACTGGCAGACGTATTTGGTCAGCGCTTTGGACATTGGTTCGAGGGACGCGTGCGGTCCGGTCGTTTCAATATACCATCCCACGCCGCGACATTCAAGAAACCGGAGGGGGGAGAAAAGCAAAGGGCATCCGCCGAAGCGGATGCCCTTCGAGAATCGAGGATCACAGCGCAGGCGTTGTGCACGCCCGGAGGCTAGGAGCACTCTTACTTCATCAGAACCATCTTGTTGACGAGACGCACATCGCCCGAGCGGAGTTCATACAGATACGTGCCCGAGGTGAGGCTCGACGCGTCAAACGTCACCGTGTGCGCACCGACGTTCATTTCCTGGTTCACGAGTGTCGCCACTTCGCGGCCCAGCACATCGTACACACGCAGCGTGGTGAAGCCCGCCTTGCCGACCGAGAACTGGATCTGCGTGGTCGGGTTGAACGGGTTCGGATAGTTCTGCGACAGCGCATATCCCTTCACGACACCGTTGTCAACCGGTTCGACGGCGGTGGTGCGGGCAACGCGCTTGAACATCTGAATTGCAGAAATCGAACCGGCATTGAACTGGCAGAGATACGCCGTGTCGCCGGCGGGGCTGAACGCGATACCGCGCGGGCGAGGATCCAGAGTGGCGTTGGCGCCATTCCAGAAGATGCTGTCGCGAATGGCGTGTGTGGCCGGATCGTAACCGTAGTATCCCCACTTTGAGCGGTTCATGGTCGGGTTCGACGTAACGCCGTCACCGGAGCCGATATAGAGCAGCTTTGCACCGGTCTTGCGGCACCAGCCGGCACCTTCCGGATACAGGCCGCCGATCGGCGCGCCCAACGCGTACGGTCCAAGTGTTCCGTTGGCGCTCGTGTACACCTGCACGCCTTCGGAATTCGTATAGGCCGTCCAGTAAATCGTGTTGGCGTCGTCGGAGACTTCCACGACGCGGCTGTAGCCGCTGGCGCTGTCAACCGCGTTGCCGACCAGGGAGAGGTCCGCCGGGTTCAGGATGAAGATCGGGCCCTTCGGAATGACGAATCCGCAGAACACATCATTCGCCGCATCGAACGCCGGCTTGATCAGCGTGTTGCCGGGATACGGCTGACCCTTGGCCATGCCCGCACCCGTCTTGTAGTTCAGCTTGTACAGCGCATCATACGAGGCGAAGACGATGTTTCCATCGTGATCCGCTTCCATACCGCGGTTGCTGTTCCAGAGCGTATCGGTCACCGCCCCGACCGTGACAGTCTTGATCGGCGAGAACGATGCCTGCGTTCCGTTCGGATTGAAGCAATAGATCACGCGACATCTGGCATACTTGCCGCCGCCGACGGCAATACTGTCCGTTGTCCCGTACATCTGCACCCACACTTTCCCATCGGGATCCACTGCGACACCATGGCCACCCAGGGACTTGTCCACCAGCGTGGTCGTGTCGGGGAAAAACTTCACAAACTGCCACTGCCAGTTGACAGTGCCGGTCACCTGCGCCAGGCTGACGACCGACGCAACGGCCATCAGGACGGCGAGCATGGTAATGATTCTTCTCATACGACCTCCTCGGTATTGTGAATGAATAATCGGTGCAGAAGCATCACACAACGTGCCGCACCCGTGACTATCGTCGCAGCCAACGACGGGACAACTTTCCCCCAAACTTACATCTCCTTCCGGTCTCTGTCAAGTGAATCGTCAAATATTAGAGACCTTGTCCGTAATACGGGGCTCCTGCCATCTGCGTATTGATCCGATAGAGTGCCTGCACTCCGGTCGGCGCGGCAGACTGTGCAGCGTACAGGAACGGCCCGGATGCCCACGCAAACGAAAGTATCGTCGGCACAAACTGACCGGGATAGAACGGCTCCCACGACTTGTCCGGTTTGACCAGGATCACACCATCCGCCGTCGTCGTTCCGACGAACATCGATCCGTCGGACGCGAATGTGATCGCATTAGCCGTCACCTTCCCCACGCCGTAGATCGCGGAGAGATCGAAATACTCTTCGTCGACGCCGAGGCTGTCGGAGCTGACGATCGGCAGGCGCCAGACCTTTTCCAGCGTATCACGCAGTGCCGTCACGTAGACGTAGTTGTTGTACACGCGGAGCGCATGGACCGTCCCCGTGAATACAAAGGACTTGACGTTCTTGTCGCTTGTGCGCACGCGGAAGACTTTATTCCCGGCGCCCGCCGCCCAGATGTTGCCGGCGGCATCAAAGTCGAGTTCGTTCAGGTTCAGGAGTCCGCCGCCGCTCAGAAACACGCCCGGCGCCCCGCCACCCGGAGGGATGCGGAAGATGATATTCCGGTTCGCCGCCGTCGCAAAGATCGCACCGCCGGTGCCCATCTTCATCGAGGTCCATGAGCCAACGGCCGAGCTGAGGATCGGCGAGTAGCTGGTCCGCGTGCCGCCCATGGTGATCTTGAACACGCCGAGCGCCGCTCTCGTCGTGGCCGTATACGTCATCAGCGATGCATACAGATTCCCGGAGGAGTCCGTCGCCACCGACGTTGCATATTCCGACTTTCCATCCAGGGCGGACATGCTCTCGACCGCGGGTTCCAGGCGATAGTACCACGTATTGCTGAAGTCCGCCGCCCCGAAGAGCGCCACGCGCAACTTGACGCTGTCTCTCACGAGGATAGGCGCCGTGACCACCAGTTGGGTCGCGGTTGCGGACTGCAGTGTTCCCTTCAGTCCGTCAAACCACACCACGTTCTCCGCCGCTGTCGTGGAGAACCCGGTGCCCGTGATCGTGACGTTGGTGACGCCGGCCAGGGCGTAGTCCGCCGGACTGACGGCGGTGATCGTCGGTGCCGGCTGGGATTTGTAGTTGGGATCGTAGAGACTGCCGGTCTTGTCCTCCGCACATCCCGCCCAGAAGCTCGCCAGCAACACTCCGACGGTCACAATGCATGCAAATTGGTAAGTCCGTCGCATAGGAAATTCTCTCGATTAATGAATCATGGTGAATGAAATGGGCATCCGCCGTCGTTCCGTTCAGTACTCAGTAGCTGAATTGGAACGACAGTCGCTGGACATTGTTGAACACTCCGAACGGCGTATACGAGTAATCCAGGGCGAAGTGCGCCCCCAGGACCGTTTGCATCAGACCGACGCCGTACGCAATATTGTGTTCATCGGACGGCGAAACATACCCGACGCGGAGCGACAGCGTTTTTGCGAACACATATTCCGCACCGACGCGCAGCTGTTCCGGGTAGTCCCGCGGGTGATCCGCATCCACGGCCACCAGCAGTGACTGCATGTCCGGATTGATGTCCCAGACATCCAGGACATTCATCGAGAGACCCATCTTGAACAGCAGCGGAAGCTGGAAGCTTTCCCGCTGATAGGTCACTTCCCGCGAGAAATTCCGGATACTCATCCCGAACGTCAGGCTCTTGATACCGGTGCGATAGAGGATGCCGAAGTCGTACGCCACCACATCAAGGGCATTCTTGATCTGTGACGTGGGAGTTCCGCTGATCACGGTTCCCGTGCTGTCGCGCTGTACATCCAGGATGCTCGTTCCCAGGTCCTGTTTCACGAGCTTCACCGTGCCGCCGACCGAGAATTTGTCGGACAAGGCGCGGGCATAGGTCAGACCGGCGTCGTACGCGTACGGATGGATGGTGCCGACATCCAGGTAGCCGTCCGTGTTATCATAACGGATGGTCGACTGAATCTCGCCGTAATCGACGTAATGGAAAGTCACGCCGATCACGCCATAGTCGCCGCTCCACGGGCTGAAGGCGATCGCGCCATAGATGTGGTTGATGTCCGCGATCCACTGCATCCGCCCGAAGGTCAGATCAACGGTGGATCCGAGACGCGCCATTCCGGCCGGATTGTAGAACATGGAGGCCGCTCCGCCGTCCACGGCGGTAAAGGCCTCACCGACGGCCGTCTGGCGTGCCGGCAGGCCGGTCACGAGAAATTTCATTCCGGTCTGCGCGCGCTTCTGGAAGTCCTGCTGCGCGTCCGCCGGTGTCAGAATGCCCGCCGCCAGGACGAGCAACGCAAGGCAGGCGGTGGGAAAGTGTCGATTCGTTTTCATGAGCATGTCCGTCGAATAGGAAGTGGGCACTTGTTAGCGGACCACCACCAGCTTGCGAATGTACCGCTTGCCGTTCGAATTATCGTCAACGACCACGATATAGATGCCGCTCACCACCACCTGGTCCGAAGACGTGATGGAGTTCCAGTACTCATCGCCCGTGCCGTTCGAGTGCTCGATCTGTTTGATCAATTCACCGAGCTCGGTGTAAATCCGGATCGTGCAGTTGCCCGGGATGCCGATGAAGCCGATCGCGTCCGGATTGCCCCGGTTCCCGCGATAGTTGACCCCCTTATCCGCCGCCTGAATCGCGAACGGATTCGGGACGATACGCAGTTTCAAATCAATCGAATCCGCCGGCGGCGCCGGACGCTTCAGATTCGTCGCCGTGAACGTCTGGGTGTAGAAGCGGCTGCTTTCCAGCTCGCCCACCGGCGTCAAGCCTCCGCCCACATTCTGGGACGGATTGCTCACAGTCACCACGTAGTAGTAGTAATCGACGCCGCGGATGGCCGACACATCGTCATACGAGGTCGACGTGGTCTGCGCCAGCACTGTGTACGTGCTGTCGGCGCGGCCACGCGCACGATACAGTCGGTAGCCCACAAAGTCCGGCGAACCGGCATCGGGGCTGGCCGACCATGACAGGCTGATCTTGTCGCCGCCGCCATTCACGTTGAAAACCGGCGGCGGTTGAAGTGGTTGGGGGATCTGATAGCCGGAATTGTAGTTCGCCAGCGCGCGCCGGAACGTGTTGAAGAGTCGGTCGCGGCCGACGAACACGGAATCATTCTTCTGAACGTCGGAGATCACACCGTCACGGAACTGCTTGCCGATCCGAATGCACTCGTCCCGCGTGAGACCATTGGCCCCTTCCGCAAAAACGATGCGAACGCTCTGTCCTGGTGCCAGCGTGTACGGTCCGTATCCGTTCGCGGAGGACCATCCGCCCGGAGAACCGATGCCGATGTTCGCCATCGACGTCTGCTGATCGAACTTCCCATCCGGCTGGACCAGCCACGCATGGCGGGTGGCATGGCCTTCTGCCATCTTCGCATATTCCTGGGTCATCTGACCGAGGTTGTACTCACTGTTGTTGCGGGTGTACATATCATCGTCGGACCCGACATAATTCGTCGTGGAAGGCTGGGTCATGTCATCGGACGTGTCGGTGGGCGATTTGTCGGCATGCAGGGTGACGTTGCCGACGAACTGAGCCGCGCCAAGGCGCCACGTCGAGTCGGAGGGTTGGACATATCCGGATGATGCCGACGGATTCCAGATCGGGCCGCCGATATTGTCATAGCCGGCGGCGCCGGGGTATGTTCCCGGAGCCGGCTTATTCGCGGAATCATGGAATCCATGCCACGAGAATTGCGCCCGCAGATCCGTCGGGGTCGAGGTTGGATACCAGGGACCCCGGGCATCGTTCATGGTGTTAATACCCCATCCGGATGAGTTGTTCACGCAGTAGCGGACCTCCGCACAGACGGAATAGCGCCACTGGAAGAAGACATACAGTCCCGTCAGGGTTTGCGAGACATTCGTGTTCGTGTAGGTGATATCGAAGACGTGGTAGTTATCGTGATAGGCCTGGCTGAACTGGTAGATCTTGCGATCTTCCCGGACCCCGATGTCCGTGTTGGCGATCGTTTCGAGCATCCGATCGGAGACGAGGCTCGGATCGATCACATCGGGCTCACTGTACGACTCTGCAAGCGTCGGCAGTCCGTCGACGTAGACCGCCGGCGGAGCGAAGCGGCTGTGAAGCTTGAAGGACACGGGGAAGAACTCACCGTCGCCGGCGACGCGCGGCCCGACATGTACGACCTTGTAGGGCCACAGATTGTTCGCCGCATCCGTATAGTTCGTCACGCCGATCCACATGCCCTTGGCGGCCTGCATGTCCTGGTAATTGTACTGGGACGGCCAGCGGAGTCCGTACTGCTGTTCACGGACGAAGCCTTCTTCGACCTCCCAACCCTTCTCTGAGTACCAGTTCTGCAGAGAGCCGACGGCCAGCCATTTCGTCTGGCCCTGGGCTGCGGCGATCATCGTCGCGGCCATCCCCACCATTGCCGCCATCACCAGCCGTACGCTCCAACGTCGCACCGTATTATCTTGAGGAATCATGGTCATCATACCTTCCAGTGAAAATCGGTCAGAAACGATCCGATCAATTGAGGTCGAGTGAGAGTTTCAGTCCGAAGTAGACCATCCGGGGATTCAGGAAGTTCGCCCAATCCTGGTTCGGCATATCGATGTATGCTTTGTTGTTCAGCACCTTGTTGAGCGTCGCGCTATCCACCGCCTTCCACGTACTGCTCGCCGCATCATACTGCACGTAGACGTTCTGATCGGCGAGATAGTAGAACGGACGCGTATTCGTCGGATCGGCCACATTTGCCGGCAGCTCTGTGGAGCTGAGCAGGCGGACCATCGGCTGGAAGGCGACCCCGGCGGCACGGTAATCACCCGGGCGATCGTTTCCTTCGATATTATCCTTGTAGTAGCTGGTAAACTCGCCCGGCAGATGCAGTGACTTCATGTAGGCCACATAGTCGGCGTTGTTCACAAATCCGTACGAGGTCATCTGCTTGATGTTGAGCGCATTGTTGATGTCGACGTACGCGGTGAGATCAAGCCTGCCAAGTTTCAGCGATTTGCTGACGCGCAGGTCGAGTCCGTAGGAATCGCGCCACTGCAGATTGTTGGCGATGCCGGGGATATTCGCACCACCGACCCACGTGATATAACTGCCCGCCGCCCAGCTGCCCAGAATGTTGAGCCGCCAGTCGCTCAGCGGATGCATGCCGGCGACCATGGGGCCCCACTCGAGCGGCGTGAAGATGTCCATGTTCAGACGCGCATACGGCGTCGGCACCGGACGGTACTGCACGGGGTTCGTATTCTCCTGTTCGATCTGCAGCACCGGATTCTGATAGACGGCAGGATACAGGAAGCTTCCGCTCGTGGAAACCTGGTATGTATAGTTCACAAAGCCGCGCACCCAGTCACCCCGGTTCTTCGTGAGCGTGACCTCGAAGCCGCGGATATCCGCGTACGACGCGTTGGTCGTAACGGTGTAGTCCGGTTTGCTGTCGCGCGCAACGTACTCGACCAACTGTGACTGATCGCTGATGTCCTTGTAATAGCCCGAGATGCGAAGCAGGAACATGTCAAACAGATTGTGTTCGTATCCCAATTCGTAGGCCACGGTCTTCGGCAACGGCAGATTCGGGTTCGCCAGCCGGACGATGTCACCCGTGAACGTCTCGTGCCGCACGAGGAAGAGGTTCTCCGGAAGCGGAAGCTGCCGGAAGTGCCCATAGTTGAAGAACAGCTTCGCATCCTCCGTGATCGGGAATGCCACGTTCAAGCGAGGCATAAGTGCCGTGACGACCTTCGTCGGCGCCCGGCCCAGGGTGGTGTCGATGCCGTACGAGTTCTGGCCAACGAGTGCCTTGGTATACGGATCATACTGGTACCAGTCGCCGCCCGCATGGGAAAGCGCGAACCGCACGCCCGCGTCCACGACCAGACCCTGGAATTCCAGCTTGTCCTTGATGTACGCTTCAAACCGGACGGGATGTGTCGTCCATTTGGAGGTGGAGCGCCCGACCGGGAGCACCGCGTCCACCGACCCGTAGTTGACTTCGTTTTCCGTGTAGGCAAATTCAAAACCGCCCTTCACCTGATTGTAGCGGTCCAGCTGGCTCGACATGTCGAACTTCGCGGTATAGGTCGCCAGCTTGCTGGTGTCACGGGCGTTGCTGAAGCCCACACCCATGCGCAGGCTTCCATCGATGCCCTGCGACGAATAGTTCGGCGGCGTCGGGAAGAATCCGAATGGACCCTCGTCCAGGTAGTACCCGTTCCCGAACATGTAAATCCGCGACGTATCACGGAGACGGCCGGGGTTTGTGCTGTAGGAGGAGGAAAACCGCTGGAGGCTTACTTCGTAGTAGGTTTCATTGCTGAGGACATGGGTGAACTTCAGACCGATATTCATCCGATCGACGCTGTTCGGCGCCCAATAGTCGGTCGCAAACAGCCGGGTGTCGATGTAGCTCACCTGCGTCATGGAGCCGAAGATGGACCCGGCCGAGCCGAAGCTGCCATACACGCCGGTCTGGTTCGCATCCACGGCTTCGTTGCGGCCGAAGAGTCCCTCGACCATCAGCTTCATTCCCTTGCCGATGTCGGAGGTCAGCTTGACCGACGCGCTGTAGTCGGTCATCGCATCACGGGACAGGGGCACGGCAAATTCGGTGTTCGTCGCACGATAAAATGCGTAGAACCGGAGATTTCCCAGCGAGCTGCCGCCGGGAACCGGTCCGCCGATCGCAAAGTCCACATCATAATCCGGCTTCGTGATGTCGAAGTCCTTGCGGTGTTGCCACAGGAACACTTCGCGGGCGCCTTCGGGGGAAATATCATTCGTCGGATCGCTGTCCGCCAGGGTGCGGCGGGACACCTCGTTCCAGCCTCCATTGAAGGTCGCGTACTGGGCCGCGGTCCATTTATCCCACGGACTCACATACCCGATTGCGCTGTTGCTGGTTGTGCCGTTCCAGCAGACCGCAGGATCGAGGTACGGTCGGATCCAGTACGAATTATAGTTGTTCGGCTCCATGCCGAAGTACTTCTTCGACGCGGGATGATATCGAACATTGACGCCAACGTTGTATTTGGTCGTACTCCCTTCTTTCGTGATCACGTTGATGACGGCGGACCGTGCATTGCCGTACTCTGCGCTGAAACCGCCCGTCTGCACCTGCACCTCATCGACGGCGAGCAGTGAGATCGCGGTGTACGGGGTGTTGTCGCGTGCGTCACGCAGGGTGAGTCCGTTGAGGACAAACGCCGTCTGGTCGACGGAGCCGCCGCGGGCCGACAGTCCCTGCATACCAGCCTGAAGGCCGATGACCGTCGAGACCTGCGAAATCGGCAGGCTCTGGATTTCCTGCGAGCTGATGTTCGCACGGCTGCCGGCCACATCGCGCTGCACGATGGGGCGCTGGGCGACGACGACCACTTCCTGGGTGCTGACCGCTTCCTCGGTCATTGCGAAGTCGATCGTCGTGGTCTGATCGATATTCACGACCACTTCGGTCTTCACCATCGAGGCATATCCGACGTAAGATGCGCGCAAGCGGTACGTCCCGGCAGGAACGTTCAGAATCACATAATAACCGTCGGGTCCGGTCGAAGCGCCCATCGCGGTACCTTCGATCAGAATATTGACACCGACGAGCGGCTCCCCGGTCTTTGCATCCGTAATCGTGCCGGCGACTTTTCCCGTGGTACCTGCGATCAGGGAAGCGGCGATGGCCACGATCAAGAAGAGGAGAAGGAGCGGTTTGTTCATAGAGTCATCTCCATCCAAATGACGTGCAAGTTCGTGCACTACGTTGGCGAACGTGAAAGGAACGATGTTTACAGCGTGGGTTCCGCGTGGTGAATCGGACAGGTGAATATTGAAAATCTTTGAGGTATTGTCAAGCGATTTGCCCGGTGCTGTCAGCAGTGGGGACAGAAAAAAGCCCCCGCCGGTCACTGCCGACGGGGGCTTGCGATACGTCCGGAATGCTTACAGCTTCGCCCAGCGTTCTTTGGCACGCTTCACATGCTTGTTCAACGGAAAGTCTTTCACGACCTTCTCGTACGCCTCTTTTGCCTTCACCTTGTTTCCGAGACGCTCATAGGATTGTGCAAGCATGAATTCCGCGTCTCCCTTCTTCTCGGAATTCTTGAACTTCATCACATCCTCGAAATGGGCGGCGGCGTCCTTGTACTTTTTCTTCGCGTAGTAGGATTCGCCCATCCAGTAGGTGCAATTGTCCGCGAGGTCTTCCGGCACGCCCGTCGTCAGCATCGCCTGCAGCATCTTCAGGGCTTCATCGTACCGGCGGCTGTTGAAGGCTTTCAACGCATCTTCGTACGACGACATCGAGGCGCTGGACTTTTCGGCACTCATGGCGGGCGCTGCGGCCGCCGCGGCAACAGGAGCCGCTGCCGCCGGAGGAGCGGCTTTCAGGGCCTCTTCCGCCTTGTCCGCACGTTCTTTCTCCGCCGCAAGCGCTGCATCATTCTCTGCGATCCGTGCATTGAGCGTCCGATTGTCCTGCTCAAGCTTCACGATCTTCTGCTTGAGACTCGTGTTTTCTGTGCGAAGCTCATCGATCTGCTTATCAAGGTCCGGGGCTGGCGGGGCAACCACTGAATCCTTCCTGGTCGACGCAGCGGGCTGGGCCGCCGGCTTTTCGCCGATGAAACTCGTCAGCGCCTGATCCATGGGCTTGTCCTGCTTCGGCTTTTCCTGCGCTGCTCCGAGTGGCTCACCCGGCTGTTCCTGCTGAGTTGTCTCTTCGGAACTCCCACACCCGACCAGGAGCATGGCACCGATGACGGCGACGGCGATGAACGACCGCTGAACGACGTGCAATCCCTCAGTGCTCTTGAGACTCATAGTGCCTCCAATCGTGCAGGTGGATGACAGGTTTTCTACAACTTGTGCTAAGGTATTAAACCCATGGTTGAAAGTCAAGTTCTACTGCGATGATGGACCACGGTTTCAGCGCTCCGCCGGCCTCTACCCGCGCCTGACATGCCCCACGATGGCACGACACACCCGCTCGACAACCCCGTCCGGAACGCCGTCGATGGCGGACGATTGCAGCCGCATATCGCAGAGTTCGTTCACGTAATCCACGGAAACAGCCTCCCCGCCAGCTGCGAAGGCGACCTCGGTCGAGAAGAAATCCAGCCCGCACACCGTCCGGATTGTCCGCGTCATATCCTCCAGAACCTGCAGCCCGTACGTCTGCCGCTCCTCGGCTGTCACGTCGGCATACCGATGTGTCCGGTCATCCCACCAGCACAAAAGAATCTCCCCACAGACAAAGAAGCACCGGAACCAGGCGCGGCGGCCGTTCCATTGGACCGGATGCACCGTTTCCTGAAGCAGATACTTATCATTCTTGTGCGACTGACGCGCTTCGAGCACGTGGCGGAGCGTCTCGGCGCCCAGCACGACGCCCACACCGCCCCCCGTGGTGTTCGCCGGCTTGATGATGAACGGCCGGCCGAGTTTCTCAAGCTCCGAGAGCGTCAGATCCACCTCCCGCTCCTCGCTGAACGGAGAGATGATGATCGTGTACGGCACGCGGATCCCCGCGTTCAGAAACTCCAGATGCATCGTCGCTTTGTCGGCGGCGCGCTGCAGCAGCTCGTGACGATTGATCACCACCGGGGCCGGCGTGCCTTCACCGGGAGCCGTGCCGTTCAGAAGGAGCGCAAGGGGAAGGAATGATTCCTCCTCATCCGATGCGCGATCGAGAAAGGCGCGAATGCGGAGGCGCGACGCGCGAACATCCTCTGTGACGTGCGCAATCTCCGCGCGCCGGATCGACATCGTGCGCAGACCGGCGCCGGCCGCCGTCGTTTCCAGCAGCCGGACGAACTCCGCGTCGTGCTCCCACGTCCAGGCGATCGCAAGATCGATGGTTGGAATGTCCGCACTCATGTCGTCAAAACTTATGATGAATCCCGGCGGAACGCAAGCAGGGACGCTTCGGTTGTAACTCAGGGCGCCTTTCTCTATATTAGCGTTTGTATGAGACATCGATTGATTCTTCCGAGTCTTCTCTTGATCGCCGGCAGCGCCGTCTGGACCGGCTGCGCATCATCCTCCCCTTCACCGGCATCGGCTCCGCCGACCGCGACCAACGCCGATACCGACCGGCGGCACCAAGCCGCGCTCCAGAATTTCATCGAGGGCGCCGTGCAGGAAGTGCAGGGCAACACCGCAGATGCCATTCTGGATTATCAGGAAGCCCTGCGCCTCGAGCCCAACGCGGCGATCTACGACGCCCTCGCGAAAGCGTACTCATCGCTCGGCAAGCACGCCCGAGCCGCCGAGGCCGGACACGAAGCGGTGCGCCTGGAACCCGCAAACGTGCGGTATCACCAGGATCTCGCGTCGGTGTACGTCAATGCGATGCAGCCGGAGAAAGCGATCCGGGAATTCGAGGAAGTGGTTCGGCTCGATTCCAACGCCACGCTGGCATGGTACAATCTCGCCCGTCTCCAGCAGGCCCAACGGCCGCTACGGGCGCTGGAGATCTACAACCGGCTGCTCGATCGTCAGGGAGACGACTGGGACATCCTGCTGCAGTGCGCGACGATCTACAGCTCGCTCGGCCGCTTTGCGGAGGAGGCCGGCATGCTCGAGCGCATGCTGGCGCTCGATCCGAGCAACCGCGCGCTGCAACGGCAGCTTGCGGAAACGTACGCGAAGGCGGGCAGGATCGATGACGCGGTCCGGATCCTCGAGTCGCTCGTGGAACAGGATCAGAAGGATTCCGAGACCGCGGCCGCTCTCGCCGATGTATATCTCCAGGAAAAGAAATTCGACAAGGCCGTGGCACTCTACGAGCGCATCCTGGCCCAGGGCGTGGATAATCCTGAAGTGAAGCTGCGCATCGGCATCGGTCTGTTCGGACAGTCGGACCGGGATTCGACACTGCTGCCGCGGGCGCGTCAGCTCTTTGAGGAAGTGCGCACGGCGCTGCCGAACGACTGGCGGGCGTACTGGTACCTTGGTGCCATCGCGGCGAGCCAGAAGAACGATTCGCTCGCTTCAGAGAATTTCGAGCGTGTGACGGCGTTGGCGGCCTGGAACGCGGACGCCTGGTGGTTCCTCGGCACGAACTACTTCGATCATGGGCAGTATGACAAGGTCGTCGACGTGATGGAACGCGCGCAGAAGGCGGTCCCCCGTGACGCCCGCGTCTCCCTCCTGCTCGGGCTGGCGTACTCCCGCATGGGCCGTTCCGCCGACGCCATCAACATGCTGGAGAAGTCCTACCGGATGAATCCGGGCGATCTGAACACGCTCAGCAGCCTGGCGCTGGAATATGAGACCGCGAAGCGGTACGACGACGCCTACCGCATCTACGAGGAGGCGCTGAAGATCGATTCGACTTCGGCGCTGATCCTGAACAACTACGCGTACAGCATGGCGGAACGCGGTCTGCAGCTGGAGCGTGCCCTCGCGATGGCGCAAAAGGCCGTGGCCGCGGAACCGGACAATTCCTCCTACCTCGACACGCTGGGCTGGATCTACTACCAGCTCGGACAATACGAGAAAGCGAAAGAGTACATCGCCAAAGCCGTGTCGCACGATCAGGCAAGTTCCGTCGTTCACGAGCACCTCGGCGACGTCTATTACAAGCTGGGCGACAAAGAGAAAGCGATGGAATACTGGAAGCAGGCATCCAGCCTCGATCCGAAGAATGACGCCGCGCGCGGCAAAGCGGAACGGGGGACGCTGTGAACCGGATGCATGCTGCGCGGGGGATGATGCTGTGTGTGGCGCTGCTGGCGGCCGGCTGCGGTACGTCATCGTCGGTGAAGGTCGGCACCGGATCCGTCAACGTGCGCGGCATGCAGGAAGCCGTCCGGGCGAATCACGCGCGCATCCTGTCGATGCAGGGCGAAGGTCGCATCTCAGTCGAGACGCCCGAAGTGGCGCAGTCGGGGTCCTTCCACCTGTCGCTCCGGAAGCCGGATTCGCTGCTGCTGATGCTGGAAGGACCGTTCGGTATCCGCGTCGGCTCCGCGCTCCTGACGCGGGACGGATTCCGGTTCTACAACAGCTTTGAGAATAAGCTCATCGAAGGCGCCTCCAGCCCCGAGAATCTCCGGCGCATTCTGCACTTCTCCCTCTCGTTCGACGATCTTCTCGACCTGTTCGCCGGCGGCGTGTTCGTGGCGGATGACGATCGCGCACCCGACAACGTCGAGACTCAGGACGACCGTGTGCTGTTGACGTACGACGACGCCTCCGGACGACGTCTCTACTGGCTCGACCCGGCGCTGGATGCGATCACAAAGATCCAGGTGCTGAACACGGAGCACAAGCTGATCCTCGAGCAGACATTCTCTGACTTCGAGACGACGGACCGCACGGTGCTTCCCCGCAGCCTGCGTCTGCTCCGGCCGAAAGAGCGGCAATCCATCGCGCTGCGGTACAGTGACATGACGGTCAATCCGCCGTCGTTGCAATTCTCGTTCCGGGTTCCCTCGAACGCACAACGGGTGCACTGGTAGCCATGTCTTTCCGGAGCATGCTCGTCTGCCTGCTGCTTGGCGCACTCGCCGTGACTGCGGTCGCGCAGCAGTCGACGCGGGAGATCCGCAAGCGGGAGAAGGAACTGCAGCGGCTTCGCAGTGAGATCCAGGCATTCGAGAAGAAGCTGAAGGACAGTGAAAAGCGCGAGCGCTCCACGCTCGATCGGCTCGACGATCTCGAGCAGCAATCGTCCCTCATCCGCACGCTCATCCGCCGTCTGCGCGACGAAGAGCAGCAGATCACCCAGGACATCGACACCGCCCGTGCGGGGATCAAAGACCTCGAGCAGCGCCAGCAGTTCCTCCAATCCCACTACGCCAATTACGTGCGCTCCGTGTACAAGCACGGGCGCGTGTATGATCTGGAGCTGCTCTTTTCCTCCCAATCCATCAATCAGCTTTCCATCCGCATCCAGTACCTGAGGCGATTCTCCGAGCAGCGGGCCCGCGATCTGCTCGACATCCTGGCCAACAAGGATTCGCTCGAGCAGAAGGACCGTGACCTGCGCGAGAAGCTCACCAGCGAACGACGGCTGCTGGCGGACAAGACGCGGGAAGAGACGATGTTGAAGCGAAAGCGGAGCGAGCGGCAGGGCGTTCTCACCCGTATCCGCAGCGACAAGAAGACTTATCGCCGGCAGCTGACTCGAAAGACCGGCGCGGCGCATCAGATCGAGAACTTGATCGCGGAACTGATCGAGAAGGAGCGGATCCGGAAGGAGAAGGAAGCGGCGGAACGCCGGGCACGGGAACTGGCGGCCGCGCGTGAACGCGAGCGGTTGAAGAAATCGCCGCCCGAACTGCCGACGGTCGACACGGAGCCCGTCGGGACATTTGGCGAGCGTCGGGGCAAGCTCCGCTGGCCGGTTGCCCGGGGAACCATCCAGTCGCATTTCGGCAAGCAGGTGCACCCGGTGCTGAAGACGGTCACGCAGAACACCGGCATTGACATCGCCACCCCGCGCGGATCGAACGTCTTCGCCGTGGCGGACGGCGAGGTCTCGATCGTCTCATTCATCCCGGGATTCGGCAACGTGCTGATCATCAACAACTACAGCGGCTACCGGACCGTGTACGCGCATCTCGCCGAGATCCTCGTCAGCGAATCGGAGAAAGTGAAGGAAGGAATGGTGATCGCGCGCAGCGGCGACACCGTCGAGCGCCCGATGCTGCACTTTGAGATCTGGAAAGAGCGCGAGAAGCAGAATCCCGAAAGCTGGCTCGCCCGCCGCTAACCTCTCATCACCACCGCCGCTCCAGCGTTCCTTCCGACTTTGCCATAACCGTCGCGACCGCCGCGTCGCCGAGAATATTCGGTACGGTCCGGCACATGTCGAGGAACCGATCAATCCCCAGGATCAGTGCGATTCCCTCCTCCGGAACGTGCACCGACTTCAGCACGATCATCAGCATGATGATCCCCACGCCCGGCACGGGGGCCGTTCCGATGGACGCGAGGACCGCCATGATCAGGACCGTGATCTGTTGACCCAGGTTCAGGTCCACGCCATACACCTGTGCGATGAACACGGTGGCGATGGCCTGATACATCGACGTGCCGTCCATGTTGACGGTGGCGCCGAGCGGCAGCACGAAGCTGGTGATATTCTTGGGCACGCCGAGATTGTCTTCGCATGCTTTCATGTTGACCGGCAACGTCGCGGCGCTGGAGCTCGTCGTAAAGGCCACGAGCATCGGATCGCGCATGCCGCGGAGAAAGAACTTTGCCGGGATGCCGGTGAGCAACCGTACCGCGGCCGGCAGCACGCCAAACGTGTGCAACGCCAGTCCCACCACCACGGTCAGGGCATACCAGAAGAGCGTGCCGAGAATGTCGAAGCCGAACTCCCCCACGGTAGCGGCGATGAGCGCAAAGACGCCGTACGGGGCGAGCGTCATGATCATGCCCACCATTCGGATCATCAGTTCGCTGAAGCCGTCAAAGAAGTCAACCACCGGTTTTGCTTTGGGGGGATCGATGAGCGTCAGGCTGACACCGATCATGAGCGCGAAGAAGATGATCTGGAGCATCTCTCCCCCCGTCATGGCGGCGAACGGATTCGGCGGCACGATGCGCACGAAGGTATCGACCAGGCTGACCCCTTCCGTCGGTACGAGCATGTCCGCCTGAAATTCCGTCATCAGCTTTTCGCGGGATTCGGGGGAGATGCGCACGCCCGGCTGGATCACGTTGACCAGGGTAAGTCCGATCGTGATGGCAATGACGATGGTCGCCAGATACCAAAGGAGGGTCTTTCCGCCGAGTTTCCCCACACGGCGGATGTCGCCGAGGCTTGCCGCACCGACAATAAGCGACGCCAGCACCATGGGAATCGCGACGAACATCAGGAGGCGGACAAAGACCGTCCCGATCGGCTTGATCATCACGGCGAGACTTTGTACTTTCTCCACCGAACGGATGCCGGGGTAGCGTGACACCACCCCCTTGATCGTTGCCTGGAGCGTGCGGATCGACCGCTCCGCAACCGGGAGCCGTCGGATGTATTGGAGGATCTTGAGTTGGTCATCGGGGCCGAAGGAGGCCAGGATCGTCGAATCGGCGGAGAGGATGTCGATCCGGTCCCAGTGCCGGACGGTCACGGATTGTTCGGTCCGTGGGGGTCCATACGTGACGGACAGTTCGAACTTGCTCACATTGAACAGAGCGCCGAAGAGGGCGCCGAAGACCAGACCCGCGAGGATTTTCTGGTGCAGGGGAATCTTCTTCCAGGAGAAAGTCATTCACAATCCGCGTTTATCGTTGGGGGACGATGAGAGATGAACCGGTCTGAATCTACGCAGATTGGGCGGAAGATACAACGCAGGCCGGTCAATCGTGCCGCGTCGGGCCGCTCAGAACCGTGCGGAGCTGAATAGTTGGAACTTGAACTAATTTCGTACTGTTCTCAAAGTATGCGCAGAAGCGCACGGACTGTCCCATTCAATGCGAAAGGAGAGCGATGGAAACGATCCTGTTGTGGCTTGGCCGCATTCTCTTCGGCGGCTACTTTCTGTTCAATGGATACAACCACTTCGCCAATCTGAACGGCATGGCCGGTTACGCGCAGGCCAAGGGCATTCCGGCGGCGAAGGCGGCGGTGGGATTCTCGGGCTTGTTGCTTCTGGTAGGAGGTCTCAGCCTGATCACGAACATCGAAACGACCGTCGGTCTATTGGCGCTCGTGGCGTTTCTTGTACCGGTGACCTTCACGATGCACACGTTCTGGAAGGTTCAGGACCCGATGGCGAAGATGGGTGAGCAGATCAACTTCACGAAGAATCTCGCGCTTCTCGGGGCGGTGATCATTCTTCTGGTGCGCTGACGGTGCGGCGGGGGAGGGCTGAGCGTTCGACCATGTGCGCCGCGCAGTCTGCAGTCGGATTGTTTTGGCGGTTGTTCTTTTGTACATTGGTCGTGTTTCGGGGTGTAGCTCAGCCCGGTTAGAGCGCCTGCCTTGGGCGCAGGAGGCCGCTGGTTCGAATCCAGTCACCCCGACGATTTCAGCAGGGAATCGGCAGTTCCGGCTGCCGGTTTCCTACACTAGGGATCTTGGAGTGCGCTCCCCACAAATCGCTGATCTGCATCTTTCAGGTATTGCCTGGATCCTTATCGCCCGTCTGTACACAGTGGACGCATGATTCTGGACAAGCAAGCGGTTTGCCTCGTACGACCAATCGCAGTGTCCACGTAAAGCTGTCGTAATTGCCGCTTGCCCCAGTTGAAAATAGGAAGGTCCTCAGACTACATGAGGACCTTTCTTGTTCTCCCCTGCTCCATCTCTTACTTCATCAGCACCAACTTTTTCGTTTGCACGAAACTCCCCGCCTGCAACCGATACAGATAAATTCCTGAAGCCAGCCCGGTCGCATCAAAGTGCACATCATAGTATCCCGCCTCTTTCTCGGCGTTGACCAACTCCGCAACCTTTTGTCCCAGAGCGTTGTAGACAACCAGGCTCACGTGTGCCCGTGCCGGAAGAGCATACCGGATCACAGTGGAAGGATTGAAGGGGTTCGGATAGTTGTTCATCAAGGCGAACTCCTTCGGCAACGTCCCTTCCTGTGCCACACCAGTGATCTTGGACGCAATCGCAAAGCTCGTTGGGCTGGCATAGTCGAACGTGTAACTGGTTTGGCTGCCCATGTCGATACTCGCGCCGTTTGCCAGGTTCGTCAGGATCAGTTGAACGCCGCCGGCTAATTGGGTCAGGATCGCATTGTCCCACCGAAGCGTTACCGAGCCTGCTTCACTGGATTCCAGCGTGAACTCCCACGCGGGATTAGCCGCGTCCCGGAAGTCGGTTGCGTATTTCGTTCCAAGAAGGGCTGGATAGTGAGGGCCACTATGGAAGAAGTAGATCTCGAGATACTTGTTCCCCGGGGTCCTCGGCGGCCGCGGTACATCGTACGCCACATCGAAATCGGCCGTTGCGTCAGGTCGTGCCCCGATCTGCGCGATGCGATCGGCCAGAGTTGATGATGCGGCATTGATGGCCAGTTGCCAATTGCTCGGTGTGGGGGCTGAGATCTTCGGTGATGATGCTGAAGGCGTGGCACCGGAGGCGGCCGGCCTTTGAACAAGACTTATACCGCTTTGCAGTACACCGAGCCAGTACCCTGTGAACACTGACATCGTATCTGCTGAGAAGTAGCCAGCACTTTGATACCCATAGAGAGCGTTCACGATGAGTCCAGCTGCCACCGCTTGTGCGAAATCGTAGCTGGTTCCATCTTTCATAAACGTGAGATTCGATTTCGACACACTGCGGACATATTGTGGTGCGATGATCGTATAGCCAATCGGCAGGGACTGGACTACGCTGTCGGCCTCCACGGCGGTACCTGTCACATCCCAGCTGGAGGAGGCGGTCATGCCCAGCCAGTAACCTTTTCCGGGTTGTAGCAACGTCGGAATCGAATAGCCGGTTGACTGATCATAGGCCCAGAGATAGTAGGGCATTGCGGCAAAATCGTCGCCCAATATCGAAACTGCAGAACTGTCCGGAGGGTTCAGCGGCAACCCTACGAGTGACCATCCAGCACTGGATACTTGTGCCAGACTGTCGCCCACAATGGTGAATGTCTTTCCTGAAACTACACTTGAGGCATTCCCCATCGAGTCTGTCATCGTCAGCCTCACCGCATAACTGTTGTTCAGATACGCCGACGGCACTGCCCAGTCATACATCTGTTCCCCGGCCAAGAGCGTGACCGGCGAGTATGTCGTTCCCGTGTCGGACGATGATTCGATCTGCGTGGAGAGTATTCCGGTTCCGTCGCTGCTGTGCCAGGATATCATCTTCACCGTTCCACTCTGCCAGATCTCGTTGCCGTTGGGCTGAATCAGGCTGATCGCCGGTGGCGTGCTGTCACCGATTGCCAGCATGAAGTGATGGGCAGTTTCATTGCCGTTGTAGTACTTGTAACTATAGCTATTTCTGAGGTTCACTCGTTGCCCGATTGCCAGATCGGTCAGCCAGATACCCAGCTTTTCGGGGATTCTGTCGTTCACAAAACTGAGGCTCACGGTATCCTGTACGTTTGAAAGGACATCAAAGTACCAGCGTTTTACCGTATCAGACAGTACTGTATTCGCCCGAACATCCTTAGCGTAATTAGTTCCCAAAATGCTTGCCCACTCGGGGTGCGGGAAATAGACGGAGATATAGTCTCCAGGTGCGGGAGGTGGTTCAGGAATGTCCGATCCAGCGTCATATCCGTCAACCGCGGATGTACCAATTGCAGCAATATTTGTGGTGTCCTTCACGGTCCCTGCCGTAGCACAGATATCTACCGAAAAGGCAATGGCTGCATCTGAGGACTTCCAGCCCCCTTCGTGATAAAGTGTCTGGATCTCGCTTGGAGACAATACGCGATTGTAGAGCCGAATATCATCCAAGGCACCGTTTATGTAGTACACACTTGCGGAACCGTTTCGGCCGATGTAAAGCGGCTCAGAGGACGTTCGTAGAATTGCGCTTGAGTCAGACTCATGAATTGTCTTGACCAGCGAACCGTCAAGATAGAGTTCAACAGTTCGGGTCGCATTGTCGTACGTGGAGGCATAGAACACCCACGCATCATCACATGCCATCTTCTGGTCCGTCGTCCACCAACTCCACACGCCGGCCGAACCTTTCCAGACTTGTGCAGCAAGGATGCTGTCAGTATACAGATAGGTAGAAAACGACATTTCTTTGCTCAGATAGTTCTCTGCGCCTGTCAAACCGCATCCCAACCTATTGAACCAAAAGGCTGTTGTAATTGCACTTGACGGAAAGGAAGTCGAGCTAGGGACGAGGACGTAGTCTGACATGCCATTGAATCGGAGGGCAGAGTTTGGTCTACCAAAGCGATCTTCCGTGGAAGTCGCCCCATAGATTGTTCCGTTGTTTCCGTTTCCGCTTGAATCATCTGCATTACCAGTGAATGGGTAGTACGCAACGAGCCCGGAGTCGGGGTTGGTTGCCGAGAAGTCCCCCACAGTTCGAGGTGCCAGGAAATAGGTCGTAGGGTCTCCGACAAACGGCGGAGCGGTTGTCGGGGTCTTTTGATACCATATGCCCGTGACATCTCTCGGCCATGGAGGTTCGCCGGACGAGGCAATATTCGTCGACACGTTCAGATACATGTTCAGCGCGTTCGCCCCATCAGACATGCTACATGACGTACCACTCGTCCATGTTCCTCCAGTACGAGAGAGGTTCGGGACGGTGATTAGTTTACCTTCATACAACTCAGGATTCGAAAGGAGCTGAGCCACTGTAACGGTGATAGGAGTTGGAGACTGACCTATTCCGTTGTCGATTATGTCCGCCTTCGTCAGCGGATTCACCTGAGTATTGCCATAATACTGGAGAACATATCCTCTCGCGAAGATCTCATGGTTGATTGATACTGCCGGTGGTGGATTGTCAAACCGATATAAGTTGACCCCTCCCGTTGCATCCTCAGCATACAGCTGAAGAACCGTAGTCCCATACACACCTGTGGGAACGGTAACAGTTCCTTTCACCGCGACTACAGACGACCAAATAAGAGGCATACCCAACGCATCTTGCGCCCTCAGGTTGGAGATCGGAATCACCACATACGCCACTGGAGGGGTGCCGACGGTAGAGAGCGAACCGCTATCGGTTGCGGTCTTAATCAAAAAGGGATAGTTGCCATCAGGGCTAAGATCCGAAGAATTTGGCGTGGTCAGATTAGTGATGTCAATTGTGACGGTGTCGCTCGACCCCAGGTTAACATCGTACAGTATCGTGTAAGGATCGACGAAACTGCCGACGCCTTGGAGCGAAGGATTCATCGGATTTGCACTTCCGGAAACCGCAATATCTACAAGAGAGCCCGACCACAGCCACTGATATGGGACGGTGACACTGAGATGCTTCAATGTCCCCGCTGGGGTCCCGGAAATAACCAGTTTCACCGATTGACCGGAATGCGCCGGCTCGAAGATTGAGGTTCCATTCAGCACAGTTGGACCGTCGTTGGAAAGGGCAGCCACGCCATCGCCATCGCTGAGCGGACCTACACCAGTAACCACAATGTCATCTATTCTGCTCTGCCCCTCGGCGACAACAGGACCTTCGTTCACCGCTGTGGTTGATGTCACTACCCATCGGAGGTACACATTAGGCTGGTTGTCACACTCTGATGGTAACGACACATGCGAGAGGATCCCTGAGGCGAAGTCAATCGATGCAACAATGGCTGTACCGGGGACTTGGCTGAAAGAGATCCCGTCTGTACTGTATTGCAGCCCAAAGTCCCGCGGACCGTTTACTCCACTTTGTTGCTTTGAAGACACCGCAACACCCGTGAATCCCGCGGTTGAGAAACTGATCTGCCAGTACTTGGTCCCGACCCCATTGTCCCACCCGATACATGCTATGGAGTTTGACGTGGCTCCTGCCGGATAGGTGAGACCCGATTGGTTGGTTGCAGATGTGGAAATAGTCTTGTCGAGATTCGTCACGATGCCTCCGTCAGCCACAACGTCATCAGGCAAACGATGAAATGTCCATGAAACAAGAGTAGTCTGCCCAGCGACTGGCGCGCTTCCAAGGACACATAGGAACAGAAGGATCATCGGAGTTATGATCGTTTTCACGAGACTCTTCTCCATGGATGTGCTGCAACAAAAGATATCAGGGAAATCAGCGGAATGTCGAAGCGTCAGCTTCGGCTTGAGAAATGTCTGAGTCCATCCCTATCGCCGCTCGCCGCGCAGAAACCGCCGACCAGTTCAAGTGTCATAGGAGCCTGCCTACGGCATTTGTTCGGCGGGCGTCCTACTCAACAACAATCGGAGGCCAGTGAATTAACGCACTCACAGACTCAACGAACAGCTAGCTGGATCCAGGCTGCACAGTCTCACTTGCAGTATTTCTCCAAAAGGACTCTTGCTTGCTCCAACCCCAATTCGACTGCGCGCTTGAGGTCGGCACATCCCTTCGCTCTCGAAATCCTTCCGCCGAGCTGTGTCCCCACCACCGCTTGGACGGATTCGATTCTCGCCACTCCTCGGCTCATCCACGCCGGCGCAAACGTGGTGTCAATCGCGAGCGCTTTGTCGAGATACTTCATTGCCGAATCGTATTCGTGCTGCTGTATGAGGTATCTTCCAAAGTTTGCCATGTAGACCGCGTTCGTCGAATCCAACCTGATCGCTCGGGCGAAGTCGGTGAACGCTGCCGAGCGGTTATTCGCTCCTGCGTTGGCTATGCCTCGTACGTGGTACGCTTCTGCGTACGCAGAATCGAGCTCAATGGCACGTGTGGCATTCCTGATTGCCTCGTCATATATTCCGAAATTGCACGCATTGAGTGCATGCTCGCAATAAGGATCAGGGACTGTGGGTTTCAATCGAATTGTTGTGGCCATATCCTCCGCATATCCCTTCTCATCCCTGAGTCGCAGTTTGAGCTGTGCTCGACCATAGAAAGCGTTCCACGCCTTCGGATCCGCTGCGACAGCGGCTTCGAAATCCCTCGAAGCGCCTCCAAGATCATTCGAGTGCAATCGAAGATATCCTCGCGCGATGTGAGCATCTCCATCCTGCGGATCTAATCGGAGCAACTTCGTCAAATCACTATCAGCACCCGGAGTATCACCCAGCGTCGCAAGGGCGACACCTCGGCAATATAGGCCGACTCTATCGTCCGGGTTCAATTGCAGTACTTTATCGAAATCGATCAGCGCCTCCCGCAATTTGCCAATCGTCCGTTTCGCTTCGCCCCTGTTCGCGTATGCCTGCGCAAAATCCGACTTGAGTTCAATCGCACGATCATACTGCAGGATGGCCCCTGCGTGGTCGCCTTTCGCCCCGAGTTCACATCCTCTCTCGAAAAATTGTCGAGCGGTCTGCGAAAGGACGATCGGGTTCAACAGTGTTGTCACGAGCACGAACAGTATGGCAGTCCGCATGTTTCGCCTCACCGTAGATTCAGAGCATTGACACCGCGTGATCCGTGTACCGAAACGATCGTATCAAGAACTACTGCGCTGCAATTCCCTACTATCCCCGCACCGGCTCCTCGTTGCTGAAAACGAGCGGCCCTCACCGTCAAGAAACACGATGAGGGCCGCCGAGAAGAGAATACGGTGTCGCTACCGATTTCTTGGCTCTGCCCCCTTCTTCCACGTGTGGCCATCCCAGATCTTCATCTCGGTTCGAACCCAAGTCTCAAGTCGACTCAGCTCAATATCGGCCGGGATGCCGGATTCCCTCGCGAAATCGCGCCAGTCGTCGGTGGCGAGAATTGAGAGAAGGTTCAACTCTCGGTCGAAGACGAACGTGAATAGCCATTCACGGCTGCCATAGCGCCCAAAGATCGCCGAGAATCCTCGATCCGTGACATCGCCGACATACGTGAAGCCAAAACGGTATTTCGTCGAATACATGAATGGCAGGTGCGGCAACAGGACCACTTTGTCTTCACAAACGGTTTCCGGGAATGGAAATGCCGGGCTCACAACGGTCTTCGTGGCCGAAATGATTTTGGCCGGATCGACGATTGAGATGAAGGATCCTTCGTCGACATCGGCGAATCCATGAATCACGATTCGCTGAGTATGGCTGTCCGACAACGGCAGGAATTTCATACCCCGGATGTGACCGAAGTTCCAGAGTTGGCCGAGCTCCTTTCCGCTTCCACTCAACCGAACGAGAAACGACGGGGAATGAGAGTTCGTGAAAGCGGCGAGTACCGTGGCTTCTCTTTTGCTCGGATTCGGAAGAGTCAGAAGGCAGGCTGGATTAAGGAAAAATGGATACCGGATGTCCCCGTATGAGATGCTACCATCATACTGCCATTCCCACAGCCTCTCGCCTCGCGGATTCAGTGCGAGCACTCGCGCCACATTCACAATTTCAGAAGGCGGAATGATCGTAACCACATCGCTTGCGGAATTTCCATCCAGCCGTACGATTGCAGACAGCTGAGCGTGTATCTCGCTTTCGAGCCGTCCCCATTGTCCCTCCTTTGAGAACGGGATACTCCACAGTTCTTTGCCGTTCTCGGCGTACACCTGCACTCGCGCCAAAGTGTCATTAGTGATAATATATGCCGGATCCAGGGGCGCCTCGGGGGGCCTCAGAATGAGAGAGAACACTACAAATGCGATCGCGGCACCCGCAAGCACTGAGCTTCGGACGGGATTCTGGCGAGTCCAATTCCATGCTCGCTTGAGAGCTCCGTCGGTCACTCTCTGAACGTACGAAGGAGAAATGACGATTGAGGATGTTTCGGATTTCTGTTCGCCCAGCAACTTTGGCGATGCGTCAGACAAAGCTTCGTAGAATCGCTCGAGTTCATCGTACACTTCCCTGCAACTGAAGCATTCCTTCAGATGCTCCTGCAGAGCCGCATACTCCCCACGGGATCGCGACGGATCCTTGAGCAGCAGTTCAATGTCCTGTTCAGAAAAATGTCTCACTGGTGTTTCTTTCCACAGTCCCCGCAGTCAACTCCGCTTGCTGAAAGTCCGATCACAGAAGCTCCTTGAGCTGATCACCGATCCGTTTCCGCGCCACCCGCACCATATATTCGAAGTGCATCCGGTGATTCCTGCGATATTCATCCCGGGTCATTCCGGGCATGAATTCGGCGAGATAATCGGGCTGCGCCCATGCTTCGCCATCGTTGCGCGCAAAGACGTCTTCGATGAGGAGTGTGATGGCTTGGAAGTATTTCTCAAGAACGACGGCGGGAATCTTCCCTTTGTCGACGTATTCCGTCCGAAATTCTGATCGAAGGTCATCCAGACTTCGTGTGAGGATCATCTCAATGTCCTGACCGAGCAATGCCGACTCATCCTGCACGACTGCACTGACCAGGATGCGTTCCCGGACCATGATCCGTTTGATAACCAATGCGATGTCAAGTACGCCGTAGAATTTGCGGTATGACTGCTGCTTGTCAAGTACGGCAAACAGGTCCGAAAGGATGTTCGGCACAGACGGCGTCCGCCGAAGTCGGGAAGTGAGCAACCTTTCCAGCTCGTCGACCGACAGCTCAGGTAACTGTGCGGCCATATCCTCTTCAGGCACAGCTGACGCATACTGCAGACCCAGCCTCTCGAACACGCGATACGAAGACGAACGCTTCAACGCCAGACGGACGTTCCTCAGGATCTTACTGAAGATGGGATCATACTCACGGTACAATCGGGCGATCCCTTCCTGAATGGCTCCGAAGATCAGCGACCGGAGTCGGTACGCGCACGTATCGTCGTCGATGCGGTCTCCGCTCCATTCACACGAGAAGGCGCGCGACAACTCCACAAACTGACCTTGTTCATCCCTTCTGAACAAATCAGCGATGCTGTCGAACGCGACTCCCTCGAGCGAGATGGAATACGAATGGAGATGCAGTCGTCCGGAGTGCAGGAGCTGCCGCAATCGCAGGTGGGCAATCTGGTAGGCGTAGCGAACGAGCTCGGTGAGGTCTCGTTCAGAAGCAGAGCCACCGACAACCTTCACGATCAGCACGCGAAGCCGAGCGGATTCCACTCAGAGCCCCAGCGAGATCTCAAGAATGCGGAAGACCGGCTTCATCGGTGTGCTTCTTCGACATCAGAGGATCCCCAACCTTCATATCTGTCACGGGTACTGCGCACGCTTGCAGTCCGTCAGAACGAATCACTGGGTGCGGCCACGTGAGCGAAGGGCAGATCACAACACGGAGAACCGGGGCGCAGCACTCCTCCCTCTGAACAGAACCGTCAAATAGTAGCCCTATTCATGCTGAATGTCAACACCATGAACAATCGGCACAATCCATCCTGCGAGTTGACTCGACCAACGAGCATTCTCCTTCTGTTCTGACTCATTGCTGCTATCATGACGAAGCTTCGGGCGCCCTTAGGCAAATTATTGTTGCAGCGAAATACCTCTCATCACGATTTCCCTGGTCGTTCAGGGATATGATATCGATGCTCGGGCGCAGGAGGCCGGAGGTTCGAATCCTCTCACCCCGACGATTTCAGCAGGGAATCGGCAGTTCCGGCTGCCGGTTTCCTGGCTGAAGGGAAAAAGTTGTTAGCAGTTTTCCGCCATTCGCCTCATCAACGTCCAGAGCCGATCAAGGAAGGGACTGCCGTCCCGTCAGCACGCGGACCGAATCCACCGTGATCCGGTATCCCTCCAACGGTCTCGAAGCCAGACTGTCATTCCTGAACGAGTACGCCTCCGTGTCTGCCGTCGCCTTGACAAACAGGACCTTCCAGCAATATTCGGGTACGAACACACGTCCAATCTTGACGGAATCGCTCGACACCGAACCGCACCAGACCAGCACCGAGTCATACTGTATCGCCTCAGCCCGTTCACGCTCCTCCAATGTCTTCCACGCACCGGCGTTGAGGCTGTGCGTTTGCGGGGTCATGTTCGAATAGTAGAAGCACTCTCTCATCCCCTGATCATCGCACCGATTGTCCTCCGCCGGCATGTTGTGGCCACGGTCGTAGCCCGATCTGGCATAATCCCTCCCGAGATCCGTGTCGTGCCGCAGTTGCGGATCCGCTCTGAACCGATTCGTCCGCTTGATGCGCGCATCGCAGGACAGCATTTCCCGCGTGAGCCAGTATTTCACAACCACCGGGAAGTGCCTGGATCTGCTGAACGTGGTGGAGTAATACTTGTGGAAGATCGTGACTGTGTCGGGTTCCTGGGCAAATGCAGAGAAGACGAAAAACAGGATTGCTGCGGGGAGTTTGATCATCACAGCTTCGACCAGCTATTGGCTTCGGTTACCGTTCCCGTCCCGAAGTGAGTGGGCGGCACCGACACTCCGGAGATTGATGGAGTTCGACAAACCAGCAAGCGGCCAGCGGATTGTTCCAGGGAGCATCATCACGAGAAATCGGGAATCCGGTTGTCCCTCCTCGCATCATTCACACATTGCGATCAGAACTCGCGCCCTTCGAGGAGCAACAGGCAATGGATCGGCTGAAAGCAAATTCATCGCAGCGGTTCCTCCACACAATCCCTCCCGCCATCGGTGTATGAGCACTCGATGCGCTTACTCACCGCTTTGTTCAAAGAGATACTCGCGCAGTGTGCCGTACACCGTTTCAATCATCATCGCTGAAAGCGATGCCATGGTGTTCGGACTTCCCTCGGACCTGCCGACACTGGAGTATTTCACTTCAATATTATCCCCCTGACTCGGCTCAAGATCGTAGAATCTCCACACCAGCACCGAATCCTGAGTTTCGTATGTATCCGGTTCAGCACGGAACGAGGGATCATGGTCACGCAGGCCGTCCTCGAGGATCGCATCGGCGCGCAACGAACCGACGCTGCCGTTCCAAGGGGCCGCGTGCCAGACATCGACCAGGAATCCCCGGTCGCCATCGGGAATTGCCACCGAATCAAGACCCGGGATCGAATCAACGTTGGCATACGACGTCTGGACCCAGAAGAGCGCGTTCACTTTTCGCTCCTCGCCGGGTTCGAATCTCGCCCGGATCGCAACCCAGTCCTGGATCCCGTCATTCACGAACTGCGGCTCCACCCGCCGGTCCTGTATCCACATCTGCACATCAAGAAGACCGTTCGAGATCCTCCCCCCCGGCAGATCGCCGTTCTCATCGTGACCGGTCGATGGAAGTGCCAATTCCTGCTCGATCGGCAAGGTGCCGTTATTGACGTATTCCGCTTCACTGTACACCGCCACAGCATTTCGGAACACGGCCATGACAAATCGCTGCCGGTGAAGATGGAGCGGTCCTTCCAGGCCGCCGCGCCATTGCCGATCGTGAAACACCGGGATCATCGCGATATACTGCGTGCCTTGCGCCGGAGCGCTCTGTCCTTCTGCCAGGAGAAGAACGAGCACCACGGTCCAGCGCCACCTCGTCATGCGAGTCATCAGAAGTTCTCCGCTCTGAGGGGTTTCACCTGCCTGCACGTGCGATGACGGTCGCCTCGGGCCGGGAACGCGGTCCACCCTTCACATCGTACAGGTCGGCGGAAGTGTACTTGAAACAGAGACGAAACGCAACGGGAGAGTATGGCGCTCGGGCGTAGATACGCCGTGAACATCGATCGCGGAGACCGTTCGATCCCTTGGAGCGCCGCGCCGGCCGTCAACGCTGTGCTTCATCCAGGATCGTCCGCATCCGGGCCATCACGTCGGTGAAGCGATACGGCTTGCGGATGACCAACCGCACGCCGAGTTGTTCGAACTCCTTCTCCTTCTCCGGTTCGATGAATCCGGTCATCAGCATGAACGGCACGCGCGGATTGATCTGCCGGATCCGGCGGTAGACCTCCTCACCGTCGCAGCGGGGCAGTCCGTAGTCCGACAGCACGAGTGCGATGTCCGCGCTGTGCCGGCGGAAGACATCGACCGCTTCCTCGCCGTCTGCGGCTACCAGAACGCGATATCCCTTCTCCGACAGGTGCTCCATCGCGATCTCCCGTGCCAGGTGCTCGTCGTCCACGAAGAGAATCGTTTCGGTTCCCTCCTGCGCATCCGGAACGGGTGCCGGCGACTCCTCTTCCGGAGGTTCTCCTTCCTGCGCGACGGGAAGGTAGATGCGAAATTCCGTGCCGTGTCCCACCTGACTGGCGACATCGATGAAGCCGCCGTGGTTCTGCACGATGCCGTACACCACCGCGAGGCCCAGTCCCGTTCCCTTCCCAATCTCTTTGGTTGAAAAGAAGGGATCGAAGATTTTCTTCAGGTCCTGTTCCTCGATGCCGATCCCGGTATCCGCGATCGCGATCCGTACGTAGTCGGGGGCACCGACGTCCGCATACCGTCCGCGCAGCTCGGTCGCCGGGACGACGGACGTCGCAATCGACAGCTTCCCTCCGGACGGCATCGCATCGCGCGCGTTGACGCTCAGATTCAGCAACACCTGGTGAATCTGGTTTTGATCGACGTCGATCCGTGCCGGCCCGGCATCGAGCTGCAGCGATACCGCGATATTCTTCGGGAACGTCTCGTCGAACAGATTCCAGATCTCGCGGATGAGCTCGTTTGCGCTGACGAGGCGACGGTTCGAGGAAGTCTGTCGCGCAAACGTGAGGAGTTGCCGCACGAGATGTGCGCCGCGTTCGGTCGCCTTGCCGATGGCTTCCGTCCGCCGGTGGAACTTTTCCCGATCCTCCGGCGCCTGCTCCAGAAGATTCAGGTTACCCAGAATGATATTCAGGATGTTGTTGAAATCGTGCGCCACACCGGACGACAGAATACCGATCGCCTCCATCCGCTGGGACTGCGCCAATTGGCGTTCGAGCTCCTTCCGTGTCTGCTCCGCCCTCTTGCGCTCCGTGATGTCCTGCGTGAACGCCACAAGTGAAATCACCTCGCCATCCGGTCCGAAAACGGGCACTTTGTCTGTGTGCACCCATCGGAGCTCACCGGATGCGGCCGTGATCTGCTCTTCGATTCCCCGCTTGGGCTTTCGCGTTTCGATCACCTCCAGATCATCTTCGTAGTATTGCCGGGCGAACTGCGGAAAGACTTCGTCGGCAGTATGGCCCTCCAGTTGATCGTGGGTCATGCCGAGATCGCGGCACACCTGACCATTTACGCGCATGATGCGGTTGCGCGTGTCCTTGTACCAGATTTGTGCGGGCACAAGGTTGAACATCGTTTCGAATTCATCCCGTTGGTTCTGCAGGGTACGTTCGAACTTTCTGCGTTCCGTAATGTCGATGAACGTGCAAATCACCTGCAACACTGCTCCCTCCGGCCCAAGTTCCGGTTCCGAGTTGGCCAGCAACCACACACGCTCGTCCCCCGTACGCCGGCACACACCCATGATCACGTCGCGGACCGGCCGGCGCGTCGTGATCACCTGTCGGACCGGCGCGAGGGGGTCGGCCATTGGATATCCGTTTTCCCCGACGACGCTCCACCCCGCCGGGTACGGTTCGGTTCCCGCAAGTTGCGTGTCCGTCAGTCCGAGCAATTCCGACGCTTTCGGATTACCGAGGACGAACTCTCCGTCCGGGCCGTGCAGCAGGACGCCGGCGGCCAGATCGTGCACGAGGCGCTTGAATCGACTCTCACTCTTGCGAAGTGCTTCCTCCGCCTGTGTCCGTTCGGTGACGTCAAGCACGAGCGACTGGACCGAGATCAGATGGCCGTTCACATCGGTGAGCGCGGAGTTATACCACTCGCAAACGACGACCGATCCATCCTTGCGGTAGTTTCGGTTCTTGTGCGTATTGCTTGTCTTGCGGCCGGCAAGCATGTCAGCGCTGATGTCCGCCACCCGTTGCGCATCGTCTTCGTGCACCCACCGAAGGTCGCCAATGTGCTTTCCCAGCACTTCGTCCGCCCGCCATCCGAACAGACGCTCCGCATTGCGCGACCATTTGATCAGTTCCAGCGTGCTGCTGAACTCCATCACGGCAAGCGGCGAGTTGTCCTCATGGGACCGCAGGTGCTGCAGAGCAAGCCGCAGGCGATGCTCCGCCTGCTTGAGCGCGGTGATGTCCGTCATCGCCCCGAGCGCCCGTACGGCGCGGCCATTTCCATCCCGCACGAAGGTCCCCCGGTCAAACACATCACGGTAGGTGTCGTCCGCGCAACGGAAACGGTACTCCGCGGTCCACTCGTTCGCGGACCCCCGAACGGCGGCGGTGAATGATCGTTCAATCGGTGCCCGGTCGTCGGGATGGAGACGATCCGACCACCACGCCAGTGATGTATGACTCTCGGGCGGGACGTAGCCGAACAACTTCGTGATACCTTCATTCCACCTGATCCGATCGAGCGTGAGATCCAGGTCCCACAGCGCATCGTTGGTCGCGCGCGAGATGAGCTGGTTGCGCTGCTCGCTTTCCCGGAGCGCCGCCTCATCCTGTCGGCGAAGCCGGTCGGCTTCTTCCGCATCACGAAAGATCACATGCGTCATGCGGACGCCCACAAAGAACATGACCGCCATGAAGACGAGCGTTTCGATCGCGGTGGAGAACGGCCGGCTCAGATTCAGCCAATCGAACACCCGTGCATCCAGAAAACCGTCCAGGAGCAGGAGGGACATCATGGTCAGCACGAGCCAGCGGACGACCCTGGCACGCGGCGTCTCACCCATCAGCCAGCGCAGAAACATCGTCCCGGGCTGCGCGAGGATGATCAGGCCGCTCCCCAGCAGAACAAAACCAAGCGATGTCGGCAGCGACAGCGGAATGATCCCGCCGCCGTACAGCAGCGGGCTTCCATACAGATAACCCAGCATCGCGATCAGTCCGACGCTGAGCGTGCCCAGTCCCACAACGGCGACTGCGGTATCGGTCTCCGTCCGCGTGGAGAACCAGAGCTTCAATTCAAGCGCCGTACCGGACAGGAACAGGAACGCCCCCGTGATCGGCGACATGCGCGTCAGCGGGTACGGCCCGAGGCGCTCCGATACCGGCAACAAAACATCCGCAAAGGTAAGGTCGGCATGCACCAGATATTCGACGAACTTCAGCAGTCCGTAGACTGCCACGAGTCCTGCGGCGGCGGAGAGCGCCAGGCGCTTCCGACCGCTCACCGAGGAGAGATCGACCAGGAGGAGCGCTCCGAGAATCAGACAACTGAGGGCGGTTCCTTGCGGCATCGGCAGATAGGCGGGGTGCACACTCGCAAGAATGCGCAGACCGGTGAGCCAACCGAGAAGCGCGATGGCACCAACGACCATCAGGAGCGCACCAATGCGCCGCTGGAAAGGAAACAGATTCACCTGTGACATGCGATCCGGACCTGTATTTTGGGGCAGACTGCGCGGGGGGAAGAAGACGACGAATTTCCGCACCTGCAGCGTGCTGCAAACGCAGTGTATTGACGAACCTTGTGAAAATATGATTTCGTGTAGACACTTTCAACGACAAAGGCGGCCGACACGATCGCCCTCCCGCACCACCGCACCGGGCACCTGACACTCTGTTTGACGCTTCCGGCATGGAGATGTTTACAGCCGCCATGGAGATTTCGCGCAGAGACAGACCCGCCCGGTGTGAGCCGGGCGGGAGTGGTATCACGTTCCTTGACGACGTCAGCGTCGCCGTTCCGAAGACCGGAACGGCATCACCGCACGTCAGTTCAACAGGATCTTGTCGAGTTCCAGCAGGAGGAGCAGACGATCGTCGAGCTTGCCGACGCCCGTAATGTATTCCGCTCTGCCGTCTGCCACGATTGCCGGCGGCGGCTCGGTGACGCTCCGGGGAATCCGGAGCACTTCCTGAACGGCATCGACGATGAAGCCGATCACGTTCCCGCTCAGATCCACCACGATGATGCGCGTGTGCTTGTCGGGTTCTTTCCGTTCCAGACCGAACTTGCGCCGGAGATCAATGATCGGAATGACCTTCCCGCGCAGGTTGATCACGCCATCCACATAGTCGGGAACGTCGGGCACCTGAGTGACCTCCAGCATGCGATTGATTTCCTGGACTTTCAGGATGTCCACCCCGAATTCCTCGTCGCCGATCCTGAAGCTGACCAGCTGCAGCAGCTCATCGCCCCCCGACGCGCCGCTGCGTTGCCCCTGTTGATTTTCCGAATCCATCATACGATTGCTCCTTTCCAAAGATCGAATGAGCCGGGACGGTGAAGACCCGGCCGTGCCCTCCCCGCCGGTCCGTCGCACGGGGAGGATCCGCCGTCCGCATTAGCTATGAGACACCAGCGCGCCGTTTTCACGCACGGCAAGCGTCGAACGGCCTTCCGCCGGTTTACGGCCCGTGCGGACCGTCGGTCCCGAGGCGGCGTGTCCCGACAGGCCGGCTTCCGTGGAAAGCTGGAATTTGCCCAGCAGCCGCTGCAGGTTCTCCGTCAGACGATTCAGGTCCTCAGCGGCCCGGGCGATCTGCTGCACACCGGCGGCCGACTGATTTGTCACACTGCTGATCGCTTCGACATTCTTGGAGATCTGCTCGCTGGCGCTCGATTGCTGCTCGCTCGCCGCGGCGATCTGACTCACCATGTCGGTGACCTTTTGAGAGATGCCCACGATCTCTGCCAGCGAGGAGCCCGCTTTGTCCGCCAGCTTGATGCCACTGTCGACCTGGCGTGTTCCTTCTTCCATCGATTCGACCGCGCCGCGGGTATCGCTCTGGATCTTCTTGATCATGGATGCGATCTCCTTGGTGGCCTTCGTCGTCCGTTCGGCAAGCTTGCGAACTTCATCCGCGACAACCGCGAATCCCCGCCCCTGCTCACCGGCGCGTGCGGCTTCGATGGCTGCATTCAGCGCCAGCAGATTGGTCTGATCGGCGATGTCATCGATGACGCCGATGATCTCTCCGATCTGGTCGCTGGACTTGCCGAGTTCCTGGACGGTACCCGCCGACTGCTTCACGACGTCCGCAATGCGCCGCATGCCGGTCACCGTTTCCTCCACCACCGACCCGCCCTGCTCGGCTGCCTGTTTCGCATCCTTCGCCGTTTCCGCGGTCGTGGCGGCATTCCGGGAATTCTCCACGATCGTCTTGGTCATTTCTTCCACGGCGCTGGCCACTTCGCCCGCCTGGCTCGTCTGCTCCTGCGCCCCGGCCGCCATCTGCTCAGTGCTGGACGAGATCTCCGAACTGGCGCTCGCTACAGCCGACGACGCCTCCGCCACCTGCAGCAACGTATCCTTGATGGAGGCCACAAAACCGTCGAAGGCCCGCTGCAGCTCTCCGATTTCATCCTTCCGGTCCGAGCGAAACTGCATATTCAGGTCCGCGTTCTCGATGCTCGCGACCACTTCCTTGACCGGTCGGCTGATGATCCTCGCGATGAATATCCCGAGCAGCATTGACAACAGCACGCCGACACCCATCACAACAAGCATCGTCGCCACCGTGGTGTTGGCCGCTGCACTGTTCTCATTCGAACGGTTCTTCGCCCGCTCCACCAGGACGTCGTTCAGTTTCTGAATAGCATTCTGTTCATTCGTGCGGAGCCGCTCCTGCTCCCCATTGAACAGTGACATTGCCTCGGCAGTCCGGTTCGCATCCACCAAATTGATGATCGTACTGCGGACTTTGGCGAACTCCGCGTCCGCCTCACTGACCGCCTTGAGGGCCACCCGCGCCTGTTCCGCGACGAGAGCTTTGTCAAGGTCGGCCATCGCAGCATCCAGCTCCTTCCCACGCGCATCCATCAGCTGCTTGAGCTTGGCTTGCTCCGCATCCGTTCGCGCAATGAGCAGCTGCAGCAAATTCGTGCGTGCGCGCTGAAAGGCCGTCGACACTCCGTAGAGCTGGGACACCGGGACGGTGTTTTGCTGGTAGAGTATCGTATCGCTCTGGTCCGCGGTCTTCAGGCTGACGATGCCTTCGTACCCGATGATCCCCGCGATCAGCGCCACCAGGCCGAAGCTGATGAGCAGCTTCGTGCCGATCTTCAGATTATAGAACCATTGCATAACGCAGATCCTCCCATGATGTATGTGCTGGTGAACTTCCCGTACCGCAGATGGATTGATGGATTGATACGGCTTTCTGATCTGAGCGCCGACGCGATGCATTCCAACCGTCATGGATACCTGCATCCGAAGCGGGATGGATTCCATGCTTCCCGCGCGATGAGACCGTGCGACTGGCGAGTGGCCTCCCGGGAAGTTCTGAAGGGCTGTCCGGCACGGCGTCGCGAGTCCTTCTGCGCAATCGCCGACCGACCTCCGGGCGCCGCCGTCGGAACCGCAATCCGCAGGGTGATTGCACGCGCAGCGCCGTTCTCCGACGAGGATTGCCCACCCTCCGACGGGGATAAAAAAGGCTGTCAAGCCCCGTGCCAGTCGGTCAATCGGCCTATCCGCAGATTGACTTATCCGCAGTGACGTTTTCCGACGGTTTCTGCGCATCTGAGGGCGCGCCATTTCCCGCCATGCCTGGCGTACTGCAGGCGACTTGTCTCAAAGCGTCCACCTGGCTACAAGTCGGCAGGACTTTGAATTACGGGCGAAGATGATCGGGCGGCTTCTGCGAGGGAGGCAATGACCGGCAGGAACTGCGGTTCGAAGCGCCGAACGGCAGGCAGCATGAATTCTGACCGCGACATGAATGTCCGCGGACGGAGCCCTTCGGCAGACAACGTGATCCGCCGCCATGAGCGGCGCGACAACGGGCTGTACAAAGAAACGCTCCGGCATTTGTCGGAGCGTTCCGTGTCTCACTGAGGCGGGATCCGCTATTTCGGCATCTGCGCCGTGATCTCCGGAATCGCGCTCTTGTGCACCATGAAGCCGAGCATCTTCAACTTCACGTAATCCTCCGAGAAGAAATAGTACCCCGGGTGCGCGTTGTTGCGGGAGCCCGAGCCGGAGTCTTTGATCAGGTACCAGTCCTTCCCGTCCTTCTCCGTATATCCGACGAGATGAATGCCGTGATCGTCACCGGTCGTGCCGTTGCTGAACCGGAACTCACGTGCCGACGCATCAATATACTGTGACGGGATATCGAACGTCGGGATCACCGCAACGCCGGCGTGGCCCTCGATGCCCGGCTCCGAGACATCGCCCCAGATGGCCATGGTGTAGCCCTTGCGCACCGCGCTCTTGATGGCCGCCATGAACTCGTCGAGCGTCACGTTGAAGTATTCCTTGCCGTGCCACCAGTTGTCCGGGACGCTGTACTCCACCATCTGATGCACCGGCTTCGAGAGGAACGAGCAGACCGCGACGTAGTCATCGGGATTCAGCTTCGCGACGTTCTTCAGATACTCCTGCGGCGACATCTTCTTTCCGTTCACCGTCACCGTGCTCGGGGGCTCGCCGATATAGTGATTCATAATGGAGCGGATCGTCCGGGTGACGGTCTCCTCATCCCATGCATTGGCTTCCTTCACGCCGGTGAGATACTTCTGCATTTCATCGAACATCCGGTCATGGTCGTGGAACGGCTGTCCGTTGAGCAGTCCGGTGTAGGCTTCTTCCGGCACAATGCCGTGATTTCGGAGCAAGCGGAGCACCGCTTCCGCCTGCGATCCCTGGCCGAACTCCGTCGTGCCGCGCGATTCGACAAAGCCCTTCGCTTTCTCCACATACTCCCAGTACACCGTGTACAGCTCCGACAGCTTGATATCGCGGTTGTTCAGCCGATGGATCTCGGACTCCAGCATGGACGTCGTCGAGAAACACCAGCACATGCCCGAGACGGCCTGGGAAACGGGAGGCGTGTGCCAGGCGGATGTGAACGCGGACAAGCCCGCGGGGGCATTCACGGCGCTGAAATCCATCTCGAGGACCTTGCGGTCCCGGGGCGGTTTACGATAGAACTTCGCCAGCTCGGTGCGGACGGAATCGTAGAACTCATTCTTCCGCTCCCGGAAGATCACTGTATCGCGGTGCTGCGCCTGAAGGGGAAGCGCACACGCCATGAGAACGGCGCACAGCGTGCCGGTGACAAATCGTGCCATGGAATGATCCTTTCAGAAAGAGACAGAACAGAACCGCCCGCACAACACGCGGATCGTGCCGTGCGGGCAGCACAAGGAACGGAAGAAGAAGCTGGGAGTCAAGAGCGATAACGGAGGACCGACGTCGCCAGCGATTCACTGCGCCCCGGAACGCATGCCCTTCCGGACAGGATGGCGCGGGCATCTGACCGCGGGCGCAGACCTCGCTCCGGGCGAAAGAAGCGCGCAGACAGCCGCGGGGTACACACGATCGTCATTCGGTCAGGAGAAGATTCTGCAACGTCCGGGACAGGTTCTCCGCCGCTTGTGCCACTTCGGGCGAGAGATCCGTGCCGAACGAAAAGTCCTTTCCCTCAATGCCATAGACATCGACGAGCTCGGGAGCATGATGAAGTGATTGGGACAAGGTGATCACGTCCGCAACACCGAGATGATGCGTCGACCCGCGGAGCCGGACCACAGCCTGTGCCACCTCCCCGCCTTCCCAGTGCGAAATGTGTCCCGCATTGCCGCCGGCAGCGCACGCGTCCACGACGACAACACGGGACGCGGGCCTCCATAACTCCATCAGCAAGGTGACGTCGCCCGAGACCTCGGCGACGCGAAGCCGACCGTCGGAGCGATCACGCAACCGACGGGCAATCCGAAGACCCACGGCGTCATCCCGGCGGAAATCGTTCCCCACACCGATCACCAGTGTCCGGTCGTCGGTCCGCACGGACGCCTACCATTCCTCTACGGCATGCCGCGGCTGAGTGAATTCTCCCACGAACGGCTTGACCAGGCGGATGTAGTCCTCCCGCTTCATGCGGATGGACTTGGTGTGCGAGCACGCGTTGAACAGGATCTCTTCATCTTCCGTCAGGGATTTGTCCACCACGACCGGCAGCGCGTACAGGTTGCCGAACGGCGGCATCGCTCCGATCTCGCAGTCGGGAAAGAGCTGGCTCAGCTCCTCTTCGTGGACAAGCGTGACATGATGCGCTCCCAGGAGATCCCGGAGCGCATGATCGTTCATTCGATGATCGGCGGGGAGCACGATCATGTAGTACCGGTCGTCGGCACGGATGACGAGCGTCTTGGCCAGCTGGCGATCCGGCGCATGAGTCACCGTCGCAACTTCATGAGCGGAGAACGCCGTCGCGTGCTCGATCACCTGATACGCGATGCCGTTCTTGTCGAGATACTTGAGCAGATCCTTCATTTTCGCCATGATGCACCTCCGTTTGAGCCATGGGTGGAATTGTGGACCGCTGGTTCCACCGATTTACCGGTCGAACTGCAACCGGAGAAAGTGCGTTGAGCACGAAATGCACGGATCATAGTTCCGGACGGCCTGCTCGCATTGCCACGTGAGCTTCTTGGGTGACAGCGCGATTCGGGGCGGCACGAATTCACGCAGATCCTGCTCAATGGTTTTCTGATTCTGCGATGTCGGCGGCACGATCTTCGCGTCCTGAATCAGCCCCGCGTCATTCAGTGTATAGCGGTGGTACAGCATGCCCCGCGGTGCTTCGGTTGCCCCGTATCCGACGCCGACCCGCGGTTCAATATCCACGAACGGCCGCTCCGGCGGCTCGTAGGCCTTGATGATCCGGAGCGCTTCTTCGCACGCATACAGTGTCTCCACCGAGCGCACGATGATGCTCTTGAACGGATTCCGTACACCCCGTACAACCCCCGCGGCGCGAGCCGCTTCCTGTGCCGTCGGCGTGAGCAGATCGAAATTCAGATTGAACCGCGCCAGCGGTCCCACCAGGTACGGTCCCCGGTCACGGATCACCGAGTGCAGAGCGGTCGAATGCGCGACATGCTCTTCCGTGAAGAACTGCTCGTACTCCGGCACGGTGATATTCAGACCCTTGTTCGAGACGATCCGCCCTTCGTTGAAGGGATACTCTTTCTCATGGCGCAGCGAGACGAACTCGTAGTCCCGTTCAAAGTCGGGAAACGGAAGCTGAGCGGTGAACGTCACCATCTGCAGCGACGCGTCCACGGCCCACTTCAACCGCTCGACCAGCCCCTGGAGCTCCTGCTTCGTCGGAAGCCTGTAGAATCCGCCGACGCGGACGTTGATCGGATGGATCTCCCGTCCGCCGATGAGCGTGACGATGTCGTTGCCGATCTTCTTGAGCGTCAGCGCCTGCCGGACGACGGGCCCGTGATCCTTCGCCATCCGCAGTGCATCCTCGTACCCGAGAAAGTCCGGCGCGTGCAGCAGATAGACATGCAGGGCGTGGCTTTCGATCCATTCCCCGCAGTAGAGCAGACGCCGCAGGGCGCGCAGCGGACCGTCCACCGTGACACCGAATGCGTGTTCCATGGCGTGCACGGAGCTCATCTGATACGCGACCGGACAGATGCCGCAAATGCGGGCGGTAATGTCGGGCGCCTCTGCATAAAGCCGCCCGCGCAGAAATGCTTCGAAGAACCGCGGCGGTTCGTAAAGAGTGAACTTCACGTCCGTCACATTGCCGCCGGCGATCTTCACCGTCAATCCCCCCTCTCCCTCGACACGGGCCAGGGCGTCGATCTTTACAGTCTTACTTTTCATGCGCTTCGCTCTCTTTCCGGAAGGCTTCCGCGTATGCGTTGAATCCCCGGAACAGCCGCACCAGCTCGTCCTCACGGACGCCGAGACCGATCCAGGAACCGGCAAGAGAAGAAGTGTTGGGCGTCTCCTTGGGACCGAAGCAGCCGAAGCACCCCCGATGATACGACGGACACAGGGCGTTGCACCCCGCCTGGGTGACGGGTCCCAGGCAGGTCGGTCCGTGCGCCACGAGGCCGCACGTGATGCCGCGTCGTTTGCACTCGACACACACTGCGTACGAGGGCGTATTCGGCTTGCGTCCGTTGAGGAACGCGTTCACGACTTCGACCAGCTGGTATTTGCTGACGGGACATCCGCGCAGCTCGAAATCGACGAACACGTGGTCGGCGATCGGCGTCGACTTGTTCAGCGTCTCGATGTATTTGGGATTCGCGTACACGGCGCTGATAAACTGCCGTACGTCCCTGAAGTTGCGCAGCGCCTGAATGCCGCCGGCGGTCGCGCATGCCCCGATGGTGATCAGCGTCCTGGACTGGCGGCGCACCTGATGGATGCGTTCCGCATCATGCGGCGTCGTGATGGATCCTTCGACCAGCGAGATGTCATACGGACCTTTCGTCACGGCGCGGGTCGCTTCGAGGAAGTACGCGATCTCCACATGGCTCGCCACAGCCAGCAGTTCGTCTTCGCAGTCGAGCAGGCTCAGCTGACATCCGTCGCAGGAGGAGAACTTCCAGACCGCCAGCTTCGGTTTTCGCTTCGGAGGCATTTCAGATCTCCCACTTGACCAGCATATCCCGGACCTGCGCGTACGGGAACACCGGACCGTCCTTGCAGACGAAGACGGGCCCGAATTGGCAATGGCCGCACAGTCCGATGCCGCATTTCATGTTCCGTTCCAGCGAGACGGAGACATCCCGGATGTCGACGCCGCGCTTGATCATCTCGGCGGCCGTGAATCGCATCATGATCTCCGGTCCGCAGACCATCGCGACGGCGTTGCGCGGATCGAAGGGCGCTTTCGGGATCATCGTCGTGACGACGCCGACGTTGCCGCGCCATCCGCTCATCGCGCGATCGACCGTGACGTACACATCCAGATCGAAACGGGCGCGCCAGGTCTCCAGTTCTTCACGGAACAGAATATCCGCCGGGCTCCGGGTGCCGTAGAGCAGCACCACCTTGCCGAATCGTTCCCGGTTCGAGACGACGTGGTACAGCGCCGGACGCAGCGGGGCAAGACCGATGCCGCCGGCAACAAACACCACATCCCTCCCGACGGCTTTGTCCAGCGGCCACGGACTGCCGTACGGACCGCGAATGCCGAGCGTGTCTCCCCGGCGCAGCTTATCCATGGCCTTGGTCACGGTCCCCACCGCGCGGGTCGTGTGAATCAGCGTGGTGGGCCGGGCCGGATCGCCGCTGATTGAGATCGGGATCTCGCCGACGCCGAAGACGTACACCATGTTGAATTGTCCGGGCGTGAACGAGAATCCGTCGTCTCTTCCCGTCGGTTCGAGCTCCAGGGTGAACGTATCTTCTGTCTCCCGCCGCACCCGTTTGATCACGAACGGACGCGGAAGCATCGGACTCAGGGCCGCCTCGGCGCTGATCGATTGCAGGTCAGGCGCGGTTTCCATAGACGTCCATCAGTTGGAGACGCGTGGCATCGAATCGTTTCACCATCAGGTCCGAGAACCGGCGCAGAAATTCGTACCCCAGTTCGTGATCGTTGTCGATCTTTCGGCGCAGGCATTTTCCGTCAATGGAGATGGCCCGGGTCAGTTCCATGGCTCGCGCATCGAAGTGCCACGTGTACGGTGGCACGAGCCACGACCATCCGAGCAGATCCCCCTCGCCGATCGTCTCGATGATCATCGGTCCCTTGTTGGGAGTCCCCATTTCCAGCGCGACCTTTCCGAACCGCACCAGGTAGAAGGTATTGGCCTCCGCTCCTTCGCGAAGGATATACTGCCCGGCATCGAAGCGGACATTGGACGCGCACCCCACCAGCAGATGCAGGTGCTCGTGCTTCAGGCCCTGGAAGAAGGGGTGTTCGCCGAGAATGTGTTCGAGGTTCTCCATGGGGTGCTCCTCCGCCTATGCATGGGTGCGTGCTTCGGTTGGTTGTCCTTCACGGATGGCACGCGCTTCTTCGGTGATGTCGATGCCCACCGGGCACCAGGTGATGCAGCGCCCGCAGCCGACACAGCCGGACGTGCCGAACTGATCGACCCACGAGGCCAGCTTGTGAGTCATCCACTGGCGGTAGCGCGCTTTCGCCGACGCTCGCACACTGCCGCCATGAATGTATGAGAAATCGAGCGTGAAGCAGGAATCCCATTTGCGGATCCGATCCGCCCGGCTGCCGCCAAGATCGGTGACGTCTTCCACCGTCGCGCAGAAGCAGGTCGGACACACCATCGTGCAATTGGCGCACGTCAGGCATCGCGCGCCGATCGCATCCCAGCGCGGGTGTTCGGCATTCTGGTAGAGCACCTCCCGCAGTTGCTTCGTGTCGAGGCTGCGCCCCATCTGTCGTTGCGCCTGTTCACAGGCCGCGCGCGCTTCTTTCATCTCGTCAGCGCCGGCCTCGGAGACCGGCACGCTCTTCAAGAGGGCCTCTCCGCGATCCGAGCCGGTCTCCACCAGGAAGTAGTGCCGCTTGTGCGTGATCAGTTCCGTCAAGGCGAGATCGAATCCCTCCGTGGCGCGTGGTCCGGTGTTCATCGATGCGCAGAAGCAGGTGCCGCCGGCCTGCGTACAGTTGACCGCGACCACAAAGCACCCGTTGCGCCGGAGCTGATAGAGCGGGTCGACAAATGGCCCTGCCAGAAGCACGCGATCGTGAATGGCCAGCGCGTGCACGTCGCACGGACGGACGCCGATGAAGGCCATTTTCGGATCGCGGGACGGTGTGGATTCCTTTGTCCCCGCCGGAAGCGCGAAGCTCTTGCCCGCGCGCAGCATGGCAAACAGGTGCTGAATCGGAGGGTACAGAAATCGTTTCCAGGAAGTCGGTCCGACGGCGAAACCGAAGAAGGCGTTGTCCTCCCGGCGCTTCAGGCGGTAGGAGGCGCCGGACTGCACGTCGGTCCAGTTGACGGGGAGGTCCTCGACGCGGGAGATTTCATCGATGACGATCGCGCTGTCGCGGACGGTGGGTCCCAGGAGGGTATAGCCGCGGCGCTTGAGAGCATCCAGCAATGCGCCGACATCACTGCGCTCAAGGGTGAAGGTCTTCACGGACGTACCTGCGTTCGGTGAGGGAGAACCGCGCCGGCACTGATGGCCCGGCATCCGGCCCCGCATCGGGGTACGCGTCGTTGCTGTCTCTCTCTACCTCGTGGTGCTCGGCCTGCTCACGGGATCGGTCTCCCGCACAAACACAACCGTCACTCCAATCGATCCTCAATCGCCTGTGTGATGAGCTCCACGTCCACCGGTTTGTAGAAGATGTGATCCGCCAGTTCTTCAATCAACTGGTTCATATCGGAGGAGAGAGACACGTAGGCGCGTAAGACGATAATGGGAACCGACACGGCGTTGCGGCGGACGATGTCCAGCTGCTTCAGCACATCCGCCGAGAAGGTGTACAGATCGATGAGCACCAGATCAGGCGCCATCGAGTGAATCGCATGTTCAAAATCCTGGAGCGTGTGTTCACGCGCGATCTCGTACCGATCCTCAAGGTTCAGGATCAGAAAGCGCGCCAAGTCCGCGTCCGGGCTGAAGACAAGCACTCGCTTACGGCGAAGCGCCGGGCGCGGGGAGGCCGATGAGTGTGTGCGCGGCAAGGGTACCGGGATATTATTCATGCGGACGCTCCCGGCGTGATTCGCGAGAGATCCGACGCGTGAGGCTTTCACGTGAGAAAGTCAGCGCCGTCGAACTCCGTTTCCGGAATGTCCGGCGGAAACGCTCCGAAATTCTTCTCTTCACCGTCGCCGTCCACAAAGTGCAGGGCACGCTCCCGCACACTCAGAACGCGTCCGACGAGCAGAATGCCGCCCACGACGAGGGCCAGCGACCCCACCATCCACCAGCGGATCTTCATTGTATGACTCCCCCGGAATCGGGCGACTCCGCCAGCTCGCTCTCCCGGTCTTCGATCGACAGCTCCGCGAGCTTGCGATAGAGCGACGAGATGCTGATCCCGAGCAACTTCGCGACCCGGCGTTTGTCAAAATTGTTGCGTTGCAGTTCGTCCATGATCACGTTCCGCTCAAAGACGCGGACAGCTTCTTTCAGCGAACGCGTTCCGTTCGGCAGTACCGGCGGCGCGACAATGATCGTTTGTTCAGTTGTGGTCATGGCGTTCGGAATCGAATCGTGATTCCTTGCCGGCCGCAAGGAACGTGCCAGCCGCCGACGAGGATCGATGAGGGAAATACTTGATAATCAGCGAGGGGGTATTTCGAAAATGCACGTGCTTGCTAGAAATGGGAATCGACGGAATCCGCATTTCCCACAAATCAGAACAGAATCGCGGATTTACAGGGTGAATTACTTCGTGGGGATCTGAAGCTCTTCGATCTTCCGATAGAGTGACGAGAGGCTGACGCCGAGGACGCGTGCAACGACTTCCTTGTTCTGGTTGTGCGCCGACAACGCTTGTTGGATGAACTGACGCTCGAAACTCTTCACCGCATCCTTGAGCGTTCCGCCGCCGGACGATGCAGTCGATGCCGACGATCCGTCCACCGGCCGCATGTATTCCGGCAGATGCTCCAGCTGGATGAAATCGTCGTCGCAGAAAATGACGGACCGCTCGATGACATTCTCGAGTTCGCGCACCTCTCCCTTCCAGTGATACTGCAGGAGCGCGCGCATGGCTTCGTTGGTGAAGCCCTGGATCGGCTTGCTCATCTGCCGCTTGAACGAATCCAGAAAGTGCTGGGCCAGCACCGGAATATCGTCGCGCCGTTCCTGCAGCGACGGGAGCTGAATCTCAACGACATTCAGCCGGTAGAACAGATCGTCCCGGAAGCGCCCCTGCTCCACTTCCTTCCGCAGATCCTTGTTCGTGGCCGCGATGATGCGCACGTCGATGGAGATGGCCTCGGTCATGCCGACCGGCGTGATCTCCTTCTGCTCGAGCGCGCGCAGCAGCTTCACCTGCAGCGCGAGCGGGATCTCGCTCACTTCGTCGAGAAACACCGTCCCTCCGTCCGCCACTTTCAGCAGACCTTCCTTGTCCATCGTGGCGCCGGTGAACGAGCCGCGTTTGTGGCCGAACAGTTCGCTCTCGAACAGCGTATCCACAATGGCGCCGCAGTTGATCGGCACGAACCGCTTCTCGCGCCGGCCGCTGTTGTAGTGAATCGCCCGGGCCACCAGTTCCTTGCCGGTGCCGCTCTTGCCGGTGATGAGGACGGTGCCATCGCTCGTCGCGACGCGACGGATCACCTGGAAAATGCGGTTCATCGGCGCGCTCTGTCCGACGATCTGTTCAAAGTCATACGTGCGCTGCAGCTCCTGCCGCAGCAGGGAGTTCTCGACCGCCAGCGAGCGGTACTCCAGAAGCTTCTTGACCCGGTACAGCAGGTCGTCGAAGTTGACGGGTTTGAGGATATAGTCGGCGGCTCCTTCGCGCAGCGCCTGGATGGCCGTTTCGACGGACGCGAATGCGGTCACGATGATCACGAGCGTCTGCGGCGTCCGCTGGCGCACCTGCCGGAGCAGGTCCACCCCTTTCATCTCGGGCATTTCGATATCGGTGATGATGATGTCGAACGGACTCGCCTCGTGCCGCGCAAGCGCATCACGCCCGTGCGCCGCCTCCTCCACCGTATATCCTTCCTTCTTCAGAATGAACGAGAGCGACTCGCGAATGATCTGCTCATCGTCTGCGACCAGAATGCGCTGCGCCATCTACCGCCCTTTCCTCGGAAACATGACCGTAAACACGCTCCCGTCGCCGGGAGCGCTCTCGACAAAGATGTCGCCGCCGAAGCTCTTCACAATGCCGTAACTGACCCACAGCCCGAGACCGGTGCCCTGCCCCGTCGCCTTGGTGGTGTAGAACGGCTCAAAGATCTTTTCCAGCTCCGCGGGCGAGATGCCGCGGCCCGAGTCCCGCACCACGACATGGATCTGACTGTCAGTGAATGAACTGGCGACCGCGATGCGTCCGGCCCTTCCTTCAAGCGCATCCACCGCGTTCATCAGAATGTTGATGAACACCTGCACCACCTGATCCGGAACCACCGAGACATGCGGCAGGTCGGGCGCCAGGTCGAGCGCGAAGACGATGTCCTTTACCTTCTTTCCGTACTGCACGATATTCAGCGCCTCGTGCACCACACGGTTGATGTCGGTATCCTTGGAGATATGCGTGGAGGGCCGCGAATAGTCCACCAGCTCGCGGATGATGCGGGTGATGCGATTGACCTGACTGTGGATCAGTTCCAGCTTTTCCTTCGCAAAGTCGTCGGCGCTGGTCCGCTGGATGACCTGCACGAGCGATGAGATGGCCGTCAGCGGATTGCCGACCTCAGGCGCGATGCCCGCGGCG
>JAKAJH010000025.1 GCA_021813905.1 Bacteroidota bacterium | reverse complement strand
TTGTGACGCAGCAAGCAGGAATTCCGTCTCGGCCTCAAATCCGTCATGATGGAACGCCGTGTGTTCCACCACCGCTCGGCGGATGAAGCGAAACCCGGACTGACTGTCGGCGATATCCTGACCAGTACGGGCGCTGACAAGAAACGAAGTGATCATGTTGGAGACAATGCGGTGGATCGGCATACCCGATCCCGCCCGTCGGCGGGAACCGATGACGATGTCCGCACCGGACACATCCATGCGGTGAATCAGATCCGGCGCGTCCTCCGGGCGATGCTGCTCGTCGGCGTCCAGCGTCAGGATGCATTCAGTCTGCGGATCCGCGATCGCATGCGCAAAGCCGGTCCGCAACGCCGCGCCTTTGCCGCGGTTTCGCTCATGACGCAATACGGTCGCGCCCGCTGCCGCAGCCATGCCGCCGGTGTCGTCACCGGAGCCATCGTCAATCACTGTGATCGATGCAGCCGGAAGGATCCGCCGGAGGCCAAGCACCACGGTTGCCACGCTTTCGGCAGCATTGAAGGCCGGAATTACGCAGCACGTCCCCTTGCCCGACTCAGAGCACCGGCTTGAGGGCATCGGCCACCTTCGCAACGCGCTTCATCGCCTTGACATCGTGAACCCGTACGATGTTGGCTCCGTTGAGAATACTCACAGCGACCGCGGCCGCGGTGCCTTCCAGTCGCTCGGTCACCGGGAGATCCAGGATCGCACCAATGAAGGATTTCCGCGACGGACCGACGAGGATGGGCACCCCCAGCGTGGTCAATGACCGGAGTTCCCGAAGGAGCCGGAGATTGTGCTCGAGTTTCTTCCCGAACCCGATCCCCGGATCGACGATGATCTGGCGGATGCCCTTCGCGAGCGCAAACGCAAGCCGATCACGCAGGAATGTGGCAACCTCCGCCGCGACATCCGAGTAGGTTGGGTTCTCCTGCATGTGCTGCGGCGTGCCCTTCATGTGCATCAGGATCACCGAGGCATTCCGGGACGCCACGAGGTCCACCATGAGAGGATCCGCCAGAAGCGCGCTGATGTCATTCACGATGGAAGCGCCCGCCTCCAGCGCTCTCCGGGCCACCTCGGCTTTCGTCGTGTCGATGGAGATCGGCACGTGAATCCGTCCGGCGAGTTGTTCAATCACCGGGATCACCCGACCCAATTCTTCATCCGTCGGGAGGGAGAATGAACCCGGACGGGTCGACTCGCCGCCGACGTCGATGAAGTCCGCCCCTTCCCCTGCCATTTCCGCGCCGCGCTCGACGGCCGCCTCCGTGCCCAGGAATTTTCCTCCGTCCGAAAAGGAATCGGGAGTCACGTTCAGGATCCCCATCACGTATGTCCGTGACGAAAGATCGTACGCGCGACGACCGAATTGGAATGTGAAGGGAGTTTCCGGCATTCTCATTGCGGACGCATTGGGAACATCACACCGACGGTCGCTTGCTTCCGCGATATTTCGCAAAGGCAAAGCGTGGGGTCACTTTCAGGGCTCACGGCCGAAGTGGTAGAATCGGCATTGGTGCTCATCCGTTCTCCGGACCGGACTGCGAACCTCACCGGGCGTCCCGAGGAGCACGGAGGGTTCTTCCGCTCCCTCCATCCCCTCTTCCCGAATTCATCGTTCGGTCGGCGCGGCCCACGCCGTGCGCAGCAGCACGCACCCGGTCGCTTTCACCGCCCACAGCATGTTCGACGGCTCTTTGTCTGTCGTCAGCCGCGGAATGTCCAGCGTTGAATGGTAGTACGGTGAGTAGTCGATGGCGACGGAATCCGGATGGCCGTGCCAGACCGGCGAACGCCATCCGCGTGTCTGCGGGAGGGAGCGCACGGTATTCCAGGCATCAGTGAAGACGGTAATCGACGGCATCTCCTCCGCATGCACGCCGAGCCGGCGCATCTCACGACCTTGAAACACATACGAATCGGTCCCGCCCTGCGAGGGATTGGTCGTCGCCTCTTTCCAGAAGCCCGGCTTGCCGGCATAAGCTTCGAACACCTGCTGGAACGTCGTCAGGAGATCCCGGTTCACCTCGACGTCGTTCCCTTCCGCATACAGGCAGTTGCGCGTCTTGCCGTAGCCGACCTCATCGAAATTGATCACCCCGACGAGCGAATCCATCTCATCGGCGTGTCGCCGGATGTAGCTTCGCGTCGAGTGGATCTCCGATCCCCAGACAACGAACCGGATCGTCACGGCAGGCCGCGGCAATTCGCGGCGATTGACCATGCCGCCCAGCGTTCGCGCCAGTTCCAGGACCGCTGCGACTCCCGAGGCGTTATCATCCGCGCCGGGGCCGCCGGAGTCGGCATCCCCGTGCGCGCACACAATCATTTCTCTGCCGCTCGTTCCCCGCACCGTGCCGATGACCGTGCGCGGGCGTCCGGTCGCAAAACGCGTGTGTGCGCTGAAGCGGATCCGGACCGGCGTGTGCGCGCCCAATTCCTTGCGCAGACGTTCCCCGGCCGTGTTGGAGATATCAAACACCGGCAATGGGTTGTCGGTGCGGGCCGGCAGCATGGTGATCATCGCGCCTTGGGTGTACGCAGCCGACGGAAGCGTGCGGTACGCCACGAGGGCCCGCGCTCCTGCGTTGGCAAGATCGGAACACAGGGATTCGGTCACTTCCCCGTCGAAGAGCACAGCCTGGCTGTCCACCCGGACGGAGCCGACATCGTCAGCCGACGGGAGAAGGACTAGCCGGGCGGAATGAACAGGCGTGGTCGGCGAAAAACCCGCCAGTGCCGCGTACTGGATCAGGCCGCGCAGACGCCGCGGCTCCTGAACCGTGAGCGACCAGTCATCAATCGTGTACACCGGCAGTGCATCGTCCTCTTCGACAGTCGTCTTCAGTCCAAAAGAGCGAAGAGCGCGCTGCACGGAGGCTGCCGACCGGTCGCCCGAGCCGGTCCCCCCCAGCCGGTTTCCAAAATGCACGAGCTGACGAACGACGCGCTGCAACTGGTCCGGCGAGACCCGCGCGGCAAATCGACGTTCCCGGTTGGATTGCGGGTGGACCGGAGCAGCAGTGAGAAATGCGAGGAGAAACGCTCCCCCGAGTGCGGACAGCACCGGACGGATCGAACGGCAGTGCATCTTCATGATGCAGAACCTACACAAATTTTTGTGGAGGAGCAATATGAACGACGAAGGGCCGGGATGTTCACCCGACCCTTCGCAGGATCCCAAGGACCGATCGGCGGTCACTTGTTCAGTACGTACTTCTTGTAGCGATCGTTGATGCGTCCCCAGTGAAGGTTCGCGATGACGTTGTCGATATATTTCGCGCGTGCCGGTCCGTCCTTGTGGTAGTAGGCATGCTCGAACACATCGAGCGAGATCAGCGGCACGCCGCCCCAGATCGCGCCGTACTGATGCTCATCCACCAGCACGTTCAGCAGGCGGCCGGAGTACAACCGATCGAACACAAGCAGGCCCCAGCCGCTGAGCTTCGCCGACACCGCCGTGGCTTTGAAGTCCGCTTTCCATGCGTCGAACGATCCGAACTCCTTCTCGATCGCCGCCTTTACTTCCGGACCCTTCGACGGATCACCATCGCCGCCCAGGACTTCCCAATAGATATCATGCAACAGGGCGCCGGAATGATTCCACGTGAACCGGCGCTTCAGCTCGCCGATGGTGCTGTAGTTACCGTTCGCTCCCGCACGATCCGCGGTCTCGAGTCCCTTCTCGATGTTGTTCAGCGCGGTGACGTAGCCCTTCTGGTGCGTGTTGTAGTGCCAGTCCGTTGTTTCCGGACTCATCACCGGCGCCAGCAGCTTCTTCGCGTCGTCATCTGCATACGGTCGGGATTTAAATTTCCATTCATACGCCATTGTGTTTCCTCCTCTGTTGATCGTGAATGATGCATGAGAACATTTCAGTGATTGCCGTCAGCTGATATTCAGCATCAGTCTGGCGGCTTCCGACATGCGCTCGGTCGTCCACATCGGCTCAAAGACAAGCTCCACGAGCACATTCCGCACGCCCGGAATCTGTTGTACGCGTCGCTTGACATCGGCCGCGATCATGGGGCCCATGCCGCAGCCGGGCGCGGTGAGTGTCATCCGGATGTAGACATTCGCTTCTCCGGGCAGGTCTTCCTCGACATTCATGGCGTAGATGAGGCCCAGATCAACGATGTTGACCGGAATCTCCGGATCGTAGCATTGCCGCAGCGCGTCCCACACCGTTTCGTCGGTCACCATGCGGCCATCGTTCCGACCGGTCTGCGCCGGCGTGACTTCCGGCTGTTCCGCCGGATCCCTGGATTCCTGTGAAGATTCTTCCATACTCACCTGCACGAGGACTGACCGCAGCTGCAGGTCTTTGGCTCGTTCGGATTGTCGAAGAAAAACCCCCGGCTGTTCTGATCGCCCGCAAAATCGAGCGTTGCCCCCGCCAGATACGAGAGACTCTCCGGATCAATGCGAACGGTGAGCGCTTCCAGCGATAGAACGACGTCGGCTTCCCGTGACGTCTCATCAAAGCCCAGCACGTAGGACAGGCCCGAGCATCCTCCGCTCTTCACGCCGATGCGCAGCGCATGCGACTCCGGAATGTTGTTCTCCGACTTGATCTTTCGGATCTCATCCGCCGCACGCGGGGTCACGACAATCTCCGGGTTCTGCATCTGCTGTTCCTGTACTTCCATGGGACGTCTTCTCCTATTCTGTCGTTACGGTCTGTTCATTGGCGGACACGGCACCCCGCACGGCATGCCATGCGAGAATCGCGCATTTCACGCGCGTCGGAAACTCGCTCACTCCTGCGAACGCCGCGATCTTTCCCAGATGCTCGAGATCCCGCTCACCCTTGAATTCTCCGCGCACGAGCTGGTGGAAGACCTCGAAGATCTTCTGCGCGTCGGCGATCGACTTTCCTTTCAGCACCGTACTCATGACGGAGGCGGATGCCTTCGAGATCGCACATCCTGATCCCTGAAATGTCACATCGGCGATCCGGTCGCCGTCGAGGCGCACGTACAGCGTATAGTGATCGCCGCACAGCGGATTGTATGCATCCACCACCCGATCCGCATCCGGAAGCACGCGGAAGTTGCGGGGATTCTTGTTGTGGTCCAGGATGATCTCCTGGTAGAGCGCCTGAAGATCCGCCATCAGCCGAACACCTCCTTCACCCGCTTCAGGGCGTCGGCAAAGACGCTGATCTCCTCGCGCGTGTTGTAGAAGGCGAACGATGCGCGCGCCGTCGCCGGAATGCCGTACCGATCCATGACCGGCTGCGCGCAGTGATGGCCCGTGCGGACGGCGACCCCATACTGATCAAGAATGGTCCCGATGTCATGCGGGTGAATGCCGTCCATGAGGAACGACAGCACGCCGACCTTCTCCGCGGCCGTACCGATGATGCGGGTGCCATTGATCGTCCCCAGCGCGATCGTGGCCTCCCGCAGGAGCGCGTCTTCATGCGCCATCACCGCCGGCCACGGCAATGCGGAGACATACCGGATCGCTTCGCCGAACGCGATAGTCCCGGCAATATTGGGCGTGCCGGCTTCAAACTTGTACGGGAGTTCATTGAACGTCGTCTTCTCGAACGTCACCGACCGGATCATATCGCCGCCCCCCTGATATGGCGGCATCGCGTCCAGGAGCCGCTCGCGGCCGTACAGCACGCCGACACCGGTCGGCCCGAACAGTTTGTGCGATGACAGAACGTAGAAGTCGCAATCCAGCTCCCGGACATCAACGCGGAGATGCGGCACCGCCTGCGCGCCGTCCAGCAGCACCGGGATGCCGCTGCGGTGAGCAGCCTCGATCATCCGGCGAACCGGATTGACCGTACCGAGCGCGTTGGACACATGCGCGAGGGCCACCAGACGCGTCTTTGGCGTGAGCAGCCGTTCATACTCATCCAGGAGCACTTCGCCGGCGTCGTTCATCGGAACCACCCGCAGCGTCGCTCCTTTTTCCCCGCAGAGCAGTTGCCACGGGACGATGTTCGAGTGGTGCTCCATGGCCGTCACCAGGATTTCGTCCCCCGCCTTCACCGCCATCCGGCCGAAGCTCGACGCGACAAGGTTGATCGCCTCCGTCGCGCCGCGCACAAAGATGATCTCGCGCTCCGATTCCGCGTTCAAAAAGCGCGCAACGAGCCGGCGCACCTCTTCGTATTCCGCGGTCGCCCGCTCGCTGAGGGCGTGAACGCCGCGATGCACGTTGGCGTTCTCCGTCTGGTAGTAGTGCCGTTCCGCTTCGATCACCACGGACGGCTTCTGCGAGGTCGCCGCATTGTCGAAGTACACCAGCGGACGACCGTGAACGGTCGCCGTCAGCAGCGGGAAATCCCGGCGAATCCGCTCCACATCAAAGAGTGCCTGGTCGCTTGCCGGCTTGTTTGCGTCAGGACTGATGGACACGTGCGTGCTCCGTTGTTCGTGCGCGGCTGAGCCGTGCGTGAATGACCGGTTCCAGTCGCGTTCTGACCCCTTCGACCGCGATCCGCCCGATGACGTCGCTCGCGAAGGCGTAGGTGAGAATATCGCGCGCATCCGCTTCCGCGATCCCGCGGGAGCGAAGATAGAAGATCTGCTCGTCGTCCAGCTGACCGACGGTCGCGCCGTGCGTGCACTTCACGTCATCTGCGAAGATTTCGAGCTGCGGCTTGGTATCGATCACCGCATCGTCCGACAGCAGCAGCGTCTTATTCGTTTGCTTTGCGTCCGTCTTCTGGGCATCCTTCCGGACGAAGATCTTCCCGTTGAACACGCCATGCGACTGTCCGTCGAGGATGGATTTGTACAGCTCGTGACTGGCGCAGTTCGGCCTGGCGTGGTCGATCGCCGTGTGGCTGTCCAGCAGCTGCGTACCGGTGGCCAGCAACAGTCCGTTCAGCGTGCATTCGATCCCTTCATCGTCGAGCACCGTACCGATCGTACTGCGCGCAATGGCACCTCCCAACGAGACGGCGGTCGACGTGTACCGGCAGTCCCGGCGCAAATGCACCTGCAGGGAGTCGACATGATACGCCTCCAGGCTCTCCTCCTGGACGCGATCATGCTCCAGGACAGCGCGGGCTCCGAGTGAGATCTCCGTGACGGCATTCGTCAGATATGGATGCTCGGACACGCCCACGTATTGTTCAACGATCGTAAAGCGGCTCCGCGCTCCACCGATGACGATATTGCGCGGTTGAATCAGCGTCGGGCCACCCGGGCTGTGCGCCGCGAAGAGAACCTGAATCGGCCGTTCCACGTCCATGCCGTCGCGGACGGCGATGAACGCCCCTTCCTGCAGAAACGCGGTGTTGAGTGCCGTAAATGCGTTCTCATCGGACCGCACCACCGCACCCAGCGCCGGCAGAATCTCGTTCGGATGCTTCTGCAGCGCTTCTGACAGCGCGGACACCATCACCCCCGCCGGGAGACCGGCGAGATGGGAAACCGACGGGGCAAACTGTCCGTTCACGAACACGAGATGCCACGCGCCCGCGAGCAGCAGCGGACGGATCCGGTCCTCTACGATGGACAGATCCGCAGATTGTCGGGACGGCTGAAACGCAGTCTTCGTGATGGGTGCAATGTTCGTGAACCGCCATTCTTCTTGACGCGGCGTCGGGAACCCCAGAGCGGCGAACGCGGCGATTCCTTTCCGTCGGAGCGCGTGGATTTCCGACGTGCGCCCGCCGTTCAGGCTCTTCTCGAACGCCCCGAACTGTTCTTCATACCACGTGATCATGGGTTGCTGTTCCGACGGCATGCCTCGAGCTCCTCCTATCCCGCCACCGTCGCACGCGCGTTGTTTTCGCGCACCCAGTCATAGCCACGCTCTTCCAGTTCCAGCGCAAGCTCCTTGCCGCCCGATTTCACGATCCGTCCGTCCACGAGCACGTGTACGACATCGGGGACGATGTAGTTCAGCAGCCGCTGGTAGTGGGTCACGACGATCGTCGCGTTGTCGGGCCGACGCAGCGTGTTCACGCCGTCAGCGACGATCTTGAGGGCGTCGATGTCGAGTCCCGAATCCGTCTCATCCAGGATCGCGAGGCGCGGTTCCAGCACGGCCATGTGGAAAATCTCGTTCCGCTTCTTCTCCCCGCCGGAAAATCCTTCGTTCACCGGCCGGTTCAGAAAGCTCTCGTCCATCTCCACCAGCTTCATGCGCTGACGGATCAGAGTCAGGAAATCAACCGCGTCGAGCTCTTCGAGTCCCCGATGCTTCCGGATGGCATTCAGCGAGGACTTCAGGAAATACGAATTGTTGACCCCGGGGATTTCCACCGGATACTGAAATGCGAGGAATAACCCTTCGCGCGCCCGGTCTTCCGGCTCCATGGCAAGAAGATCCTTCCCCTCAAACCGGACCGAGCCGGCCGTCACCGAATAGGCAGCCCGACCCGCCAGGACACCGGCCAGCGTGCTTTTGCCGGATCCGTTCGGACCCATGATCGCATGCACTTCACCGGCATTCACCGTCAGGTTGATGCCGCGCAGAATTTCATTTCCTTCCACACGAGCGTGGAGATCGCGTATGGTCAGCATAGTCGTCGTCTGTCCTTGGTGTTGATCCATTATCCGACACTTCCTTCCAGGCTCACGCCCAGCAGCTTCTGCGCTTCCACCGCGAATTCCATCGGCAGCTCGCGGAACACCTCCTTGCAGAACCCGTTCACGATCATGTTCACCGCATCTTCGGTCGACAACCCGCGCTGTTTGCAGTAAAAGATCTGATCCTCGCCGATCTTCGACGTGGATGCTTCATGCTCGACCGTTGCGCTCGTATTCCGCACGTCGATGTACGGAAACGTGTGCGCGCCGCATTTGTCGCCGAGCAGGAGCGAGTCGCATTGCGAGAAGTTCCGCGCGTTCACCGCGTTCTTCTTCACTTCCACGCGGCCCCGGTACGAGTTCTGACCGAATCCGGCCGAGATGCCCTTCGACACGATCGTGCTCTTTGTGTTCCTGCCGATGTGGATCATCTTCGTGCCGGTATCCGCCTGCTGGCGATTGTTGACGACCGCGACGGAATAGAATTCGCCGACGGAGTTGTCGCCGACCAGCAGCACGCTCGGATATTTCCAGGTGATCGCCGAACCCGTCTCCACCTGCGTCCACGAGATCTTCGATGCGACCCCCGCACACTTGCCGCGCTTGGTCACAAAGTTGTAGATGCCGCCCCGCCCTTCCTTGTCGCCCGGGTACCAGTTCTGCACCGTGGAATACTTGATCTTCGCGTGATCAAGCGCCACCAGCTCCACGACGGCGGCATGCAGCTGATTGGAATCGCGCATGGGGGCGGTGCAGCCTTCCAGATAACTCACCGAGGCCCCTTCGTCCGCCACGATCAGCGTCCGCTCGAATTGCCCCGTGTCGGCCGCGTTGATACGGAAGTATGTGGAAAGCTCCATCGGGCAGCGCACACCCTTGGGAATGTAGCAGAAGCTCCCGTCGCTGAAGACCGCGGAGTTGAGCGCAGCAAAGAAGTTGTCATTCGGGGGAACCACGGAACCGAGAAATCGGCGGACAAGGTCCGGATGCTCTCGGACCGCCTCAGAGAAGGAACAGAAGATGATGCCGAGTTCCTTCAGCTTCTCTTTGAACGTGGTCGCGACACTCACGCTGTCGAAAACCGCATCCACCGCTACGCCAACCAGCCATTCCTGCTCGCGTAGGGGAATGCCCAGTTTCTCGTAGGTGCGCAGCAGCTCCGGATCCACTTCCTCCAGGCTCTTGGGCCGGTTCTTTTGCACCGGTGCGGAGTAATAGCGAATAGCTTGATAGTCAATGGGGGTGTACGCCACGTTCGGCCAATGCGGCTCTTCCATCGTCTGCCAATGTCGAAACGCCTTGAGGCGCCACTCGAGCAACCACTCGGGCTCCCGCTTCTTCGCCGAGATCATGCGGATGATGTCCTCGCTGAGTCCCTTGGGCACGGTTTCGGATTCGATGTCCGTCACCCATCCCCACTTGTATTCCTGGTTCGCGAGCTGTTCGACCTGGCGTTCTTCCGTGCTCATACTGTGTGCTCTCTGTTTGCTCCGTTCGTCGCGCCCGGACTGTCAAGCCGCCGGGGCAGACGACGCTGGTTTTCCCGCCGGCGCCAGCCGGTAGGGTTCGTAGTTCAGCCACCAGGTTCGATCGTCAACACGCACAAGAAGGCCGGCCTGCTCCAGCGCCGCGACCACGGTGGTCGCCGCACGCTCCGCCTTGTCATACCGCAGCGGCATGCCGTGCAGACCGAGATATTCCTGAATGCCGTAGTGCAGATCGCGGAAGAAGACGTTGGACCGGTGAAAGAGGAGGAATTTCTTCTTCAGGAAAGCGAGGAACGCGGTCCGATCATTGATGATTGTCAGTAATGCACGTTCAGTCATCTTCCTTCTCCGGGAGTCAGAGGATCTCGCGCAATGTCATGTGGTCGAAGATCAGGTTCAGATTCTGCTGCACTTTGCCCAACGGCTTTCGAATCGTGCACGCATCAAAGATCGAGCAGTTTTCCCCGTGCTCGGCGTAACATTCCGCGATCATCGGTTTCTCGTCCTCGATGATGTTGATGACGTGCGCGACGTTCACTTCTTCCGGTCTTCGGGCCAGCGCATACCCGCCGCGGACACCCTGGGTGGACGAAACGATACCGGCCCGCGTGAGCTTTTGCAGCACCTTCGCCAGCAGTTCGTAGGGGATGTCGTAGGTCCTTGCGAGCTCTTTCGCCGTGAACATACGGACCGACGGATTCATCGCCATGTGCCGCAGGGCGATCAGACCGTATTCGACCTTCTTCGACAACTGCAGCATAAATACGACCTCTCCAGTCCGATATCACGGCAAAAAAACAGAGTCCGACAACCGACTCTGCAAGAACTTCTCTCTATGAAGATACGCAGCGCTTTCCGTGATTTCAAGCCTGCGGCATATCCGTAGCGCTCGATTGCAGATTTTTCGCTACATTGATCCGCATGACCGCACTGCAAACCTTTGAACTTTCAAAGACCTACCGCCCGGGGGCGTTCAAGAGAAAGAACATCCTGGCCCTCGACAAAGTTTCCCTTCAGGTCGAGGAGGGCGAAATATTCGGCCTGCTGGGTCCGAATGGCGCCGGAAAGACCACGTTTGTCAAGGTGGCCCTGTCCATGGTCCACCCGACTTCCGGATCGGCCATCGTTCTCGGCCTGCCTCTCGGCTCAGTCCAGATCCGGCAACAGAGCGGCTATCTCCCCGAAAGCCACCGGTATCCGGGCTTCCTGAGCGGCTTCGAGACGCTGATGCTCTTCGGACGGCTGAGCGGCGTGCCAGTCCCCCTGCTGAAGACTCGAGCCGGCGAACTCCTCGAGCGCGTGGGCCTCAGTCAATGGGCGGGCATGCGGACCAAGCGGTATTCCAAAGGCATGCTCCAGCGGCTGGGACTCGCACAGGCGCTGATCAACGAGCCGCGGCTGCTCTTCCTCGACGAACCGACCGACGGTGTGGATCCCATCGGCCGCAAGGAGATCCGGGACATCCTTCTCCAGCTGAAGCAACGCGGGACAACGATCTTCCTCAACTCCCATCTCCTCTCCGAGGTGGAGCTGCTGTGCGATCGGGTTGTCATTCTCAACAAGGGACGAGTGCTCAAGACGGGAACCATCGCTGAGCTCACGGCCCGGGAACCGGTGTACGAGATCCAGCTTGCCTCACCCGCCCCCGCCGAAGTGTTGCAGGAACTGGCGGCACGCACGTTCGACGTCACCGCTCGCGACACCCTTTTGTTCGCGCGTGTGCGTGATGTTGAGCAGCTCAATGCGCTCGTCGACCTGTTGCGCTCCCGGGGCGTGGCCATCGGATCGATGGGGCTTCAGAAGACCTCCCTGGAAGAATCGTTCATCAGCCTCATTCAGGGGGAAACCGCCGCATGAAGTCGCTCGCGCTCCTGCTCTTCACGATCAACGAAGCGATCCGCAAAGGAACGCTGCTCTTCTACGCGGCCGTGGCGACACTCATCCTGCTCGTGTTCGCACTCGGCATCTCCTCCAACGAGGCCAACGGACTCATCACGTTCTTCGGCATGCCCATCGCTGTTCAGGCCGGCAAGCAGTTCGATGTGGGACAGTTCATCATCGCCTCTCTGCACCGGCAGTCCGTCTTCTGGATCGTGGTCTTCGGCGTGTTCGGTGCTGCCGGACTGATCCCATCAATGCTCGAGAAGGGAACGACCGAGATCTTCTTGAGCAAGCCGCTCTCGCGAACGGCGCTGCTGCTGGCGCGTGCGGCCGGAGCCGCCGGCGGCATCGTCATCAACATTCTGTATTTCAGCGCCGGCATCTTTCTGGTGTTCGGACTGAAACTCGGCGTCTGGCAGTGGGGATTGCTGACGGCAGCCGTCGCGCTCTCGTTCACGTTCCTCTGCTATTTCTCGGTCGTGACCCTGGTGGGCATCATCACGCGCAGTTCCGGCTTCACCGTGATGCTGGCGCTGGGCTACACCGTCATTTCCTGGGGGCTGGAGATCCGTCAGCATGGACTCTACCTTCTCTGGAACAACGACGTGTATCACCGCGTGCTCGACGCGCTGTACTACCTCCTTCCCCAGCTGAGCGCCATGCTCACGAATTCGTCGAGACTTGTCGGCGCAGTTCCGTTCGCCAACGATACCAGCACATTCAGCATCATTCCCTTCGTTTGGTCCTTCGGATCCGCCGCGCTGCTCTACGCCGGATCCGTGTGGTATTTCACGCGCCAGGATTACTAGCCGCCGCGCGTCGGTCCCTGCCGGTTGAAAGTCGGAGCTTTTCCGCGTACTTTGGCGACGAGGAGGATTCTGCTATGCGCATCGGTATGACCTGTTATCCGACCTATGGCGGCAGCGGCGTGGTGGCCACTGAGCTCGGAAAAGCCCTCGCCCAGCGCGGCCACACGGTTCACTTCATCAGCTACGCCATGCCCATCCGCCTGAGCGGGTACCAGGACAACATTGTGTACCACGAGGTGGAGATGTCGAACTATCCCCTGTTCGACTTCCCGCTCTACACGCTGGCGCTGTCCAGCAAGATGGTGGAGGTCGCCACGTACGAGAAGATCGACCTCTTCCACTGCCACTACGCCATTCCTCACGCAATGAGCGCGTATCTTGCCCGGCAGATGCTGCATACGCCGGAGGTGCGGATCATCACCACGCTCCACGGGACGGACATCACCCTCGTGGGGCTGGAACCGAGTTTCCTGCCGGTCATGAAGTTCAGCATCGAACAGAGTGACGGCGTCACCGCAGTGTCGCGCTTTCTCCGCGAGAAAACGCTTGCGAATTACGGCGTCAACAAGGAAATCGAGGTCATCCCGAACTTCGTCGACACCGCAAAGTACTTCCGGCGGCCGTCCGAGGAACACCGTGCCCGGTTTGCGCCGCACGGCGAAAAGATCATCGCCCACACATCCAACTTCCGCCCTGTCAAGCGCGTTACCGACGTCATCCGGGTATTCGCCGAAGTGCAGAAGAAGATCCCCAGTGTGCTTGTGCTGATCGGTGACGGCCCGGAGCGATCCCAGTGCGAGATGCTGGCGCGGGAGCTGGGGCTGCAGGAGAAGGTCCGGTTCCTCGGGAAGCAGGTGGAACTGGTGCCGGTCCTGTCGGCGGCGGATCTCTTCCTGATGCCCAGTCAGTCCGAGAGCTTCGGCCTTTCCGCACTGGAGGCGATGTCGTGCGAGGTGCCGGTCGTGTCGTCGAGCGTGGGAGGACTGCCGGAGGTGCAGATTCACGGCCAGACGGGCTTCATTGCGGAGATCGGCGATATCGACCGCATGGCGCGGTATGCCATCGACCTCCTGGGAAATCCCGCCAAGCATCGGCTGTTCGCGGAGGCGGCACGCAAGAGGGCGTCGGAATTCGAATCCGCAAAGGTGGTGGCGCAGTACGAAGCGTACTATGCGCGGATCCTGGCCGGAAGTCCAACCGCACAGGCCTGATCACGTCACGGCACGCCCATGGCAACGAACCGGTCGCCGGAGGACTTCCGGAAGCATCAGTCACTGGTCGAGGAGTTGATCGGCTGGCTGGAGGAGCAGGGCTATCGGATCGACGGCGCGGACGGCGTTGAAGGATTTGCTGTACCGTTGGAACTGGAAAACGACGGATACGGGGATCAGCAGGACCAGGTTCCGGATGTCGCCGGGTTCGACATTCCGGGGCAGCGGCTGGTCATCGGGGAGGCAAAGACGGGAAAGGGGGATCTGGAAACCGAGCACGCACTGACGCAGTACAACGTGTTTCTCGATCAGGTCCATCCGCGCAGCCTGCGACAAGCGATGCTCTTCATCATCGTTCCATCGGCGATTGTCGCCGAGTTCAACACCCTCATCACCCACTACATCCATCCCGACCTCTGGGGCAACATCACCGTTGTGCAGTCGCGGAAATGGACGTCCTGAATCAACCCGGCCGCAGCCGCGCGAACCGCACAATCAGACTCTTCACCCCGTAGTTCTCGAATTCCACGGTGGCCTTCTGCGCTTCCCCGCTTCCGGAGACCGTCAGGACCTTTCCGCGGCCGAAAGACTCATGCACCACCCAAACGCCCCGTCGAAGCTCGGGAACCTCCTGCGATTCCGACTCATAGTCCGGCATCGCATCCGGCACGAATTCGCCCGGTTCCGGTCGTGAACGGGAAGTTCGTGACGGAGCCGGCCGCGCCGGGGCGGAACGCCGGGCCCGTTGCATGCTTTCCGACAGCTCGTTCACCCGGCTCATCGACCGCGACGTCATGCGTTCGACGTGATCGGCTCCCAGCTCCGCGAGGAATCGCGATTCTGTCGGATAGCTCACCTCGCCGAACCGGTAGCGCATCACCGTATGCAGCGCGTAGAGTTTCTGTTCCGCACGCGTCACCCCGACGTACAGCAGCCGGCGCTCTTCCTCCACATCCCCGCCGTTGTTCGCTCCGGAATAGAACGGCAGCAGTCCCTCCTCCAGTCCGGCGATCATGACGACAGGGAATTCCAGTCCCTTCGATGCATGCAGCGTCATGAGCGTCACGGCATTTTTCGATCCCTCCCAGGAATCGATGTCCGAAACGAGCGCGACGTTTTCCAGGAAGGCTTCGAGCGGCGCATCCGGATTTTCGCGTGCGAACTCGCTGATGGCCGAGAGCAGTTCCTGCACGTTCTCCCAGCGCGCCACCGATTCCATCGTTCCCTCGTCCTTGAAGCCCGGAAGAATCCCCAGCTCATCCACCAGCGTCCGCGTCCATTCGCTCAGCGACATTTTTTCCCGCAGCGTCCGGAACTTGAGGATGAGCGCCCGGAACTGCTTCAATGCCGACCGCGCCCGATCCGTGAGCTCTTCGACCTGCTCCGTCTTCGCCATCGCCTCCATCAGTGGAAGGCCGGTGCGGGTCGCAAACCGTTGAAGATGTTCGAGCGTCGTATCACCGATCCCGCGCGAGGGATAATTGATGATCCGGAGCAGACTCTCGTTGTCCGCCGGATTTGCCAGCAATCGGAAGTACGCCAGGACGTCCTTGATCTCCTTCCGCTCGTAGAACCGGATGCCGCCGACGATGACGTACGGGATGCTGCTCCGACGGAACGCATCTTCGATCGCCCGCGACTGCGCGTTCGTCCGGAAGAGCACGGCGAAATCCTTCAGATCGAGCTTTCGGCGGGCGATCTCGTCCTGGACCGCGTGCACGATCTGATATCCCTCATCCTGCTCGTCGGCACAGCGGACGACCGTGACCGGCGAGCCCTGCGGGTTCTGCGTCCAGAGCTTCTTCTTCAACTGCTCCGCGTTATTCCGGATCAGCGAATCGGCCACCGTGATGATGCTCTTGGTGGAGCGGTAGTTCTGCTCGAGGCGAAAGATCTGACATTTCGGATAGTCCCGCTCGAAATCGAGCATATTGCGGATCTCGGCGCCGCGGAACGAGTAGATGCTCTGCGCATCATCTCCGACCACCGCGATATTCTTGTGCGCATCCGACAGCTGCCGGAGGACGTGATACTGCGCCCGGTTGGTATCCTGAAATTCATCGACGAGGATGAACCGGAATCGCTGCTGATAACGGCTGAGGATCTCCGCCTTCCGCTCGAACAGCTCAATGGGCTTGAGCAGCAGATCATCGAAGTCCATCGCGTTGCTCGACTGGAGCGTCTTCTGGTACTCCGCGTAGACCGACGCGACCTTCTCGTCGAACACGTCGCGCACCGATCGGGCGTAGTCCGCCGGCGAGAGCATCTGATTCTTCGCCCGGCTGATCCGTGCCCGGACCGCGGAGGGATTGTACTGCTGCGCCGAGAGATTCAGCCGCTCGAGCAGTCGCTTGATGACGTTCTGCGTATCGTCCGTGTCGTAGATCGTAAACGAAGGCGTGTAACCGATGGCGGGGCATTCGCGGCGCAGAATGCGGGCGAACATGGAATGAAACGTGCCCATCCAGATATCCTTCGCCGGCTCACCGACCAACGTCGTGATGCGTTTGCGCATCTCTTCCGCGGCCTTGTTCGTGAAGGTCAGCGCCAGGATCTGATAGGTCGGCACACCGCAGGAGATCAGGTGGGCGATGCGGTACGTCAGCACGCGGGTCTTGCCGCTGCCCGCACCGGCGACGATGAGCACCGGTCCGTTGGCCGCTTCGACGGCCGACCGCTGGACCGGATTGAGATCCTTCAAAAACGACATAGTTCCGTACTGCTCTCTGTTACGAAGGAAGTTCGAACCGGGGAGTAACCGGGATGAAAGCGTGCCGGACGGGGTTGACCGGAAAGGAACGTGAACGAACGTCAGGCCGGGATGGCGCCTTCAAGACGGAGGAGGAATTCCTTGGTCTTGAGACCGGCGGCATATCCCACCAGACGCGTATCGGAACCGACCACGCGATGACACGGAACGACGATCGGGAGCGGATTCGCACCGTTCGCCCGGCCGACCGCCTGGAATCCGTTTGCCACGCCCACGCGCCGTGCCAGTTCCTTGTACGAGATCGTGGTGCCGTACCGAATCCTGCGCAGCTCACCCCACACCTTCCTCTGAAACTCCGTGCCGATCGGATCGAGACGGCTGTGGAACTTGACCAGTCGTCTGTCCAGATACCGCGTCAGTTCATCGATGATCTGACGGTTGCGCTGGGTTGACTCCACCAGCTCCGCACCGTCTGTTTGTTTCTGAAGCCAGGCCAGGAAATCCCTCTTCGTCTGTGCAGGGATCGAAATCTTGCACACGCCCCGGTCGGTCGACGCCACGTGGATGGTGCCGATTCGGGAATCGAACGAAGCATAGAAGATCTTCTGCATGGCTCCCTCGAAGTATCAGAACGCTTCCCTCAACAACCGAGGATCGAGCCCGCCTCGTCGGACTGCACACATCGCTTTCGCATCGGAGGAGTTCCAGTGTTCCTGGCAGGGCGCTTTATTCTAGCGAAAACACCTCTGAAAGGCAAGAAGATTTCCGCGGGACGAACGCGGGGCTCAGGTAACACTTGACACGAAGTCCGCAATCGGAGATGACGGAGGTCAGAAGAACGCTCGCGCTTCGGCGCGTGCGGAGTGCACGGGTTCCCGTCCTCCTTCACTGCGTCCCTGGTACTGGAGCGTCAGTTGAATATTCGCCGTGACGCGATAATCGACCGACGCCTGCCACTGCCACGTCTTCCCCACCACGCGGCCCTGCGTCAACTCGAACGGAACGGCGTCGGCGCCGGCGGGATTCGCACCGAGTGAGACCTCCTCCCGACGAAATTCTCCGCGGATCTGCCCGGTCATCGGCATCGCATACACCAGACGGAGCGCCTGATCGTTCATCGAGGCTTCCACACTGCTTCCATTGACCGCATTGGTCGCCTGGTTCACGCCGAAAGTGAATCCAGCTTCCCACGATCGGTCCGGACGGTACGAGAAGTCCGATCGGACCGAGTTTGAGGCGATAGCGCGCACGCGTGGCGAAGAGGCGTTCGCCGCGACGGCATCCGTGCTGTTGACCAGATCGGTCTGATTGCCGATCTCCGGCACCAGCTGCGAACGGATGCGCAGCGACCGCTCGCGTTGAAAGCTCCGCTCCGCCGCCGTGACGAGCTGCAGCAGGCCGCGGCGCTCCGAATACCGAAGACGAAATGACAGATCACGAGCATTCTCGAACACGAACAGGTCCTCGGTCAGCGACTGCGAACCGCTGATGGTCGTCTGATCGTTCAGGAAATGAGAGAGATTGAGAAGTGTGATCTGTTTCGTCTCCGGATCGCGCGATTTCTCGTCGATCCGCACGGATGTCTCCGACGACACGGACCGGAGGACCCGTGCAAGCGCACCGGAGGAGGCCGACATGAGCCGTTCCGGCTGAACACGCAGGCGAAGGGCAGTTTGGACGTTGGCCACGGGGTACATCTGCTCGCTCGGAAGGTAGAGAACCACATAATCCCCGTCGAATCGGGTCTGCTCGAACTCCGCCTCATCCGCGACGTGATTTCCGTTCAAATCGCCCAGATAGCGATAGTTGCCAGAGCCTCTTGCGACGCGGACGAATACCCGCTCCAATCGGGACGATTTCTGATTCGAAAACTCGTAATACACGTCCGCATCCAGGCCCCGATTCCACGGAGTGAATCGCGACTGCGATCGGATCAGAAGGACGTCATCGTTCACGTTGCCGCGCTGCCGGAATCGTTCGGTGAAGCGGACCGACCGCGCGCTGAGCGTGAGCGTGCTCCGGATCGACCGCCAATCGCGAAGCTGCCACGTGTACGTCTGCGTCAGCGCATCCGAGGCGTGACGAACGGCTCCGGCTGCTGCGCTGTCCTCCCATCGCCCGCGAACTTCCGCCGAAAGAGACATAACACGGGTCGCATTCCAACTGACGTGCGGAGCAATATCCAGGATACGAAAGGATCCGTCGGTCAGCGAATCGCTCCCCATGAAGCTTCGTTGGCGGTCCTCCGCTTCCACGCGAACGCCCGGAAGGACGGGGCCGAGCCGGTAAGCAGCCTCCCCCGACTGTCGAAGCCATTGCGAACGGGCGGCGGACACCCGCTCGTCCGTGCTGATGTCCTCGAACCGGTACGCCGCCGAGGGCAACACCGAATCCGTCAGAGCCGCCTCGCCCGAGACACGCACTGAGCGTGTGTCCCCCTGCCGGTCGAGCAATCCATACTGCGCCGTTGCACGCAGCGCTGACATCGGCCGGTACTCCAGCGACGCCTGGCGGAGTTCTTCGTCGCTTCCCCGCGGACCCGCGACGTTCCACTCCCGGTTGAACTCCACGTCGTCCACCCGATCAAGCGAGAGGAACGACTGCTGGATGCGCCGTTCGGTGAGCACGAGGTTCATCTGTCCAAGATCCGAACCGCCGATCATCAGGCGATCCGGATTGAACCGCACATGGAGCGTGTACGCATTGCCGTCGTCCGCCGCCGAAGACGCAAACCGATTGGCGTTAAAGCGGCTGGCGGCAAACTCACCGTCAACGCTCAGTCCCCCGGCAACGTGCGCGGTGCCGTTCACGTCCCACACCCGGTGCAGCTGCGGCATCGGAAGGAACTGCAGCGGCATGTAGTTGCCCGAGCCCGGACCGGCAAACCGGAATTGCCCCGGACTGATCCGGACATAGCCGGCGGAATCGGCCGGAACCTGATCGACCGGGGAGAACACGACGGTGAAGACGGATAACGGATCTCCCGGCGCGTACACGAGGATGGAGTACACGCGCCCGGCGATAACAGTGTCGCGCATGAGGTACTGCCCGAGGCCTGCACCGGTGACCGAATCGCGACCCGCATTCCGGATGCCGCTGAGCGCTGCGCGGAAGCGGTCCGTTCCGCTGTGCGCGAGGACCGATCGCGCCTGGTCGTCCAGCGTCGTGCTGATCGGCGCATCGGGGTCATCCGCCTCCTGATAGAACGACGTGTTCACCGACAGGGCGCCGCCCAGCGTCTGCGTCGTCAATCCACCACCCACGAGATTGCGGGTGTACTGCTGATCCGCGTATTCAAAGTCGACCACGATCCGCGAGGCGCTCGTGATCAGTCGGCGGCTTGCGAACGTGACCTCTCCGCTTGCGTAGTCGATCGTATAGTCGTTCGCTTCTCCGCGGGACATCAGCTGCCCGTCGATGTACACGCGTTCCGATCCCGCGACCACGACGATCTGCGGTTCACCGTCGACTCCGCTCAGGCGGTACGGTCCCTGCACCCCATCCTGCCCCTGGAACTGGTTCGTCTGATATTTTCCGCGCGCGGTTGCGCCGGTCAGGCTCGCGCTCACAGAGGAAAACGGACCGGCTCCTTTGTCGAAAAGGGCGATCCCGCGAGCACCCTGCAATTTGCGGTTCAGCCGTCCGAATTCGCCGTCGGCAGGCGTCCCCAGCTCGAGATTGAAGTCGCCAAGCGTCGCGGAGTAGGACGGATTCCGGACCTCCACGTACACCTTGTCCACTTCGCGCAGCGTCTGCGTAGTCCCTTCCGGCTGGATGGGGGAATTCTCGTCGGTCAGCGCGGCGCTCACATCCACATCGTCTGCGAGCTTCCCCGCCAGCTGCATGCGGAATCCGGAATTGAGTGTCAGATCCCGGTTGGTCGCCACGGTGAAACCGCGCACGAGTGTGCCGCTCTTCCGGATGCCGGGGCCGAACAGATCGTCGGTCAACGAGCGGCGGATCGGCTCAACCACTCGCAAGCCGCCGGCCGCGGTGTTTTCCGGCTGCACAGGAACGATCCGGGTCGCTGATTCCCGTGGAAACGAGAACTCGAATGCCCGCGCCCGGACTGTGATCCGCACCCGGCCCGTGGAATCGCCATACCGGCTGAACAGCTCGGGCAATCGGCTCGGTGCAAGCCAAATGCGGCCGTAGCGTTCATCAAGCAAGTAATCAACCCCGCAGGTGAGGATCCTGCCCGAATCCACGCGGACGACCTCGGATCCGGCAACGATGAACTCCCGGGACAGCGTGAGGACCGAATCGCCCGGCTGGAGGACGAAATGCGCCTCGACACGCGGCGGCCCGGGAAGACGGTCCTGTGGGATGGCGACGGTTCGCTCCTGCGCACGCAGGGACGCGGCAGCAACGAGCAGGAGAGGGACGATATTGAGCAAGCCGAATGAGCGATTCATACCGGACGGTGGCTTCGCACACGCCCTTTTAGTCGGTATCATTCGTTCATCGGCGGTCCGGGGAGGGGTCAAAAAGGGAGGATCAGCATGCCGGTCGTCGGCCGCTGTCTTGCACCAGGAATGCCGTTCACAGGGATAATCATATCAGGACAACGTCGTCGGATTGTCCCAAAATACGGCGCAACGGCACCAGAATCAAGCGCCGGATCAGCGCTGCACACGGCCGCTGCCGCCGCCCTTCACCAGATACTCAACCTCCGCGACGGTCACGTGGTTGAAGTCGCCGGGGATGGTGTGTTTGAGGCAGGATGCCGCCACGCCGAATTCGAGCGCCTGCGCGATCGGCTGACGGTGGAGCAGCCCGTGGATCAGTCCCGCGGCGAACGCGTCTCCCCCGCCGACCCGGTCCACAATGTGCATCGCATAGGTGCGGCTCCGGACGAACTCCTTGCCGTCCCACGCAATCGCCGACCAACGGTTGTCGGATGCGGAGAGGCTTTCGCGGAGCGTGATGGCGACCTGCTTCACCGTCGGAAACCGCTTGATGAGCTGTTCGGCCACGGAGCGGTAGGACTCAGCCTGCACGCTGCCAGCCTGCACATCCGCATCGACAGCGCGGATGCCGAAGACCATGTCCGCATCTTCTTCGTTCGCGATCACAAGGTCTACATTCTCCATGACCTGGGCCATGACCTTCTCTGCGCGATCGCGGCTCCATAACTTTTTGCGGTAGTTCAGGTCGCAGCTCACCGGAACCCCCAGGTGACGCGCCTGACGCACCGCGGCGATCGCGGTCTCAGCCGCGGATTCGCTGAGCGCGGGCGTGATTCCCGTGACATGGAACCAATGGGCCCCGGCGAGGACCGCGGACCATTCCACCATCCCCGGTGTGATCCCGGCGATCGCGGCACCGGTGCGGTCGTAGATCACTTTCGAGGGCCGCTGGGAGGCGCCGTTCTCCAGGAAGTACACGCCCAACCGGTCACCGCCCCGCTGAACATGATCCGTGCGCACGCCGAAGCGCCGCAAGGCATTGATGGCCGCTTCGCCGATCTCATGGGCCGGGACGCGTGATACGTAGTGCGATTCGTGGCCGAATTGTGCCAGCGACACAGCCACATTTGCCTCGCCGCCTCCGAATGTTGCGTCGAATTGTGACGCCTGGACGAAGCGCTGGTGCTCCGGAGGAGACAAGCGCAACATGATCTCACCAAAACAGACTGTCTTCATGATCGCCGTATTCCTGTGTAATGACCGACCGAACGGTCCACCGCGCGTCATCGCGTCTTTCGCGACGATCGAACCGGCGGGGCCGGACTTATTCAAAGACCAGATATGCTCCCTTGAAATCCTGATTGCGGGCCTCGATCACGGTCCGATGCCCCGGCTCCGGAACGAATTCGATGCGCGCGACCCCGTTCGCCATCTCAATCACCGAACTCCGCGTCGGCGTGCCTTCATTCTCACGGAGAAAGCCGCCGCCATCGTGCGCAAAATATATGCGCCGGTTGTAGTCGAGACAACGGCGACCGTGCAGATCCACTACTATTGCGGTGATCAGCATGCTTCCATCCGACTGGCGTGAAGACGTCAGCTCGACATGATCCGGATCCCCGCTCCTGACCGTATCATACGTCACGGCCATGGAATCCTGAGCGATGACGGCTGCGCCCTTCCGCCCGACGGCCGTGAGAAGGTTCTTCCCGGCAGCGAACGGGACATCCCAGACTAGTCCGCAGGCAGGATACTTCGCGATGTCCCGGTCCCACACACCTAGGCTGACGCCATTCAGCAGGAGCTCCACCCTGGGACAGTTGCTGAACACCTTCACCGGCCGTTTCGCACCGGCGGGCCCCGTGCGTTCCGTCCAGGTGTGCGATTCGATATAGCAGAACGATGGCGACGTGGTCCAGTAGCTTTTGAACACGTAGTAGGCGTCTTTCGGCTTTCCCGCCCGGTCCACCAGACCCTTCTGATTCATGTACGGAATCGGATTTTCGGGCCGGAGAGGCGTCGGGAAGTCCTTGAACGCCCATTGCGCGTTGCCCGTCAGCCAGGGCGTCTGCTCCGAAACATGGAGATACCAGTCGAACAGGTTGACGATGTAGCTCTCGCTCCAATCGCCGGACACGGAGACATTCTTCATCTTCTGCGGCTTGATGTCCTCTTCCCACGCATCGGGCCCGGTCAGGCCATCGCCGAAAACCGGATTCTCGGAATGCCGCCCGACATGGCTGTCGCCACCGTACTCTGCATGAAAGAATCGGATATACTTTGACCGTGAGTCCGCCAACGCTTTTTCATAGCCTTTGAAGTAACCGTTGTACCATCCCGGCCAGAGAGACGGAGAGACGACGTCCACCAGGTCGGTTCCTTCGGTGAACTTGCGCGTTGCCGTGAGTCGGGAGGGATCGAGCGCATGTGCGATTTCATTGAGCGATTTCAGCATCGAGTTCAAAGAATCGAGATCATCCCCTCCGGGTACGTCCGGCAGCCACGAGAATTCATTCCCGAGTGAATGGATGATGATGGAAGGATGATTGAAGTTCTGGAGGATCTGCTCCTTCAGCAGGCGGCGCGTGTTCTCCTTCCACACATCTCCGCCGACCCCTCCCCGGCACCAGGGGAGCTCATCCCACACGAGAATGCCGAGCTCATCGCATGCACGGTACACTTCCGGCGCTTGCGGATAATGCGCCAGTCGGACGAAGTTGGCCCCCAGATCCTTGATCATCACCATGTCCTTGCGCTGAAGACTGTCGGGCACGGCATTCCCGTATCCCGCATAATCCTCGTGCCGATGCGTGCCGCGCAGCAGCATTCGCTCACCGTTGAGAAAGAAGGGACCGTGTTCTTTGAATTCATACCACCGGTAACCGATGCGCTCCTCGCGTCGATCGAGGATATGGTCGCCTTCCCTGAGCCGGATGTCCACAGTGTAGAGCCTCGGATCGGACGGTGACCACAACCGGGGGTTGCGAATGTCCGCAAGCTTCACGCGCATTGTCGATGTGCCCGAAGCCAGCATCACGTCCCGCGTAACGCGTGCAATGACAAGGCCGTCAGGATCTTTCAGTGAGATGTCGGCAACAGCTGCGGAACCCGACGCCCGCTCGTTCCGGAAGTCGAGCGCGATCTCCGTCGACGCCGACGACTTGCTCACGGCCGGTGTCGAGATGCGAACCCCTTCAATGAAGCGCGACGGAACCACGAGCAGATGAACATTTCGCGTGATTCCGCCATAGATGCAGAAGTCAGACTTTTGAGAAGGGATCACATCCGGATCGTAGGCGTTGCTCACGCGCACGTCAATTCTGTTGGAGCCGGAATGAACAAGTGGTGTGAGATCCACCGTAAATCCCACGTAGCCTCCGACGTGCCCGCCTGCCCGCCGGCCATTCGCATACACATCGCTGGTGATGTTCACGCCCTCGAAATGAAGGAGGATGCGCAGATCGTTCGCCAGCGGCGGGATGATCAGTTCGCGCCGGTACCATCCGGCGGAGCGCCGATAACCCGGTTCCTGATCGAGGACATCGGTCCGGTTCCATGTGTGCGGAAGCGTGACCGCCACCCATCCGGCCCGAACGTTTTGCACGTCGTCAACGGCCGACAGATCGCGCTCAAGATAGGACCAGCCGTCATTCAGCAGCATCTCCTGCCGTTCCTCACGATCGAAGATCGTCTGCGTCCTCACCTCGCGGGAGACGCCCGACAGGACACTGATCGCGGCCAGCAGCCTGAGCGCCCGGACGGCCGAATGCGAGCAACCGCGCACGCTGTTCTTCATCATTCCTCCTCGTCGATCCACAAGAGCGGCTGTTTCACCGCCGTATTCCGGAGCATTTCCTCACTCTTCATTGTCGGATCCAGAGACCGCCAGAGCGCCACATCACGCGGCTCCGGAAGCGCGAGACCGGCGAGGAGGAGACACGCGGGGCGGCCCGGAAGGTCTTCAAAGTGAAGCACATCCGGCGGAAACGGCCAGCGGGATTTGTCGGACATGTACGGCACCATGAACGACATCGCCCTCGCCAGCCCTCTTCCATCGGGGAGTGTGAAATGCCACAGGTCGTCCGATGGTGTCGACAGGATCCGGCAAATAAGCGTGAACCCCTCGAGATTGAAGATGCTGTAGTTATACGGCTTCGTTCGGCTCAGTTCGAGCGGGAAGCTCCCGTCGGCCGCCATCTGATCCGGCACCAACACCGTGCGGAATCGTTCACGACACAAATCCATCCGCGCCGTATCTCCGCTCGCGCGCGCGAACGCCGCCACCTGCGCGACCCACCAGGTGCCATGGTTGTTCTTCGCCGCCCGTTCATCCAGTCCGTACCGATGTGTCGTCATCCATTCGACGTATTTCGCGAACCAGCTTCTGATCGCGGCTGCATCCTCGGACGGGAGCGCTCCCATTTCTGACAGGATCTCCACCGCCCTGGCGATCTCGATCAGATGGATCGTATCGATGATACCGATGCCGCGTCCGGTCACCTTGTTTCGGATGGCCTGAGCGTACAGCAGATTCGGGTTCATCATCGTGCTGTCGACCTCGAACCAGGCCCGGAGGTGGCGCACGGCGTGCCGCGCATACTTCGAGTCGTGCGTGATCCGATATGCCGCCGTGAGCGTCGCGACCGCCTGACTGAATTCCACCATCGCCCGACGATGAGCCACGAAGTTGTGGGGATTCGTCAATCCATCCCGCTGCACATAGGGGCCTTCCGGGTGCGCCGGATCCGGCCACCAGTAGTCGCCCTCGGAGTAGAAATCGTGCGGCCCGCCGGCGCTGCACGGAGCCGGAAAGGCCGTCACCGTCTGAGGAGCAGTCTGCAGAAACAAATCCGCCTGAGCGATGATCCGCGGACCGTCCGTCCGGGCGACCAGGTCAAACGCCTTCTCCTGCGCCTGCCCTGCAACGCACATCATCACAAATGCCGACGCGATCAGCAGAGTACGCTTCATCGCACGCTTTCTGTCTGATTTGCGGCGCCTTCCAGAGCGAGCGCTCTCCGCATGGCTTCGATGAAGTAGTAGTCACCGTAGATCAGATCCGTATCGACCTCGCTCGCCGCCGGTTTGCTTCCGGTGGAATGCCCCAGAATTCCGCGGCTGCCGTCTGCTGTTTGCAAATACGGCGCCTGCGCAAGCGCGAGCAGTATGGAGACAGCCGCATCGCCGTAGCGACGACGCAGGACCTCATCCTCAATGAACGAACTGAGTTCCAGCAATCCCGAAGCCGCAACGGCGCCCGCCGAAGCATCGCGCGGCTCATTTGGAATGCCAGGCGTGTCGAAATCCCAGTACGGCACGTGATCCGCCGGCAAGCGGCGGAGGAAAGCGTCCGCCACCCGGACGGCCGTGGCAAGGAATTCTCCTTCGTGGCTGTACCGGTACGCCATTGTGAATCCGTAGATCGCCCACGCCTGACCGCGCGACCATGTGGAAGAATCCGAAGCCCCCTGATGCGTGTTCTTCGCAAGCACGCGACCGGTCAGCGTATCGTAATCGACAACATGGTACGTGCTGCCGTCAGGCCGGATATGATTCTTCATTGTCCGTTCCGCATGGCTCACGGCCGCATCATACATTGCCCTCGTCCCGCCGTGCTGCGACGCCCAGAACAGCAGCTCCAGGTTCATCATGTTGTCGATGATGACCGGGAACTCCCATTTGCGGTTGTCCCAGGACCGGATGCAACCGACGGTGGGATTGTAGCGCGTCAACAGCGTCCGCGCCGACTGCAGGAGCACCGTCCGATACTCCGGGCATGGTTCAACACGTTGCGCGTTGCCAAAGCTGCATACCATGATAAAACCGATATCGTGCGATCCGTCGTACGTCTGTACGCTCTCAAGTCCATTCGTCCAGCGCTCCGCCGCGCGGAGAAAGAAGGAATCCCGCGTGATCCCGGCCATCTGCCACAGGCAACCCGGAAAGAACCCGCTGGTCCAGTCCGTCGGACGGACCGTGCGCCACTGGCCGTTCGGGAGAATGCTCCGCGGATAGCGCACGCTGTCGCCGTATGCGATGACCATTTGCCGGAGCCGATCACGGGCGAGCGACAGGGCCGGCGCAAGCTTGTGAGTCAGATCCTGGCTCCGCATTTCCATCGGACAGAGGAGTGCGATGCACACGCCGAAGAGCAGCGCCACGCGGAGACCGTTCATTTGAGCGCACCGCACCATCTTTTTTTCAGTTCACAATTCCGTACCGCGTGAGGAAGTCGCGGATGCGGACCTCGATCTCCCGGTTCTGTTCCTTCGTAAACTTGCCATGTACACCGCCGGGGATCGTCATCAACTCGTTGGGGACTCCCGCGGCGGTCAGCGCCTCGTGAAGCCGAACGGAGTGCTGATACGGGACCGTCGGATCGGCGTCTCCCTGGATAGACAGGATCGGCGGAAGACCGGCACGCACGTAGGTTAGCGGAGAGACGATCCGTGCCACGGACGCCGCGTCCGATTGATCGCCGATCCACTTCACGGCATATCCGCGCCGGTTCGGCGAGCCCGCAAGGAGATCGTTCACGTCCGTGATGCCGTAGAAATTGATGATCGACGCAACACGCATCGGCGGACCGGGACAATTGGCGTCAAGCGCGGTCCCGGGAGCCAGCATGCCCGTCATCAGCGCCAGATGGCCGCCGGCCGACGTTCCACTGACGACGATTCGCGATGTGTCCGCTTTGATCTCCTCCGCGTGATCGTAGATCCAGCGCAGCGCGCTCCGGCAGTCTTCGACCGCCGTAGGAGCAAGCGCGTCAGAGCTCAGCCGGTAGTCGACGTTCACCACCACCCATCCCATCTGAAGATAAGGAATGATCTGTCCGGACACAGAGTCTTTCGACAGCCGTCCCCATCCCCCGCCATGGATCCACAGGAGCACGGGCACCGGCTTCTCAGTCTCTTGCGGCACGTAGAGGTCCAGACGAGCCCGGACCGTATCGACCGGCGTGTACAAGATATTCGTCGTGACCGTATATCGCCGGGAGAGATCGTTCTTCCAGCGGGAGTTCTTCGAAAGCTGGGAAAAGGAGGAATGGCTCGCGCATGCCATGAAGAGTGCGAGCAGAAGAAGGCGCACGGGGGCAGATCGACGCATGGGGACCTTCGAGGACAAATGGCGGGGCTGCACCTTGACAGCGCAGCCCCGCGAGATTCTGTTACTTCGTGAGAAGCAGTTTCTGTGTCTGCACGAATCCACCCGACTGCATGCGGCAGAAGTACAGACCGCTCGCCATGCCGCGGGCATTCCACGTCGCCTGATACATGCCGGCCTCCATCAGGCCGTTGGTCAGCGTCTCCACCTCGCGTCCGAGCGCATCGTAGATCCGCAGGCTGACCTGTGCGGCCTTCGGCACTGCGAACCGGATGGTGGTGGTGGGATTGAACGGATTCGGATAATTCCGCTCCAGCACGAAGCCGGACGGCACTCCTGCCACGGGCTCCACCGAGCTCACGGTGTAATCCAGCGTATTCTCAGTCGTCCCGGTCGCTCGTGCAAGTGCAAGATACAGCGCTCCATGCAGCCGGACGCTGTCCGACGTTGACGCGGAGGCGCTGTCGCTCACCATCATGCGCGGCAGACTGTCCAACGCGGTGGTGTACGGGATTGTCGTGGGGCCGACACCCTTCCAGGTGGCCCGCTCGTCCATTGACGCGGCGATGCGAAGGTTGGTATTGCCCGCCGCCACGCCGTCATTCAGACCGTACGACAGCGTGAAATGCGGAGTTGCCAGACCGTACGTGATGCTGTCCATCGTGACCGTGTAGTATCGGAACGAACACACCTTGTCGATTCCGCCGGTGAAGGCACTCGTGCCGGTGTTCGCATCACCCTCCACGCAGCGAACTTCCATATGCGATCCCGTCGAGCCCGCGGTGTTCTGCCGAACGTAGATCGGGCGATAGCCATGATGGTCGCCCACCGGATAGAACCGATTCCCCGTGGAGGACGTCGGCAGGCCGCGGCCGAGACATCCGATGACATAGCTGGAGTCGGAGCCTCCCGAAAGCACGTTCGACGCGCTGCTGAACAGCACCCAGCGGTAGTTCCCCGTCTCGACAAAGCCGTTCTTGAGGAACAACGTCGCCGGGCCGGTCGAGGAGTTGTTGCTCTGGTAGACGTTGCTCAGGCAGGTCACTTTCGCACCGGCGGTCTTGTCGATGGTGACCACGTTCATCTCGTTCACGTTCTTGTCGAAGCTCAGTGCCGGATGAAGCGCGAGCGTCGTGTTGGTCGATCCGGTGAGATAGAGGTGCAAGCCTTGCGCCGTGCTCCCATTTGATCCCAACCGAAAATCAGTCACGCCTTCGCTCGTGAAGTTGCCATACACCTTCAGCATGTGCTGGACATACGGCCCCGTCACACTCCGGGTCTGCACGCGCAACGTCGCGCCCGCCGCTACCGTCACGTCGCCGTTGACCGTCAGCGTCGCAACCTTCGCGTCCTTCGGATAGAACAGCGCGCCGTTGACCGTGAGGTTGTTGCAGAAATAGCCGTCGGCCGTGGTGCTGTCGATCGTGACGCTGTCCCCGGCCGCGATCACGACGTTGTCGGTCGGGCCCGGGAGAACGCCACCGACCCAGGTGCTGTCTCCGCTCCACATGCCCTTCAAACCGGACGATGTGATCTGCGCCTGCACAGCCGTGACCAGAAGCAACAATGCAAACATGGTTGCCAGCGGTCTCATGATGATCTCCTTCCTGTTGATGAATGGTGATTGGTGGTGAGATGGATCCTTCAGTAAATCAAATTGATCCGGTCGGATGCGGCGTTGGGGATGCTGAGCTGTGCTGCCGCCTCCGCGTATCGGGCGCCGCCGAGAGACGCCGCCGCGCGCAGCAGCATCCACACATCCTTCGTCTTGATCGGGGCGATCTGCGGATATGTCCAAGTCTTCTCTCCCACATAGTACGGCAGCATGAAGTCGAGCGCCTTGCGGATGCTCCGTCCGTCCGCGGTCTCGTATTCCCACAGATCCACGCCGACACGCTTTCCGATCGCGGCAAGCGTGGTCAGGGCCTGGAGATTGAATGTCGAATAGCCCTCGGCCTTCGTGCGCGCCAATTCCATGGGCTGGGTACCGTCGGGCTCGATCTGCGAGGCGATGCGGCGCTGCTTGCTCTCCTCCAGCGTCTTCAGCGCGAGGCTGCGCTCGCCGACGAAAAGCGCCGCGCGGACGATCTGTACGTCGTACCAGCTGCCGTGATTGTTCTTCGCATCCCGCTCGTGCCGTCCGTTCGGACTCTCCCGGAGCCATGTCAGATACTCCGAGAACCAGGTGCGCAGTGCCTTCACGTCCGTCTCCGCGATCCCTCCTCCTCCGGCGAGCAGGTCGATCGCATCGAGCAGGATCGGAAACTGATGCGACTCAATGATCCCGCTTCCGCGCCCTTCCGTGCGTCCGCGGATCGCCTGGGCGTAATTCAGGTTCGGATTCATCTGCGTCGCCGAGTCAATGAACCACACCCGGAGCAGCTCTGTCGCGTGCGCCGCATACGAACCCTCGCCGGTGAAGAAGTGTGCGAGCGCGAGCGTGGAGACCGCGGCGATCATCCGATCCAGGTTCTTTTCGTCGGGGAATGCCTCCCGCTCCGGATTGAACTCTCCATCGCGCCGGATGTACGGTCTTCCGTCCGGCTTGTTCGGGTCCGGCCACCAGTACGGCGAAAGGCTCATGAAGTCGTGCTTGTCTCCGCTCGGCGGGACGGAGTCCTTCTGGGTGACGGAGAGCGGATGGACCCGGAGGGATTTCTCCGCATCCCGGAGCAGTCGCTTCAGCGCCGGCGCGACGGACCGGTCGCCCGGCGGCAGCTTGCGCACCTCTTCCAGACGGGATGGATTCATCAGGTAAACCCGCGGCTGGGCGTTCACCGCAGAAGGAACGCTGGCGATCACGGCTGCGAGCAGCGGGATCATCAGTGAAATGGAGATCCGTTCCATGGCAGAGTTCCTTGTGTCTCGTTCCACGAACATTTCGTTCATCACAGCTGGATCAGGTGCACCTCGAATCCTTCGATCTCCAGATCAAGGTACACCGTGTGGATCGATCCGTTCCGGACCGCCGCCGTGTCCGGCCTGGTGCTGATTCCTTTCCGCCCGAGATGCGCGATCGCCCGGTCCATGAAGTTGGTCCCGATCGCGATGTGGCCGTGACCGCTGTCCCGCTTCGACTTCGTCACTTCGATCTGTTCCGCAACGAAGAACGAAGAGGAGCCTTCGCGCATGCCGAATCCGAAGTTATGAGTGAGCAGATCCGCCGCTGCCTTTGCATGCTTCTCGTCTTCCGTGTTCACGCCCACATGGCGGACCGTGAATCCGAGCATGATGCGCACCATCTCGGCGGTCAGTCGTTCGATCTCATCAAATCTGTCGGCCGCGATGAGTTCCGCCTTGACCATGGCACTGCTGCCGCAGGCGTGCACGGACGGGAATTTGAGATAGGACAGAAAGTTCGAGAGATCGACACCGCCGCTCGGTGAGAACCGGGCTTCCACGAACGGGCCGCTGACGGCTTTCAGGTAGTTAAGCCCCCCGACCGCTTCGATCGGAAAGAGCTTCAGCACATTGATCCCGAGGGACAGCGCGCGACCGATCTCCGAGGGGGCCAGGACACCGGGCAGGATAGGGATGTCATGGGCGAGACAATATTCCACCACGGCAGGATCGAATCCGGGGGCGACAACGAACTCCGCCCCTGCGCCGATCGCCGTCTTCACCTGATCAACGGTCAGCACGGTCCCGGCACCGACAAGCATCGACGGTACGGCCGACGCAATCGCCTCGATCGATGCCGCCGCCGCCTTCGTCCGGAACGTCACTTCGATGCTCGGCAAACCGCCCGCCACCAGCGCTTTGGCCAGCGGGACCGCCTTCGTTTCATCTTCCAGAACGACCACCGGAATCACTCCGATCGTTCCGATCTTGCTGATCACGGGATGCATGGAATTTGTCCGCTCCTCATTAAGGGAGAAATTGTATCGACGTCCGTTTCATCGCGCCATCCATCCGCCATCAACCACCAGCACCTGTCCGTGCATGTAGTCGGAAGCGGATGACGCCAGAAAGACGGCTGCGCCTTTCAGATCATCCGGCGTGCCCCATCGACCGGCGGGAATCCGCGAGAGGATCTGCGCGGACAGCTCCGGATCGTCCTGGAGCGCGCGGGTATTGTTCGTTGCCATGTATCCGGGGGCAATGGCGTTCACGTTGATGCCCAGCGGAGCCCACTCATTCGCCATCGCCTTTGTCATCTGCGCCACCGCTCCTTTGCTGGCGGCGTACGAGGGGACAACGACTCCGCCCTGGAAGGAAAGCAGTGATGCGGTATGAATGATCTTTCCGCGGTGTCTCGGAACCATGACCCGCGCGACTGCCTGGCTCAAAAAGAAGACCGTGCGCGCGTTCACGGCCATGACCTCGTCCCAATCGTGTTCGGCAAACTCCAGCGCGGGCTTTCGGCGAATGATCCCGGCATTGTTCACAAGAATATCGATCCCGCCGAACTCACGGAGCGTCGTCTCCACCAGCCCTGCAATGGCCGCGGTGTCGGCAAGATCGGCCACCAGCGAGATCGTTCGCCGGCCCAATCCTGGCATCCCCGGCGCCGCCTCCGTCCGCTTCCGGTGATCCACGAGAACAACATCTGCACCGGCTTCCGCCAGTGCCAGCGCCATTCCACGGCCGAGGCCCGAACTTCCTCCGGTCACCACGGCCACACGACCGGAAAGATCAAAGAGCGGATGACCACCCACCGTCACGCGCGCGATCCTTCATCCACGCGACGGATTTCGCCGCCCAGGACGAAGACGGAGATCACCCCCAGCGGCACCAGGAACGCGCCCAGTAGAAATACGGGCACATAACTGACCGCGCTCAGCACCGGAACGAGCCACGTGCTGAAAACGAGGACACCCGCCACCGCGCTCATGCCGCCCAGGCCGGCCAATGAGCCGACCGACTTTCCCGAAAAGAAATCGCTGGGCAACGTCTGAATGTTATTGATCATGACCTGGAAGCCCGCGAGTACCACCGCGATCAGCAGGATGGCCGGCAGCGGCGAGGAGGCGAACGCAGCCAACACAAGAGCCGGTACGGTGATGATCCCGCCGACGACGATCGCCCACTTGCGCGCCTTGTTCACGCTCCATCCCCTTCCGATCATGTGCCCCGACCACCACCCGCCGGTCAGACTGCCGATGCCCGCGCCCAGATACGGCACCCAGGCGAACAGGCCAATCTCCTTGATGTCGAATCCGAATCGCTCGGCCAGGTAGATCGGCAGCCAGTTGACGAACAGCCACCAGATTGGGTCCACAAAGAACCGCGAGATGATAACGGACCAGCTCTGGCGGAATCGGACCAGCTCGCCCCACGAGAGCGCCCGACCCGGCGACGCAGCCGGCGCTCCCGCCGACTGTCCGCTGAGGATGTACTGCCGCTCCTCCGGCGAGAGCCACGGATGCGCATCCGGACCGGAACGGTGGAGGATCAGCCACGGGATGATCCACAGGAATCCCAGCGCGCCGATCACGACGAATGTCGCTTTCCATCCGAGAAGCAGGTAGAGCGTCGCTACCAGCGGCGCGGAAATCACCGCCCCCAGCGATGCGCCGGCATTGAAGATCCCTTGCGCCAGCGCACGTTCTTTGACGGGAAACCACTCGGCGCTTGCTTTCGTCGCGCCCGGCCAGTTGCCGGCCTCACTCACGCCCAGCAATCCGCGGAACATTGCGAAGCTCGCGACCGACCGCGCCACCCCGTGCAGCGCACATGACGTGGACCAGACGAAGATGGAGACGACAAATCCGATCCGGGTGCCGAGCCAGTCGAACATTCGCCCGGACAGCGCCTGACCGATCGCATACGCGATCATGAAGATCGAGACGATCGTCGCATACTCGTCCTTCGTCAGGCCGACATCATGGGAAATGTCCGGCCACATCACGGCCAGGGACGTCCGATCGATGTAGTTCACCACGGTCGCTGCCGCGACGAGCCCGATGATCCACCAGCGAAGTCCACGCACATGTTTCATGATCGCGTTCCGATATTCGACATTCCAGGAAGCTCCCGATGCACTCCACTGCCCGTTCAGCGGAGCAGCAGACCTTTGGTCCGACGGTTGGCCGCATTCGTGTTCACTTCGAAGACATAGACGCCGCTCGCCGCATCCCGACCGAGCCCATCCCGTCCGTCCCATACTCCCTGATGAACCCCGGCGCCCAGCTCGGCGTCGAGCAATGTGCGGATCAGCTGGCCGATTCCGTTATAGATCCGTACCTGTACGCGGGATGCCACCGGAAGTGTGAAGCGAATGCGCGTGGTCGGATTGAACGGATTGGGATAGTTTGCGTCGAGCATGAGCTGTGATGGCAGAGTGGAGAAAGCGTCTCCTGCCACGGCCGTCGTTCCTCCCGTGATCCGCACTGCGCCGCCGGTGGAGAGCGTGAATATGCACGCGCCCGGCGTGGCGCTGGAAAAGGCAATCGGCGCATTGTTCAATTCGACCGCTGTCACGCCTTCCAGATGCAGCGTCACCGAGATGGGGACGCTCACCGGGTCCACAGAGAGCGTTCGGATGCCCGCCGACGACCAGTCCGCCGCCAGCGTGATCGGGTGATCGGTCACCAGCACATCCTTTCCCATCCATCGAAGGAGCGTTCCCTCGACGACCGCGAAACGCGTGAGGATGTCTCCTTCCGACCGGGACCATGCGAACGATGCATCCGACGCCAGCGAACCGGCCGATGCGATGCCTGTGCTTTTCGGAACAATGACCTGATCGGTCGCAGCGCCGGATGTCGTGAACACCAGCGACATCCCGCTCCCGGTGCTGATATCCGCCGCGGCGGACGGCATGGTGGAGGATGAGGTTGTGCGCAGAAGATGCAGAAATCCCACCGTGGAACCGGTCTGCTGCACATCCACGTACGATTGCGCAACGGAATCCTTGAAGAGACAGGTTGTGCCTGTCTTATCAGCGATGGTCGGCGTCCCGCTCGTCAGCACGCTCGCATGAAGCCGGGCCGCCGAGCCGTACTTGTCTGATGGTGCTGTCCACGTTACATCGGAGCTGGTCCGGGACATCGTTCCCCGGCCGTGGACCTCAAGCGCGTACACGACTCCTGTCTGGCTGGTGGAAGGTCGGTCGTAGACGATCCAGAAATCCTTGTCGACGCACGCGATGCCGCGCACGATCGTGCCCGACGTGGCTGAAGTCTTTGCCTGCTTTTCCGACAGGTCGAAGAACGGCGTCACCAGAAAGTGCCGGTCCGGGGGCGTTTGATTGACCTGGAAATCCGACGGCGCCGTGCTGTTCGTCATCACGAGATTGTGCGAGAGCGGCTTTGTGTACCACGTCGCATAATTGGTCTGGTCCTGCCCGTAGCCGGCGTCGATGGCAAGACAGGAGTTGCGCGCATTGATGACGTAGCTCAGCTGGTCGGGATGGTCGTGATTGTCGGCGGCAGCCACGGCATGAAAGAGCAGATACCGTCCCGTCGAATCGCTGCCCGCCCAGCGGTTGCGGAACACCACCTCCCCCGTCGCGAGCCGCAGCGTCGGATCGATGTCCGGCGCCACGGACGGGATGGAGGCATCCCAGAACAGGAATTCGTCGATGTCCCAGCAGATCTCATTCGTCGCGCCCGTGTAGTCCACGGTAAAAAACGTCGTTGTCGCCCAGTTCCATTGCAGAATGGACGCAAGCGGTGCGGTGCTGTGCAGTCGCGTCGGCGCAGTCGGGTAGGCGGCAGCCACCATGTGCGTCGGGGCGGGCTTCACATTCGCATCCTCCGTGTTCGGCATCCATCCCCGCTGGTCGCGGATGAGCACCGGCCACTCGAACGCGGCCTGATAGGCGGGAAACAGGTCCACGCCCGACACGATCTTGTATTGCCAGAGGAACGGGATCGCGTTGACAAGCGTGTAAATGTAATAGTGCGGTCCCTCGCGGTAAATCCCGTCGGAGCTGAACTGGTATTTCGTGACCGTATTGACATTCGTCAGTGCTGAGTCGAGCCAGCGGGACGCATTGGGATCGGAAGAGAGCGTTAACGCTGCTGTCCCGACTCCGTACGCCGGCTTTGACCGATGATTGTGCGGCCGCGACGCATACTTGACTCCGGAGCGCATGTTGTCGCACAGCAGGTTCGCTTCCCGGATGATCCGGGCCCGGGCCGAGGAATCCTGCTGCGGGCTCAGCACCGGCGCCAGCCAGTCGTAGGCCGTGCAGAAATCCTGGATCCACGTGGCGCGGTAGATCTCGTCATACGGCTTGTCGAACGAGGTCGACACGGCCGTCTGCGGCACGTTATCATATGCCGAAAGCAACGCTTCCACCGCATGATTCCGTCCCACGGTATCGCCGTTCATGATCCACGCGAACGCGCCGTACATTGCGATCTTCGGCCGGTCGCCGACGCTCGAAGTGGACACCGTCTTCCCCAGGAACTTCGCGATGTTCGTCGTGATCCTCGACCAGAGCGCGGCATACGCCGGATCGGCCTTCTTCACCTGCAGCGCCGGAAGTTCCGACGTCGTGAAGTGGAGGCTCGGATGCTGTTCGGTGAGGGGAAGCATCGGCGTGGTCGGAACCGTGAAACCGCTGTACGTATCGTATATCGACTGCGATCGCGCGCCCGCGGCGAAAACCGCGCAGAGGGCAACGAGGCCCGCAATCTTTCCCGTGATACGGATGCGCTCCCTCGCCATCGCACTCACTTCCCTTTGACCAGATCGAGTCGGCAGGGCGAAAAGAAATCCACCAGGGCGCTGTCTTCAAGCGCCACGACGCCGTGCGGTACGTCCGCTGGGATGTAGTAGAAATCCCCGCCGCCCAGCACCTGCTTCTCCTCCCCGATCGTGACCTCGAATGATCCGTGCCGGATGTATGTGATCTGATGGTGCGGATGAGTGTGGACATATCCCACGGAGCCCCTGTCGAATTCCACGAGCACGGCGGTCATCGTCTCGTCGTACGGTCCCACCTTCCGGCGAACGCCGTCACCGGCCGCATCCCAGGCCACATCCGCCATGTGCGCGAATCGTCGTTCCTTCAATGAATCCATGTTGTCATTCCCTCCCGGATTCTGCCTGACGAATGAGATGGAAGTTGCCGGTCCAGCGGTACGTGGTCCCATCCACGGTAATTGCATGTGCCGCTCCATCATCGGCCGGTCCGTTCGTGACCATGAACTGCCACGAGAGTCCGTCGAGGTCCGTGATCCCGACCACCGTTCCTTCGTCCGTCGACGCCAATACACGGATGTCGGTGATGCTGCTGCGGGCTCCGCGGCAAAACTCCTCGTTCCCATCCCACACGCCGTGCGGCTCGATCACCGATGCGAACACATGCTCCTTCGCCCGCGTCCGCAGGATCACGCCTGCTTCGGGGCGAAGGTCGAAATTCGGGTCGGACGCGCCAATCCGGACAAAGTAGACCTGCGTGGACGAGTCCGCCGCGGTGGACACCGAATAGAACCGCTCGCCCGCCAGCCACGAGAACTGCGTCATACCCTTGGCGGGACCCTCGGCCTCGTTCCAGAGATACTGATAGCCGTTTGCCGCACCCAGCGGTGCTCGGGAGCGGTCGTGGGCTGAATAGCTGACATTTGTCTCGATCAGATGCCCCATGAAGTAGAACGGGAGATCATACTGGTGCTCGCTCCCCGAGATCACCCGGAACACGTCGATGATCACCGGTCGGATGAAATGCGGATCGGCCACCATCGCGCTCGTGCGCTGCATCCGGACATCCGGATACGCATTGTCGACCTTCGCGCTGACCACCTGCAGCGATGAATCAGACGCGGAGAAGAAATGCCGGTCGGCGTGATACTGCTCCGACACTTCGATCTTCCCGTCGTAGTGTGACCGCTCGTCCACCGTCACCGTATTGTGTGCGATCGTCTGCATGCAATACTTCTTCGTCTCCGGCAAGTAGCGTCCGCCGTCTTTCGGCTCGACGTTGATGAACCGTGCGGCGCCGTAGTCCTGCAGGATCTCCCGGCCCGCATCGTCGTACAGGATCGACAACTTGTCGTAGTGGCCGTGGGACATGCCGTGGGCCGTGTATTTCATGAGGAAGAATGATTGATTTTCCACCGGACCCCAACGCAACAGGCCGACCCCTCCCTGCAAGCCGTCTCCCCCGTCCCGCATTTCCATGCTGGCATAGGCAAACGGCGGGGGGTCCGGTACGCGAGCGAGTCCGCGCGCAACCGCCAGTCCGGCACCGCTGAGCATGACGGTCCCATGCTGCTTCGCGATCCCCAGCAGACCCGGGTCGTGACCGTAGATCGCGTAGGTTTCGTCAAGGGCGATCACGATCTCCGGAGAGAGGTACGTTTTTTCCTTCAGGGCATCATTGATCGGGACAAATGCCCCGTTGGTATTCGTCAGCTGCAGGGCCGCGGAGAGAGCCTTGCGGAGCAGTTGGCCCCGATACTCGAAGATGTGCAGGCCCGGCTGGTTGTTCTCGATCGCCCGCGCAAACAGGAAGAACGGCATGATGGCGTAGCGTGCGTAATACGCCCCTTCGGTATAATAGCCGTCGGGTGAAAAGAGCAGGTCCATCTGACGGAGGAATCCGGTCGTGTGGTCCTTCTTCGTGCCGTACAACGCCTTCGCCACGAGATCCGTATCGCCCAGCACGTAGCCGGTCAGGCCGACCGCGGTCGCCATCCAGGTGCCGTGATTGTGAATCCGGTCAAACTCCGCCGCATGCTCCTTTACGAAGAACCGTGCCAGGGGACGCAGCACCTTGCTCTCGATGGTACGACGCTCCGCAGGGCTCAGCCAGTCATACACGCAGTCATACGCCTGCGTCGTGTACACGAGCCAGACCGTCTCATTCAGCGTCTGCCAGAAGAGGCGTCCCGCCGCTTCCGATGCCGCCTTTGGATGCGTCCCAAGCGTCGGGTACAGTGCGGCGTATTTCATCAGCATGTCGCGGATGAAGCGCGCATAGCGTCCATCCTTCGTCACCGCGTAGAGAACGCCCGCCAGTTGCATCTCGGTGTAGTTCCGCTTGTGCCGTTCGTGCGTGTAGCCGCCGGCGTCCTTCGGCACCGGGACATCCATCGGGCGCACCAGGGCCGACTCGACCACCGCGCGGGCCTCCGCGAATGACCGGTCGAACAGCGGGTATCTGCCCAGTCCTTCGCGGATCGCGGCGATGTCCGCCGCCGTCAGCACCAGATTCGGGTGGCCGCCCTGACCCAGCGCGCCGCCGGTCAGAAAGAATCCGGCGAGCAGCGTCAGCCGAAGACGTCGAGAAAGCGTCATCACAAGCCCTTTCCGATCAGGAGAAGAACACGCCACCGTTGATCTCCACCGACTCGCCGTTGATGAATGAGGCATTGTCGGAGGCCAGGTAGGCAACCAGATCCGCCACCTCGGGTGCTTCCCCTTCCCGGCCGAGCGGCGTGGACGCGGCCACGCGCTGCCGGACTTCCGGCTTGGTGAAGGTGTTATGAAACGTCGTATTGATCATCCCCGGCGAGATCGCGTTGACGCGGATCCGCCGCGGGCCGAGCTCTTTGGCAAGTCCGCGTGTGAAGTTCAGGACGCCGGCCTTGGCGCTGGCATACGCCGTGGCTCCCGGTCCGCCGCCGTCCCGCGCCGCCTGCGATGCAAAGTTGATGATCGCGCCGCCGTCCGCCATGTGCGGCAGCGTGGCTTTGGTGACCAGGAAGACCGACTTCAAATTCAGGCCGATAACAAAATCCCAGAACGCCTCGTCCATCTCCGCAACCGTCTTCCGGCCGACGAGTCCGCCCGCCACGTTGACCAGGATGTGCACCGGACCGCCGAAGGCCTTCTTCGCCGCGGCGACGAATCGCTCGGCATCGGTCATCTTCGTCATATCACCCTGGACCGCGATCGCCTTGCCGCCGTTCGCCTCGATGAGGCGGATCGTCTCTTCGGCGTCCGGCTGGTTGTCAAAGTAGTTCAGTGCCACGCGGGCGCCCTGCTGCGCAAGCCGGACCGACACCGCCCGTCCGATGTCGCGTGCTCCGCCCGTGACCAGTGCAATCTTGTTCGTCAGATCGATCATTACTCGCTCCGAAAATTGTCAGAACCGGTATCCGCACTCGACCGTGAGATTGTGAGATTCGTGCGTCTGATAGTTGATGTTCGATTCCCACGCGTCGTAGAATTGTGTCACTCCGTACTCGTAGGCCAGGTCCACCGCCCACGGACCGAACGTGAAGCCGAGGCCGGCCGAGTACACCGATCCGCGCACCGGATCGTCGAGGATGGCCGCACCCGCCGGAACGATCGCCTGCACATCCTCCCGATATCCCAACCGGACCTTCAGCCATCGCGCCGCCCGGTATTCGCCGCCCAGACGGAATACCTGCGTGTTCACCCAGGGCGCGATCGTGGTGTCGCTGTTCAGAAGCATCGTCGAACTTCCGTAGCCGCGAAATTCGTAGTCCATGCCGACGACGACCCGTTCCGACGGATAAATCGCCAGTCCCACGCTGACGATGGCCGGGACCTGAAGCTTGTCGGTTCCCGTTTCCGTGTACGTGGCGGACGATCCCATGGAATCCGCCCGGACCGTGCGCTCCCAGTCGCGGACCAGCGTGTACGCCGGCTTGATCGACAGACCGGCAGAGTACGACTCTCCTTTCCACAGCAGGCCGATATTCAGCATCGTGCCCGAGAAGGTGGACGTTCCGCTGCGGAGGGTTCGGGCGTCGATGGAATCGACGCTGAAGACGTTGTACGTGCTGGCGCTGTTGGCCCGCAGCGTAATGAGGCCCCGCATGACCCGGTCCTCCCGGTCATCAGTCTTCCCGGTGAGGATCGTCGCAGCAATGCCGAGACGGAAATGCTCACCGAATCCGAAGCCGATCGACGGTGTGATCCCGTACACCCCTCCCTCCCGTTGCGCAATGTAATGGAACCACTGTACCGGCAAAGAATCATTCTTCGACGTGAGCCGGGCGACCGGAGACGGCCGCATCTGGCCGATGTTGGGATCGAGCGCGTTGTTGTTCTGGAAGTAGTAGTTCAGGTTCATCATCTCCGCGTATCCCAGGCCCACCACCAGTTTGTCCGTGCCGTTGGCCAGCGGGAGTGCCGCGGCCGCCAGGGACGGCCGTGCGAGGTCGGCGCTGCGTTTCCAATCGGGACCGAGATTGTCGTAGGCGTGCTTGAGCGCCACTGCGGCAGAGTCCTGCCCCTGGTTGATGATGCCGCCCATGCGATTCTCCAGTAGCAGGCTCAGCTCCGCATACAAGCGCGTGGGATGCCACTCCTGCGTCTCCCCGTCGACAGGATGAAACGCCTGTCCGCCCAGACGGATTTCGAACGCCGAAAGGTCACCGAGGATCGCGGGGTTCACGAACATTGCGGTGGCATCGTTGCCGGCCGCCACCGCCGCCGAGCCCATTGCCCGCGCCCGTGCGCTTCCAACAACGGAATTGTCGGCCCGCTGGAAGTTCAGCGCCGGAGCCACATCCTGCGCCATCAGGAATTGTCCGGACGCCAGCGCGAGCGCCACATACCAGGCGATGAAACGCGTTCGGGTTGTCATTGGAAGTTCACTCCTAAGGTGATCCGATGGACGTTGGTCAGGTACTCGCCCATGCTCCCGAAGCTGTAATCCACTCCGAGGCGCGTGCCTGCGACCGTGACCCGGGCTCCGCCGCCGAACGTCAGGCCGTCGGCGTCATAGTTCCACTTGTAGCCAGCCCGAAGGAACAGCGCATCCGCGAAGCCGTATTCGACGCCGAAGTGCAGCTGCTGGTCATAGTCGTTCGGCTGGAGGATGTCTCCTTCGATGGTCAGCCGGTTCTCCGCCGACTCGGCGACGATCGCGTCGGTGCCGATCATGTCGGCGGCGAGGCCGAGGCGGAACATCAGCGGAGCGGGATAATCTTCCTGCGCGAACCGGATCTGCTCGCCGAAGTTCTGCACCGCGGCGCCGATCCGGATGGTCCGGTACCCCGTCTCGTATGCCATGCCGACATCGAACAGCAGCGCGCCGACCGACGTCTGAAATGTCTCGGGTGTCCCGTAGATGTTGGCCACCGTGATGCTGCTGCCGTTCCAGAGCGACTCCGTGACATACTTGGCGGTCACGCCCACGGAAAAGTGATCCGTCAGCTGCCGGCCGTACGACAGTCCCACCAGCCACGACGACGGTGTGAACGTCCGGCCGGTGAAGCCGTCGCGATAGCCGCCGTTCGCATCGTATCCGAGCAGATCCGTGCTCGTTTCGCGGATCGCGCCGATGTCGGTCATCTGAAACTGCACCGCGAACTGCCCCCAGTTTCCCAGCGAGAGGCCGTAGGCCAGTGCCGCCTGCTTTGTATCGAACAGCCACAGGGTGTACGTGGACGTGATCTCGTGCGACGTGATGGCCGAGAGACCGGCCGGATTCCAGAACGCGGCATCCACGCCACGGGCCGTGGCGACGTACGCTTCTCCCATGGCCGTGGCTCGTGCCGTCGGCATGACCTTCAGGAACTGCAGACTCGACACGCCCACTTTCTGCGCCGTTGCCGGCGCGGCGAGAAGCCCGATCAGGACCGTCGTCGCAATGATGGAGAAAAGACGAAGTGTTCTCATGGCGCCTGTCCTCACCGAATGACCACGAATTTCCCGTGCGACCTCGTGCCGCCCGGCGTGTCCACCACGAAGAAGTAGATTCCCGACGCGATCTGCTGGTTGTTGCGCGTCACCTGGTACCACGACTGCGCATCCACGTCCGCATTGTGCTCGATGGTGTTCACCAGCTGTCCGCTGTACGAGTAGATGCGGATGGTGCAGACGCGCGGCAGGTTCACGAAGCAGAGCCGGTTCTCCGGCGCGTTGCCGCCGATATATCCGGACCGGATGAGGAACGGGTTGGGCACGACGTAAATATCCCTGGTCTGCGCGCCATTGTTGCGACTCAGCTGCTGCGTCTCATGCAGGACGGTGTTGTTCCGTGGACTCCGGAAGCCGTTGGTGTCCACCGACACCACCGAGTAATAGAAGAACTCGCCGATCTTCGGCTGCAGGTCGGGGAAATGATACGCGCCGTTCGCGTAGTAGCGCGGATCCTCCGCTCCGACGCTGTCCAGCCGCGTCCACGGACCCAACGCCGACGGAGCGCGCGAGACCTCGTAATGGCTGAACGTCGCGCCGATGAGCGGCTCGACCTGGGTGCCCCACTCGAGGAGATTCCGCGGCAGCGAATCCGCTTTGATGGTGAAGATCGGTGAGATCACGGAGTTCGGCACGACATAGACGCCGTGCGACGACGTGTACTCCGGCCAGAACTGCGTGGAGTCATAGTTCACCAGCGGCCCACCCAGGTAGGTCTGGATCGCCCGGTCGGCGACCTCACGGACCGTGACGACCGAGGAGTTCACGTAGTCGGGGAGCTTGTAGGTGCTCAGGTGCGTGCTGCCGTAGGTGAACGCCGTTCCGGTCGGCCCGCCATACGTGATGGTTGTGTCCCAGTTCGGCACCGGATTGAACGCATACGGCGTCCCGACGAAGGAAGCCTCGCCGCAATCCTCGCCGCAGCTGCCGCCTTCATCCTTCATGCCGGCATCGGTCTGCCACCGGTGCGCCGCCCCGTAGCCCGCGACTTCCGCCAGGGCGAACCGGATCTTCGCGCCGTGCGGCAGGACGTACGGCCCGAGCACCATGAACCGGCTCACGGCGAACTTGCGGCTCTGGCGCCAGTTGAAGCTGCCCCGGCCGTACCATTCGGGCGGATAGTTGATCGTGTCGGTGATCGGCTTGTTCGCGCGATACACGTACTGCACATCCATGATCCCGTCCGACGAAGTGGTCGGCTTGGTGGAGGGGACGCTCGAGCTGTGCAGCCGATTCACCAGCGGCTGCTTCGGGTGGTTGTTCGGCCCCCAGATGGCCGCAGCCTGCGTCGTGGAGAGCGGCGCCGTGATGTTGGTCTCGTCCGGATTCGCCAGATACGTGGTATCGATATGCAGCATTACGAATCCGACGGCCTGCGGCGAGTTCAACCCGCCCCCGTGTTCGCCGGTGCGGGCCCACACGTCATAATATTGGGGATCCGGTTTGCCGTTGGCATCGATGGTGTAATTCAGCCACCGCCGGCGGTCAAACCGCGCCCGTTCGTTGCCAAGGCCCGCATTCTGCGACTCGAAATCCGATCCGCGCCATCGGTTCATCTTCCGCTCATAACCGAACATGGACGGCGTGAGCGAATACATGAAGCAGACAAACACCTCATTGAGCGTCGCGTTTGATTCCACGGCACCGTCGCCGTTCCGGTCGCCGGTGTTCTCCATCTCATATTCGTAGATGATGAAATCGTCATAATCCGGATTGCTCCACGCGCGGCTGGTGCGGGTCACCGTGATGCCCGTGTTCGTGGCCCACCGCGAGGTGATGATCTCTTCCGCCTCGTTCCGGTCGTAGCCGGGATTGATACTCCCGTCGGGCAGCAGCGGATAGTTCTCGCGCCGTTCGAGGCCCAGCGGAAAACTGTAGCGTCCCCACACGACTTCGCTGGTGCTTGAGCCAACGCCGCCACAGAGCGCATACCACCGCGACGCACTGTCGGGCGAATTCACGCCCAGGTAGACGCCACCGCCCAGCGAGTTGTACTGCCCGTTGTACGATTTGCCGTCGATGATCTGCGCGGAATTGCCGGGCCATTCGAAGGACGGAACGCCGGCGACGCTGCCGGAGTTACCCTGGTCGTACGCGCGGCCAATCTCGCCCGTATTGAAGATCGTCTCGTGCAGCATCCCCCGCCGATGGATCTCGTAGTTCCGCTGCATCACGGGCTGCTGCCCCCACACGCCGGTCGCTCCCAGCGTCAGTGCCGTCATGAGGATCGCAAGTCTGTTCATTCTGTCTCTCCGGACGCTTAGAAGTTCAACGCAAGGCCGATGTAGTATGACCGGGGCGAATTCCCGTACAGCAGGAAGGTCTGATCCACCAGGAACGATCCCGACACCGAATAGTAGCGCAGCAAATCCGGATCCTGCTCATACAGCGACACGTTCTGGTTCGTGATCGTGTTCGCCGCATTCTCGACCGTCCCGGTCCCGAACACGGGATTGAACGAGTAGATCCGCTGGTTGAAGACGTTCAGCACTTCCATGTACACGGTGGCGGTCGTGCCGAAGAAGCGCGGCAGTTTCCGGCTGATCTTCAGGTTCGTGTTGTATTCCGCCGGTGACCGCTTGTTGTTGATCAGCCCCAGCCCCTGCATATCATAGGTGTACGGCCGGCCGCTGCGCGCGAACGAGTTCACGCTGACCGTGAAATTCTCCAGCGGGTTCGTGCCGAGCACGTCGGGGCCCCAGCTCTCCGGGGTCGCGATGTTCAGATTCAGGATCAGATTGTGGGTGCGGTCGAAGTCCAGGACGATATCCTTCGGACTCGGCAGTTCGGCGATCACGCCGCCCGACGGCTCCTCCTTGTAGACCGGCGTGGCGAGGAAGGCATTGCCGCTCTTCCCGGTCGCGACACCGTAATTGTACTTCAACGATCCGCTGATGATCCCGCGGTGCCGGACGAGTTTGACGCTGAATCCGCGGATGTCCGCGTAGTCACGGTTCACGAACGTGCTGTAGCTCGTCCCCATCTGATCGTAGTAGAACGCCCGCTGGATCAGGTTCTTGACATCCTTGTAGTACCCGCTCACGTCGAGCGTGAAACCCTCGCCCAGCGCCTGCATCAGGCCCACGTCGTAGCTCTTCGTATCCTGCGGCTTCAGCAGCGGATTGCCGAGCGTCATCGAGTTGTAGTTCTCCCGCGGCAGGCGCAGATAGACCGTGCGCTCGAATGACGGACGCTGCATGAACGAGCCGTAATTCAGGTGGAACACCGTCGAGACCGACACGGGAAATGAGATACCGACCCGGGGCTGCAGCCGGCCGATGACCGGCGTCGTTTGCCGGTGCGCCAGTGCAGGGTCATAGTACCAGGACGTGTCGCTCGTGCGGATGCGGAAGGGCGAGAACTGGTCGGTGTAGAAGTCCACGTTCTGATTATAAACATCCAGCCGCAAGCCAACGTTGGCGATCATGCCCTGGAATTCCATTTTGTCCTGCGCGTAGATCCCCAGTTCGTACGGACTCGCCCGATACACCTCCAGCCGCTCGTTGCCCTGCGTGGACATCGTCGTCTGATTGTTCACGTTGATCGCGTAGGAGTTGAATTGCAGGCCGGCGAGGAGCAGATGCGAGAACGACAGCTGACTGGTGATCGATGCGTCCACGGAGAACGTTTTGGTCTTTTCGTCGCGGAAATCGTTATCCATCTGGCCGAGCCGGAAACCGTCAGGAGTATTGTAGTACGACCAGATATCGAGCTTGAGATCGTCCGAGACGTACCGGTCGGGCGACGCCACCTTCACACCGTCGGCATAGGCGGTGCTCAGGTAGTTCACCTTCATCTCGTACATCGTGCTGTTGCTGGAGGCATAGACCATCCGCACGCCGATCTGCCCGTTATCTTCGCGCAGATTCGGGAGCCCGATGACGCGATCCCACAGCCAGTTGTAGAAGTTCGAATAGTTGCTGCTGCGCAATCCCGGCAACAGGTGGCCGTTCCGGCTGGAGTATGTGCCGCTGAGGCGCAGGCTCAGTCCCCCCGCCACATCGTATGTCACGTTGCCCATCAGTTGGCGGTTCACGTCCGGCTCCGGCGTGGGGAGAACGGGCCATTCATTCTCGACCTGCATCGCCAAAAACATCCGCGCCCGCTCCGACAGCGGACCGCCGATGTTTCCCTCCACCGAATAATCCCACGTGTTGTCGTAGCGCCGGTTGAGATCACGGCGTGCCTGTTTCCATAATGAGTAAGCGATCTGAGCAGCCTGCACAGGGTCAGGATAGGCAGTCTTGAAGCCGTACGAGATTGTCTCGTAATACATTTGCAGGGATGTGGCACTCGAATCAATCCCCAACCAACCTTGCGGCGAATTGAGGACTTGCAGGTACGGATTCGCTTTCTCGTCAAAGATGCTTGCG
>JAKAJH010000024.1 GCA_021813905.1 Bacteroidota bacterium | reverse complement strand
TCGGCAATCGGGGAACGGAGTCCGATCGACTTCGAACAATCACTGAGCCAGATATCAGTTGCTGCATGACCGACGACTCTAAACCTTCACGGTCATAAATCTGTCTTGTTTTTGTGGGAGCACTACAATCCCCTGAAGTTCTGGACCTATGTCTTCGCTCCGCGGAATCTGGACCGGAGCAAAAAGTACCCGTTGCTGATCCTTCCTCACGGCGGTGTCCACGCCGATTTTACCACCTACCATACACACATCATCCGCGAGCTGACCGCACAGGGCTACATCGTGGCAGCGCCGGAATACCGGGGAAGCACCGGCTACGGGGAAGGCTTCTACAAGCAGATCGATTACGGCGGGTTGGAGATCGACGACAACCACGCGGCGCGCGATTACGTCGCCGAGAACTTCGACTTTGTGGACAAGGATCGCGTCGGTATCATCGGATGGAGCCACGGCGGCCTGATCACGCTCATGGATATCTTCCAGCATCCGAACGACTACCGGGTGGCGTTCGCGGGTGTACCCGTGAGCGACCTCGTGCAGCGGATGGGATATCTTGACGATGACTATCGCCGCGAGTTCTCCGCCCCCTATCACATCGGCAAGACCGCTCAGGAAGATATCGCGGAGTACCGCCGTCGTTCGCCGGTGACGCACGTGGATCGATTGAAGACGCCGTTGCTGATCCACACCAACACGAACGATGATGACGTCAACGTCATCGAAGTGCAGCATCTGATCGAAGCGCTGAAGGCCGCGGGCAAGAAGTTCGAATACGAGATCTTTCAGGACGCGCCGGGCGGCCACAGCTTCGACCGCATCGACACGCGTCTCGCGCGGGAGACACGGCTGAAGATCTACCGTTTCCTGGCGAACTATCTCAATCCGCCGCATCCGTTCCGATCAGTCGACGATCTGGACCGGGCGGCGTACCGCTGAGGCGGGATCCGGATGTCCGCGGTTCCGGCAAGGAGCACGAAATGACGAACGTGACGGAAATCGCGCCCGATGTGTTCCGGCTTTCCACGTACGTGCCGGATGCACGGCTGCAGTTCAATCAGTTCCTGGTCCGGGACGACGAGCCGATGCTGTATCACACCGGGCTCCGGCTGATGTTCCCGGAGCTGCGGGAGGCGGTCGCCCGCATGATGGATCCCGCACGGCTCCGGTGGATCGGATTCAGTCATTTTGAGGCGGACGAATGCGGCGCACTGAACGAATGGCTCACCATCGCGCCGGACGCGGGCGTCGTGTGCGGCGTGACCGCCGCCGGTGTCAACATCGGTGATTTCGCCCTTCGCGCGCCGCACGGCATGACGCGGGACCAGGTACTGGTGACCGGAAAGAATCGGTTCCGCTTGTACGCCACACCGCACCTGCCGCACGGTTGGGATGCGGCGATGCTGTTCGAAGAGAACCACGGCACTCTCTTCTGTTCCGATCTGTTCCATCAGAGTTTCGATGTCGCGCCGCTGGTCACCGACGATCTGTTGGAGCGTACGCGCGAGGCGTTGCTGACGTATGAGGCGGGGCCGATGCCGGCCTACATGCCGTACGCGCCCGGAACCGAGCGGTTACTCAACGGCCTGGCGATGCTCAATCCCGCAACGCTGGCGGTCATGCATGGCTCGTCGTTCAGCGGAGACGGCGGGCGTGCGCTCCGGGGACTGGCGCCGGTGCTGCGCGAGATCTTCGGAGGCCGCTAAGCCGTCGTTGACGATCACCGAAAATCACCGTACGTTGCCGCGGGTGACCTATGCACACGATCAGCGCTCATTTCTTCCCTTCTTTCCGCTTCGCAGGAGTCACACTGCTGGTGTCGCTGGCGGTCGCGCTGACCGGCTGCGGCGGGAACGATCAGAACAACGAATCGCTGCTTCTCCCGACAATGCAGGACCTGGAGAACGGCCAGTACCAGTCTTCGGTCACAGAGAGCGGCACGGTGACACTGGTCCGCGGCACGTTCCGCCAGGCGTTGCCGACGCCCCCGGGCGGTGATCTCATCGTCACGCTCACCCGATACCGGCTCATCGGACGCATCACGCCCACGCAGGGCGGCGCGGCCCTCGTGCTTCGGTCGGCATACGGACCGAGCGGTGTCCTCTTCGATCTCGCCGTCGTCCTGACCACGGCACGCGGGGACACCAATGTCGCACTGCTCGGTCTCGGCGATCGCATCAAGATCCGGTCGATGGCGTTACGGGATCGCCGCATCATTCTCCAGATGACCGTCCACGCGCCAAACGATGCGCCCTGTTGCCCGACAGTCGACGTGGAGAACACGTACCTGCTCCGCAACGACCGTCTGGAGCTGCTGTCCAGCGATCGCCTAAAGAAGTAGCCCGTTTGTTCTCACGACGGATTTCCGTATCTTGATGCAGTCCATGACGCAGGCAACCCCTGCGTTTTTTCTTGTCAAATCACAGAGGTCTTCATGCGTGCCATTCTTCTCAGTGCGGTCGTCGTGCTGGCAGCCGTCACGTCCGCCGACGCCCAATCCACCTTTAAAACCCGGAAAGACAGCATCAGCTACGGCATCGGATATGATTTTGGAACCCGCTACAAGGCACAGGAAGTCCCGGTCAGCGTTGATGCCCTGATGCGCGGCTTCCGCGATGCATACAGCGGCAAGAAGAGCGGGATCTCCGAATCCGCCACCGAACGTCTGCTTCAGGAATTCTCCCAGGAAATGATCGCCAAACAGAGCGCACGCATGAACAAGCAGGGTGAAGAGAACCGCAAGGCCGGCGAGGCGTTCCTCGCTGCTAACAAGAAGAAGCCGGGCATCGTAACGCTTCCGGACGGCCTCCAGTACAAGATTATCACGCAGGGGACCGGCCCCCGCCCCGCGAAGGATACCACTGTCGTCTGCAACTACCGCGGCACGCTCATCGACGGCAAGGAGTTCGACAGCTCATACAAGCGCGGCGAACCCGCGACGTTCCGTCTCGGTCAGGTCATCAAGGGCTGGCAGGAGGCCATCCCGATGATGACGGTCGGCTCCAAGTGGGAGGTGTACATCCCTTCCGAGCTTGCGTACGGTCCCCGCGCCGCGAGCGAGCTGATCGGCCCCAACGCGACGCTCATCTTCGAGATCGAGCTCATCGGCATCAAGTGACCGGCGCATGGATTTCCTGAGCCAGCTGCTGGATTTCATCCTTCACATTGACCGCCATCTGGTCGACCTGACGGCCGCGTACGGCACGTGGATCTACGCGATCCTGTTCGTCATCATCTTCTGCGAAACGGGGTTCGTCGTGACCCCGTTTCTGCCGGGTGATTCGCTGCTGTTCGCGGTCGGATCGATGGCGGCGATCGGCGCGATGGATTTGCCCACGTCGCTGATCCTGCTCATCGTTGCGGCATTCGCCGGCGACACCGCGAATTACTGGATCGGCCATTACCTCGGGCCGAAGGTCTTCCATGGCGAGCATTCGCGGTTACTAAACCGCGAGTACCTCGAGCGAACGCACCGGTTCTACGAGAAGCACGGCGGCAAGACCATCGTGATCGCCCGCTTCCTTCCGATCATCCGCACGTTCGCACCGTTCGTCGCGGGGATCGGGAGCATGTCGTACGGCCGTTTCATCGTCTACAACGTATCGGGCGGCGCACTCTGGGTACTCCTCTTCACCATCGCCGGATACTATTTCGGCAATATCCCCGTCGTCCGGCAGCACTTCAGTCTCGTCATCATCGCGCTCGTGCTGATCCCCGGCATCCCGGCAGCGGTGGAGTTCGCGCGGCAGATCGTCGCCCGGCGGCGCAAGCGGGCCGCAACGCGCGAGACAAAGGAGTAGGCCATGGATCTTCATCTTCGTCCCGCCCTGCCCGGCGATGCCGCCGTGATCACGGAGTTCAACGCGCTGATGGCGGAGGAAACCGAAGGTCTCGCGCTGGATCGCGTTCGGCTGCGCGCCGGCGTGGACGCGGTCTTTGCCGATCCCAATCGCGGCGTGTATTATGTCGCCCTCGACGGGACGACGATCATCGGACAGCTGATGATCACTTACGAGTGGAGCGACTGGCGGAACGGCGCCTTCTGGTGGATCCAGAGCGTGTACACGCGGAAAGACTATCGCGGGAAAGGCGTGTTCCGGTCGCTGTACCGCTCCGTCGAGCAGCTGGCCCGGACGCGCGCCGATGTGTGCGGACTGCGGCTCTACGTGGAGGACCACAACACGCGAGCGCAGCAGACGTACGCCGCGCTGGGCATGCGGCAGTCGAAGTACCGGATGATGGAAGTCGACTTCGTGCTGTAACCGGCCGACGGCTCAGTCCGGATCCACGACATAGTTCTGCAGCAGCACGCGCAGGGAATCGTCCGGGACCGCAGTGGCGTTGGCAATGTGACGCAGTTTGCGCGCCCCGACGTCCGCCTGTGCAATAAGCTGGTTGAACAATGCGCGCGCAGACGGATCGCAAGGATCCTTCCGGAGCGCTTCGGCCGCCGCGCGAAACTTCTGCTGCAGGATCGACCGCTCCCGCCCGATCATTCCCTCGAACCGCCGGATCACGCTCCGTGTCTGATCGTCCGCTGACGCGCGACGACTCACGGCGCTCAACGTCCGCCGCGTGGCGTTCACGCCGTTCTCATATTGTGAAGCGCACGTCTCGTACGCGATTGACGGATCCCGAAGAACGCTGACCGTCTGTCCATCCGGACACCGCGTGTCCATCCAGGGACCCGCACTGCATCCCGCCAGCACGAGCATTCCCGCCCCGAGTGCCACCTTGCCGAGTGTGCGCATCGTCTTCCCTCCTCCACTTCTTCCGGTGCCCGGTACGATTGAGTGTTGCTGAACGTGTCCGTGATTCGGAACAGAACCTTGATGAGACCGAGGTCCCGATCATTCGGGCCTCCATCGTCTGTAACCAAAATGTTCGGTTCGAAATCTGTGACGAATCTCACCGCAAGCCGCAGTCCGCAAACGTGGGAGGCAAGAACACAGTCTCTCTATCGGAGAAGTTCGACCTCTGTCTGTCGGAGTACTCATCGACGGGGGCCGATTTCCAAAATCCCCGATTCACGATGCATTCCCGGATTTCTTCGATTTTGCTTGACTTCCAATTCAGTACACATTATCATTGACCAACCGGTTGGTCAATTAAAAATATTCGTCATGCCAAGGTCAAAAGAGCTTTCCGAAAGAATGCGGGGGAAGACGCGGGAAGCGATCCTTTCCGCCTCTCTCGAGCTGTTCGCTAAGCGCGGATACTCCGCCACCACGACGGAGCAGATCGCACGCAAGGCCGGTATCTCGAAGGGGCTGATCTTCAACCACTTCAGCACCAAGCAGGATATTCTGCTCGCGATCTTCGACGAACAGTTCGAGCGTATCATGCCGCGCTTCCTCGCGGAAGGAGATGATCGACCCGCACGCGAGAGACTTCTTGCGGTCATCGACCACTGGCTGGCATTCATCAAGTCCGATCCGCTCTTGGTCCGTCTTTCGCTTCACCTGAATCTTGACGACGAGTACCGGCGCCTGATCAAGAGCAAGAAGATGGCGGAATACTTCGAGCAGTTCCTCTCGCACATGCGAACGACACTGCGCGACGCCGGATCCGACCAGCCGGAGCTGGACACCTATCTGCTCATGTTCCTCTTCGACGGTATCGTAGCCAACTACACCGTCGCGCCGGATCTGTTCCCAATCGACGCCATCAAGGAGCGCCTCATGAGCGTGCTGACCTCCCGATGGGAGCATGCCCTCTGACCGCCACCGACCGGACGACCGGATGCACGATGCGATCCGCGATGAGAAATATTGCCGCCGTGCTCCTCTCGGTGTTTTCTGCCGTTCGCGCGCAGGCACAGTCGGCAGAGCTGCACGGTCAGGCCTCCGGCTGGCTCATGGCACATCCCGCCGATCCGGCATCGGCACAATCGGGACTCCGCTATATCCCCGATCTCCTCGCCGCCGCACCGCTGTCCGGTTCACTCAACGCCGACCTGGAGTTGTCGCTCAATGCGTTCACCGACGCCGCCGTCGCTGCCGACCGGCATCCGGCCACCGCGTCGGATGTGAAAGCATACCGCGCCTGGCTCCGGCTTGCGACCGATCGATTCGAAGCGCGCATCGGACTCCAGAAGATCAACTTCGGCTCCGCCCTGCTGTTCCGCCCCCTTATGTGGTTCGACCGCGTGGATCCGCGCGATCCTCTTCAGCTCACCGACGGCGTCACCGGTCTTCTTCTGCGCTACACGTTCCAGGACAATGCCAACATCTGGACGTGGATGCTGTACGGCAACGCCGGTACAAAAGGATGGGAACTGTCCCCCACACGGCAGCGCACCGTTGAGTACGGCGGGCGCATCCAGTCTACGATCGGCCCGGGCGAAGCCGCCATCACGTACCATCACCGCCGAGCGGATCTGCGGAATCTCGGCCTGATGTTCGCGGGCCGTTCCGACGTTCCCGAAGACCGTATCGGGCTCGACGGAAAATGGGACCTCGGCATCGGCGTGTGGTTCGAGACGGCGCTCACCCGCACGGATATCGACATACCCGAGCTGCGCTACCAGCGCCTTGCGACGCTCGGCGCCGACTATACGTTCGGGATCGGGGACGGGTTGTATGTTGCCGCCGAGTATTTTCGCGCCGACCGGCCTTCCGGGCCGCTTGCGCACGCCGCCAGAACCGATTTTTCCGGCCTGCTGATGACGTATCCGCTGAGCATCCTCGATCAATTATCTGCGATGATCTACCGCGATTGGACGAACCGGCACTGGTACCGCATCGCCACCTGGCAGCGTAACTATGACAACTGGAGTGTGTATCTCCTCGGCTTCTGGAATCCCGACGCCGCTCCCGGTCCGCAGGCGCAGACCGTCAACGCGGCGTTCGCCGGCGCCGGCGCCCAGCTGACGCTCGTCTTCAATCACTGACACCTGACCGTCTTCTTGTGGAGTATTCCATGCAGGACCTACCGCTCGTTGTGACGCATGCTCTCGACAAAACATATGCGCTGGGCCAGACGACTCTCAAAGCGCTGGACGGCATCGATCTTGCGATCTCCCGGGGTGAGTTCGTGGGACTCGTGGGTCCGAGCGGCTCCGGCAAGACGACGCTCCTGAACATCATCGGCGCCCTCGACGTGCCGACGAGCGGCAGCGCCGAGATCCTGGGGCGCAGTGTGGAAACGCTGACCCACCGGGAGGCCGCCCGTCTCCGCAACGAACACCTCGGATTCATCTTTCAAACGTTCAATCTTCTTCCGGTCTATACCGTGTTCGAGAACGTGGAGTTTCCGCTGCTTCTGCAGGGCATCGAAACGGGCCGGCGGAAACAGATGGTCGAGGAAGCCCTGGCGTGGGTGGGGCTCGCCGATCGCGCCGATTCGCGTCCGTCGCAGCTCTCGGGCGGACAGAGCCAGCGCGTGGCGATCGCCCGGGCCATCGTGAAGAAGCCGGACGTGGTGCTGGCGGACGAGCCCACCGCGAACCTCGATGCGGCCAACTCTCATCACATCATGAAGACGATGCTTCAACTGAACCGGGATCTGCACACGACGTTCGTCTTCGCCACCCACGACGAGAAGGTCATCGGGTATCTGCACCGCACAATCACGCTCGTGGACGGACGCATCGCGCGGGACGAACACGCCGGCGATTCCTCTCATTCGTGAGGCGGCCCATGCTGACACTCACACTCGCATTGCGCAACCTTCTCCACGCCGGTCTGCGGACGTGGCTGAACGTGGTGGCCCTTTCGTTCTCCTTCGTGGCCATCATTTTTCTGCAGGGTTTCTACGACGGCCTCAACGAGCAGGTGGAGCGCGCTACCGTCGCGGCTCTGTACGGCGGCGGACAATACTGGCACAGCTCCTACGATCCGTATGATCCGCTGACCCTCGACGATGCGCACGGGGTCATTCCCGCTCCGCTCGATTCGCTCATCGCGCACAGACAGGCCACGCCCATCCTCATCCGACCGGCGACGATCTATCCGCAGGGGCGTTTCCGCTCTGTCCTGCTGAAGGGGATCGACCCCGATCAGACCGTGCTTTCCATTCCGTCGGCATTGCTGAAGGACCGCTCGCACGGCATTCCGGCCATCATCGGCAGCCGGATGGCGCACAGCACGGGGCTGCAGAAAGGCGACATGGTCACGGTGCAGTGGCGGGACGTGCACGGTACCTTCGACGCGCGGGACGTGGTCATCGCGGAGGTGTTCCGGTCCACGGTCCAGGACATCGACAACGAGCAGATCTGGATCCCGCTCGACGAGCTTCGGCGATTCACGCGGACACCCGACGAGGCGACGATCGTCGTCCTCGGACAACGCGTTGCGCCTCCCGGGTCGGTGGGGGGATGGGATTTCCGCGACCTGTCGTTTCTGCTGCGCGACCTGCACACGCTCGTGCGGATGAAGAGCGTGGGCGCGAGCATCCTGTACCTTCTGCTCCTGTTTCTCGCCATGCTCGCCATCTTCGACACACAGGTGCTGTCCATCTGGCGCCGCCGCAAGGAAATGGGAACGCTGATGGCGCTCGGGATGACGCGGGGCGGTGTCATCCGTTTGTTCACCACGGAAGGGGCGCTGCACAGCATCCTGGCCGCGCTGGTGGCGGCCATGTACGGCATTCCGCTCATGGCGTTCGTCGCCAACACGGGATTCGCCCTGCCGAACGCGGCGGACACCATGGGCTTCGCGATCGGGGAGAAGCTCTTCCCGGTCTATTCGCCGTCGCTGGTCGTCGGCACGACGGTGCTCGTCTGTCTCGTCACAACCATCGTGAGCTTTCTGCCGACACGGAGGATTGCGCACCTGAAACCCACGGACGCGCTGCGGGGGAAGCTCTCATGATCCGGTTCCTGCTGAACGGCCTGCTGCGCGATCGCTCCCGGTCGCTCTTCCCGTTGCTCACGGTGTTCTTCGGGGTCCTGCTCACGGTGTTTTTGCAGGCCTGGATCAACGGCGCCATCACGAGCGTCGTCGATTCGACCGCCCGCTACCGCACCGGCCATGTGCTCGTGATGACACGCGCTTACGCGAAGGAAGCCGATCAGATGCCCATCGATCTGGCTCTCCTCGGCGTCGACACATTGATGACCGGATTGCGGCATGACGATCCCGATCTGCTCTGGACGCCGCGCATCTCCTTCGGCGGCCTGCTGGATATTCCCGATGAGCACCACGAAACAAGAGCACAGGCGCCGGTCCGCGGCATGGCGGTGGATCTTCTGTCGCCGGACAGTCCCGAGCGCACGATCCTCGACGTCCGGGACGCCGTCGTACGGGGGCGTGCGCCGGTGCGGCACGGAGAAATTCTCGTCGGTGAAGACCTCGCGGAACGCCTGCAGATCCAGCCGGGCGACACGGCCACGCTCATCAGCTCGACGATGTACGGCAGCATGAGCATCACGAACTTCGTGGTGGTCGGGACGCTCCGGTTCGGCATAGTCGCAATGGACAAAGGGACTCTGGTGGCGGATGTGGCGGACATTCAGCAGGCGCTCGACATGGCAGACGGTGCCGGTGAGATCATCGGCTTCTTCCGGGACGGCGTGTATCATGAGGAGCGCGCCAACGCCGTGGCGGCCGGTTTCAATCAGCGTTTCGCCGCGGTCCCGTCATCACCGACCGCCGCCTTTGCGCCCGTGATGGGGACGCTTCGCACGCAGAGCGGATTGTCAGACTACCTTGACTACATCGACGCCTTTTCAGTCGTCATCGTGGGCGTCTTTCTTGTGGCAATGTTCGTCGTGCTCTGGAATGCCGGCCTCACCGGCAGCCTGCGCCGGTACGGCGAGCTCGGCGTACGCCTCGCCGTGGGCGAGGACAAGACGCATGTCTATCTCACGCTGCTCGCCGAATCGCTTCTCATCGGCGTCATTGGATCTGCGGCCGGCACGCTGGCGGGACTGACGGTGGCGTATTATCTGCAAATCCATGGATTCAACATCGGCACCATCATGAAGGACAGCACGATGCTGATCCCCAACATCGTCCGCGCCCGGGTCACCCCCTTGACATTCGTCATCGGATTCCTGCCCGGCGTGCTTGCGACGCTGTCCGGCACCGCGCTGTCCGGCATCGGCATCTACAAACGACAGACCTCACAGCTGTTCAAGGAGCTTGAGTCATGATCCGTCCGATTTTTCTGGCGCTCGCATTCCTGCCGGGCACCCTTTCCTCGCAAACGCCCAACGGCGACGAGATCCTCAAACGCGTGGATGAGAACATGTTCTCGCGGACGAGGATCGTCACGTCCCGCATGGTGATCCACGGACCCCGCGAGATGCGTACCGTTGAGTCCAAATCGTGGCAGCGCGGGACAAACGAATCGTACACCGAATTCCTCGCCCCCGCCCGCGAACGCGGCATCAAGATGCTCAAGCTCAAGGACATGCTCTGGGAGTACTCTCCCTCCACCGACCGGATCATCATGATCTCGGGCCATCTGCTCCGGCAGTCGGTGATGGGTTCGGACCTGTCGTACGAGGATATGATGGACGATCCGCATCTTCCCCATTTGTATGCCGCGACCGTTGTTCGCCGGGATACGGCGGCCGGGCGCGAGTGCTGGGTGCTGGACCTGACCGCGAAGACGGAGGATATCGCGTACGACCACCGGCGGCTCTGGGTGGACGAAGCCCGCGATGTCGTGCTGAAGGAGAATCTCTACGCAAAGAGCGGGAGACTGCTGAAGACGGTGGATGTCCGCGAGGTGCGTCGGATCCAGAACCGCTGGATGGCGACGTCTGTGCTCTACAAGGACGTCCTGAAAGAAGGGGAAGGAACGGAGTTCTATCTCGACACGATCACGCTCGACGTGCCGATCCCCGACTATTTGCTGAGCAAAGCGGCGCTTCGTCGATAGGGTCTGTCGACCGGAGAAGCGGGAACTCGTCGCCGGTACACCCCGGAAGAGACCGCGAGGCATACCGGATCGGTCATTACTCCGGACGGGCAGCGGCTATTTCTTCGAGCGCGGAATATTGAAAAAGACCGTCGCCGTCGGATAGTTGCTGATGTTCAGTGCGTAGATGTTCACGTCGAACCGGCCGCGCATCAGCCACACATCAACATTGACCGTGTCGCGCTGTCCGTTCTGGGTGTAATACATCGTCCCGCGGCCCGGCACGCCGATCATGTGGAAGTCGATCGAATCCTTGTCCGCAAAGTAGTTCTTCAGCAGATGCATCGCCTGAATGCTGGAGATATCGCGGTACAGGGAGTCGGCAAGACGCATCGTGATGCCGGACGGGATCATGTCCTCGATGGATGCCGGATCCGCCGTTCGGAACGCCTGCTGAATACGGTCGAGGGCCATCTCCACGTCCCGCGGAACCCACGGCTGGGCGCTGCTCACCGCTGGAAGCAGGAGCAGCAGAAATCCTGCAATGAGTGATCTCATCGTACTGCCTCCTCTCTTTTCTCATTGGACAATGCACATGCCAAGGAGTTTCATATGCGCATGGATTGCGGTGCCCGGCGCTCAGCGGCGTGCCGCAAAAGTGCCCCGATTCAGCACTCCCGGAAATCCGACGAACATCCACTCGCCCGCGTAGATATTGCCGCGAAGTTCCCCGGAAAGCAGGACATTATTGTCGATCATCTGCGGATTCAGGTTCAGCCGGATTGTCGTCCCGACGATCTCTCCCTCCAGCGATCCGGAACCGGTTTGCGGCCCAACGGTTGATTCCCCTGCGATCGCCACAAGCGCCCAATCCCCCTCGATCCGGTTTGAATCCGTCAGGGCCATCCGGAGATATCCCTGCACGACAGCCTGGCCGAGCGTATCGTAGCCGATGTAGCGAAACGCTCCGGTCGGAATATCATCGGCGACCGGATTGTCCTTGCATCCGGCGACAAGTCCCGCCGCCACGAGCAGCACCACGCATCCCGCGATCTTCATCGTCTCATCCCTTGTTCAGTGCAGCGTTGTGACGTACCCGTATTCCTCATCGGCGATCTGCGCGTTCGGATCGATGAACAGGCTGCGCGGATAGCCGAACGTGGAATCATACTCAATGCGGCCAGAGGCGGTCATGCGCATGGGATCGGTGACGAACAACACCGGACAGTGGTTGTGCGGCACGACAGGAATGAATGACGGGAGGAATGTCCTGATCCCCCGCCCCACGCCGTCCGCACGCAGGAAATCTACGCCCGACAGATGCGAAAGTCAACCGTGCCGGATCGCACCGGACAACGGCTACGCGTTGCCGGGAATGTATTGTTCGCGCATGATCTTCAGGTGGTGACGCTCGTGTCCGAGAATGATGAACGCGAGCGCGCGCACGGTCACCGGAAGCTCATTCGCCGTTCCCGAACGTCCCCACGCCTCGGGCGCCAGATGCCCGAAGAACGAGACATGCGCGCGGCGCAGATGCTCGTACTCGCGGACGAGGTCGTCGATGCGGTAACGGTCAAAAGCCGCATGCCGGACGTACTCGTTCTCATCGGCGCCCGGAACCGGCGCCTTCTCTCCGCGGGCGAACGCGAGCGCGCGGAACCCGAAGATGCGCTCCGTGTCGATGATGTGCCCGATGACCTCGCGGACGGTCCACTTTCCTGCGTCGTACCGGTAATCGGCAAGCGTGGCCGGGATGCCGCTCAGCAGCCGGACCGTCTCCGGCACCTGCCGCTCCATCGCCGCGACCACATCCGTCTCCGGTACGAGCTCGACGTAGGTCTGGTAGTGTTCACCGTACTCTTCCGGGCTCGGTCGTACAGTACTGCCGATCGCCATCGTTATGCTCCATTCGTTTGGTGGGCGGAAGAGAACCTGATGACGGGAATATTTTGTGAACCGACGATCGCGCCGAAAAGTTCGCGCGAACACCTCACCGCACCAGCACCATAGTCCGACGGAATGTCCGGTGCCGCCCCGCCGGGTCAATGGTTTCCAGCAGGCAGACGTACACCCCCGATGCGTGTCCCGCGGCGTCGAATCGCACCCGGTGATATCCCGGCGTTCTCGTGCCTTCATCGATCGTCCCGATGTCCCGGCCGATGAGATCGCAGATCCTCAGGCGAATGCGGGCTTCTTCCGGCAACTGATACGCAATGGTCGTGACAGGATTGAAGGGATTGGGATAGTTCTGGAACAGCTCATACGTCTCCGGCGCCAGCACCGTGATCCGCAGCCGCTGCTCCCATCGCTCCCGGCCGGCTGATTCGACCGACAGCAGAACCGTGCCCTCCGTCTGCACCGGCGCCATCCGGTCGATCACGAACGGCAATTGCAGCTCGGCGGTCTCGTGCGCGCTGATCGCGGGAACGGCTCTATCCGCGCGGTCGAATCGGATCCACTCCGGCGCTTGCGCAACGCGCAACACGAGGCCTTCCGCTGTACAGGCGGCGTCGTTGACGATCGTGAGATAGAGGATGTTCTGCGTCGATGCGAACGGGACAGGGTGTGCCGGCTGGCCGGCGACAAACGCCGTGGCGGTCAGGAAAAGAATGACAGACTTCATGAGATCCCCCTTTGTGACGGTGTGTTGGTGCGTGAGTGTGTTGGTGGGTGTGAGGAATTGGGTAATTTGGTAATTGGATGATCGGGGAATTGTTTGAGGGGCAGTGCGCGCTGCACTCGCGACACACGGGGCATTGCTCCGGGAGAGGTGCTCGTCCCGGGCAAGCGTTCAGTTACCAATCGGATACCACTGAGGGGATCTGGAAATCGGGGAGGAGGAATGTCAGCGCCGCGCCGTCGACAGAACACAGATACTCACGCGCGCGTGACGCCGTAATCTACACTCGGCGCCGGGAATTGTCAAGCGGAATCGGATGCCGCGGCTACGGCCGGATCATCCGCGCGATCTCCGGCACGGCGTCACGATGCACGAGGTACGCAAGCACCTTCATGCGGATGTACGACGAATGGAAGAACATGTATCCCCGGTTCGGCCCCTCCCACGCCGTGCGCCACGAATCCTTCACCAGATACCAGTCCTGCCCGTCGAACGCGCGATACGACACGACGTGCATCAGATGATCGTCCGTGGTGGCACCGCTGTCGAAGAGACGCTCGCGCATGCCCTGCGTCAGGGAATCGGCCGGAATGTCCGTCGTCGGAATGAACGCGTACTGCTTCGTCTGCTCGTAGCTCGGCTCGGAGATGTCCGCATCGATCGCGACAGTGTACCCGCGCTCGATCGCTCCGCGCAGCGATGTCTCGAACTGATCGAGCGGCACGTTGAAGAAGTTCGCGTTGTGCTTCCAGTTGTCCGGAACCTTCAGCGCCACAAATTCTCCGAACGGCGCGTAGGTGAACGATGTGACGAGCAGGTACTGATCCCACGGCAGACGAACGACACTGTCCGCGAACGAGCGCGGCGTGTACTCCTTCCCGTCCCAGCGAAACGTCGCCGGCGGCGCACCCAGGTGCCGGTCGAGAATTGTCCGCACGCGCGCCACCACCCCGTCCGCAGCCCACTCCTGCATCTGCTTCACAGAGCGCATCAGCTGATCCAGATCCCGGTACAGCGCCGCATGATTGTAGATTGTGTGCGGATCCTTTACGCCCTCATACGCAGCCGCCGGCATGGCGCCGTACTGACGCACGATATCGAGGACACCCGCGAAGAGATCGCCGGGGCTGAAACGCGAATCCCCCTTCTCCTCCACGAATCGCCGCGCCTTTTCCAGGAACACGCAGTACATCGGGTAGATCACCGACAAACGCACCGGCGGCATGCCCAGACGTTCCATTTCCGATTCGACGAAGGACGAGGTGGAGAAGCTCCAGCAGATCAGCGTGGTGTCCTGGTTCTCCGACGAGAGGTGCGCGATCGGACGAAAATCGCTGACGGCGGACGGATGCGGAAGCTTCTGCAGGCACGCTTGCAGCGCAGGATCGATCCGCTGCGCACCCGCGGTCGCCGCGGCAAGCGCCAGCAGCACTCCCAGTCTGAAGCGCATGGACCATCGGCTCATGGCGCGGCACTCCCTCGAAGAATGGAACGTGAACCGGTCCGCGACCGGCTACAGCCCTTCCTGCGCGATCACGTACGTCAGGATCGCCAGCGACACCGCACCCAGTTCCAGCTGACGCTCGTTGACCGCCGTGACGACGTCGCTGTCGGAATGATGAAGATCGAAATAGGGATTCCAGTCGGTGATGAGCCCGATCATCGGAACATGCTTCTTTGCCATCGGGCTGATATCCGCACCGCCGCCGCCCCGCTGAAAATGATCTGCGAAGAACGGACGGAATAATGGCGCGTACTGCGACAGCTTCCCGTAGGCGGCCGAATCACTGATGCCGAAGCCGAGCGGCAGGAATCCGCCCGAGTCGGTTTCGATGGCCGCCACGGTCCGCTCCGTGCCCCGGTCCTTTGCCGCATACGCAATGCCGCCGTTGAGACCATCCTCTTCGTTCATGAACAGCACCGCCCGGATCGTCCGCTTCGGCGTCAAACCGAGCGTCTTGAGGAGGCGCAGCGCCTCCATCGACTGAACGCATCCGGCGCCGTCATCGTGCGCGCCCTGGCCTTTGTCCCAACTGTCCAGATGTCCGCCCACCACGACGACCTCGTCCGGCTTCTCGCTCCCCACAATCTCTCCCATCACGTTCGCGGATTCGACGTCGGGCAGCATCTCGCACGAGAGCGTCAGCGAGACGGTGACCCGGTGGCCGTCGGCGAGAAGGCGATGCAGCGTCTCGGCTTCCTGCGTACTGACGGCAGCCGCCGGCACCTTCGGGATCGAATCGACGTACGTCATCATCCCTGTGTGCGGGACGAGATCGATGCGGGTGGACATGGAACGCACCAGCGCCGCGATTCCGCCGACCTTCGCCGCCTCCACCGCTCCCCGGCCCCGCTGATCGACCGCGCGGCCGTACGCCTGTCCGGTCGAGATGAGCGAACGGTCCATCGGCCGGTTGAAGAACACGATCTTCCCCTTCGCCCGGTCACCGATCGCCTTCAGCTGATCCCACGAGGTGATCTCGATGATCTCCGCGGTCAGTCCCTTCTTTGGCGTGGCGACGCTCCCGCCCAGGGCCGCGATGTGCAGCGCGATCGGTTTCGAGGATGCATCCGTCATGTACGACGCCTCTTCCACCGGTCCGCGGAGCCAGTGCGGAACCATGACCGGTTCCGTGTGGACATTCTGAAAGCCGAGTTCCTTCATCTTCGCCACCGCCCACGCAACGCCTTTGGCGGCGCCGGGGGATCCGGTGAGTCGGGGGCCGACATTGATGCAGAGATCGCGCAGCATGCCGATCGCTTCATCCTGTCCCAATCCGGTACGGACAATCTCGCGAGCGATGGAATCGTACGGTGCGGTAACGGACGACTGTGCGGGAAGGGGGAGAGAAGACGCGACGAGAAGGGCAACGAGGGAAAGCGTTGTGCGGCACTTCATGGGTGGATTGGTCCTCCGAATCGGGAACGAATATGCGCCGGAATGCGTCCGGCGGTGCGGATCATTTGCTTCGACAACGAGCCAACGCGGGCTTCCGTTTCCGTCGTCAGCGTTTATGCAGATTCCTCAGGATCTGGAGCACCGCGGCTTTCGGCAGGATGCGCGCGAACATCGTCATTAGTCTGTTCAGAACGCCGGGAACGCACACGCGCTTCCCATTGTGCAGCGCTCTGTATCCCGCCGCAGCGACCGTTGCCGCGTCCATGACAAACAGACTCTTGACCCGCCGCGAGTTGCCCATGCCGGCGCGCGCCTGAAATCCCGTCCGCGTCGGGCCCGGGCAGAGCGCCGTCACCGTCACGCCCGTTCCGCGCAGCTCTTCTGCCAGCGCTTCCGAAAAACTCAGCACGAACGCCTTGCTCGCGTAGTAGGTCGCCATCATCGGTCCCGGATAGAACGCGGCGGTCGAGGCGACATTCAGGATGCGGCCGCTCCGGCGGGCAACCATGGCGGGGAGCAGGAGGCGCGTCAGGTGCATCAGCGCTGTCACATTCACCTGGATCATGGACAGCTGCTCGGCCAGATCCGACTCGACAAAGCGACCGTTCCAGCCGAACCCCGCATTGTTCACGAGCACATCGATCCCGACCATGTCCGCGCGGAGGGCATCCACGATCCCGTCGGCCGCGTTCGACGCGCTCAGATCCTTCGCCAGCACCCGGACGCGGATGCCGTGCTGCGACTCGAGCTGACGCGCGTTCTGCGACAGCTGCTCGCGGTTCCGTCCGACCAGGACCAGATCGTACCTGTCGCGGGCCAGCAGCGCCGCAAGCTCGAAGCCGATCCCCCGCGTCGCACCGGTGACCAGCGCCGTCCGGGTATGCCGGGACGAATCCTCGCTCATGCGCGTCGTCGCGTCAGTGGGCGTAGAGGTCGATCATCCTCTCGATGGCCGCCGAGCATACCGGATCGAATCCGACGAGTGACAGGGTGAACATCCGGCAATCGACCGCAGGGCGGTACAGTCCCTTCGATACGTAGCCGGCGCCTTCGAACGCTCCGACCGCACCGGCGTACTGCGCGGTCTTCAGGATCTCCGCTTCGCGCTTCATGAGCGGGTCTCTCTTCTGATAGTAGTCGGGCGCGAGCCGGTCGAACGTTGCGCGCACGGCTTCGAGGCTGTCATACTCCGCCTTGCCCCATGGTGTCGGAATCGGTGTCGTCGGCTTCACCATCGATCCCCATTTGAGCGTTTCGCGGGTCTTCGCGGCCGTGACGTTCGGTTCCCACGGCTCCACCCCTTTTGGATAGAAATCGACGTACGACACCTGCGAGCTGTAGTACTCATCCGCCAGTCCGCCGAAGCAGTGGCCGAATTCATGGACGTAGACGTAATCCATCTGCCATTCCTGTCCGGGCGCATCGTTCTTCGTGTACGTGGTGGTGTAGAGATTGAAGATGCCGCCCCCGCCGTAGCGGTCGTCGTTGATGAGGATAGTGATGAAGTCGTACGGCACTTCCGCGACGATATTGCGCAGCGTCTGATTCGCCTCCGTGAGCACGTACCGGGCGGAGCCGAAGGTGTTGTACATCGTGCCCAGCGCGGTGTTCTTCCAGATGTTCTTGTCCGGCTTGTCGATGCCCGATTCCGGCGACACGACCTCGATGGCGCGCACGTTGAAATCATTCCGCCGGTTCCTGAACGGCTCCGTCGAGAACATCACGTCGTTGAAGTGCTTCGCGTCCTTCCGGAATTTCTCCATGTCGCCCGCCGCATAGCCGTCTCCCACGATCACGATATCGACCTTCGTCTCCGGAGCGCCGTTGATCATGAGGTCAATGGTCTTGTACGGATGCGTCAGCGCTTCGTGGTGCACCTGCGTCGGATCGGCGGGATCAATCACCGTTGAGAAAATGTCGCGAAAGGCGAGGGGCTGGCCGGCGGCCACAAACTTGTCGCGCCGGGCGATGGTCACCTGCACGCGATCCTTGGGATACGGGAAACGCACCGTCTCGGACATGGTGCGCCACACGCCGTTCATCGCTTCGTCGGTCGTCTGCCACTCGTTGAACATCGTCGCATAGCCGCGCGAATAGATGAGCGCGTTGGTGCGGAGATCGGTGACCTTCACGAAGAACTCGCCCAGGTTCAGCGTGTCGATGAGGTTCACGCGGCTGCCGGGCCACGGTCCCTCCCCGATCACCTTGTCGAGCGCAATGCTCTCCTGGCCTTTCGTGCCCGAATGGTAATAGTCCACGCGCATGGTGGCGGGAGTGAAGTAGCGGTCGTATGTCTGCGCGGACAGCGCCGTGACAGCGCACAGCAGCAGGAGCAAGGCGTGTTTCATGATGATGCCTTTCCGAAGGAACCGATGGACGCGGACGTTCAGCCGAGGCCGACGCCGCTGACGAGCAGGTACAGACTCAGGATGATCAGCACGGCCGACGTCGACCAGCCGATGATGTTCTGCAGCGTGCTGTTGGTATAGCTTTCCATGATCTCGGCCTTGTTCACGATGATCATCATGCAGATGAGCACCCCGGGCAGCAGGATGGCGTTCAGCACCTGCGTCCAGACGGTGATGGTGATCAGCGGTGCGCCCGGGATCAGGATCACGCCGGCGCCGATAAGAATGATGATGGTGAACAGCGCGTAGAACTGGGGCGCTTCGCTGAACCGCTTGTCGATGCCGGCCTCGAATCCGAACGCCTCGCAGACGTAGAACGCGGTCGCGAGGGGCAGGATCGTCGCGGAGAAGATGGAGGCCACGAACAGTCCAAACGCAAACAGCTGCGCCGCAGCCGCGCCCGCCAGCGGCTTCAGGGCCATGGCCGCATCACTGGCTTCATTGATCTGCACGCCGTTCACATGCAGCGTGGCACCGCACGCCACGATAATAAAGAAGGCCACCACGATCGTGGCGACACAGCCGAGGATGACGTCCACCAGCGTGTAACGGTAATCGCTGATCTTCAGTCCCTTCTCGATCACGGACGATTGCATGTAGAACTGCATCCACGGCGCGACCGTGGTACCGATGATGCCGAGTACCGTGGTGATGTACAGCGCATCGTACTGGATCGTCGGTTTCACCATGGCGAGTCCGATGTGCTCCCAGTCCGGCTTGGCCATGATCGCCGACACGACGTAGGACAGCAGGAAGACGCTGAACAGCAGGAAGATGCGTTCGGAGAACTTATAGTTTCCTTTCAGCACCAGCATCCACACAAGCACGCCCGCGATCGGCACCGACACGTACTTGCTGACGCCGAAGACATTCATGCTGCCGGCGACGCCGGCGAACTCCGTGGCGGTGTTGCCGACATCCGCGATCAGCAGGAGAATGAAGAAGTAAAAGGTGAGCCGGACGCCGAAGTTCTCACGGATCAGATCGGCGAGCCCTTTGCCGGTCACGATCCCCATGCGCGCATTCATCTCCTGCACCGCCAGGAGCGCAATGAACGACGGAATGAGCGTCCACAGCAGGCGATAGCCGTACATGGCGCCGGCGACGGAGTAGGTTGTGATGCCGCCTGCATCGTTGTCCACGCTCCCGGTGATGATGCCGGGTCCGAGGATGCTCATAAAGATTACGATGCGCCGGAGCGCGGGATTGTCCTTGAGTCGGCGGAAGATGCTCATGCTACGCCGCTGCCTCCTCGCGAACATCGGGGAAGACCGCCGCCAGCACGTCGGCATACGACACGACGCCCTGCATATGTCCCGCATCATCCACCACGGGGACGGCCTCGAAATGGTACTTGAAGAAGATGCGCGCAACACGCCGGATGTGCGTATCGAGCTGGACGGCGACCGGATGCTCGCTCATGAGATCGGCGATCAGCATCGACGGAGGGCTGATGAGCAGGTGCCGGAGTGTGACCACGCCGACCAGGCGTTCCTGGTCGTCGAGCACGTACGCGTACCGGTAGATCTCCGCCGTTTCGCACTCTTCGCGCACGCGATCGAGCACGCGACTCACCGGCTCTTCCCGCCGGGCGATGATGAAATCGGAATTCAGCAGACTGCCCACGCCGGAGACGGCAAGCCGGGACAGATCGCGCAGCTCGCTGACTTTTTCCGGCGGCAGATGCCGATACACCGTCTGCCGTCGCTCGGCTTCCAGCTCGTCGAGCAGATCCACGGCTTCATCCAGCTGCATTTCGTTGATGATGGCGGCGAGCTTGTCGGGTTCGAGCGCCTCCGCGATCTGCAGACGGTTGCGGATCTGCATCTCCTGCATCGTTGTGGCGGCGACGAACCGGTCGAGCGATTCGAGCAGCGCCACGCGCTCATCCATGCCGAGGTCTTCAAGAATATCCGCCAGATCGGCGGGATGGATCTCGGAGAGCTTCGAGGCGTCGGTCTTCAACTGCACGGAGGAGGAGACGGGCGACGTGGAGGTGGGCTGGACATTTTTCCACGACACGAACCGGTCGTGGATGTCGCGGTCTGTCACCCAGCGGAACGCGGCGTTCGCGATGCGCAGGTAGCCGAGCCGGCGCAAAATGCCTTTGACACCGATATCGATGTGCACCGCCCAGAGGTTCGTGCTGTCCTTGCTCCGGTCTTCGATCAGCAGCTGGACATCGTTCACGCGCACCACTTTGTTGCCGGAGGTGGAGATGATCTGCTTGTCCATGAACGACTTGCGCAGCAGGATGTCGTTCTCGGACGGTTGGACCCCCTCCGGCGGCGGTTCAATATCGACGTGCTCTTTGAAGACGATGCGTTTGGCGCAGTTCCACGGAATGTATTGCAGGCCTCCCCCGCGGACGCGCCGGACCATCAGGCCGGTGACCCGCGGATACACCTGCAGCGTGGATGATGTGAGGTCGACGATGCGGCCCACACGCTTCTGCGTGGAGGCGTGAAGCACCGGCAGGTTGATGAACTCACTCAGGTAGGAAAATTTGACGATCTCAACGGTCATGACACCCGGCTGTGGCAGTAATCATCTTCCACTCATGAATGCCCCAAAAAAGGGAAGAATGCACTGAAATGCAACAACCGGCGCCAATCAATGGTGATCGATCGCGGAGCGGACGATACGCAGCAGATCATCCATGTGATACGGCTTCTGAAGGAAGTTCTCGATGCCGTCCGCACTCAGTGTCGCTTTCTCTTCCGGGTCGAAGTGACCGCTTACGATGATCACGGGAAGATCGGAGCGTCGGGCGCGGGCACGGAGGACCGTCTCCCGTCCGCCCAGACGCGGCATGCCCAGGTCGGAGACGATCAGGTCGATTTCATTGGCGCGGGCCGCGAACACCTCCAGGGCTTCCACCCCGTCTACGACCGCGATCACCCGGTAACCGTTGGCTTCCAGCGCGGACGTGGCCAGATGGCGGAGCGCATCCTCATCCTCGGCCAGCAGCACGGTTTCGGTGCCCCCGCGAATCTCCAACGACGCTTCGCGCCCCTCTGCACGCGGCAGATCGGCGGCCGAGGCGGACGGCAGGTAGAGCATGAAGGTCGAGCCGTGGCCGGGCGAGCTCTGCACGTCGATGAAACCGCCGTGCCCTGTGGCCACTCCGTAGACGACCGACAGCCCCAGCCCCGTCCCCTTTCCCCGATCCTTGGTTGTGAAGAACGGTTCAAAAATGCGCTGACGGGTTGCCTCGTCCATGCCGTGTCCCGTATCCTGCACGCTGATGCGGACGTACGCCGGCACGGAGGCCGACGCAAAGCGGCTTTCCAGATCCTCGCGGGACACCAGCTCCGTCCGGATCATGAGGCTTCCGCCCGACGGCATTGCATCGCGGGCGTTGACGGCAAGATTCAGCAACGCCTGGTGAATCTGACTCTGGTCGCCGAGGATGGGATCGAGATAGCGCTGCAGATCGGTCCGGATCTCGATGCTCTTCGGAAACGTCTCCTCCAGCATGTGTGCCAGATCGCGGATCAGTTCGTTCACGCTCACCGGTCCCACGTCGACCTCCGTCTTGCGCGCAAACGTGAGGATCTGCCGCACGAGGTGGGCGCCGCGCTGAACAGCCTTCGAAATGGAGTCGACGCTGTGCTGGAACCGGTCGGACTGGTCGCGCTGCTGCGACAGCAGTCCCGTGAATCCCAGAATGATGGCGAGGATGTTGTTGAAGTCGTGGGCGATGCCCCCCGCGAGCGTGCCAATGCTCTCCATCTTCTGTACCTGCAGCAGCTGCTGCTCCAGCTTCTTGCGCTCGGTGTTGTCGAACGCGTACGTCTGGACCTCGATCAGGTGCCCCTGCGCGTCGAATCGGCCAACCATATTCTCGATGATATACACCGGCCGGCCATCGATCCGGCGCAGGCGCACTTCATGGTACTCCAGCCTTTCCTTTGCGTGCAGGGCCGCGAGCAGTTCACCCCGCTGCGCCGGTGACTCGTACAGCTCGAGGACCGAATGCGTCAGCGCGTCCTCCACCGATGAGAATCCGTAGATGCGGGCGAAGGCGGGATTGCACGCGAGGATCCGTCCATCCGGGGTTGTGATTGAATCGGCCGTCAGATCATCTTCGAACAGCCGCCGGTACTTCTCTTCCGATTCCCGCAGCGCGTCCTCGGCGCGCTTCTGCTCCGTCACATCGTGCTGAACGGCGATGAACCCCTGCACCGCACCCCCGTCGCCGACCACGGGCGTCACCGACGCCTGCACGACCACGAACCGGCCGTCTTTCGTCCGATTGACGAATTCCCCGCGGAAGTTGCGGCCCGCGAGGATCTCGCGCCAGAACATCTCGTATGTGGCCTGCGATTGCCGCCCGCTGCTGAACAGTCTCGGGGTCCGGCCGATCACTTCGTCGCGGGAATAGCCGTACACCTGCTCGAAGGCGGCATTGCAGAACGTGATCGTGCCGTCCGGCTTCGTCATGAACACGACATCCTGGGCCTGCCCCACCGCACGCGTGAGCAGGCGCAGTTGCTCTTCCGAACGGCGCCGTTCCGTGATATCCCGCAGCAATCCGTCGTACCCGACCAGGCGCCCCTGCGCGTCCGTCACGCCGCGCGCGCTGACCGACACGATGAGTTCCTCTCCGCTTTTCCGGCGTAGAGTGATCTCCACGTCGGGCACCGCCCCCTGCCGGGCGACACGATCGAGAAGTCCGCGCCACTCCTCCGGATGCACGACGAATGCCGGCGCCCGCCCGCCCTGCAGCTCTGCGGGCGTGTACCCCAGCAGTGCTTTGACCGAAGGGCTGACGAGTTCAACCGCTCCGTCAATGTTCACCCGGTAATACACATCGGTGATCGATTCGAAGATGGAGCGGTACTTTGCCTCGCTGGCGCGCAGCGCCTCCTCCGCGTCCCGCTGCTGGCCGATATCCTCCACCACCGAAACGATGAAATCCGGCGCACCGGCGGCATCCCTCACCAGCGCAACGGTCACGCGCACCCACACAACGGAACCGTCGCGGCGCAGGTAGCGCTTCTCCGTGACCAGGGAGCCCACTTCGCCGCTCACTAGCAGGGCGATCTCCTGGCGGTTCCGCGCAAGATCGTCAGGATGCGTGATGGCGCCGAAGTCCATCCGGCGGAGCTCGTCCCGGGTGTACCCCACGAACCGGCAGAAGCGCTCATTCACCAGGAGAAACTTCCCGTCGGGGGTCACCTCCGCCATGCCGACGCCCGATTGCTCGAACATCGCGCGGAAGCGCCGCTCGCTCTGCTCCAGCCGATCCTCCGCCTGCCGGCGATCGGAGATGTCGCGGATAATGCTCTGGAAGAACAGCCCGCCGGTCACATCGACGACGCGTGTGCTGACTTCAACGGGGAACCGGACGCCGTCCCGGCGTACATGGACCTCTTCGTACGGTCGGCCGTTCTCCTCCCGCGCGATCCGGAGCATCGCGTCGAACGACACGCGGTCACCGTTGGCCCGAAGCGCGGCGGCGTTCAAATGCCGGAATTCCTCCCGGGCGTATCCATAGAGCGTGACGGCCCGTTCGTTCACATCATCGATCCGTCCGCTGTCGGTGAACAGGATGATGGCGTCGTTGGCATACCGGGCCAGGACGTCGTACCGCTCCACCATCAGTTGCCGCGTCACTTCCCCGGCCTGCTGCGCCCGCTCGTACGCGGACTGCCGTCGTGTCCACAGCAGCAGCACCGTCACCGCCGCTGCGACGATCAGCAACAGCACGATGACGAGGGTGTACACGCCGGCCGACCGGATCTCCGCATACGCCTCCGCGGTCGTTCCCTCGCACACAAGGAACCACGGGCTTTGCGGCACATGCCGGATGGACGCCAGAACCGCGGTGCCGCGGTGATCCACCCCTTCCATCACTCCTTCCTCACCCCGACCGGCCATCGCTTCGGGAAGATTCTCAGCCGTCAGCGGGTACCGCGTCGCCAGCACCCGCAGCGAGCCGTCTGCAAGATCGCTCAGCACGACCGCGGAATCGCCGTCCCGCCGCACCAGCACCGCATCGGATCCGGGCGCCGGGATCGGCCACGATCGCACAAGCGGGTAGAGGATACGGAAGGGATCGACCACAAGAGTCACAAAACCGGAGACGGGCGCCACCGGTCCGTTCGATGCATACACCGGGATGATCAGTTGAAGGTAGGGACGACCGGTCCGGTCAAGGTCCAGATCCGTGAACTCCACCGCATGATGCGCGGCGATGGCCGAAAGCCGATCCCCGAACGGCTGCGGCCGGATGGTGTCGGCTTCGGGAACGGTCAACAGCGAGCGCCCCCCGGGCGTCAACACATGCATGCAGCCGTACTGTCCGTTCCCCCACATGGCACGCATCCACGACTCTGTTTCGGCGCGGCTTTTCTTGTCGGAGGGATTGGCGACGAGACGGCGGATCTGGCCGGCGATATCCCGGTTGCGGAGGATGAATGACGCATCGGACAGGCGCTCCTGGCGCCAGTTCGCGATCTGACCGGTCTTCAGATCGGCAATGGCCGCCATCTCCGCGCGTTTTTCCGATTCAATGCGGGAGCGTTGGGCCGTGAAGAATGCATACGCCACACCGACGATGGCGAGGCTCAGAACGATGAAATCAAGAAGGACAAGCCGGAACGATCGGGCCGCGTCGGTTTCAACGGTCATACGGTCTCCTCGAGCCCACTACTTCCACTCGCCCTGCCCCGCCCGCATGCTTCTCGTCGCCAGGAAGCGAAGAGAACGCGTTGATGCGTGCACCGTGATTGCCCCCGAAGATAGGTATTTCCGCCGGTCCTGTCAAGGTGCGCCGGCAGCGTCTCCCCCCGTCCCCGAGAGGACTACCAGCGCTTGCGTTTCCAGAGGTAGGTGATCACGCCGACCGACAGCACGGCGAGCCCCATGATGATCTCGAACGCGAGCGGATGCTCCTGCAATGGGATCCGGACGTTCATGGAGAAGATGCTCACCACCAGCGTCGGCACCATGATGCCGATGGTGATGATGTTGAGCGTCTTCATCAGCACGTTCAGATTGTTGCCGACGATGGACGCCCGCGCATCCATGAGGCTGGCAAGGATGTTGGAATGAATCTCGGCCTGCCGATAGCACTGGCTGTTCTCGATGAGCATGTCGTCGAGGAACTCCGTTTCCTCGTGGCTGAAGCCGATCTTTGCGGCGTTGATCTTCAGCTTCTCAATGAGTACGCCGTTGGCGTTGATGGCGTTGAGATAATAGACCAGACTTTTTTCGAGGGTGAAAAGATTCAGAAGATACCGGTTTTCCATCGAGGCGTTGATCTTCTTTTCGAGATCATCGGTGATGAGATTGAAGATGCGCAGGTGCTCGATGTAGTGGAAAATCGAGCGGTAGATCAGCTTGAGCGCCAGCTCGTTCAGCGACTGCACGCGGGTGAACGGTTTCCCGTCAAACGCCGGAATCTCCTCGCTGGTCAGGATCACCAGCCGGTCGCGGAACAGGAACATGCCGCCGGAGGCCACCTTGAACACCAGCTGGTCCCGGCCCGAGTAGTTGCGCGGGCGCTTGTAGATCACCGCCATGTGATTCGGCTCGAATTCCAGGCGCGACAGCTCGTCCGGATCCAGCGCGGAGTTGAGCGTGTGCTCATCGATCTTCAGTTCGTCGATGAGTTCGCGCCGCTCCGCATCGTCGGGATTCGTGTACACAAGTACGGGGCTGTCGGTGCGGGTTGAGGGCAGGATACGACCGTCCGTAAGATCGAAGCGCGTGAGCATGGCGGCGTGCCTCGGGTGGTGAGTGGCGTAATGCGGGCAAATTAGGAATTCTTTCCGACAAAACAAGCGCGCTGATTGGAACTGCACCGACTTTTTCGTACACTGCCCCGCACAGTTCCGGACCACGAATGACGGTCTCACTTCTTGTTGCGCTGCTTGCCGGAGGATTCGTCGCCGGGACCTTCGGTGCCCTGCTCGGGTTGGGCGGCGGGGTATTCCTCATCCCCTATCTCGTTCTTGTCCTCGGCCTCCCCGTCCACCAGGCCATTGCCACCAGTATCGTGGCGGTGATCGCCACCTCCAGCGCCGGCGCAGCACTCAATCTGGAGCGCCATACGGTGAACGTTCGGCTGGGCATGCTGCTGGAGATCGCGACCGTGCTGGGCGCCATTGCGGGGGGCATTACGGCCAACGTCCTCTCCGGGGCGGTGCTGACCAAGCTCTTCTCCGTTCTGCTCTTTCTTGCTGCAATTCTCATGGTCCGGCGTGCCCGCAACCATACACGGACCGAGCCGGTCCACCTGGACGGCGTTCTGCCCGGGATTGTTCCCGATGACGGCACCGGGAACCCGGTCCCCTACACGGTTCGACGGATTCCCGGAGTCCTGGGCGTGTCGTTCGTCGCAGGGAACGTCTCAGGACTCCTCGGTATCGGCGGGGGGATATTCAAGGTGCCGGCCATGAACATGATTTCCGGCATTCCCATCAAGGCCGCGGCGGCAACCAGCAATTTCATGATCGGCGTAACGGCGGCGGCGAGCGCATTCATCTATTTCGCCCATGGCCACCTGCATCCGATGATCGGATCGGCGGCGGCGCTGGGCGTGCTGTTCGGTTCGTTCACCGGCGTGTGGCTGAGCCGACGCATTCACAGCCACGTGCTGGTGTGGATTTTCGCCGTCGTGCTGCTCTTCACCTCCATCGAGCTGTATCTGCGCTGACATGGCCAACGAATCTCCCGTCATTCAACCGGACAACCTCGTCGATCACTGGGCCAGCCTCGTTCTGCGCATCGGCGTGTGGACGAGCGCGACGCTTATGGCGGCGGCCCTGGTGCTTGCTGCGGTCCACGGATTCCGGATCGATCTTCCCGCCCACCCCCTGACGCTTCCCGTACTGCTCCAGCGGCTTCTGTCATCCTCGCTGGATCCGGTGACCCTGGGCTTCACCGGACTCGTGGTGCTGATGCTCACGCCGATTCTGCGTGTGATCGCCGCGATCGTCGGATTCACCGTGGAACGCGATCGGACGTTTGTGTTCGTCTCGCTCACGGTTTTCATCTTTCTCCTTGCGGAAGTGACGTACTCGCTCTTCATCAAGTAACACCCATGAGAATCGGATAATTGGGGGATGGGGGAATGGGGAGACTGCGTGAGCGTGGCCCGATACGTACGGAGGGAACGTGATACTGTCCGACAAGCAGATCCTGCGTGAAATGAAGAGCGGCTCGATCGTGATCCGGCCGTTCTCGCGGAAGCATCTCGGCTCCAATAGTTATGATGTGCATCTTGGCGATTGGCTGGCGATGTACACGCACGAGATCCTCGATGCGCGCCGCCACAACAAAGTGCGCCAATTCCGCATCCCGCCCGAGGGACTCATGCTCGTTCCCAGCAAATTGTATCTGGGCGTCACGAAAGAATATACCGAGACCCACCGGCACGTCCCCTTTCTTGAAGGCAAGAGCAGCATCGGACGCCTCGGCATCGACATCCATGCCACCGCGGGAAAAGGCGACGTCGGATTCTGCAACACCTGGACACTCGAGATTTCCGTGCGTCAGCCCGTACGCATCTACGCCGGCATGCCCATCGGACAACTGATCTACTTCGAGATCTCCGGCGAGGTGGAAATTCCGTACTCCCGGAAGCGGGGTGCCAAGTATCGCCGCAAGACCACCCGGCCGGTCGAGTCGATGATGTGGAAGAACTTTGGAAAGCGGTAAGTCCGTGGGTGTGGCAATACGAGTGTACGTGGTACGGGGGTACGAAAAGCGCGTTCATCCATGTGCGACAACATTCCGATTTTTCAATTGTTTTCTTTTTGCTTTTTCATTTTGACTTTTGACTTTGATTCTCCGGTTTCCCATCTTTCCTGCATCCCAACCAGGATTTCCCATGTCGTTCAATGATCATCTTCGCGATGTCCAGCGCCAACGCCGGTCGCTCCTCTGCGTCGGACTCGACATCGATCCCGCCAAACTGCCCGAGCCTCTGAAAGGCCGCCCCGACGGCGTCGTGGAGTTCGCTCGAGCGATCGTCGCGGCGACACAGGATCTTGTCTGCGCGTTTAAACCGAATCTGGCCTTCTTCGAGGCTCTCGGCCGCAACGGGTGGGATGCTCTTCGACGCACGCTGGATGTCATTCCGCCCGGCGTCGTCACCATCGGAGACGGAAAGCGTGCGGACATCGGCAACACCTCCGCCCGTTACGCCTCGGCGCTCTTCACGGAATTTGGCTTCCATGCGGTCACGGTCAATCCGTACATGGGATCGGATTCCGTCGAGCCATTCCTGGCCGATCCGGAGCATGGCGTGTTTCTGCTGGCGCTGACATCCAATCCCGGATCGCGTGATTTCCAGCGCAAGAGAGTCGGGTCCGGTCGGCTGTACGAGGCTGTTGTCCGGACCGCGCGGAAGTGGAACACGCGGGGCAATCTCGGTCTTGTCGTCGGTGCGACGCATCCGTCGGAACTCAAGCGTGTGCGGGCGCTCGCTCCGGACATGCCGCTGCTCATTCCGGGCATCGGCACTCAAGGAGGCGATCTCCGTGCGTCCATTCGTTGGGGCTGCACGGCCGACGGCGATCTGGCCGTCATCAACGCCAGCCGCAGCATTCTCTACGCATCGTCCGGCAGGGACTTTGCCGACGCCGCGCGAGCCGAAGCGCTCCGTCTGCGCGACGCGATCGAGGAGCAGCGCCATCACTTTTTCAGCGAGTGAAGTGTGATCTCCCGCGAGAATATTTCCTCCGCGACTCCCTGGGAGTCGATCGTCGGATACTCCCGGGCGGTGCGCATCGGACCGCATATCTGGGCCGTCGGCACGACCGCGACCGATCCAAACAGCGCCATCGTGACTCCGGGAGATGTGTACGGACAGACCGTGCAGGCACTGCGGAACATCGAATCCGCGCTTGTCAAGGCCGGCGCACGATTGCGTGACGTTGTGCGCACGCGCGTATACGTGAAATCGATGGCCGACTTCGAACAGGTCGCAAAAGCGCACGGGGAGTTCTTCGGCGCGATCCGTCCGGCGTCGACCATGGTTGAAGTACGGGCGCTCGTCTCGCCGGAGATACTTGTCGAGATCGAAGCCGACGCCGACGTCGGCGAGTAGTCGTCACCGCAGCACCGCGTTGCACGATGTCCATGGCATGGGGGAGACATGCATCGGCGCTTTCATTCCATCCACGAACGGTTTCTCCGCCAGATCTGGAGCAACCAGTACCTGTCCCACACCTCGCTGCGCACCGTTGACGGGCGGTCCGTTGCCGTGCTTGACCCCGGACGCCTGAACACCACCAGCGGTCCCGACTTCCGCCGCGCCCGCATTGCGATCGGCGGCGTCACGTACGCCGGCGACGTGGAGATCCACCGGACCGTGTTCGAATGGCTTCAGCACGGCCACCAGGAGGATCCGCGCTACAACGGCGTCGTCCTGCACGTCGTGCTGGAACATGCGCCCGGCATCGCGGACATCATCGCGCAATCCGGACGCACGATCCCCACGCTCGTGCTCGCCGATTTTCTTCCATCCTCCATTCGTACCGTGTGGCAGCGCGCCATTATGGATGAACGCAGCAACCGGACGGCGGAGCTTCCCTGCGCCGGCCGCGGACCGGTACCGGTGGGGACGCTCGAGACATGGCTGCACCATCTCGCGACGGAACGACTCGAGCTGAAAGTGCGCCGGTTCCAGGAGCGACTCTTCGAACTGGCCCGCGACCATGCGGGATGCGTGCGTGAGCACCATGCATCCGAGCCGCCGCCGGACGAAGGCCGCCCCGACGAGATCCCGTCGCCCGCCGAGCCGTCCGAGCAGGATATCGCGCGGCGCAGCGTGTGGGATCAGGTACTGTATGAGGGATTGCTGGAAAGCCTCGGCTACGACCGGAATCGTGATCCGTTCGTCCGGCTCGGGCGCAGCGTCACGCTGAAGTATCTCGCCGCCCTCGTACCGCCGGTGACCGTGACCGACGTGGAAGCGGCACTGTTCGGCTGCGCGGGACTTCTTCCTGATCCGGCTGCGGCAACCGATGCATCATCCCGCACGGAGGCCACGACGCTGAATGCCCGCTGGGAAAGCCTGCGCCGGGATTTTCGCGGCGAACTGATCCATCCGTCCGACTGGACGCTCTTTCCCACACGTCCGGCCAATGCACCCGCGGTGCGGATCAAAGCCGCCGCCGCACTCGCCGTTGCGATCCTGAGGCACGACCTGTTCCGCTCCATCGTGCAGGTCATCAAGTCGGAGATCAACGGCCGCCGTTGTCGCGCAGAGCTCGAGCGGTTGCTGTCCGCGACGCAGGAATCGCCTGCGGAAGCGACGGACCAGACCCCGCTTGGCGCCGAACGTACGCGCGAGATCCTCATCAACATCATCCTGCCCATCGGGTTCTTGTACGCGCGCACGTTCCTCGATCGCGAGGTGCGGGCAGGCGTGATGCGTTTATTGGGAGAGTTGCCGGCGGGAGCGGAGAACGCAGTCACGCGGCGCATGACACCGCTCCTTCACGACGTTCGCCTGCCGAAGAACGCCGTCGTGCACCAGGGCATGATCCAGCTCTATTGGTACTACTGTCTGGAACAGCGCTGCGGCGACTGTGCCGTCGGACAGCACCTCGGGCTGCAATCGATTGCACGGTCGCGCACCGAAGAACCCGCTGATCCTGCGGTGGACTAGCGTGACACGGATCAAGAAGTTGCATGAATACGGCAGTGTACCGGTAAAGGAATTGTCGCCATCGGGTCTCGCGGTTTGCCGCTCCGCAAAACACTCCGGAATCCCCGATATCTGATCCCTGTTCTCTCTCTCCGAACTCCCCCACGCAGCGGCCTCATGTCTTCTCGGTCACAATCTTCCTTGAAGAATGGAGCTATCTTGTTGCCATGAAACCGCCGGGCCTGGCCCTGTGTCAAAAATTCGACTCGGTGTATCCACGGGTTGCGGATTCCGCCCGTATCTGTCCGTTCTGCCGTACACGAAATTGTTGAAACCACAAACGGAGGAGGAGCCATGTTGAGGAAAATGCTTCTGTGCACCATTCTCGCTGTTGCCGGTCTGATGATCTCGGCAACAGCGGTGGCGCAAATGCCGCCGCCCGGCGATTTCCAGCTGTCGGGATATCTGGATTCCACGCGCACGGTTCATCTCGAGTGGAGCGCCCCGTCGACGGTGACCGTGCTGCGCTACTATATTTACCGCACCTACATTCCTGTTCCCGGTGCCCCGTTCGATTCGTTGCCTCCCACGCTGATCGATTCGACCGGTGCAAGCCTCCGCGCCTACACGGATCAGCCCGGAACTCCGGACAGCGGCGGATACGCTTACCGGGTCATCGCAATCACGATGATGGGAGCCATGAAGAGCAATCCGCTCTTCGTTGACTTCAACGCGGGCAGCCTTGCGTTTCATCTCCGCGCGACGCTGGAAGACTCCGCGCATGTGCAGCTTGCCTGGGATGCCCCCGCTGGATTCACTGCCGGCTACTATCTTCTGTACCGCGGCACGCTTTCGTCCACGGGCGTGATCCCCGATTCGTCCCGCTTCGAGAGGATCGATTCCCTTGGTGCGACCAGCACGTCCGCCATGGACATGCCGCCGCTGTTGGGTGAAGGAGGAAGCTATGCGTACCGCCTGGTCGCGGTCTCATCCACCGGCGCCCGCTTGCTGAGCAATCTCGCGTTCATCTACGTCCCGTCTTCTGAACCGCCGGAGACATTCCGGCTGCGGGCTTGGGTCGACTCCTCCGGAACGGCGCGGCTGGCCTGGGACGCCCCCGCGTTCGTGTCCGTGATCAAGTACTACATTTATCGCACCCAGCCCTCGTCGATGGAATACATGCCCGATCCGGCGTCGGCCACGCTGATCGATTCCACGGCGCAGCTTTCGTACGCCGACGCGTACACGCAGACGCACACCGGTATCTTCGCGTATCAGGTTTGGGCTGTGATCGGGGCGGGACTGCCGATCCGCTCGAACGTTGCCACCGTGCTTGTCGGCCCGGTACCGACGACGCCGTACATCCGGCTCGACGCAGCGCGCAACGACTCCGGATATCCGGCACTGCATTGGACCCCTCCGGCCGGCACAACCTTCACGATGTATTACGTCTACCGAGCGCCGTTCGATCCACGACGCATGACTCTCGTCGCGACTGTTCCGCTGCTGATCGACTCGACGACGGCCACGACGTATGAAGATACCGGCGCCTCCGCCGGGAACTTCAGTTACCTCTATCAGGTCCGCGGAAGGACGGCGGCCGGGCAGATCGTGCAGAGCAACGGCGCGGTGGTGCAGATGCATGATGCCATCGAGCTGTCCGGGTACACGGACTTTGACGGCGGTTCCATTCAATTGCACTGGAACACCGCCGCCACGGTATCCCCGTCGTACTACCTGCTCTACCGGAATGCGATCACGGACACCGCCGCGCAGATCAACGCGGCCGGCTGGATCCGCATCGACAGTCTGACGGCAACCGAAGCGACCGATTCTCCGGCCATGGCGGCGTTCGCGTTCGCGTACCGCGTGGCCGGCATTGCGGGCCTCGACACGATCTGGAGCAACGTCTCGGTCGTGCCCTGGAGGCATCTGCCGGTGATGTTCATGCTCACGGCGCGGATCACCGAGGAGAACAGAGTCGCGCTGGCGTGGAACAGTCCGGTGCAGTTCATTCCCTCGAAGTACTACGTGTACCGGGTGGCCCTGGCCGCGAACGCAACGCAGGTTGATTCGACCGCGAACTTCGTGCCGATCGATTCCACGACCAATCGCTGGTATATTGATACACCGCCGCTGAATGCAACGAACGCGTTTGCGTACATGGTGCAGGCGCGCGGGGAAGCCCAGGTGGCCTCCACCAACCGATGCATGCTCCTCTTCCGTGTGATGGAAGGGGGACCGCACGATCGTGTCTCGATCGTCTCGACACCTGTGCGTGAAGCTCGCGTCGGAATACTCTATACCTACCAGGCAGCAGCATCGTCGAGCGATTCCACGGCCACATTCCATTGGGCGCTCGGCGAGCATCCGTATGGCATGATCGTCGACTCCGTGTCCGGTCTTGTCCAGTGGACCCCCGCGGTTCGCGGCTGGTACGAAGTGACGGTGATGGTCCATTCGAGCGGCGGCGGCATGGCACGGCAGGAGTATGGCATCGCCGTGGCCGGAGCCAGCGGCATCGTGACCGGTTCGGTCACCGACAGTCTCGGCACGCCGATCCGCGCGCTCGTACAGCTGTTCAAGCGTGACGCGGTGATGTCGTTCGAATACTCTGCGACAACCGACTCCACCGGTACGTACCGCTTCAATCATGTTGATGTGGGATCGTACATCGCGCGCGCCACCGCCCTGCGCGGCGACTATGTGCGGCAGTGGTACTTCCAGAAGAATTCACCGGTCGACGCCGATCCCATCCTCGTGGCTGATTCGGCGGTCGTCACGGTGAATTTCATTCTGAAGGCACGGGAGGTCACGGTGCCGCTCTTCACCGTCAGCGGAAATGTGTCGGATACGCTCGGTGCACCGATTCCGGGCGCGGTGGTGATCTTCACACGAGCGGAATATCTGCTGAACTCCGCCAAGAACCCCGCCCCCGGCGATCACGACCTCGACAACATCCGTGATGTGTTGAACGCTTCTCCGTCACTGGGACTCGCGCTCAGCGGTGATGCCCGAGCGGCGTTCCGGACGACCACGGATTCGACCGGCGCATATCATCTGATCCTGCCGCGCGGATCGTACATCGGTCTGGCGTATGCACAGGGATTCTTCAAGCTCTTCTACAACAACGAAAGCGACCTGCTCTCTGCCGATCCGCTGGCGCTGGTCGCCGACACGACGCAGATCAACTTCACGCTGCACGCGCTCCCGCCGGTCCCGCTCGGAACTATCGCGGGCACGGTGCTGGATACGACGGCCAATGTCGGCGTTCCGGCGCGCATCGTGGCATTCGGTCGGAGTGGGGCGGGTCCGGCCGACGCGTTCTTTGCGGAAAGTGACACGGCCGGAGGGTACGAGCTCGACAATCTGCCGCCGGGTGATTACTACGTGCTCGCCATGCCGCTGGGCCGGTACGTGCCCTCCTTCTACAGCCTGACCGGACCGACCATGCGGTGGCGGCAGGCCACCACCGTCAGCGTCAACGGATCCGCCATTGCGGGCATCGACATTATGGTCCGGCCGATCCCGGTGTCTGCATCCGGCTACACGTATATCCAGGGTACGGTCTCGACGACGGCACCGGTGGGACGGCTGCAGAAAGCCGCCGCGACGGTGGGCGTGGATGGAACGTTTGTCTATGCGACGGACGGGACCGGCACGGTGACCGGCTATGCGGTGACGGATGCCTCGGGCAGTTACACGATCAGCGGACTCGCACCGGGGTCATACACGGTCAGCAGTGACCGGATCGATTACGAAACGCCGACCTCCACGTCGGTCAGCGCAACGTATGATGCCTCCGGTGCTCCGGTGCCGGGAACCGTGAGCTTCTCGCTTACCAGCACGACGGGGGTGACGGATCAGCCGGCGGCGATCCCCGAGCAGTACTCGCTGTCGCAGAATTATCCGAACCCGTTCAACCCGACGACGCAGATCAACTTCACCCTGCCGCAGCAGAACCACGTCACACTGCGGGTGTTCAATCTGCTCGGACAGGAAGTGGCCACGCTGGTCGATCGTGTCTCTCCGGCCGGAACGTACACGGTCACGTGGAACGGACGGACGGAATTCGGCATGCCGGCCGCCAGCGGGGTGTACTTCTACCAGCTCAAGGCGGGCAACTTCACGGCCGTCCGGAAGATGATCATGCTGCGGTGATCGGAACATCGGTTCGCTGTACCATCCTGGGGCGCCTGCCTGTTCTTGGGGCGCCCTTGGTACGTACGGACGAGGAGCATCAATTGTCAATTCTTCTCTTCAATAGAAAGCCCGCATCCGGACTTGCCGAAGGCGGGCTCGTTGTTCACATCTCTTTCGGTTACTTCCGGCCGCGGGTCTTCGCGAGAAGCCGCAGGATCTCAAGATACAGCCAGATCAGCGTGACCATCAGACCGAAGGCCCCGTACCACTCCATGTACTTCGGCACACCTTGCTCCGATGCTTTCTCAATGAAATCAAAATCCAGCACCAGGTTCATCGCCGCGATCGCCACCACGAACAGGCTGAAGGCGATGCCGAGAATCCCGCCGTCATTGATGAATCCAACCCGGATGCCGAACATCTGAAGCACGAACGTTACAAAGTAAATCAGCGCAATGGCCCCTGTGGCCGACACCACGCCAAGCTTGAAATTCTCTGACGGCCGGATCCAGCCGGAGGTGTATGCCACCAGCAGGACCACGAGCGTGCCGAACGTCAGCGACACCGCCTGAAACACGATGCCCGGATACGCCGCCTCGAACACCGCCGATATGCCGCCGATCGCCAGGCCTTCGCAGATCGCATACAGCGGCGCCGTGATGGCGGACCATTGCTTGCGGAACACCGTCACCAGCGCCAGAATGAATCCGCCGACCGACCCGCCGATGATCCACGGTCCTGCGCTTCCCATTTCGCCGGTGGCAGAGAGATTCCAGATGTACATGGCCGGCAGTACCACCAGGAACAGCAGGATGGCCGTTTTGGTCACCGTTCCCTGCAGCGTCATCGCCTCGTCGGGCGACGTCACTGTCGGAAGGTTTTGAAAGGAACTGTCTTTCAGTGTCGGATTGGATGTTCGCATGGATTCCTCGGAATTGTTCTGTGCCAAGATACTCAGTTAGACGCGCGTTTGCAATAAACGGTACCGGTCGGCCGTATTCCGTTGTATATCTCTCTTTCCGATGTCGTATATTACCGCCTGCCGTATGCCGGAATTCGATTACACCCCGTACTGGTACCAGCGCGTCAGCACGTTCAAGGAGCTTGCCGGCCGGACGTACTCCCGTCCGATCATCGCAATGCTCGGCGATTCGCTCACCGAGGGCTTCCCGTTCGACGAATTCTTTCCCCAATACTCCTTCGCCAATCGGGGCATCTCCGGCGATGTGACGAAAGCGGCCCTGGACCGCCTGAACGAATCCATCCTTTCCATTCATCCCGACCGCGTAGGGATTTTGCTCGGCACCAACGATCTCGCCTTCGGCTACTCGGACGACGAGATCCTCGCGGCCATGCAGGAGATCCTGCACCGGATCCGGACACAGGTGCCGTCCGCCGTCGTCGCCGTGCAGTCCGTTCTTCCCACGCGCGACGACCCGACGCGCCCGAATCCCCGCATCCGCGAACTGAACCGCGAGCTCGAGCCGCTCACCCGCTCGTTCGGCTGCGCGTGGATCGACCTGCATCCCGCATTCGCCGACCCGACCGGACAACTCTCTCCCGCCTTCAGCCTCGACGGCCTCCACCTGAACGGTCCCGGCTATCGCCGCTGGGCGGAGCTCCTCGATCCATGGCTGACGCAACCATGAACCTGAACCATCCCATTCATTCTGACAGGATCCGCCATGTCCGCACGTCGCATTGCGATCATTGAGTACGTCGTCCTCGCCGTCGCCATCGTCTCGGTGTTCGCCTTCATCGGGCTTCCGGGACCCGACCAGCGCCTGCGCCCGCTCGCGCATCAGACCCGGCTGGAGCAGGGCGCGCCGCCGTGGGATGCGAATCTCGTGCTCCCCGACTCGAGCGATCGCATCGTCCACTACACGATGGATGTTACGCTCGACACCGCCACGAACATCGTGCGCGGCACGGAGATTCTCGAATGGCGCAACACCACCGGGCGCAATCAGTCATCCTTCCCTTTTCATCTCTATCACAATGCGTGGAAGAACAACCGCAGCACGTTCGCCCGCGAGAACGGCTGGAGCCTCCGTCCCGGCATGAAGGAGTCGGACTACGGCTACACCAACATCACGAGCGCCGCCTGGGAAACACCGCGCGGCGACGTGGACATCCTCCCGACGCTGACGTACCTCCACCCGGACGACAACAACACCGACGATCAGACCGTCTGCCAGCTCCGGACGCCCCGGCCCATCCCGCCCGGACGCACGATGCGCCTGAAGCTCGCCTTCGAGACAAAGCAGCCGCTGCCGATCTCTCGCACCGGCGTCATCCGGCAGTATCACTTCTTCGGGCAGTGGTTCCCGAAGATCGGCGTGTGGTGGAAGGGCGCCTGGAACTGCCATCAATTTCACGCGCACACCGAGTTCTTCGCCGACTACGGCGTGTACGACGTGAACCTCACGGTCCCGTCGTCGTACATCGTCGGCGCCTCCGGCGGCATCCCGGAATCCATCACTCCCAACGCCAACGGCACCGCGACGCATCGTTTCGTCCAGGCTGACATACACGATTTCGCCTGGGTCGCCGCACCGGACTTCAACGTGCATGTGCGCACGTTCAGCCATCGCACGCTCGAACCGGGCGAGCGATCCGACCGTCATCATCCGTTGAAGGACGTGAAGGTGATCCTGCTGACGCAGCCGCAGCACGAGAATATGGTCGACCGGTACTTCGACGCAACATTCAAGGCGCTCCGGTATTACGGCGAGTGGTACGGCGAGTATCCGTACGACGCCGTCACGGTCGTCGATCCGGCCAACGGCAGCCGCTCCGGCGGCATGGAGTATCCCACGCTCTTCACCGGCGGCACGAACCTGCTGGCTCCGGCGGAGCAATCATCTCCGGAGGGAGTTACCGTGCACGAGTTCGGTCATCAGTTCTGGTACGGCATGGTGGGCAACAACGAGTTCGAGGAAGCGTGGCTCGACGAAGGCTTCAACACGTACTCCACCGACCGCGTCATACGCGCCGGCTGGCCGCCGTTCAAGGCCGTGCGGTACTACTTCGGCGGGTCGGGTGCCGCAAGCTACGTCGGCATTCCGTGGATCTTCAGCGACATCAACGAGGACGGACTGCTGTCGCAGAACACCTATCTCCGCATGCAGGGCAAGAACGACGTCATGGCCCGACGCGGATGGGAGTACAACGAGAGCTACGGGCTGAATTCCTACCACAAGCCCGCCATGTCTCTGATGACGCTCGAGCGCTATCTCGGCGAGGAGATGATGTATCGCGTGATGCGCACGTACCAATTCCGGTACCGGTTCAAGCACCCGACGAGCCAGGACTTCATCAACACGGTCAACGAAGTGACCGGAAAGAACATGCAGTGGTTCTTCGACAACACCTGGTACAGCTCGAACCTCTTCGACTACGCGGTCGACCACATCGACAATAATGCAATTCCTCCGCCGCGGGGCGTCTTCAATGCCAATGGCGGGCCCGTGGATTCCGCAGCCATGAAGGCGCCACGGACGGCATACGTGAGCGAGGTCGTCATCACGCGCAAGGGTGAAGCGATTGCGCCCGTGGAGGTTCTGATCACGTTCGAGGACGGCTCCACGCGGCATGAAGCGTGGGACGGCCGCGACCGGTGGGTGAAGTACTCCTACCCGACCGATGTGCCGGTCGTCTCCGCCGTGGTCGATCCCGACCACAAGCTCGTCATGGACATCAACTGGGACAACAACAGTCAGGTCGTGCGGCCGCCGGGATTCCGATCCCTCGCCACCCGGAGGATCGCGTCGAAGTTCCTCTTCTGGGTGCAGAACGCGCTTGAAATCATGACGTACTGGAACTGAATCCGGACGAAAGGACGAGAATGATGAAGACATTTCGGTTCATGGTGGACGGATTCGGCGCGGTGCTGCGGAACAAGCGGCTTGTCATCTTTGCGTGGCTGGTCAATCTGGCGTTCGGCATGGTGCTGGCCGTGCCGATGATGAATCTTATCGGCCGGTCGGTGGCCGACACGCAGCGCGAGGAGCTGCTTCTGCAGCGCACGGACGAGAACTGGTGGCAGACATTCCGGTACGAAGAGCGGAATAACGAGATCGCCCGGATGCTCGACTACTCGATCTTCGGCGCCGGTCCGTTCATGCAGTTCGGTGACCGTCTGCTCTCCGGCGGCGTGGTGACTTCCGTGGGGGGATTTCTCGTCGGAGCTGTGACATCGCTTCGGCTCAACTTCAGCGGCATGAGCCTGCTGACGCTGTTGACGCTTGTCTATGCCGCCGTCGGTTCGCTTCTCGCGGGCGGGTTCGTCAACGCGTACTGGAGCGGCTATCCGGTCACAATCGCGGAATTCATTTCGGATGGGGGACGATTCTTCGGCCGGTTCATCCGATTGGCGCTCATCGGACTGCTCGTCAGCGCATTGCTCTTCCACTACATCGGCGACTGGGCGCAGCACGCGATCGCACTCTGGACGGCCAACGAGCCGTCCGAGATGACGCCGTTCATCTTCTATCTCATCAAGAACGCCGTCATGGCATTCCTCATCGCCGTCGTCGTGCTGTGTCTCGATTACGCCAAGATCATGCTCGTCGCGGATGATCGGGTCAGCGCCATTGCGGCCTTCGGCGCGGGTCTTGTCTTCACCGTCAGTCGTTTCGGGCGCACGTTTCCCCTCTTCTTCACCCTCTGGCTGATCGGTCTCGCCCTGATGGGCCTCTACGCCGTGGTCGAAGGGATGTTTGCACAGAGTACCTGGTGGTCCATCATGGGCGTCTTCGCGCTGCAGCAGGTGTACATGATCCTGCGCCTGACGCTCAAGGCGGGATTCTACGGAAGCGAGATCGCGCTGTATCGCCAGGTGGAAGCCGAGCGGGTTCGCGCGGTCGCGAAGGCGTAGCACCGCAAGCGATAGATCGATGGTTGCGACGGAAGGAAAGAGAAGACGAAACGCCGGAGCCGATCGGTGAGCCGTCGAAGGATCTAACTGTTCTTCCCCGTCAGTCGGCCGATGAGTGTGGTGAGATGCGTGAGACGCTCCTCCGGCGATCCATCCGCCGGAATGCGTGCCGCGAGTCGCAGCTGTGTCCCCTCCTGCTTCAGCCGCACCTGCGAGGATCGGAGCGAGGGCACGATCGCCATCATCCGCTGGAACGGCGCGTGCTCTCCTTCATAGAACGCCGCCTGCTCCGCCGGCGGGAATGACAGCAGCACATCGCCGCCGCTCAGTTCCACCTTCGTGAATCCCGCCGCCCCCGCGACGATCTTCATGTCGATGAGACGGAAGAGATGCTCCACCTCTTCCGGATATTCTCCGAACCGGTCGGTCAGCTCCGCGCGCAGGGCGTCCAGCTCCTCGCGCGAGCGCATCCGGTAGAGCCGCCGATACAGGTCAAGCCGCTCCGCATCCGATTCCACATACACATCCGGGATGAGCGCCTCGATGTCCGTCTCCACCACCGTCTCCTGCTCCCGTGCCGGTCCGCGGACGATCTCGCGCTCGAAGATGTCGGCGAACTCCTGCTGCTTCAGCTCCTGCACCGCCTCCTCGACGATGCGCTGATACATCTCGAATCCCATCTCCAGAATGAACCCCGACTGCTCCGCGCCCAGCAGATTGCCCGCCCCGCGGATCTCGAGATCCCGCATCGCCAGATTGAATCCCGACCCCAGCTCCGTGAACTCCTGGATCGCCTGCAGCCGGCGCAGCGTGTGCCGCGGCAGGACCGACAGCGGCGGCGTCAGCAGGTACGCGTACGCCTGGATGTTCGACCGCCCCACCCGTCCCCGCAGCTGATACAGCTCCGCCAGTCCGAACCGGTCCGCCTTGTTGATGATGATCGTGTTGACGCTCGGAATGTCGATGCCCGACTCGATGATCTTCGTGCAGATGAGGACGTCGTGTTTGCGTTCGAGGAAGTCGATCATCGCCTTCTCGAGCTCGTGTCCCGCCATCTGTCCGTGCGCCACGTGGAAGCGGACTTTCGGCATGTGCTGCTCCAGCAGCGCCTGGATCTCGTCGATGTTGTGGACGCGGTCGTGGACGAAATACACCTGTCCGCCCCGGTGCAATTCCTTGAGGATCGCTTCCCGCACCAGCGGCACGCTGAACTGCGCGATCTCCGTGCGGATCGGCAGCCGGTTGCGCGGAGGCGTGTTGATCAGCGACAGGTCGCGCGCCCCCATCAGCGAGAACTGCAACGTGCGCGGGATCGGCGTCGCCGTCAGCGTAAGCGTATCCACCGTTGCACGGAGCTGGCGCAGCTTCTCCTTCGCCGTCACGCCGAACCGGTGCTCTTCGTCGATCACCAGCAGCCCGAGGTCCTTGAACGCCACATCCTTCGACAGCAGCCGGTGCGTGCCGATAAGAATATCCACCCGTCCCTGCGTCAGTCCTTCGAGCACGGCGGTCTGATCCTTTTTCGCGCGGAACCGTGTGAGCGATTCCACCCGCACCGAGTAGCGTCCCAGCCGGTCGAGGAAGGTGTTGTAGTGCTGTTGCGCCAGGATCGTCGTCGGCACCAGCACGGCCACCTGCTTGCCGTTCATCACCGCCTTGAACGCAGCCCGCACCGCCACTTCAGTCTTGCCGAATCCCACGTCCCCGCAGATCAGCCGGTCCATCGGCGACGGGAGTTCCATGTCGCCCTTCACGTCCGCGGAGGCCTTTGCCTGGTCGGGCGTGTCCTCGTACTGGAACGACGCCTCCATCTCCTTCTGCCAGTGCGTGTCGGGCGCAAACGCGAATCCCTGCTCGTGCCGGCGGCGCGCATAGAGCCTGATCAGATCGCGCGCGATGTCCTTGATCTTTTTGCGGGCGCGAGCTTTCAGCCGGTCCCAGTCCGGTCCGCCCAGCTTGCTCAGCGCCGGGACGTGTCCCTCCTGCGACGAGTACTTCTGCACGCGGTTGATGAAGTTGAGATTGACATACAGGATGTCGTTCTCGAGATACACCAGCTTCATCACTTCCTGCTCGACCCCGCGGACCTTCAGCTTCTGCAGTCCCGCAAAGCGGCCGATGCCGTAGTCGGCGTGCACCACGAAGTCGCCGCGCCCCAGCTGCTGCACCTCCTTCTGGCTGATCCCTTTGAACTTGCGCTTGCGCGTCGTCCCGCGACGTTTCAGCCGTCCGAACACCTCGTGCTCGGTGAAGAGCGCGATCTTCGACGCGTGATCAACGAATCCGGCATGGAACGCGTCGCTCGTGATCCGGAACGATCGGCGCTCGGCCGGCGCCTCTTCGGCTCCTTCGCCCGTGGCGGACGTCAGCTCTTCGTCGAGCAATTCCTGCAGCCGGTGCTTCTCTTCGCCCGTATCGCAGGCGATAAAGACTTCGAAGCCGTCCGTGCGCAATTGGTCGAGATGGTGCAGCAGTGTCTTCACGCTTCCCGCGGATGGCGGCTGCGGTGCGCTTTCGAACGTGATGTCGGCACTCTCGCCGTGTTCAATGAGCGAGATGTGTTCAATGCGCGCGAACGTGTTCAGCCCGGACTCGACCGTTGGCCAGTCCACGACATGTGACGCTCCTTCGGCCGTCAGCTCGTCGATCTCTTTGCGTACGAGCAGCGGCTCGGCGATCAGCACCAGGGCATTCGGTTGGAGATAGGGGAAGATGAGACTGCCGGGCGTTTCGGTGCCGGCATCGGCGTCGGACTTCGGCTCGAGGCTCGGCACGACCGCCGCCGATTGCAGCTCGCGGATGGAGCGTTGCGACAGCGCATCGAACTCGCGGATCGATTCGACCGTGTCGCCCCAGAACTCGAACCGCACCGGATTTTCGCCGACGAACGGAAAGATGTCGAGGATGCCTCCGCGGACCGCGTAGTCGCCGTACTCTTCGACGAACTCTTTCTTCTCGAACCCGAATTCCTCGAGCGTGGTGAGGAGGGATGCGAACGGCACCTCGGTGTTGACCCGGATGTCGAGTGAGCGCTGCTTGAACTGTTCCGGCGGGGTCACGCGTGAGGCGACGGCATCGGCGGAGGCGATCACGAGCGCGCGCTCGCCATTCGTGAGTGACCGGAGCGTTTCGACGCGGGCGATGGGAGCGCTCATGTCAAGCACCGTCGCGTCGTGATGCGGTGCGGCGGCGTACAGTCGGACGGAGGAGTCGGAGAGGAGCTGTGAGCAATCGTCACGCAGTTGCTCGGCGGCATCCGCCTCCGGCACGATCACGAGCATCTGGCGTTGTGTGTGGTCGAAGGCATGCGCCGCCACGAACGCCATCAGCGATCCCGCGATCCCGCGCATGCGCGCTGGCCGGTCGGCAGACAACGTCTCGATCGACCGTTCCAGACTTCGGAAGGCATCCGTCGCGGTGATGCGTTGTCGGATATGGTGCAGATCGCTCACGGACTGGCGCTTTTGTTCAGGCAGAAAATAGTACGCCCCGACCACCGATCTCTTTCCGGCCGTCAGGGGGCATTAAGATAGCGCAAAAACCGCACGAAGGAAAGTCGCCCTCATCCACTCACCCGCACACTCACACACCTACCCACCCAATCACCCACCCACATACGTACCCCCGTACCCTCGTACGTTCGTACCCTCGCATCCTCGTACCCCCGCCCCTACCCCGCCTCCTTCTCACTCCGCTCCGCCAGCGTCTGCACCCGCTTATCCTCCAGCAGTCGTTCCTCTTTCTCTTTCCACACATCCAGCGGGCTCCGGACCGGTGGTCGCGTGCGGCTCAGCACGTGCGTATAGATCATCGTCGTGCGCACGTCACGATGTCCGAGCAATTCCTGCACCGTGCGGATATCGCATCCATTCTCGAGCATATGCGTTGCGAACGAATGCCGGAACGTATGCACGCTCGCGTTCTTTCGGATGCCCGCGTGCTCGATCGCTTCTTTCACAAGTCGCTGGATCGTGGACGGATCCAGATGGAAGCGCATGATCTTTCCCGTCTCCAGATCCATCGAGCGCTTTGATGCCGGGAAGAGAAATTGCCATCCGGGCTGTGTCGAATAGCTTGCCGCTTTCCGCTCCAGCGCGCCGGGCAGCAGTGCGTGGCCGAATCCGTCGCGCAGATCGAGCTGGTGGATCAGTCGCACCCGTTCCACCTGATGTCGTAGCGGCGGGATGAGGCGTTCCGGGAGGATTGCGATCCGGTCCTTGGCGCCCTTTCCCTCGTGCACCACGATCAATCGCCGCTCGAAGTCGACATCCTGCACGCGCAGTTTCAGGCATTCCATCAGGCGCATTCCGGATCCGTACAGCACCGCAGCCACCAGTTGCGGTACACCGGAGAGTTCTGTAAGGATGCGGAAGGCTTCATCGGGGGTAAAGACATTCGGCAGGCGTTTCGAGCGTTTTGCACGTTCGATGGTCCCGAGGTGGTTCAGCTTTTTGTTCAGGACATTTCGGTAAAGGAAGAGGAGAGCATTCAGCGCCTGGTTTTGGGTGGAGGATGAGACTGTTTCTTCGGTGGCGAGATGCGTGAGAAACGCGCGAATTTCGGGTTCTGCGAGTTCAGACGGGTGGCGTTTATTGTGGAAGAGGACGAAGCGTTTGGTCCAGTAGGTGTATGCCTGTTCTGTTCGGCGGCTCAGGTGTCGTGTTCGGATCGCGTCGCGGACAGAATCCAGAAGTTTTTGTGCCATACGGATCCCCGGGAGAATTGACAATTCTTGTGAGAAAGTGTAGATTACTCGTGTTGGGGAGGGGAAGTTTTCGGGGAAGTAGTGGAGAGGGCTGTGGCGGGGGGTGCCGGTCGCAGCAAGCCAGACATCTCCGCCGTTCTTGTCCAGTCCGCATTAATCGCTATCTCGCATCCTACGCTGCCTTCTCCGTCCATTCCCCGTTACGCACATATATCTGTGCAAATATCATCTAATCCAGAGTTAGTTGGGCGGGTGTGCGGGGAGCGATCTTTGCGCCCAAACACGGTTGGCTTGGGTGCCGCTCTCACCATCCTAGTTCAGCGACTTAAGTGAGGTGCGCGAGTTGGTAGTTGTTGCTGAAGTGAGTACTTTCTAGTGGCGACAGTGCTTGGGGAAGTACAGTGGTCGTCGGTTTTCGGGGTTGGTGCCGTTAGAGATCCATCTGCTTCCAATCGAGCTGAAGAGTACCCCGCACACCCGTCAGTTGAAGCTGGCTGTGTACCGGTCGGGGAAGTTTTCAGCCGTCTGAACACACACAGCTTTTAAGCACCGTTCCCAACTAACATGTCGCTCAAGCTGACGCGCGAATGAGGCTTCGGTGCCGTTAGCTGGCAACATTGGAAGTAGATCACAAGTTTAGGTTATCACGCTGCCGTTTGAGCCTTTCAGCTCGCGCGCAGCTTAGCTCCCACACGTTAGTTGGGCGGGTGTGCGGGGAGCGATCTTTGCTCCCAAACAGGGTTGGCCTGGGTGCCGCTCTCACCGTCTTGGTTCAGCGGCTTAAGTGAAGTGCGAAAGTTGGTAGTTGTTGCTGAAGTGAGTACTTTCTAGTGGCGACAGTGCTTGGGGAAGTGCAGCGGTCGTCGGTTTTCGGGGTTGGTGCCGTCAGAGATCCATCTGCTTTCAATCGAGCTGAAGAGTACCCCGCACACCCGTCAGTTGAAGCTGGCTGTGTACCGGTCGGGGAAGTTTTCAGCCGCCTGAACACTTTCAGCTTTTAAGCACCTTTCCCAACTAACATGTCGCTCAAGCTGACGCGCGAATGAGGCTTTAGTGCCGTCTGCTGGCAAGATTGGAAGTAGATCAGAAGTTCAGGTTATCACGCTGCCGTTTGAGCCTTTCAGCTCGCGCGCAGCTTAGCTCCCACACGTTAGGGCGCGTGATCATGAGAGTGTGGCGGTCAACTGGTCTTTTGGGTTTACTGGCTCTGCTCGTGGGATTCTCGGGTTGCGCTACCGCTGTGGAGACGCTTCGGCATGATGAGCATTTCAAGGGAACCCAGATTACTCCAGAGGATTTCGCCCAGAGGTATGCCGGAGACGATGTTCAGGTCGTGCTCAGCGATGGTCAGGAGAAGTCCCTCACTGAGCTAAAGTCATCCGACAGTTCGGTCATCTTTCGCGAAATGCTCGACACACTCAAGCTGGATACTCGGGATGTTCGTGGAATCGTAATCCCTCACCCGGTACTCGGCGCTGTTGTCGGATGCGCTGTCGGGACCTTTGCCGGAGCCGTTGGCGGCATCGGAGTGGCGCATGCACTCTCGGACGATCCTTGGGCTGGTCTTGGGGGATTTGTCTACGGTTCGACTCTAGGATCTGTTGCCGGACTGGTGCTTGGTATCCTCTATCCTCCCGAGTCGGTTTATCAGTTGACCGCTCCTGCTAAGGCGGCCAACAGTGATCACGCGCCCTAACAGGTCGCTCAAGCTGACGCGCGAAGAAGGCTTCAGTGCCGTTCGCCAACAAAGGGAATCGAACAGATAAGATCATGAGTTTTGCTGCCGCTAGCGCCGTTTCACCTTCGGCGCTCGCGCGCAGCTTAGCTCCCACACGTTAGTTGGGCGTGCATGCGGGGAGTGCTTTCTGCTCCCAGGAAGGGTTGGCACTACGCCGTTTCGGCACTTGGTTCAGCGTGTGCAGTGACGTACGAACGCAACAGCCGGGGCTGCAGTTCGTGCTTTCTACCGGCAACAGCGCCGTCGAAC
>JAKAJH010000073.1 GCA_021813905.1 Bacteroidota bacterium | reverse complement strand
CCGATCTAGTCCGCGCGAAACCTCCAACATCGACCTGATGCCGCCGCGGGTCGTGGAGGAAGCGCGGGCCGGCACGTGCCGCTCGATTGCGTACACGTACTCGGAGCCGACAACCTTCTTCGAGTACGCCTATGATACCGCGGAGATCGCCCATGCGCGCGGCATTCGCAATGTCTGGAAGTCGAACGGATTCATCTGCGAAGCGCCCCTGCGAAAGCTCTTTCAAGTGATCGACGCAGCGAACATCGATCTGAAGAGCTTCGATCCTGCCATTTACCGGAAGCTGAACGGCGCGGACCTCGCGCCCGTGCTCCGGACGCTGAAGATCTTTCACGAAGAGGGTGTCTGGCTGGAGATCACGAACCTCGTGATTCCTTCTTGGACGGACGATCTCAGCATGATCGGAAAGATGTGCGACTGGCTCGTGGCGAATGGTCTGCAGGATTGCCCGCTCCACTTCAGCCGGTTCACACCGCTCTACAAGCTCTCCCAGCTTCCCATGACGTCTGTCTCGACGCTCGACCGTGCACGCGATATCGCGCTGCGAGCGGGGATGCGCTACGTGTATGTCGGCAACGTCCCGGGGCATGCGGCCGAGAGCACGTTCTGTCCGCACTGCGGAGCCACGGTGATCCATCGACGGGGGTACGTGGTGGATGCGAAGGGGCTGAAGAACGGCGCGTGTGCCTCGTGTGGAACGACGATCGCGGGAAGATGGGAGACGGTGGTTAATTGACACGTGGCAATGAATTATGGCGCGAGTTCTCCAGGCAAGTGCAACACCACCGAAGAGAGTTGGAATTCCCTGATCTGGCAACCGACGGTGATCAGGAGAAAGAAGAAGCGTCGCAAACTGTGCTCTGTAAAATTGATTATTGCACAATTGACAATCACCCGATCCTCGGAGTCCTATGAAAGCCACAATCATATCCTCCATGCTTTTTCTTCTTCTGAGCGTGCCAGCCGCGGGACAGAGTCCGCAGAAGCACACGTTCGCGTTTCGCGGGAAGGAATTTCTGCTGGATGGAGAGCCGTTCCGCATTATCAGCGGAGAATTGCATCCGGCACGGATCCCGCGAGAGTACTGGCAGCATCGCATCCGCATGGTAAAGGCCATGGGGTGCAACACGATCGCCGCGTACATCTTCTGGAATTACCACGAGACCTCGCCGGGAAGGTTCGACTTCACCACGGACAACCGGGATCTCACCGAGTTCTTTCGGCTCGTGAAGGAAGAAGGAATGTGGCTCGTGCTGCGTCCGGGTCCCTACGTCTGCGCCGAATGGGACTTCGGCGGCATCCCGTCCTATCTTCTCACGTATCCCGACATCCGGATTCGCTGCTCGGATCAGCGTTACATGCAGGCCGTCGGGCGCTACGTTCGCGCCTTCGCGCCGATCGTGCGCCAGTGGCAGATCACGCGCGGTGGACCTATCGTCATGCTCCAGATCGAGAATGAGTACGGAAGCTACGGCAACGACAAAGCCTACCTGAATACTCTGGCGGACCTGTGGCGACAGAACGGCATTGACTTCCCGTTCTGCACGGCGGACGGACCGACCCCGGCCATGCTCGAGGCGGGAAGCGTTCCCGGAGCGGCGCTGGGACTCAATCCGGGCCTGAATGCCCGTGCGTTCGCCGAGGCGGCGCGGTTCGATTCCACCGTGCCGGCGTTCAGTGCAGAAACATATCCGGGATGGCTCACCCATTGGGGCGAAGGATGGGCACACGGTGACAGCGCGGAGTTCTTCGGGGGCGTGAAGTATCTGCTCGAGTCCGGCAAGTCCTTCAACATCTATGTGATCCACGGGGGCACGAATTTCGGTTTCACGGCGGGAGCGAATTCCGGCGGAAAAGGATATGAACCGGACGTCACCAGCTACGACTACGACGCGCCGATCACCGAACAAGGAAGGCCGACGCGCGCGTACCTTGAGCTGCGCGAGATCATTGGCCATTTTGTTCCTTCTCTCCCTCCCATCCCGTCCCCCATCCCGACGATGGATGTTCCGCCGATCGAAATGAAGCGTTTCAGCAGCCTCTGGAGCGGACCGGGGGATACGATTTCCTCTGTGACGCCGCAGACCTTCGAAGCGCTCGGGCAGAACCAGGGACTGGTGCTGTATCGGACGACGCTTGTGGGGCAGAAGTCGGGACGGCTCACGGTGACCGAACTGCACGATTTCGCGCTCGTGTATCTCGATCGAATCTTTGTGGGGGTTCTCGACCGGCGGCAGGGGGAAATGTCCATTGACCTGCCCCGGAGTTCTGATCCGCATCCGGTGCTCGAGCTGCTGGTCGAAGGGATGGGGCATGTCAACTACGGTTCTCAAATGATCGATCGCAAAGGCATCACGGACCGTGTAACACTGAACGGTATGACGCTCATGAACTGGGAGCAGACCCGTCTGCCGCTTGATGAGACGTGGCTGCGTTCATTGAAGGAGAATGCGCCGGACACAGCACGCCACGGCGTCATTTTCCGGGGCTCGTTCCGGATCGATCGTCCTGCCGACACGTATCTCGACCTTTCATCGTACACAAAAGGGATCGTCTGGGTCAACGGGCACAATCTCGGGCGATACTGGAACAGAGGACCGCAGCAACGGCTCTACTGTCCGGCGCCCTGGCTGCGCCCGGGAACAAACGATGTCCTCATCCTGGATCTGCTGCAGACGGAACCCAAACCCGTCTGCGGACTGGCCGATCTCAACCGCTAACAGCGAGGAATCGCATGCGCACAGTTGCCTTTGTTCTGCTGACGACGGCTGCCGTCGCAATCAGTTCAGCCCAGGCCGTTCGCGAATCGCGGGAAGTGTACGAAGCCCGCATGCGGTGGTGGAATGAAGCGCGCTTCGGGCTGTTCATCCACTGGGGGCTCTACGCGATCCCCGCGGGGACCTGGGAGGGGAAAACGGACTACGGCGAGTGGATCCGCGAATCGGCGCACATCCCGTTGGCGACGTACGAGAAGTTCGTGAAGCAGTTCAATCCGGTGCGGTTCGATGCGGATGCGTGGGTTCGGACGGCGAAAGCCGCCGGCATAAGGTACATCGTCATCACCGCAAAGCACCATGACGGGTTCTGTCTCTTCGACGCGAAGGAAACGGAGTTCGATGTGATGTCCACGCCGTTCCATCGCGACGTCATGCGCGCCTTGGCGGATGCCTGCCGGCGGGAAGGGATGAAGATCTGTTGGTACTATTCGATCATGGACTGGCACCATCCCGACTATCTTCCGCGGCGGGGATGGGAGACCGATCGTCCGGCGGATGGCGCGGACTTCTCACGCTACATCCGGTATATGAAAGAGGAGCTGCGGGAGCTGGTCACGAATTACGGCGACATCGGCGTACTCTGGTTTGACGGTGAATGGGAGAGCACGTGGAACACGGCGGAGGGTCGCGACTTGTACGAATTCGTCCGACAGCTGCAGCCGTCGATCATCATCAACAATCGCGTGGGCGCCGGCCGGTCGGGCATGGAGGGATTCTCCGAGAACACGGACGCAGCGGGCGATTTTGGCACGCCGGAGCAGCAGATCCCGGCGACGGGCATCCCGGGCGTGTACTGGGAAACGTGCATGACAATGAATGACCATTGGGGATACAACAGCCACGACCGCAACTGGAAGTCGTCCCATGACCTGATCCGCATGCTGGCGGATATCGCATCGAAGGGCGGCAACTTTCTGTTGAATGTCGGCCCGACAGCGGAAGGCGTGTTCCCCGATTCCAGCGTGGACCGGCTGCGCGGGATCGGTCGCTGGATGGCGGTGAACGGCGATGCGATCCATGGCACGTCCGCAAGCCCCTTCGTGTCGATTCCGTGGGGGCGGTGTACCGTCAAACGCACGCCCGGCGGGGAGACGCTGTATCTTCATGTGTTCGAGTGGCCGTCGGACGGGCGGCTGATGCTGAACGGCGTGAGCAACGCGCCGGAGCGAGCGTATGTGCTGTCCGATGCTTCACAGCGGCTTCTTCCGGTATCGCGCGCAGAAGATGCGCTATCGATCAACGTCCCGGTTGTGACTCCCGATCCGAATGATGCCGTCGTGGTCCTGGAGTTTCGCGGACCGGCCGACGTAAGCAATCCGCCGGTGATCACTGCGCCGTACGGATTCTTCATCGACTCGCTGGACGTGTCGGCGCGTTCGTCGCGTGCGCGCGTGGAGATCCGCTACACGCTGGACGGGACGGTTCCGACGGAGCGATCTCCGCGTGTTGACGGACCGATCCGCATCGGAGAAAGCGCGACGGTTTCCGCGCGGTGTTTCCGGGGCATCACTGCCGTCAGCGGCGCGTCTCGCGCGCGGTTCCGGAAGGTCTCGCCCCTGGCGGCCCGGGTGGGCATTCCAGTTGTGCCGGGTGTAAAGTATTCCTATTATGAAGGCATCTGGGACTCGATGCCGCAGTTCAGTTCCCTCGTTCCGGTCACCGAAGGCGCGTGCGCTCAGCTGGACCTCCGAGTTGCCTCGCGCCCTGAGTTCTTCGCAGTACAGTATTCAGCCTGCGTCCGGATTCCGCGGGAGGGCATCTACACATTCACGGTTACCTCTGACGACGGCAGCAGACTTCTCGTTGACGACTCGCTGGTTGCGGACAATGACGGGCTCCATGCAGCGCAGGAGCGCTCGGGAGTCGTGGCGCTTGCCGGCGGCCTTCATGCGGTGACGATCGAGTACTTTCAAAAGACCGGCGGCAAGGAATTGCGGCTGTTTCTGGAAGGGCCCGGAATGCCGCGCCATGAACTCAGGGCGGATGCCTTCTTCCGGACCCGATAGCCGAGGCATTGCGCGGACCCGCCGGCACCGGCCGTGCGGCAGTTTTGAGGAGATCGAACGATGATCGTTGTCGAACTTGTCTACAACCTCAGTGTCCTTGTGGCGCTGAGCGTTTTCTCGAACTTTCTGACTGCGCGGTTCCGTCGGGACGGGCGAACAGGCCAGGTGTTGCAGGGACTCCTGTTCGGCGGTATCGCGATCGTCGGCATGATATATCCGTTCGTCCTGGAGAAGGGGGTCATCTTCGACGGACGCAGCATCGTCATCAGTCTCTGCACGTTGTTCTTTGGCCCGGTCTCGGGGATCATCTCCTCGGTCCTCGCAGCCGCGTACCGCATCTTCCTGGGCGGCGGCGGCGCGGTCATGGGTGTCCTGACGATCACCTTCTCCTTTCTGGTGGGATGGTTCTTCTTCCGGCGGCGGCAGCGGACGGACCATCGGCAGTTGCGCACCATCGACCTGTACATCCTGGGGATCATCGTTCACGCGGGAATGACCGCATTTCTTCTGACCCTTCCGTCCGGTCTGACGGCGGAGGCCTTTCGTCTTGTCGGCTTCACGATCATGGGGGTCTATCCGCTGATCAGCGTGCTCATTGGCACGATCCTGCTTGACCAGGAGGAAAATCAGTCCAACCTGCAACGGCTCGTGGAGCGCGAGGAGTTGTTCCGCACCACCTTGTACAGCATCGGGGACGGCGTGATTACCACCGACACGCAGGGGCGGGTGCGTCACATGAACCCCGTGGCCGAGCAGCTGACGGGTTGGACCGAGCAAGAAGCGCAGGGCGCGGAATCGCGCGTGGTGTTCAATATCATCAGCGAGGTCAACCGCCAGCCGGTTGACTCTCCCATCCAAAAGGTCCTTGAGCGCGGGACGGTCGCCGGTCTCGCCAATCACACGTTGCTGGTCTCGCGAAACGGCCGTGAATATCCCATTGCCGACAGCGGCGCGCCGATCCGCAGCGAGCGTGGCGAGATCGTCGGCGTCGTCCTGGTGTTCCGGGATCAGACGCCGGAACGGGAGAGCGAACGACGGCTCCGGGAAAGTGAAGCACGGCTCCGACGCGCCGAGGTGGTCGCCCGGTGGGGAAACTGGGAACTGGACCTCGCGACAATGACCATTAACGCCTCGGAAGGGGCAACGCGGATCTACGGATTCCAGTCTACGATGACCGGTCTGCCCGCGGTCCAATCGGTGGTGCTGCCCGAATACCGGCCGATGCTGGACGCGGCGCTTCGACGGCTCGTGGAACGGGGAGAGCCCTACGACGTGCACTTCCGGATCAAACGATCCGACACAGGGGCGCTCATTGACGTTCACTCGGTGGCGCAGTACGATCCGGATCGGAAGCGCGTGTTCGGTGTCGTGCAGGACGTGACGGACCGCGTGCGGGCAGAATCCGCGGTACGGGAGAGCCAGTTCTTCCTGAGCAATCTTCTGGAGGCCATTCCGGTTCCCGTCTTCTACAAGGACACCGACGGACGCTACCTGGGCTGCAACAATTCCTTTGTCGGGTTCACCGGTGTTTCGCGCGAGCAGCTGATCGGCCGACCGGTGCACGACGTGTACCGCGCGGATCTGGCCGACACGTATCTCGCGAAAGATCGCGAATTGTTGGAGCAGGGAGGAGTGCAGGTGTACGAGACGAAGCTCCCCAACGCGGCGGGGGCGCTCCGCGACGTGTTCCTGCACAAAGCCACGTTCCGGAATGCGGAGGGGAGCGTTGCCGGACTGATCGGCGCGTTCATTGACGTGACGGAGCAGAAACGCTCCCAGCGCGAACAGCTCCGACTCCTCAACATCATCGAAAACAGCCTGAACGAGATCTACATCTTTGACGCCGAGACGCTGCGGTTCGAATACGTGAATCAGGGCGCGTTGCGAAACATCGGCTTCACGCTCGAAGAGATGATGCGCCGCACGCCGGTGGATATCAAACCGGAGTTTACACCGGAGCGGTTCCGCGAACTCGTGCGGCCCTTGCTGCTGCACGAACGCGAAACGCTCGTGTTTGAAACCATTCATCGGCGCAAGGACGGCAGCGACTATCCGGTGGAAGTGCACCTGCAATGCTCGGAGGATACCGGCCAACGCACGTTCCTGGCGTTCATCAACGACATCACCGAGCGCAAGCGGCTCGAGGGGCAGCTGCTCCAGGGACAAAAACTCGACAGCGTGGGCACGCTTGCCAGCGGCGTCGCGCACGACTTCAACAATATCCTCGGCATCATCATGGGACACGCGGCCCTTCTGGAACATCGCCGGGACGATCCGCGCAAGCTGACCGACAGCATTCAGACGATCCTGAAGTCTGCCGAGCGGGGAGCCGCCGTGGTCAAGCAGCTGTTGACCTTCGCGCGCAAGGCGGAGTCTCGCCGGCAATCGATGAACCTGAATGACATCGTCATGGAGGTCAATCAGTTCATCTCGGAGACGTTCCCGAAGACGATCACGATCTCCACCCGGATCGACCCCGATCTTCCGGCTGTGCTGGCGGATACCGGTCAGATCCATCAGGTTCTCATGAATCTGTGCGTCAACGCACGGGATGCGATGCCCCGCGGAGGCACGCTGAGCGTCATGACGCGACGCGTGCCGGTGGAAGAGGTGCGCCGCCAATTCCCGGGCGTCCGCCTCCAGGGCTACGTGGCGCTTGTCGTGAGCGATACCGGCGTGGGAATGGATGGGCGGACGCGTCAGCGCATCTTCGAGCCGTTCTTCACGACCAAAGAAGTGGGACGCGGGACGGGTCTGGGTCTGGCGGTCGTTCATGGTGTCGTCACCGCCCATGGCGGCTTCGTGGATGTCAGCAGTGAGCCGGGTAAGGGCACGTCCTTCACGGCATATCTTCCGGCGCATGATCAGCCTGAAACGTCGGGCACGCAGCCGGACCGCACGACATCGGCCGTTCCGGGCGGCACGGAGACCGTCCTGGTGATCGAGGACGAGGAGATGCTGCGGGATCTCCTGTGTTCGGCGCTCGAAACCCAGGGGTACGCGGTTCTCACCGCCGAGGACGGTCGACGGGGCGTTGAACAATTTCGGGAGCATCGCGGCATGATCGGTGCCGTCCTGTGCGACATGGGGCTGCCGCGGATGGGGGGAGAAGAAGTGTTCGAACGGATCCGCGAGATCGATCCGGCGGCCGCCATCATTCTCGCAAGCGGATTCTTTGACCCGGCGGCAAAAAGCCGTCTGGAAGGACTCGGCGCCCGCCAATTCCTTCAGAAGCCATACCGGCCGACGGATGTGCTGCGAGTACTGCGGCAAACGCTCGACGCGCGAAAGTGACGACCAGCTCCGGTCGGCGTCGCGCGATCACAGTCCGGTGATCTGAGCCCGAACCCCGGTCGCATGGCCGGGGAGGGGACAGTGATGCATCCATCGACAAACGAAGCATGAATTCCTGCTCGTGTGGAAGGGGAGCATGCGGGTGGACTTCCGGGACCGAAGCGTTGTTCTGCGGACGGGCGAATTCCTGATTGTTCCGCGCGGCGTCGAACACCGCACCGCCACCCACGCACCCAACCACCGCCTGACGTTGTTGACCTTTCCCTCCTGTTTGCGTATGTTTTTTCGGCGCGAATCTCGCTGCTGAACCATCCCGTCTGTGCGCCGTCGCCCTGAATCGTTTCTTGTTCCTCGGCAGCTTTTGCCATGGGAGTAAGCCTTGAAATCTGTCTTCGTCGCCTTCGCGTCGATCGTCATCGCGTGCGCAACGGCACCGTCTCAGACAATCCGCCTCGAAGATATTGACCTGTCCGCCATGGACATCGGCTGGGGAAGTCCGCAGGCGAATCTCTCCGTTGACGGCAACCCGATTTCCATCGCCGGAACAAAGTACGCGCACGGCGTGGGAACGCATGCGGTGAGCAAATGCCTGCTGACGCTGAACGGGAACGGCCGGTCTTTCTCCGCGTCCGTGGGTGTGGACGATGAAGCGAATGATCGCGCCAGCGTGGAGTTCATGGTGTTCGGTGACCGGAAGCTCCTGTGGAAGAGCGGTGTGATGAAGAAAGGCGATCCGGCGAAGGTGTGCACGGTCGCGCTGGAAGGGATCAAGCTGTTGGGACTGTATGTCGGCGACGCAGCAGACGGGATCGACTATGATCACGCCGACTGGGCGGATGCGGTCGTCTCCGGCATGGGAAATCTCTCGCCGCATGACCTGACCGCCGGAAACGCCGCAGAGAATAATGAGCAGATCCTGACGCCTCCGGCCCCCGAAACGCCCCGCATCAACGGAGCCCGCGTGTTCGGCGCGCGCCCCGGACATCTGTTCCTCTTTACAATTGCGGCGACCGGCAAGCGGCCGCTACGTTTTGGCGAGGTTGGGCTCCCGCAAGGATTGACGGTGGATCCGGCGTCCGGCCGGATCACCGGAACCGTCTTTGCCGCGGGCACGTACCCCGTGCGCCTCACCGCGTCGAACGCGCTGGGGTCAACGGAACGCGAACTGCGCATCGAGATCGGCGATCGCATCTGCCTCACGCCTCCCATGGGCTGGAACAGCTGGAACTGCTGGGCCTGCGCGGTGGACGATCAGAAGGTCCGGTCCGCCGCTGATGCCATGGTGTCGTCCGGCCTTGCCGACCACGGGTGGAGTTACATCAATATTGACGACTGCTGGGAGATCAAGCCGGCGACGAACGACTCCCTCCTCAGGGGCGAGGCGCGCGCATCGGATGGCCGCATCAACACGAACAGAAAATTCCCCGACATGAAGTCGCTCGCCGAGTACGTGCACGAAAAGGGTCTGAAGATCGGCATCTACTCGTCGCCGGGTCCGCTCACGTGCGCCGGGTTCACCGCCAGCTATCTGCATGAAGCGGATGACGCACGGCAGTACGCGTCGTGGGGCATCGACTACCTGAAGTACGACTGGTGCTCGTACGGGAAAATCGCAAAAGACCGCAGTCTCCCGGAACTCCGGAAGCCGTATGCCGTGATGCGACGGGCGCTTGATGCGGTCGACCGGGACATCGTGTACAGTCTCTGCCAGTACGGGATGGGAAACGTCTGGGAGTGGGGCGCGGAGGTCGGTGGCAACTGCTGGCGCACGACCGGCGACATCGTCGACACGTGGTCCAGCATGTCGGGGATCGGATTCGGTCAGGCAGGCCACGAAGTGTATGCGGGCCCCGGCCATTGGAACGATCCGGATATGCTCGTGGTGGGACTCGTCGGCTGGGGGCCGTCGCTGCATCCGAGCAATCTCAAGCCGAACGAGCAGTACACTCACATTTCGCTGTGGTCGCTGCTCTCCGCGCCGCTTCTCATCGGCTGCGACCTGGACCGGATGGATGACTTCACGAAGAATCTCCTCATGAATGACGAGGTCATTGCCGTGAATCAGGATCCGTTGGGGAAACAGGCGCGGCGGATCTTCGACGACGGCGCGACGCAGCTGTGGGTGAAGGATTTGGAGGACGGATCGAAAGCCGTCGGTCTGTTTTGGGTGGGGGGAGGAGGGAAGGATCCCGTCGATCTGTTCAAGTGGGATGGCGCAACGTCGCGGAAGATCACGGTGACGGCGCAGCAACTTGGTCTCACCGGTCCGTTTGCCGTGCGCGACCTGTGGCGGCAGAAGGACCTGGGCGTGTTCGTGCAGGAGTTCTCGGCGGAAGTGGGATACCATGGAGTTGTGCTGGTGCGGATTTCGAGCGCGGGAGGGGGCAGATAGAAATTACGAATTGCGAGTTCCGAATTGCGAAGGAAACGGCGGAGGGTGGATGTTCGCGAAGGACCGCTGGAAAGGGGGAGATATGAAGGACAACGTCGTACAAACAAAGAGCTACGCATCGGCGGTGCGCGTTGTGCGGTCCTGTCAACGTATCGGTCGGGCCCAGCACAAATATGTTCTCACAAAGCAACTCTTGCGGAGTGGCACAAGCATCGCCGCAAATATCGAAGAAGCTGTCGGAGCACACTCGGGATCCGATTCTCTGCGGATGTGGAAGAACTGCGCCGTATCATTGGCTCAATACAGCTGACGCTCAAATCCGGCAGATCTTGATTCATATTCTTTCGGCCCGGCATGGGCAATTCGTCGTTTGTTATTCGTCATTCGTAATTATCGCATTTTGCTTCCCGGTTCCTCCATACTCATCAGGGATGACTCAATGAAACCCCTTCTCACTTTCCTCATCACCGCTATGGCGACGTGGCCGCTGTGTGCTCAGCCCATCTCCATCATCCCCAAACCGTCGCGGATAGAGTTCGGTCAGGGAACGTTCACGCTGAACCGGAAGACGGCCATCCACGCCGCGCCCGTGAAGGCGCTGGTGCCGGTAACGCGGTATCTGCGCGACGGCCTCGCGGCGGCCACGGGACTGTCGCTGAAGTCCCGATCCGGAACGCTCGCTGCTTCCGCTGTCAATGTGATCTCCTTCCGGCTGCTTCCCAAGGATACTTCGCTTGGCGCGGAAGGGTATCGCCTGATCGTTCTGCCGAAACGGATCTCGGTGGAATCGATGACGCCGGCAGATCG
>JAKAJH010000023.1 GCA_021813905.1 Bacteroidota bacterium | reverse complement strand
ATCGCGATAGTATCCCGCAAATCCCTTTCCCGCCGTTACGTACCGGAGATCGTAGGAGATCCAGGACTGAGCGCCGTCAAAGCGAGTGGCCAGGGCATGATCCCGCACGCCATTCGCGTCACTTCCCGCATACTCCACATCGATCGTACTTCCCGGCACGATCGTGCTCAGTCCACGGATGCTGGCAAGGTCGTTTGTAGTCTGCTGATCCTTCCGGAGGTAGTTCAGGCTGAGCGAAGAGCCCTTCACCGCCTCGACGCTCACATATCCCCCCATTTCCTTCTGCCGGGGAGTGAACCATCGGATAGTGTTGTAAAATCCTCCGGCGCCGAATCGTCCCGCAACGAACCGCCCGCCGAATCCCGTCGCATAGCGGCCCATTTCGGTCAGCGGCGTGAGGGCATAGTTCAGATCGCCGGCGAACAACTCAATGTCTTTCGACTGATAGCGCATCCGATATTCGTCGCGCTGACCCAGCACAGAGCGGGATTGAGTCTCCGGGGCCCGCACCAGCACTTCAAGCCGGTCGGTTCTCGTGTCGTTCAGGCTCCCGACGCCTGACACTTCGATCTGAGGCGCAAACGCATTTCCCTGTCCAACGCCTCGAGCCCGAACGGTGAGGGGATATTCGACATACTGGTCGCGCGAATCCGACGGCAGCGGAATGACCGACACGACGCTGGATGCACTCGCAGAAATGGACGAGTCCGGGATGGCCGTTACGGTCAACTCCAGCGTGTGACTGAGGCGTTCGGTCCGCGCGGGCAGCGCGGTCCGCGCGACGATCTCCCGTGTTTCCCGTGGCCCAAGCACGATAAGAGGCGAGTCGAGCTGAATATCGAAGTTGTGCGAACTACGAGAGGAAAGCCGAATATGTGTCCCTGCATTCCCCGCATTGGTCAGGGCGAACCGCGTTCTGAAGACTTCTCCGGCACGGACGAATTTTGGAGCCTCAAGCACGGTCAGTCCAAGGCGCACAAGAGCGGGGACCGTCACGCGCACAATGGCTTCGGCCATCTGATCACCGTCGTGCACCGCGTATCGCACCGAGTACTCACCCGCCGCCGCTTCGACGGGCACCGCCAGCGACAGCAGTCGCAGATCGCTTGCTCCGCCACCCACATCAAAAGTCCCATCTCCGGTAAGTACTCTCCACCCTCTCGGCACAGTGACTTGACTTGTGAGCTTCCGGGAACGCAAACCTCCGTTGCGGATCACGATCCCGGTGGTCGCGACCGCTCCCGGCTTCACGACCATAGTCGCTGTCGCTGCGCGCACCGCCAGTTCCGTTGCCTGGCGTGCAAGCACGGAACCGGACGCGCCGGCCAGGAGCAGCCCGAGAAAAAAAATCCGGGCCAGACGGACCGGATCATGTGTTGTCGATCGTGTCACGAACGCGGTCAGAATTCGAGAGTGTATTGCGCTCCAAAGACGTCATCCCCACCGGCATCGACGACGACCAGCGCCTTGTATGTGCCTTTGCCGACCGAACTCACATCGATGTTCTGCCGGACGGAGGTGCCGGGATAGATGCGATAGCGCACCCCGGCGAATTTGCCGATGGACGCACCTTGCGCGTTGAACAGCTCGGCGTACACCTCCGGCCGCATGCCGATCTCTCCCGTATTCCGGATGTCGAGCTGCAGCACCTTCTTCCCGTCCTGTTGTGTCACAATCCGTGCACCGATGAACTCGATCTTCTTCGTTCCGGTGCCGGCAATGCTCGTTGCGATCTGAATACCGTACCGGATCGTTTGCATGATCCCCATCTGCGCCTTCTTGTCCTTCCGCGGCAGCGATGATTCCGCGGAGCCTTTCTGGATCCCTTCCACCATCAGCATGCTCCAGTACGTGCCGACCAGTGTGTGGTCCGGGGAGTCGGCCGGTACGCTCACAGAGTAGTTGACCGCCATCGTGCCCAACGGAGGAATGGTGAGGTAGGAAGGACTGAATGCTATCCACCGTGCATTGGATCGCGGAAGCGTCCCTGGCTCACCGTAGTTGTTCGTTCCGTCGAACTGGAACGAGTAGTCGGTCTGGTAGACCTTTGCCTCCTGCGGTTCGTTCGTGTCGTTGCGCACCACGATCGCGCCCGTGTACGTCTCACCCGGCCGTGCATCCTTGTCCTGACTCAGATCACCGATCACGGATACCTGGGCGGAGAGCGATTGCACGAGACCGATGATCGCAATGATCACACTCAGGCGGAGAAGAGTTGTCACGCTCATCAGGGACTCCTATTGGGCCTGCAAGGTGTACGAGACGGAATGCACGTCATTCCCAAGCTCCGTGCTGTTCCCATCCTCGAACGTCGCGGAAACCGTGTAGCGGAGCGTGCAGTTGCCGTTCCTGAACCCGCTGGTGGGAATGCTCGTCACGAGATCAATCGACGGATTTCCGTCCTGCAACGTCACTTCCGGAGCGGCGACCCCGTCAGAGACGTTCGTGGCGAGGACGCGCAGGGCAAATTTCTGACCGGGGCAAGATGTACTGACCGTAATCTTGCTGATCCTGGATTGGCGCCGATAGCGAAGTGTGCACGTCGTATTCTGCACATCCACGAGCGTGGCGCCGGCCACACCGGTGGTCATCGTCAACGTGATGCTGCCTCCGTTGACGCGCAGAGCCTGGGCCTCCGCAGGACGGGCCGCCAGAATACCAAGGACGGCACAGATACCTCCAAGACGAATTCCTTTGGAGATCAGTGGCTTCATTGAGTCTGGATAGTGAAGGTGATGGCGTGCAAGTCAGAGCCTGTTCCTTGAGAGGCGAGGGCAACCGCGGTATACCGCAGTGCGCATGATCCCGACGTCCGGCCGATATTCAGCACGAAATCCTGCGCCGAGCCGGACAGTATCACCTCACCCGACGCCGCACCCGAGGTCAGTCCGACGGCCAGGAGCTTGAGCGTGTAGAGCGGGCTGACCAGACTCGAGTTGACGACGATTTTCTGAAGGCTGCTGTTCGTTCCCCAGAGCAGCGTGGTCGTCTGATCGCTCACCGACATTGCGTCGACGCCCGCCACGGCATTCGCGCCCGTGATGCTCATGTTCACTGCGCCAATATTGGTCCGGATGGTCGAGATCGGTTGAACAATGATCGTGACCGTGTGCGATCCGGTGCCGTACACCTGGGCACGGCAAAAAGGCGGGAACAGCACGGTCAGCAACACCAACGCCGTTCCGACAGATATCCGAGAGGTGAGACGGTTCTGAGTCATCGGAGGCTCATCAAATATATCTCTCCCGACGTCCAGATTCAACCAACGGCTTTCAGCCGCCAGTCACCGTGTATGTGACAAGATGCATCGTCGGTTCTGCATCCCGCGGGGAACCACCGGCAGCGTCAAACCGGATCAGGCAGCTGCCGGCGGAACGGCTCACATCCACCAGAAAATCATGCGGTTCCTGCGCCAAGGGGGCCATTTCAACCTGTGCGACCGCCGCTCCGGGCGTGATATCCTGCGGAATTAATCGAAGGGCCGGCCGGACAGGGTTCCGGTCAATTGCCACCGTGATCTTGCGGTTCTCACCGGTCACCGTCCACAGCAGCTTAACCTGCCCATCGGGAGGCGCGGCGTGGTTCTCTGCCCGGCCAGGGATCAAGACGGTCACCATGCCTGCGGCAAGCGAGACGCTGTTGAGTTCAGGAACCCGGAGCACAAGAAGTTGTTGTGTGCGGGAAGCCTGAGCCGCCGCAATCGTGGACCAGAGCAGCAGGGCGATCAGCGTGGCTTGTATGGTGAGTGCGTTCTTCATGACGAATTGCGCTTCTGATATGAGAAGACCGTGACAGATACTGAAGTTCTTCTCTGCCACGGTCCTGATCCCCACAGAGTCTCTTTAGTTCGTCAGAGTCAGCGTCACCGTCTTGTTCGTCGAGGACATCGTGCCGGCAGAGGCGAGGGCACCGAACGTATAGGTGATCGCCTGTCCCGCGTCAGCACCGCGATTGATGGCGGTGACCACATCAACGGCACTGCCCGACGTGGCGTTGGAGATATCAATCGTCCCGGTGCTTGTGCCTTTCGTGCTGGCGAGATTGAGCTGCAGAGTGTAGCCGGAAGAAAGCGCTGCATCCAGATTCGCGGTGATCTTCACGGTGTTGGCGAAGTTCTGTGTGATGCTGTAGGTGGTCGAATTGTCGGACACGGCGGTGAGATTGTCCGTGCCGGCGGTGCCGGTGGTGATCGTCAGCGGCGCGGGATTCCCGGAGGTAGCGATCTTGTAGACAGAGTTCACGGTCAGGTTCACCGTCTGGTTCGCCGATGCCTGGGCGAACGATGCCTGGAGCGCGAAGATGGACAGGGCGGCCAGGGCGAACACGGGCGACTTTTTCATGGCGGATCTTTCTGTAAAAGAGTGATGGAAATGTAGTGATTTTCGTGATTAGTTCGTCAGCGTCAGCGTGACGGTTTTCGTTGTGGATGACAGCGTCCCGGCCGAAGCAAGCGCGGAGAAGGTATAACCGATCGATTGGCCCGCGTCAGCGCCGCGTTGCACGGCGGTAACAACGTCGACGGCACTCCCGGACGCGGTGTTCGAGATATCAAGAGTACCGGCGCTCGTGCCTTTGGTGCTGGCGAGAGCGATCTGGAGCGTGTAACCCACAGGAAGGGCCGTATTCAAATTGGCGGTAATCTTCACGGTGTTGCCGAAATTCTGCGTGATGCTGTAGGTTGTGGAGTTGTCTGAAACCGGGGTCAGGTTGTCGGAGCCGGCGGTGCCGGAGACGATCGTCAGTGGTGCCGGGTTCCCGGACGTGGCGATCTTGAACACGGAATTGACCGCGAGGGTCAGCGACTGTGTGGCCGTCGCCTGGGCGCGGGCAGATGCAATGATCATGACGCTGAGTGCGCCGGTGGCCAGGATCATCGTGAGCTTTTTCATTTTCGTTTCCTTTTTTGAATTTCGTTCTGATTTCAATCTCTGAGGCCAATTATCCAATCCCCGTGCCACTCTGCGATTGCTGAATCCTGTGCGAAAACGCGGATTATACGAAATCTGGAAGATTCATTTTGCTACACTTGTATCACATTGATACATTAATCATACACTGCCTATTTTCAGCACTGATAATACATTTCTGTTGATTCCATCTGTTTTCTGTCGCAATTTGATACACACATTCGGTTTTCACTTCGCGTCCATGCGGAAAGAACGCCGAATTTTTGCTCTTTGAGAGGTGAAGCCGATGGCACTGGGATTGCATTTCGTTGCCCGTTAATTAATGCGTGAACGATGAGCAATGTGATCCCAACGAAGCTTCTTCTAGCGAAATCCGAGGCGCAACGGCTGCTGGATGAGTTCGACCGTCCCGGCGACGATCTTGCCTCGGCGCTCTCGCATGAGCTCAGAACTCCATTGACATCCATCATCGGCTTTTCAGAACTGCTGCTGAAGAATCCGGCGATGGATGAAGACCGACGGACTGAATATCTCCGATACATTCATGATGAAGGCGTACGCCTCAGTGAACTCGTGTCAGCGATTGTCAGCGACGTGCTGGTTGCCGAGCGCAGCCGGGGATCACGCTGACCGGACGGCCCGATCGACATCCTCTCTGCTTTTTGAAGTTGCTGCTCCTTCCCTGCGTTCGTCGCAAGATGCCGGTCTCAATCACCGCGCCTGGAGGAAATGAAATGCCCGCTGAACGAATCGCCATCGTTGACGACGAGCCTGTCGTCGCAAAGCTCCTGGAATACCGGATCGGGCATGACTGGGGATACACCGTCGAGGTTTTCTCTCAGGCGGAGCCGTTTCTAAACCGGTTGGCCGATCCGCCCGAGCTGGTGTTGCTCGACCTCATGCTCCCCGACATGAACGGTGTGGATGTACTGAAAGCCGTCAAGCAGCAGTTGCCCGATCTGCCGGTGATCGTCCTTTCCGCACAAGCGAAGATCGAAGTGGCCCTCGAAACGCTGAAGGTCGGGGCCGCCGACTATTTCAGCAAGCCGGTGGATTTTCCCAAGCTCGAGATCGCCATCAAGAACGCATTGCGGATCGGTGCGTTGACCAAAGAGGTGCAGCGTCTGCGGGAGAATGACCGTGCGACCATACACTTCGAGAACATGCTGTCACAGAGCGGAGAAATGCAGGAGGTGTTCCGACTCGTACGGAAGGTCAAGGACAGCGAGATTCCCGTGCTCGTCCTCGGGGAAAGCGGAACCGGCAAAGAACTGATCGCGCGAGCCATCCACTCCAACAGCCGTCGCGCCCGCGGGCCGTTCGTTGCCGTCAACTGTGCGTCAATCCCGCATGACCTGCTGGAGAGCGAGCTGTTCGGCCACGAACGGGGGGCGTTCACCGGCGCCGCGCAACGACGCATCGGAAAATTCGAGCTTGCGGCGGGAGGGACGATCTTTCTCGACGAGATCGGAGAGATGGATCCGACTCTTCAGGCGAAGATTCTCCGGGTGATTCAGGAAAAGGAGTTCAATCGGGTCGGCGGGAATGACGTGATCACGTCGGACGCGCGTGTTATCTCGGCTACAAACCGGGATCTGCGGGAGGAAGTCCGGCAGAAGCGATTTCGGGAGGATTTGTACTACCGCTTATCCACCTTCCCCATACTTCTCCCTCCTCTCCGAAGCCGCCGCTCAGATATTCTGTTGCTGGCGGAACACTTCCTCCGCAAATTCGGAACAGATCACGGAAAGCCCGACCTGCGCTTCTCGCGAAAGGCGCTCGATCTGCTCTATGCGTATCCGTGGCCCGGGAATGTGCGGGAACTCGAAAATGCAATCCAGCGGGGGGTGGTGCTGGCAGAAGGCAATACATTTACCGACACGGATTTGCCGGTCGCCATTCAGTCATGCGCGCCGACGGAGTCGGGTCAATTGTCTGCCCCGCGCTTGTTTCAGGAGCAACAGGCGGAGGTCATTCCGCTCGAGCGGCTCAAGGAAGAGGCGATCCGTCACGCGCTGCAGGTGACGGGAGGGAATATTGTTGACGCGGCGCGACGTCTGGGCATGAGTCGGGCAACGCTGTACCGTGCTGCCCGGCGCTTCGGAATCGGCATCTGAACCCGGACGCCTTCCGCGGCCGGAGAGCGCCCGGGTTCCAGCCGCCAGACTATTCGAGGAAGTCTTTCAGCAAACCGTACAGCCGGTGGTAGTAGTCCACCAGGACGTCTTCGTCGGCCCGGGTAGCCGTGCCCTGCAGATTGGCGAACGCAAACTTGGACTCCACCGTCGTCCGACCGCTGTCCGCCGGCACCATGCGCACCGAAAGCACGATGGTGCGCGTATCCTCCGGGCGGGTCGCCTGCTCCATGCGGCTCGCCACAAACCGACCCGACTCCTCCTCAATCCGCACGATCCGGAATTCCTCCCGCGTACAGAAGAACTTCAGCGCATTCAGCACGTCTTCTTTGCTCTTGGAGTAGACGTGAGTCGTTGGAATCTCGTTGAGACTCATCTGACGCTGGGGAGCGCAAGCGGCGAGCCCAAGCACCAATAACGCGATCGCAATCGTTCGCATCGGATCTCCTTTTCAGTGTGGAGTGGGAATCACACGGATCACAGCGCGGTGCCGCCGGGCTGCATCCGCCGGGTAAGAACTTCTTTCGCTTCGTCGAGCTGGTCCACGGTGTTCACCCCCCGGATCTCATCCGGATGGGACGCTTTCAATGCCGACACCGTCCAGTGATGTTTCCAAAAGTGTTCGAAGACGTCCGTCAGGTAGTATTCATTCTGTGCGTTGTGCGGCCGGATATGCACAAGTCCGTCGAAGAGCCTTGCCCGGTCGAACAGATAGATACCCGAGTTGATCTCGCGGATGGTACGCTCCGCCTCGCTCGCATCACGATGCTCCACAATCATCTTGACAGAACCGTCCGCGTTGCGGATGATGCGACCGTACCCGGCCGGATCGGCAAAGTCGGCGGTCAGGATCGTGGCCACGGCTCCCGTCGCACGATGGTGCGCGATCAACTCCCGCAAGCTCCCGACAGTCAGGAGCGGCACATCCCCCGACAGAACCAGCACATCCCCTTCGAATCCGTCCAGCAGCTCCTGTGCCTGGCGAACGGCATGTCCGGTTCCGAGCTGCTCCGCCTGAACGCAGACTTCGACGTCCGGATGCTCCTGCCGCAAGAACGCCGTCACCAGTTCCCGCTGGTACCCGACGATGGTGATCACCCGGTCAGCGTCCAGGTTGTAGGCAAGATCCAGCACATAATGAATCATCGGCTTCCCGAGTACCTCGTACATCACTTTGGCCCGGTTCGGATCCTTCATGCGGGTTCCTTTGCCCGCCGCCATGATGACTGCTGCGAATTTTCGATTATCCATGGGTATCCGCGATCTCGATGCGCATGTTATCGATGAGGCGTGTCGTTCCGAACCGGACGGCGAGGGCGATCAGCACCGCCGGCGGACGGAGCGTGCCGATCTCACCGAATGTCTCCGGGTCGATGAAAGCAATGTAATCAACGGCGGTCGGTGCGTCCGCGCGCAGCCGTGCGGTCATGATAGTGCGCAGCGTCTCCGCCGATCGTTCTCCCGCCCGGACACGCTCCGCGGCCAACTCCAGCGCTCGGACGAGCGCCGTCGCCCGCGTGCGTTCATCGGCGGACAGATAGACATTCCGCGAGCTGAGCGCCAGGCCGTCGGCTTCCCGTACGATCGGTGCGACAACGATCTCCACGCCGAAGTTCAGGTCGCGTGCCATGCGACGTATAAGGAACGCCTGCTGGGCATCCTTCTGACCGAAGATGGCGCAGTGCGGTTTCGTGATATTGAAGAGCTTTGCAACGACCGTGGTCACTCCGCGAAAGTGCGTCGGACGGATCGTCCCCTCCAGAACTCCGCCGACCGGGCCCGCGTCGACAACGGTCGAATGACCCGCCGGATACATTTCCTCCGCCTCGGGATGGAACAGCGCGTCCGCGCCGGCACGCTCGGCCCGTTGCCGGTCACGCTCAAAATCCCGCGGGTAGCGGGCGAAGTCTTCTGTCGGACCGAACTGAGTGGGATTGACGAAGATGGTCACCACGACGATGTCCGCCCGACGACGGGCTTCGGCGATGAGGCTGAGATGACCTTCATGCAGGTACCCCATCGTGGGAACGACGGCGATCCGCTTGCCCTCCTGCCGGGCCTGATCCGCAAATGCCTGCATCGCAGCAACGGTGGTAACAATCGTCATTCTGTCAGGACCCGAGCAGGTTCAGAACACGCGCCAGCGTGGACTTGAGCTCCTTGCGGTGCACGATCATGTCCACAAAACCCTTCTCGAGGAGGAATTCGGAGCGCTGAAATCCCGCCGGCAGATCCTTGCCGATTGTCTGCCGGATAACCCGCGGTCCGGCGAAGCCGATCAGCGCCGACGGCTCGGCGATGTGAATATCCCCCAGCATTGCAAAGCTCGCAGTCACGCCACCCGTTGTGGGGTCGGTGAGGATCGAGATGTACGGAATGCCCGCGTCCGACAGTTGCGCGAGTCGCGCGCTCATCTTCGCCATCTGCATAAGCGAAAGCGCACCTTCCATCATCCGCGCACCGCCGCTCGACGAGATCACGATCAGAGGTTTCTCTTTCTTGCGCGCCGTTTCCGTGGCCCGCGCGATCTTCTCTCCCACCACCGAACCCATCGATCCGCCGATGAACGAGAAGTCCATGCACGCGATTACCACGGGGACCCCTTCCACCGCGCCCTCGCCGGTGCGCACGGCGTCGTTCAGGCCGGTCTTGCGGATGGAGTCGTCGATGCGGTTTTTGTACGGCTTCGTGTCCGTGAATCCAAGCACGTCCACGGCTCGCATCTTCCGATCCATCTCGCGGAACGAGCCCGCGTCCAGAAGGATGCCGAAGTACTCCTTGGAGCCGATCCGGAAATGATAGTTGCACTTCGGGCAGGTGAATAGATTCTGTTCAAGAAGCTTCCGGTGGATGATCTCGCCGCATCCGCCGCACTTGGTCCACATGCCGTCCGGAATATCCTTCTTCGGGACGCTTGTGGAGATATTCTCCTTGGACCGTCTGAACCAAGCCATAGCGGACTCCTTTCCTATCGTGCGACCGGAGCTTCCGGCCGCGGGGACCGCACCACGAACTCTTTCAGATACGCCGGTTCCAACGTGACGAGATCAGAGGACCGTCCCGCTGCCAGCCGCTCCCGCCCGAGGGCTGCCACGACTGCCCCGCGGCAGTACGGATGAATGTGCCGGCACTCCGCGCCGCTCATGTCTCCGATTCGCTCGGGAGCATCCGTCAGGACCAGAGGCACATCGGCAGGGATCAGGCTGCGATCAAGCGGTCGAACCGACACCGCCTCCCGTTCCGTCACATTCCCAGGCCGCCGGTCATAGACCCCGCGGTACCAGTCCCCCTGCCGCGCATCGACGAGGATCGCCACCGCGCTTGCCCCGGGGTGTTCGGCCAGAGCGGCTCGCGCCACGGCATCGAACGTCGGCACGCCCATGATCGGTTTGCCCAGGGCCATGCACAGTCCTTTGGCGGAGCTCAGGCCGATGCGCAGACCGGTGAACGAGCCGGGGCCCAGGGACACGGCGACGCCCCCGAGATCCTGAAGGGCAATCCCCGATTCCGCGCAGACCTCGCGAACGAGGCTCAGCAGCTTCTCCGAGTGGATCCGCGCCTCGACGACCGACCGTTCCGACGTCCGACCGTCGGGGCCGACAACGCCGATCGAACAGACGGCAGTCGACGTTTCAATACCCAGGATGGTCATTGCGGAGATCCCGAGACGCCGCGGTGCGGACCGTCAATAGTGCCTATTGTGATCCGGCGTTCGTGCTCCTGCCGACCATATTCCAGATGAACGTCGTACCGGCGCACCGGCAGAAGATCGCCCAGCACTTCCGCCCACTCGATCAGGCAAATGCCGTTTCCGCCGAGCAATTCCTCATAGCCGAGCGCCCAGACATCGGCCGGTGACGTGGCGCGGTAGAGATCGAGGTGGTACACCAGGAGTTCCGCGCCGGTGGCATCGATCCCCTCGTAACGATTGACCATGACGAAGGTCGGGCTGCTCACGTGAGAGATGCGAAACGCGCTGCACACGCCGCGCACGAACTGTGTCTTTCCCGTGCCCAAGTCGCCGGTGAGTGCGACGACATCCCCGCGCCGCAGGGAGACGGCGAACTGGCGCGCCGTCGCCTCGGTCTGCTCTTCGGATGTCGTGGTGATGACCGTCATCGGGGAGTCAGCCGGGCCACCGGAAGGATCATCTCCTCCATCGACACCCCGCCGTGCTGAAAGCTGTCCCGGTACTGGTTCAAATACCTGTGATAGTCCGTGGGGTAGACGAAGAACAGATCCTCTTTCGCCATGATGTAGTTCGTGGTGACGCTGCCGCGGGGGAGGCGATAGTCTTCCGGATTCTTGACGAAGATCGCCTGCCGCTCGTCCACTTTGAGATTCCGGCCGAATTTGTACCGCAGGTTCGCCGACGCCTCGCGGTCTCCGATCACTTTTGCACCGCGCAGACAGCGGACGCTGCCATGGTCCGTTGTGACCACGATCCGGACATTCTTCTGGCCCGCGAGCGCGCGGAACATGCCGTACAGAGAGGAATGCTGGAACCAGGACCGCGTCAGCGACCGGTAGGCGGCCTCATCGGGCGCAATCTCCTTGAGAAGCGGAGAATCCGACCGTCCGTGAGCCAGCATATCCACGAAATTCACCACAACCGCCGTCAGCCGATTTTGAGTATACGAGATGATGTTGTTCTCGATCTGCCGACCGAACTCCGTGTCGAGGATCTTAACGTACTTCGGTTCCGGCCGCAGGTCGATGCGCCGCCGTTCGAGCAGTTTGTTCAGCAGTTCATGCTCGTACCGGTTGAGACTATTTTCGTCTTCCGCCTCGCTGCTCCAGATCTCCGGGAATCGTTTTTCCAGGTCCAGCGGGAACAAGCCGCTGAAGATGGCGTTCCGCGCGAACGGCGTCGCCGTCGGAAGAATACTGTAGTAGTAATGCTTCTCGATCGTGTACAATTCGGACAGCAGCTCTTCCATGATGAGCCACTGGTCCAGGCGCAGACAGTCGATCACAAAGAAGAACACGGACCGCCGGTCCGACAGCTCCGGGATCACAAAACGTTCGACCACATCCGGGGACAGGGGTACCGACCGCTGCGGGTCGTCGATCCAGGTCCGGTAATTCCGCTCGACGAACTTGCCGAATTCCGAATTACACTCGCGTTTCTGGTCCAGGAGGGTCTGCCGGAGGCCAAGCTCCGGATGGTCGTCCAGCTCCAGGTCCCAGTCGGTCAACTTCACATACAGGTCGGTCCATTCGCTCTGCGACAGCGGCCCCATGAGCGTCGCGGCGATGTTCTGGAATTCCTTGGTGTAGTCACGCGACACGTGTTCCCGCGTGATCTTCTTGGCCTCGAGCGTCTTCTTGCAGGCCATCAGGATCTGGCTCGGATTGACCGGCTTGACGAGATAGTCGGTGATCTTTCCGCCAATAGCGTCCTCCATCAGCGACTCGGCTTCGCTCTTGGTCACCATGATCACCGGCAGCGTCGGAGCAACATCCTTGATCTCCGCAAGAGTCTGCAGGCCGCCCATGCCGGGCATCATTTCATCAAGGAACACGAGATCGTAAGCGCCTTCGCGGACGAGTTCGACCGCATCCTCGCCGTTCGTGGCCGTTCTGACCTCATAGCCTTTCTGCTCCAGAAGGCGCAGATGCGGCCGCAGCAGGTCAATCTCATCATCCACCCACAGAATCCGGCGCCGGGTTTCGTTTGTTGCCGCCATCTCGTCGGTCCCTTCTCAAAAATCAACATAGCCATTAAACGAGCCAGAATCAACGCGCGGCGCTACTGCTGGATGGCCACGTGAACGTCCAGACCGCCCTCGTTGATCGTGGATCCCGGTACGCGCGATCCGCCGGCATCCGGCGCGATCTTGGTGTACCGGTAGTAAAGCGCTGCGGTCACCCGTGCGCTCAGCACGTACCGGATACGCGGCTCCATCACCGTGCGCGTCGAGCCTTCGAGTGGAGAGCCGTCGGCTTTGAAATCCGTCCGGAAGTCGTACAGGCGGCGCAGATTCTTGCTGAGCGTGTACGAGAAATTGATATCGAGATCGTTCGAGAGTGCGAGCCCAAAGAACGGGATCTCAAATCCCTGCCGGCTGTACGTGCCCGTGACGGAGATGTCCTGCGTGCCGGTCTCGACCACATTCTGTGACGACGGCGACAGGTCGTACGTGGTGTTGGTGTTGTACCGGAACGTGGCGCCGAGATTTCCCTTGATGAAGTCCTTGAACGTCAGGTTCAGCCCCACGAGCGGCGAGAATCCGTACGTGACCGACTGACTCTCCGTGACCTCGCCGCCTCCCGGGGCCAATCGCCACCGGCGCCGGTACGACGATGTGTAGGAATGATCGAGCGACACGCGGGAAGCGATCGAGTTCAGGAGCGGGAGTTCTTCCAGTCCCGACCATCGAATGGACCAGTTTGCGCGCGGCGCGAGGGACCCCAGCAGCTTGGTCAGCCACGGGAAGGCTTCCAGCCCCTGTTCAAAGGCCTGCGACAGCTTCGCTTCATCCGGCCGGGTATCCCCCGTATTCCGCTGAAGCGTCTGGAACTGCGTATTGACATCCGCCAGACTCGTGTGGAAGAGCTTGAAGAAGAGCACCGGCGGGAGCGTGAGGAATGACCGTTCCTCATCGCCGCTGACGGTGCGGCTCTGGATGTGCGGAACTCCCAGGGAATCAGTGATCACGATCCGGTTTTCGTTGTAGGACCAGGCAACCCGCCAGTTGAGTTCCAGATCCGCCCCCTGCCACAACGGTCGCGACGTCCGCATCGTGATGGAATTGTTCTGCGCGAAGATGTCGTTCAAATTGCCGCGTGGTGCCCGCAGACCCGGAACGGTGTACCCCGTGACAAACGGGAACGACCCTTTCGTCCGCAGTACCACGCTTCCGTGCGGATCGGAGGCGAAGCCGAGTTGATACAGCAGCGACGGACCGTTTTCCGGGAGCGACGATTGCGCGAATGGCACGCGTGCGAAGATATTGGCAAATCCGGTGTTTCCCAGGACACCGCTGTTCTGAGCCCGGTTCTGCTGCGTGAAGTTGAAGCTGAACTTCCCGAAGTCGAAAATGGGAACCTTGAACAGCAGTCGGGAGACCCGATCGATCTGCTGAAGCAGGCTCGCCGACTCCTTCGCGCCCGTCGAATCACGCTTCACAGCAGCTGCCGGCGCTGTTTCCGCCGACCAGAGAAAATCGGAGATCGGCTTCAGGTTGACGTCCATGCCGCCGGTCAGTGACGCATTCCACCCGGCACTCCTGCCCAGCACTCCCGCCTGAATATTGTTGACCCAGTTGTACCCGGACGAATAACGGAGCGTCGGCGTCAGGATCTTGTCGAGACTCGCCACCTTCGGCACCGTGAGGCGAGTGCCCAGGCTGATGGACTGGTTATAATTCTGATCCACGCCGAAATCGATCAGGCGATCGCTGAGGAAGATGTCTCCCAGGATATCGCCGAAAGAACGCTGATTGCCGAACCGGTCGGTTTCCAGCTGAAGCAGACTACTGGCGACGGTGACCTGGTAATCCAGCCCGAGATTGAACAGTCCGCCTTCGGTGAACTGCCATCCGAAACTCAGGTTCCGGTTGGCGGAGAGATTCCTCACCACGGGATTCGCCGCCAGCTGATTCCGGGCGCGATCGTGTGACTGACTCCGCGCGAGCGAGAATCCCATGCTGACTTGTTTGGGGGTGAAGTAGATCTTCAGGTCTTTCAGTCCGCCGAGCGGGAAGAACGATTCCGCCCACGAAAACGGCTGCACATAGTTTGCGGCACCAAACTGAACGTTGTACGAGAACTGCGCCGTCCAGGTCCAGGCTTCCGAGTACTGAATGGTCGGACTTCTTCGGCGCGAGATGTTGTAGTTGTAGCCGAAACTCATCCGGTTGATCGTCTGGGCGACCAGCCATGACGTGGACGGAATATTGAGACGGATACTGGGAGCGGCGTACGTATCCGTGACGGTCATATCCTGCGTACGGGTGCGCAGGGCGTCCGGCGACTCATGGCCGGCCGTCGTATCCGCAGCCACACGTCGTGCGGCCTCATCGACGAGGATGTCGGTGCCCGGCATGTACTTGGGCTTCGCCATCGCTTCCGTGTGCGAATACGTGACGGCAAGACTGCTGCCGTTCCAGGTTTCCGGCAGGAAGCGCTCGAGGGCGAAGTTGGCGGAGACGTTCCAGTTCCTGTTTGTGCTTCGCGTGCCGAACCGATCCTCCAGTGCATGGAAGTTCGGATCCCGCTGACTGAAGGAGAACGCCACGTTGCCGACATCGGCCATCTTCATCTGCGTATCGAAGCGGTACGCCCAGCCGGGGGTATCATCCACATCGATCAGGCGCATCTCGTCCACCCACAGTTCGCCGTTCACCACGGTGGCCCCCTTATTGGCCGGGTTCTTCACGCCGATCGAAATGTACCGGATGCTCGTCAGCGTCGGCTCGCCGACCACCTGATAGGTGGAGCCCGGCGGCCCGTCCGGGACCGGGATGCGGCGGGACGGCGCCCGCGCGCTGTCGCGTTCGAACTTGATGGCGGTCAGCTGACTGAAGAGGATCGAGATCTCGTTCTGCGGATCCCATCCCGGATGCAGCGGTGCGCGATATTCATAGTAGTTGAGCGAATCCGCGCCGATCCGGATGAACGCTTCGACGTCGTAGTCGGACGTGTCGTGGTACGCGAATTCCCGGTAGCCTTTGATCGGATCGCCCGGCTCGCCGTGGAGGAATATCTTCAGCCGGCGATAGCTGAAAACATCGAGAGGACGCACGGTGTATCGCTTGATCGCCTCGCGGCTCTCGCCGTCCTTGAGTCCCTGGATCACGAGATTCAGCGACTGCTCGTTGTTGAGCACGTTCTCGTCGGGACGGGTCAGATCGCGCTGCCGCTGAACGCCCGGCGGCGGATCGTATGTCGGGTTATCCTCGAAGTTCACGACGCTGACCTTGAAGGTCGAGTCGTTCTTCACGCGCTCTTCCCACTGGTTGCCGACCAGATTGAATTCCGCGAGCCGGAACAGCACAGGGTCCTGCGCCCCGGTCACCCACAGCCGAACGCCTTCCACATTCGTCAGCGTCGGATCGCCGATCGCGCGCGTGAACTCGTTCAGCGGGATCCGGATCTGGTACCAGCCATAGTCGCCGCCGCCCACCATGTACTTCAGGAACCGCTGATCCGTGGTGTCCAGCGGGATCTCATACTCGAAGTAGGCGTTGGTGCGGTCGAGCACGTTGTTGCCGTTGAGATCCTCCGTATCCGGATACAGTCGGCCGATCTCGCTGCCCGAGTTGCCTTCCGTCCCGTCGGCATTCAGGTAGGCCTCGGAGGCATCGGCATCCAGCGTCCCGTATTTCCCCGTCACCCCCAGCGGCGGACGGGACCAGTCGTCACCCGAGGGATCCTGGATGTATTCAGGGTGCGTCGGTCCGTATTTGTCGAGGAATGCCTTAAATGTCGCGCGTTCCTGGTCGTTGGTCAGCATGTCCAGCCCGACGTCTTCGACGGAGGGATTCAGGAGGCCGTTGGGGGGATTGCCGTCCAGGCCGTCTTCCGTGTTGAGACGTTTATTCGGGATGACATCCTCGCTGATGTAGCCGAGGTCGAGATTGAGCTTCACGCCGGGCTGGGACTTCACGACCCGCACCCAGAACTCGACGAAGTTGATATTCTGATCGAGGAGATTCGTCGAGGTAATCCCCAGGGTGTGCTGGATGCCGGCCCACGCCTGCGTCGGATGGGCGAACAGCTTGTTCTCCAGATCCATCGACATGTTGAACTCGCCGCGGACCCGGGGCTTGAAGTAGAAGTTCAGGACGGTGACCTGCTCCTGGCCGCGCGCGACGCTCTTGCGGTCGCCCCAGATGTTCGTCACCAGCACGTCACTGGGAATGACGTTGAACCACGCTGCCTTGGCTTTGTACTGGATCTTGAGCGTATCCGCGAAGATGCTGCCGTTGTTGATGAGGTCCTCTGTCGTCGGGATCCTGTTGTCGACCCCGGGCAGGTACGGATCGAGATTCGCCATGTAGTACGGCGCGCTCGCATCCTTCCATTGCGTGTAGGACACACCGAGGGGCGTCGTCACCCGGCTTCCTTCGAAGTCGTCGATGTAGGCGATGCCTTTGCCGCCGTCTTCCGGGATCGGGCTCTTTCGGGTATTCGGATCGGGCGACATGTAGGCCGCCTCGCCGCCGAAGGAGATCGTGGACGGCGCCAACGTCTTGATGCCAGGCAGATAGTTGAGCGCATTGGTCAGGAACGGCAGGTCGAAGTTCATCTTCCCGTCGATCCCCATGATCGTATTGCTGATCGGCTCCTCACCCAGACGGACCTTATCGCTCAGCGACTGCTGGCTCAGGTTCATGATGGTGAACCCAAGCGCGGCATGCTTGCCGAGATCGATATCTCCCCTGGCCCCCAGCAACGACTTCGATGCCAGCTGGAAGAGGTCGTTCGCCTCGTACTTGATCTGCAGGTTCTTGCCGGGCACAAGGAAGGCCTGATTCTTGATGATCACCTGGCCGGTGATGTAGTCCACGGTATAATCCACGTTGGGCGTGGCTCGCTGGCCGTCCACGTAGACCTCGACGCTTCCTTCCACAATATTGAATCCGAGGCTATAGCTGGACGCCGTGGACGGCGTGATGTTTCCGCGGATGTAGTACTTGTTCCGGTCGCTGTTCAATGCTCCGTTGTACGTCGTATCGTAGATCGCATCATACGAAAACGAGTCCGCGGCAGCCGTGGCCTGCGCGTCGGGCATCCCCTTCTCAAGCAGGAACTTCTTGATCGTGGAAGCGCGGAACGGCTCCACCGTCGGGAAGACCAGCTCACCTCGAGCCTCGTCCACCGTGGTTCCGGGGAAATAGTCGAAGACCTTGTCCGGCTGAGGCGTCGTCGTGCCGGTGAATCGGTCGAGACCGAACATTTCCAGCAGGCCGATATTATTGAGGACGTCGCGCACCGGCTGCTGGCCGTAGATCTCATACTCGATGTGGAGCTCAAAGCCGTCTTTCTTGATGCCGCGACCGCCCAGCGGATAGCGGTTCTTCAGCATCATCCGCCACGCCGTCTTCATTTGCGGATCGAGATTTTTCGGACGAACCAGTTTCAGGATCAGCTTCAATGAATCGAGCGGCGTCCGCGAGCCGAAGTTGCCGATCTCGCGAACATTTCCTGCCAGATCCGTCACATCGTAGGCGACGGCAATCGCCTGGTCCGGCTGCAGCGCGCGGTTCAGGGAAATGAATCCCGCATCGGCATTGAACGTGTAGTCCGTTCCCTGTTCGAGCTTGAAAAATCCACCCACTTCAATTTCGCCGGGGACCTGGTCGGGATTGGCTGATCGCGCGCCCGTCTGGCTGGTGTCACCCGCCGCGGCAATCACCTGATTCTGATCCATGTAGGCGATCACGGCCCGATCGGTCGGCAGCGGCTGTCCGACGCGACTGACCCACACCTCGATGTCGCGGATTTGTTTGGTTGGATCGGGTTCCGCCGGGATCTTCAGGAAGATGTTCTCGTACAGACCGATGTATGATGTGTCGATGAAATAGTGGTCCCGCGAATAGTCGGGGGCGCGCCGCTCGAACGGCGTCGCACGGGCGCCGCCGGCCACCGTCAGTTCCTTGATTTGCCCTTTCTTCTGCGACGCCACCGTCGTCAGCCGGAGCGGGCCAAGCTGGAAGCCGGCCTTGATGCCGAACAGCGCCTGGCTGCTGGAGATGAACGACGAATTCGTGCTCAGCGAAACGTTTCCCGCCTCGACGCTCTGCACGATCTCATCCTCGTATCCCTGGTACCGTACTTTCAGCTGGTTCTCGTACTCGAACGTTCGCTGTGTATTCCAGTCCGCGTCGATCTTGAGCTTATCCCCGATCTCCCCCTTGACGTTCACCTGGACCTGCTGATTGAAGTCCGGCTCGCTGCGCGACTGACCCAGGGCGCTGCCCGTATACAGATCGGACGCGGTGTTCCGAAATGCCGCATGGATGTCCACGCCGCCGTTGATGTTAATGCGGATGATATTCGGGCCGAAGATGCTGAACAGCGGATTCTTCGGGATGGGGATCTCGATATTCGTCACCTTGCCGAAGAGCTCGCCCAGGCCCGCCTTCTTCTCCCCCTCGAGCTGATACGACTGGGCCAGGGCTTCCCAGTTCCGTCGGAGGGTGCGCTGGAACCGCATCGCGACGTAGCGATCGAACGGCACATCGGTCGGGATGCGAACATCGCTCGTGCCCACCATCGTCCGGAGATGATATACCCATCGGGAGGAATCGAGCTGCTCGACGTGCCGAACAACAGCCGGCAACGGTACATAGAAGGATGAAGGAAGATGGTACTCGCCGTCATCGGCCGGACGATCGCGGCGGACGTACTGGAATTGAGCAAGGCGGGCGGAGGAATCGCGCGGAAGGGCGCGGATGCGGTCGAGGACCGATTGCGAGGTGTCAATGGCGATTCCGGAAGCCGATGCCGTCGAGCTCCGCAACTGTGCGGCGCGGGCCCGGCGTGTCATCTTTCCGCTGGGGACAGCGCGCAGCGTGTCCTGCCCCCCGTTTCCAGGGGTGGACGGCAGGACCATCGGCGGCAGCACGCCCGAGGACGGCGCGGCCACTCCCGCCGGCATCCGGAGGAATCCCGCCAGAAAGATGAATCCCGCCCAACGGAGCGCCCGGCGCTTCCCGCGAGACCACAGGCAAGTGCGCATGCGTGCGTTCTGACTCAGCGACAATACTTGACTACCGGTGAATTCAAGGAAGACTGCGAACGACTGGTAACAAACGCGGCGATAGGACTCCGAGGTGTCTATGAGGGATGCTGCACTCTGATCCGGAACGTGTTCCCTGGTCCGTGCACGCCCTGTGCACCCGGACAACATACCAAAATCCGTCCTGAGGCGCAAGCCGCCGGCATTTCATTCGTCCTTCAGGCGGGAGCACCGACGTATTCGGTGAGACGCTGACAGACGCGCTCAAATTCCGGTCGAAGCCGCGCAATATCGGGCGGCGTCGCCGTGGCCTGTCCCCCGCGTCCGTACTCCTCCAGCGAGCGGCAGATCGCCCCCAGGTCCACGGCGCCGAGATTCAGGCTGCTTCCTTTGAGCGCATGCGCGCGGTCGTTCAGGGCGGCAAAGTTGCCTTCCTGAAACGCGCGTTCAACCGCGTCGAGCATCGGCGGACTTTCGGCGAGATAAACCTGCACCAGTTCATGCACGAATGCCCGATCCGTTTCCTCCTCGAGAAGGTGCAGACGATCGAGCAGCGGATCACCGGAGGTACTCGGGGATCCGGAGGATCCGGCCGGCGCCTGTTGTTCCGCGCGGATCACATCCGCCCACCGTGCGACCGCGTGACGCACTTCCTCCATGAGAACCGGCTTCGTCAGATAATCGTGCATGCCGGCGTCCAGACAGCGCTCCTTGTCTCCGTCGAGCGCATGAGCGGTCATCGCGATGATCTTCGGACGGGACGGACCGGTGAATTCGCGGGCGATGATGCGCGACGTCTCGAGACCGTCCATCTCCGGCATCTGCACGTCCATAAAGACAAGATCATAGCGTTGTCGTCGCAGCGCATCGAGGACCTCCAGCCCGTTCGCCGCGAGGTCGGCTTCGTATCCGATGCCTTTGAGGACGCGGAGCAGCAGTTTCTGGTTGATCGGGTTGTCTTCCGCCACCAGAATCCGCATCGGCGTCAACGCCTTTGTCAGCCCTGCCGCGCCGGTTTCCGCCACCGCGGGGGACGGCTCACGGAGGATGCCGATGAGCAAGCGCCGCAGGAGCACCTGACGCACCGGCTTGAGCAAGAGGCGGCTGTCTTCCGGCAACCGGGATTCCAGCGGTTCCCGGAGGGAGGGATTCGCCAGCAGAATGGCCGGGACACGCTTGCCGGCACGTTTGCGGATCTGCTCCAGCACTCCCTGCCCCGGCGCAAGCAGCAGGTCGGCGGTGCCGATCACGATGTCGGGCTGAACTTCGCCGGCGGTCGTAACGGCATCCGTCGCGTTGCCCGCGGCCGCGCAGCGCGCATCCCATCGCTGGAGGATACGCTGCAGGTGTTCGACCACGATCAGATCCTGAGCACATAAGAGGACCTGTTTCTCCGTCAGCAACTTCGCCGCCTCCGCTTCCCCGCGGTCGGTCGCGTCCTTCACCGGCGGCGCGACGAACGAGAACCGGAACATGCTTCCCCGCTCAGGCACGGACTCAACGCCGATCGTTCCGCCCAGGAGATCGACCAATCTCGCCGCGATGGCCAGACCAAGACCCGTGCCGCCGAACCGGCGGGTCGCCGATGCGTCAACCTGAGAGAAGGGTTTGAACAGCCGGTCCACATGGTCCGCAGGGATGCCGATGCCGGTGTCGCGCACCTCGACGTTTACCTCGAGCCCCTGTTCCCGGAAACGTCCTGCGGTCATCGTAACCCACACATGTCCGCCGTGCGTGAACTTGATCGCATTGCTGACGAGATTGACGAGCACCTGGCGCAACCGCAGACCGTCGGTTTCCACGACCGGAGGCACCGTCGGGTCGATCCAGTACATCAGTTCGACGCGATTCGTCTCGGCCTCGGAGGAAAACAGATCGAACGCATCCTCCACCGTGTCCTCGAGCACTACCCGGTGCCGTTCGAGCGTGACCTGACCGGATTCGAACTTGGCGAGATTCAGGATGTCGTTGATGATCGTCAGCAGTGCCACGCCGCTGTTCCGGATGGTCTCCACGTATTCCCGCTGTTCGCGGGAGAGCTGCGATTCGAGCAGCAGGCTGGTCATGCCGATCACGCCGTTCATCGGCGTGCGGATCTCGTGGCTCATATTCGCGAGGAATTCGGTCTTCGCCCTGCTCGCTTCTTCCGCGGCATCGGTGGCGCGGCGCAATTCCTCCGTCCGGCGTTTCACATCGCTGATGTCCTCGGCGACGACGAGCACCGCCCGCCGGCCCTGGATCCAGATCGTGTTCCAGGACACGGACACTTCGAAGACACGTCCGTCCTTCGCCTGGTGAACCGTTTCGGTGCTGTGCGACGGCCGGAAGCGGATCTCGTGAAGCAGGTTTGTGAGACGGGGAATATGGTCCGACGGCCGGATCTGAGTGATCTGCATCTGCTGCAGTTCTTCGCGCGCGTAGCCGTAGTGGCGGACCATCGCCTCGTTGACCTCGAGAAACCGAAGCGTATCATAGTCGAAGAGCCAGGTCGGCGCCGGCGTATTGTCGAAGATCGCGCGGAATTTTTTTTCGCTTTCCAGCATCGCCTGCTCAGCCCTCTTCCGGGCCGATATGTCCCGATACGTGCTCAGGAACATCGTCCGGTCGCGGAATCGCACGACCGCCGTCGACACCAGCAGCGTCTTCTGCTCCCCTTCCTTGGTGCGGATGTTCGTCTCGACCTCACCCACCGCTCCTTTCGCGAGCAGTTCCTTCAGACCGTCGAGCGCGCGCTGATGGTCCTCCGCTTCAGGATAGAGCAGTCGGCTGAAATCGGCGGCCGCGTTGGCTTCCGCCATCGTGTAGCCCGTGATCTCCTGCATGCGCGGATTATAGACTTCGAAATGGCCGCGTTCATCGCTGAAAGTGATCCCTTCCCCCACGGTGTTGATGACGGTCATGAGGCGCTGTTCGCTCTCCGCGAGACGTTCCTGCGTGCGGGCATCGGCGCGCAACGCCTCTTCCATGGCCGCCAGCGTGCGGCGAAGCTCCAGCCGGGTCATCACCAGACGCGCGAGGGCTTCCAGAGCCTTGCGGGCGTCGCGCGACAGGGTGCGGGAGGTACGATCAAGGACGCTCAGCGTCCCGATCACGATGCCGTCAGGATTCGCGATCGGGGCTCCGGCATAGAAGCGGGCATCAGAAAGGATCCGCGTGAACGCTCTGCCGGCCGCGCCGGGATCAGCGGTCAAATCCGGGATCTCCGTCACCGCACCGGTCTCCAGCAGCAGACCGCACAAAGATTCCCTACGCGGGATCTCGCGGACGTTTGTGCCGGTCCGCGACTTCATCCAGACCCGATCCCCGTCGAAGAAACTGAGATACGCAATCGGGGCGCCGCATGCGTGAGCGGCCAGGAAGGTCAAATCGTCGTATTCAGGCTCGGGGGACGTGTCCAGAATGGCGTAGGAGGCGATGGCGGCTCGACGACGATCTTCATCAGTCGACGCGGAGGCGTTCCTGGGAGCAACCGGTCGGGCGGAATCGGGATGGTCGTTCGTCACGGGGCGAGTCTCTCGATCAGCCACGACGCCCCCTGCCTCCGGTATCGTATCCGGTCGTGGAGGCGGTTCGGCCGGCCTTGCCAGAACTCGAAGCTGCCGGGATGGAGCCGATAGCCGCCCCAGAACGGCGGGAGCGGGATTTCTGCGCCGGCGTACTGTGCATCGAGCCGGCGGTATGCCTCGTCAAGTTCGTGCCGGTCCCTGACCGGCGCACTCTGCGGGGAGATGGATGCGCTGATCCGGCTTTCGCGGGGCCGCGAGCGAAAATATTCGAGGGATTCCGCTTCGGACACGCGTTCGAGCGCCCCCTCGAGGCGGATCTGGCGTTCCAGGTCTGTCCAGTAGAAGAGAAGAGCAGCCCGGGGATTCACGGCGAGTTCCCTCCCTTTACGGCTCTCATAGTTTGTGAAGAACACAAACCCGCGGGTATCAAAATCCTTGAGGAGCACCATGCGAACGGAGGGAGCACCATCGGGAGCGGCGGTGGCCAGTGCCATGGCATTGACATCCGGCACGTTCACCCGCAGCGCCTCCTCGAACCACTTCCGGAACTGATCAAACGGATCCGCCGCCACGTCCGATTCGGTCAGCGCCGCTTTCGCGTATTCCCGCCGAAGTCGGGCAATCGTGCCTTCGTGCATGCGCTACCGCGGCTGATCGATGACGTCCCGGATCTTCTGAAGGATGACATCCGGGATGTACGGTTTCTGGATAAAGTCACAGGCTCCCGCCTGCACGAACTCCTCCCGGAGCGCTGCGTTGAAGTAGCCGCTGGCGAGGATGACCTTGGCGACCGGATTGATCCGGCGGATCTGCTGGAACATTTCCCACCCCCCCAGCGTGGGAAGTCCCATGTCGCTCAGAACAAGGGCGATCTGATCCTTGTGCCGGCGATACAACTCCACCGCTTCGGTCCCGTCGCGGGCTGTCAGCACCGTGTATCCGGTCCCCATCAGGACGAGTCGCAGCACTTCCAGCAATGATTCCTCGTCTTCGACGAGTAAGATCGTTTCTGACACCAGGTCGATCCCCCGGAGATACCAGTTTCGGTTGTGCTCCCCTTCGCGTCCGCCGAAAGCGCGCGGCCTCTGAGCGTGCCGAAGGACGCTGACCCAATATAGCGACGGAGCGTCCGAAAGGCAACACACCGTTGTAATCCACCCGCAATCTGGGTATATTCACTCGCGATGATCCTTTGGCGGCACATAGTACGCGTCCACGTTGCCCCGTTCCTGTTCTCGTTCGTGCTGATGATGTTCATCTTCCTGCTGCAATTCCTGATGAAATTCCTGGATCAGCTTGCGGGCAAAGGACTGAGCGCGGCCGTCATCGCGGAACTGGTCACGATGAACCTCGCCTGGATGGTGGTCCTGGCGGTGCCCATGGCCGTGCTGGTTTCCACACTCATGGCCTTTGGCGGACTGGCGGCGACGAACCAGGTGACCGCGATGCGGGCAAGCGGCGTGAGTCTGTACCGGATGATGGCTCCGGTGTTCCTCGCCTCCATCGTCATTTGCGGACTGCTGATCAGCTTCAACAATGACGTGCTCCCCGACGCCAACCACCGCGTGCGCATCCTGACCACGGACATCTCCCGCAAGAAGCCCACGCTCACGCTCGTCCCCGGCCTGTTCACGCAGCTGCTCCAGGGGCATAGCATTCTGGTGCGGAAAACGTTCGAGAACTCCAACGACCTCGAAGGCGTGACGATCCTCGACTACTCCAATCCCTCGATCTCATCCACTATCACCGCAGAGCGCGGCCGCATTTCCTTTTCGCCGGACTACCGCAAGCTGATCATGGACCTTCAGAACGGCGAGATCCATCAGCTGAACACCGCGGCCGGAAGCCAGTACCGCATCATCCGGTTCGAGCGGCACCGCATTGCGATGGATGCCGAAGGATTCAACTTTCAGCGCTCGCAGGACAACTCCATCCAGCGGGGTGACCGGGAGATGAGCGCCGCGATGATGATCGCGCACGTGGACAGCATCCGTGCGCTGCAGGCGCAACGCCTGGCAAGCGCGGATCGGGTGCTGAAACAGAATGCCGCGAACCTTTTGTCGACACAAGCGCTTCCATTGCCCGCCTACGGCTCGTCAAATCCGGATGTGGTCCGTCGCAACACAGTACAGAGTCTCCAGCAGCAGATCGAGCCGGACGTCATGCAGGCGCACTATTACGATCTTGAGGCGCGGCGGTTCCTCGTGGAAATTCACAAGAAATATGCGATCCCCATCGCCTGCGTGGTGTTTGTGCTGATCGGCGCTCCGCTCGGGATCATGGCACGCCGGGGAACGTTCGGCGTCGGCGCCAGCCTCAGTCTCGGCTTCTTTCTCCTGTACTGGGCATGTTTGATCGGCGGGGAGAAGCTGGCTGACCGCGGCATGGTGTCGCCCTGGCTGGGCATGTGGATTGCGAACATCGTCCTGGGCGTCATCGGCGTCTATCTCACCATCCGCACGGCGCGTGAGAATCTCTTCATCAACTGGTCGGCGATGAGCCGGTTCGTGCCCAAAGCCTGGCGCAGCGACGCCCCGCCGCCGCAAACACCGTGAAGATCCTCGACCGCTATATCGTCCGGCAGTTCCTGGTCTCGTTCTTCTTCGGCCTGCTCGCCGTCCTGCTCATCTTCGTCATTATCGACATGATGGAGAAGCTGGACGACTTCATCGACGCCAACGCGTCCACGAGCGTCATCGTCGAGTACTACATCGCCTTCCTCCCCGAGATCATCAAGCTGATGACCCCGGTGGCCGTACTCCTCGCGGCGCTGTTCGTCACCGGCCGCATGTCCGGCCAGAATGAACTGGCCGCGATGAAGTCCAGCGGCATCAGTCTTTACCGCTCTCTCGCGCCGTACCTGATCGTGTCCATCATCATCACCGGATTCAGTATCTATCTGAACGGCTGGATCGTCCCGTACGCGAACCAGAAGAAGCTGTACATCGAGCGGACCTATCTGCATCGGGGCGGAGATGTGACGGTGCGGTACAATATCGTTTTCCTGGAGGGACGGACGCGGATCGTTTCGGTGAACTACTACGACACGCAGAGCCGGACGGCCTCGCGCGTGAGCATCGAGGATTTCGATTCGACCGACGTGACACGCCTGGTCCGGCGATACGATGCGGCGCAGATGCGCTGGACGCCGACACCGGGCGGCGGAGGAATGCGCGGTACCTGGGTGCTGGTCTCGGGCACGGAGCGGCACTTCGACTCCACCGGACAGTCCCTCTCCACCTTCCAGCGCCTGCCCATCGGCACGCTCGCGCTGACTCCCACGGATATCGAGCGCAAACAGCGCACGCCTGACGAAATGGATTATGCCGACCTCCGCGAATTCATCCGGAGCCAGGAGCGCGCCGGGCAGGATGTCTCCCGGTGGCTCGTGGAGTACCACTCGAAAGTCGCCTTTCCGTTTGCCAGCGTGATCATGATCCTGTTCGGCGTGCCGTTCGCTTCCAGCCGTCCGCGTACCGGCGCGGCGTTGGGATTCGGCATCAGCGTGGCCATCACTTTCACCTACCTCATCTTCATGAAGGTCAGTCAGGTCTTCGGCTACAACGGGGATCTCGACCCGCTGGTCACGGCGTGGCTGGCGAACCTGATCTTCCTGGCCGCCGGCATCGTCAACATCTTCCGGGTTCAGAAGTAGGCTGGCCGCTGTCCCTCCCCGCCGTTCCCGTCGTCCCTACCGTACAAGCAGCACGCGATGCATGATCCGCTCTTTGCCGTAGCTCAGCGCGCAAAAATACACCCCGCTCGAAAGCGATCCAGCCGCCAGCGGCACGACTTGATCCGAACCGCCTGGCACCCGGCCGCGAAAGAGCAACGCCACTTCCCGGCCGACCAGGCTGAACAGGCGCACCTCCACCTCCCCATCCTCCGGAACGGAGAATCGGACATGCGCTGCCGGATTGAAGGGATTGGGATAGACGGAAAGCCGGGCTGCGCGCTCGCCCGCGCCGATATCCACATCCGTAATACCGATTTCCGCCGAGGTCCCGTCGCGGTCGATCTGGCGGAGCCGGTAGCTGATCCTGCCGGGCTCCCCGGGCTCATCCTGAACCCGGTACGCATGCGGAGACGCCGAAGTGCCGGCACCCGCAACGCTCGCCACGTGTTCCCACGCGGACGCGGCGTTGCGCGCTCGTTCGACCACAAATCCGTAGCAGTTCGTCTCCGTGGCCGTCTCCCAGTCGATGTGCACGATCCGACCGTTCGCGAAGACCCGGAACGCCGTCAGTTCGACCGGCAGCGATTCATCCGGCCACACGGTGCGTACGCCAATGCCGTCGACGGTGCCGGTGGGTGTGTACGTGCCCTGCCGGATCGCAACGGTGCCGATATTGGACGGATCGCCGCCGATTCCCTTGCCGACCGGACCGATCATGACCAGCGGCAATCCGGGTTCCGACACGGGAACCCCCGCATCGTAGGCGTACAGGGTGACCTCGTCGTCATTGGTGGAGTCCGCGGAGTACGCGTACTTCAGCACCAACAGATAGGTCTTGCCGAACGTCAGCACGGTCGAATCGTCGGTCCGTGTTTCATTGTATTTTGCAAGCCCGAGCGCCCAGCCGGTGCCAAGTGACCGTGCGAACACTCTGCCGCGGAATGTGGCTCCGATGGACGCGGGACCGAGATGGAAGAAGTAGTCACCGGTGCCCTTCGCACTTTCCAGTGACACCAACAACGAGACGTAGATCGTGCTTGTGGCCGTCACCGGTGCCGAGAGAATACGGCTGGCGTCACCGTCGTTCACTCCCGAGGCTCCGTTGGTGAAGCGGGCGCATCCGCCGGTCCCGGACAGCGCGTACCCGGCAAACGCGAGTCCGGTCGACACATAGGCGGGACCTTGCGTCCCGCTGTGCCGGACCCATTCCGGGGCAACGGCGGTAAGATCGGACGTATCGGAAGCACCGTACGCGAAGTGCTCGGCAAGCAACTGAGCCCGCAGGATCTCCGGCATACTGCAGAAGAGCAACACCGCAACAAGACCGCGGATTTTCATAACTCCCCCTTTGGACGGACGTTGATGTGAATGAGAAATCCCGGGCGCGATGAAGAGATTTTTCCGCGAAGGGCGTACTGCCGATTCGCCGCGGGTTCCATCGCATACCCGGATTGCACTGCAGAAGGGATACCGTTCCGCCCGATCCTCTCCCTTGGGCGATCGCGCGTTCCCCCGTGCGCGCTCACGGCAATATGATGATCCCCGTGTCCAGAGTCAAGTGCCGGTTCGGTTTCCGTCGCTGCGGAGCGTGATCCGCCTCCGCGGAAGCACTCCCGGAAAAACAAAACTCCCGGCATCCTCGCGGACACCGGGAGTCGTGCGCTATCGAAAAGCGGAGCGGTAAAGCGATTACTTCACGAGCACCATGCGCTTCACCATGCGCTCGCCGCCGGACCGCAGCATGTAGAAGTACACGCCGCTGGCCATGCCGGCGCCGTTGAACCGGACATCGTACAGCTTCCCGACCTCGGCGACGCCGTCAAACAGCGTCTTGACCTCGCGACCCGTCAGATCATACACCTTTACCGTCGTGCGACCGGTTTCTTTCACCGTGAAGCGGATGGTCGTGGACGGATTGAACGGGTTCGGATAGTTCTGGTCGAGACTCATTTGCCGCGGGATCGCCTGACCCGGCTCCACGGCCAGCGCCACCGGAGACTCGACGGCTCCCATGGTGGGATGGAGCGTGGACCGCGTGGTGTTGTCGATATCCGCCGTGATGCTCGCAATCGGCGTCCCCGCGAGCAGATCCGAAGGCTTCGTGCTCCAGCGCAGGTTCGTCGCGCTCACCCACCACGGGGTCGGATTGATCTGGACGCTTTGCGCATCCTGTGACGATGCCGTCTTCCAGTCCGCGATGCTCCAAGCAGCCGCCGTGTTAAAGTAGCCGACGTTCCCGTTCGTCGCATCGAGGAACGCGAAGTCGTTGTAGTTCGACGTCAGGGTACCGGCCGTGCCCGAGCGATAGATCGCGTAGCTGGCGAAATGGCTCTCCGCCGACAGAACGAGATTGTTCTCGAGGGTGTTCACGCCGTTGCTGATGTAAATGCCGGCATACGTCACGGTGGGAGTATCCACCCTGGCCGTGTTTGTCATGTTGATCGAGTTGTAGTAGATGAAAGCGGTATCCGTTGCCGAGATGTTCCGGATGCCGTACAGGTACCCGGTCGGATTGACCGTCGCCGTCGTCAGCGCGAAGCCGTACAGCATGTTGTTATACACGTTGTAGGTTCCCGCGGACTCGAGGCTGATGCCGGTCGCCCCATTGGAAGCGCCCGCATTCTTCGTTGAGATCTGATTGATCTCGTTGTTATGGATGTTCACCACCGAGCCGGGCAGCACGCCGACGGCAAGGATTCCGTCGCTCGTGAGGCCGGTATTGATATCTTCATTGGTCGAGATTTGGTTCTTGAAGACATCGATGTTCGCGACACCGTTCAATCCGAGTCCGTGCCGCTTTCCTTTGATGACGTTCTCACGGATGACGAAGTTATTCGGATAATGCGTGAAGGATGCCGAACCGTCCGTGTTGTAGTAGAAGGTGAGCCCCGAGGCGGATTGCACGACGCCCGGGAAGTCGGAGCTCAGGAGGTTGTTCTGGATCGTCACATCGTTCGGCAGGTATTCGACCGAGCTCTGCAGGCGTGCCCGGACCATGATCGCAGCGACGAACAGATTGCCATAGGTGCTGACCATCTGGTTCTGATACAGCACGTTGCAGTTCTTGATCGTCAGATTGGCCACGTCGCCCACGATGACAATGGGGATGGCGTTGCGATATGTGGCCGTCGTGTTCTGGATCGTCAGGTCACGGGTGGTTCCACCGACCGTGTTCGAACCGTCGATCGTGACGTTGCGGACTTTGGACGACGGTACGTCGGCCCATGCGATTGTCGGTTTGATGCCGATCATCCAGGCGCCGGACGGACCAGAATTGTCATCCGCGGCATGCGTGAACGTGATCGTGTCCACGGTCGACGCATACGGCTTGAACGTGATCGCGTAGCTGCCCGGATCAACGGCCAGTCCGATGTTTGCCGGCTCTGTCAGGCTGCTTGTAATGTAGAACAGCACATCGCCGATCACGCCGACGCGATTCAGGGAATCGCACGCCAACTTGAGCGACAAGAAGTCCGGATCCCCTCCTCCCGGCTTCGTTCCCGCATTCCCAATGTAGTACGTTCCGCTCAGCTGCGAGGACAACGGAATGGGAGATTCCACCGCTCCCATCGTCGGATGAAGCAGAGCGCGGACGTGATTGTCGATGTCCGTCGTGATCCCGTCAATCGGCGTCCCGGCCAGCAGGTCCGACGGCTTCGCACTCCAGCGAAGGGTAGGTGTCCACCAGGGCGTGGGATTGATCTGAACGCTCGACGAATCCTGGAAGGTTGAATCCCTCCAGGCAGTCAATGTCTTGGTGGGGTTTGCTCCCTTCGACCCGACGAAGGCGTACGTCGTATCCGTGAACGCGATGTCGTTGTAGTTTGAGGTCAGTGATCCGCCGGCATTGTAGATGCCGTATGAAGTGTCAGCAGTCTCTTCACTCACGATCACGTTGTTCTTCAGCGCCACGGTGCCGGAGGTGATGTAGACGCCCACATATTGCTGTTTCGTGGTGTTGGCACTGGTGGTGTACACCAGCGCCGGCATACGCACCGTATTGAACGACACGTTCGCCGTCACGCCGGCCACCTGAATGCCCCACACGCGAACGATCGACGGATCTGTAACCGCGGTGGTGGTTGCGAATCCCGAAATGATGTTGTTGTAGACGTTCCATGTACCGTTAACCCCGGCATAGATGCCAATGATGCCGTTTGAACCAGCAGTCGCATTTGCCGTGCTCAACTGCAGAACTTCGTTGTTATAGACATTGGTCACTGAACCGGCGGCAATATTGAACGGCATGATCCCGTAGCTCAGATACCCCGTGCCCGTCTGATTCACGCTGATCTTGTTGCCGAAGATGTCCGTGCTTCCGGCGTAATTGAGGAAGATACCGCGTGTCCGCGCCGAAAGAGTGTTGTTCTTGAAGACGATGGCGCTCGTGCCGGGCCAACCCGCCGCGGGCGTGCCGCTATTCGTGATTGCCAGCGCCTGCGCGGACGGCGATCCCGTCGATGTAATCTGACAGTGATCAATCGTCACGCTATCCGGAGTGTAGTATGTGGTGTTGGTGCTGTTGTATCGGTTGACCAGCGCAACGGCATAGTTACTTGTGCCGCTTGTCGACACAATTGCCTGATTGATGATACAGTTCTTCACCACGACATTATTTACTTCACCGAGGAGTTTCAGGACAACCTCGTAGATATTGTCGCCGCTGGTATTTTGAATGACGAGATTCTGACTCGTTCCGCCCACGGTGTTCGACCCGTCAATGACGATGTTCCGCGTTGTGACGAGACCGTAATTCACGGCTGAGGAGACTGTGAGATCCGGTACGCCAAGCACCCAACAACCGGAAGCGCCGGCATTATCGGCGGTCTGCGTAAACGTGATCGTATCTGTCGTTCCTGTGTACGGTTTAAACGTGATCGTGTAGGATCCGGGATCGAGACCCAAACCGACATTCGCCGGCTCGGTGAGATTGCTTGTGAAGTAGAACGTCACATTGCCCGAGACTCCGCTCTTGTTCAGCGTATCGCATGCCGCCTTGAGCGTTGCGAACTCCGGATTGGTGGTGTCCGGCTTCGTTCCGGCAGCACCGATATAGTATGTCCCGCTCAGCTGGGCCCACGCCGTCGTGGCAACCAGCATCAGGACACACAGCAGAAGCAATCGTTTCATAGGAGAATCCTCCCTGCGGATGGATGGTGGATGAGAGAACCTGCGAACAGGTCACCTGGTGATGCAGCCGGATCAACGTCTCGCCGGCTTCGGGATTGAGGAGCAATAATGGCTGGATAGCCTGGTCACGCCGAACCGGTCATTGCGGTACCGTTCAGCATCCCCCGCTCCACGCCGAACCCGACAGTGCGCCGGACCGGCGTCTCTTCGCATGACGCAGGCTTTTTGATCCGCCCGACGGCGAATCCCATCAAAATATTGTAAACGAGTCCTTCAGTTGCAAGGTCCCCGCACGGGAAGACTCTCACCGATCGGTCAGCATGAATCCCTTGCGGCGCACCGTGCGGATCAATGCCGCCGCGGACCCTTCATCCACGGATCGCCGTAGGTACGAAATATACACGCTCAGGAGATTCGTTCCCGGATCGAAATCCATCCCCCACACATTCTTCATGATCTCATCGCGCGTCAGAACGCGATTCTTGTGCCGGAGAAAGAACTCAAGGAGGCGAAATTCGGTCGGTCGGAGCGCGATCTGGCGCCCTCCGCGGCGTACAACGCGCTCATGCACGTCCATTTCCAGATCCGCAGCGCGCAGCACCGACGCACCGGCCTGCGAGCGGCGCAACACCGCCTCGACGCGCGCAAGCAACTCCGCACGATTGAATGGCTTGACCAGATAGTCATCGGCTCCGGCCTTCAGCGCCTGAACACGCACAGCAACATCGGTTCGGGCGGAGAGGATCAGCACCGGAACGGTGGCAACATCGCGGATCTGCTTCAGAACGGTCAGCCCGGAGGTGGGAGGAAGGATCAAATCGAGGATCACGAGCGCGACCGAGGGAAGAAGGGCCTTTCTCAACCCTTCTTCCCCGTTGTCGGCCGCATCACAGGCATAGCCTGCGGTCTGCAGGTATCGCTCGATCAGACGGATCAGCCGCGTGTCGTCATCGACGACCACGATCCGCTTCGCGTCGTGCGGAGTGCCGGACATGGATCCTGGGGCCGCTTGCGCGTGCTGCCGATCAGGCGACCGGCTTCGGTGGTCTTCTGATCAGCAACCGCCCGGCAACCCACACCAGCACCACCACCACGACTGCAATCAGCACATAGACGACCCACGAGGTGGGCGACACGGCGCTCTGCCATGCTTCCACCTTTGACTCGAGATCCTTCTTTTGCACGTCGGTGAGCTTGCCGCTTTCAACGAGCGCGGGCAGCCACACCGGATCAAGATCGGTCACCCAGAACGAATCGTAGAAGCTGTGGAACAGCTTCGACCGCGTGTCTTCTTTCGCCTCTCCGGCATTCCGGATTTGCTCGTCCAGGAAAGTCGAGAAGCTGTCAAAGAATTGCTGACCGTTCGCGAAATCATTGAGGGAGAAGCCCTTCTCCCGGAACGATGTCGCCAGGGTCCGCCAGGTGGCGTCGTCCACTTTGGCCGCCCACTGATGCAGCAATGTGTCGATGTTCGCCAGTTCCGCCTTCTGCTTCTTCCCGCTGAAATAGACGGCGGTCAGCTTCGGCCCCAGCGCGGACCATTGCGATGAGAACTTCTGCTGCTGTTTCGTGATCTCGGCAAAATCGGTCCCCTTCAGGGTCGTGGACTCGAGGAATTGCAGATTCTCGTTGATCGACTTCTTGATGTTCGTCAGAACATTCCGGCGCTCGACCTTTCCGGCCACGCCCTGCTTCTCGACGTCGTTCATCGACGCGACGTCCTTGCCGTACTGCTGAAAGATGCTGTCGACGAGTGCGAAGATGAGCTGATCACGCTCCTGCAGGTTCCTCTGCAGACGGTGGATGACCGACTTCAGCGAATCGATCATCCGGCGATCGGCCATCGACTCACCCCCCAGTCGCTTGACGTTCTCGCCCATGCGATTGACATCCGACATCAGCTTCTCGTTGTCGGTGGTCAGCTTGGACACCTGGTCGGACAATTGCCGGACCTGCGTTTCCAGCTCGGAGATCCGCGCGACCTGTGTCTCGATTACGCCGAGATCCTTCTGGCGGACCAGGAGGCGTCCGCGGAGATTCACGAGAGTCTTGTCGAAATCGTCCGGATAGAGCGACTTGTCCAGCAGCTCCTTGTGCGGCGCAAAATCCTGCTGAAGGGCATCGATGGAGGCGGAAATCTCGCCGCATTCCTGGACCGTCTGCGCCTGCTCCGTTGCTTTCGTCAGTGCGGCGACCTGATTCTGGAAGCGATCCACGATCGCACGGTCCGACTCCTGCCGGCCGAACGCGGACGGCAGAACCAGCAATGCGATGAGTCCGATGAATGAAAGCCGAGTGCGCGTGTTCATTTCTTCCCTCCTTGCTGAATGCCGTCCCGGTCGAGATACACCGGCGGGTCCTTTTCCGTCACGAGCTGGACGTACGGAGGCCGCAGGTTGAGGGCGGGACCGTTGAGTCCCTTCTCAGAGACCTTGATGGCCGTCGCCAGTTTCAGCGATCCATCCCCCTGCTCGAAGACGTACACGTTCTTGAAGCCGGAGGCGGTCACGAAATAGTAGCCGCGGGCATCACGGATGACGCGCAGCGTATGTTTCGTCACATTGACCGAATCCTGGGTCTCCGCGAACAGCAGCGGTTTGGCGTTGAACGACACGCTGTACCGGTTCTCCTGCACCCAGCCCTTTGCGTCCACCTTCAGGACCGATTCCACAGGCCAGGAGAAATCGGCGGGCTTCAGCGTGAGCGGTGAACAGGCGGGAAGCAGGAGCAGGGACAGAACGACCATGCTCGCGAGGGCAAGTCTCATAGGTCCTCCTTCGTTGTACGTGATGGGCAGAAACGAAACACGGAAATCAGCGCCAATGTACCGTACGGCTGCATTCGATGCAACTCCGGCGTGCCCGGCATCACCCGGGCGGGATTTCTTACACTTTTTCCTGTTTCCACCAGCGCGTCACCACTTCTTCGATCTTGGTCCGCGCTTCGCTCTGCTTCCACTTTTCGTAGAACTTGATGTCGCCGCTGTCCGGCTCGGGACTGGGAAAGTCGATCTGCACGCGCAGCGGCATCGAGATCGATTCGCCGACGATGAGCGCTTCTCCCTGCCGAAGCGACGGAAGCACGTCGGTCAGACTGGCGAAGGTATCCGGGACAAGACGGCGGACGTAGTTCTGGTCGAGCGGATTGGTCAGACGGAGGATGACGTAATTGTTGCACTGCGACAGGATAGTCTCCGACACCTCGACCGGCCGCTGGCTGACGACCATACAGCTCACGCCGTACTTGCGTCCTTCTTTGGCGATTCGCTCGACGGTGCGCCGTGCGGCGACCGCCCCCGTGGCGGAGGCGGGCAGATAGTTGTGGGCTTCCTCGAACACCAGGAGGATCGGGAAATCGCGGCGGTTCGGATTCCAGAAGTTAAAATCGAAGATCGTGCGGGCGAGCAGGGAGACGATCGTATTGACAATATCGAACGGCACGCCGCTGAGGTCGAGGATGGTCACCTTCGCGCTGCCGTCCGCGCCCAGGATTTTCGAGAGCAGGTCGTTGATCGAGACCGACTGCAGGTACTTCTTGGGGCGGAACATGAACCCGTACCGCGGGTCATTCAGCTTGCCGTCGAGGCGCACCAGGAAGCGCGTGAACTTGCCGTAGAACGGCCCCTCCTTCGTCACGCCGCCCCCCATGGAGACCTTTTCCGTGTCGAGGTACTGCACCTTCGCCCGGATCTCACCGAGATCGAAGAACACCGGCGTATCGATCGTGATCAGCGCCGACATCTCCGGATTCTTGCCCTTCTTGGACGCGATGATCAGATCCTTCAGCACCGTGATCTGGCTGGACGCATGCTCGTCCTTGTCGTCGATGAACATCTCGCGCAGTTCATCGAAGTTCATCAGCCAGTACGGGAGCTCGAACTCCGCGATGTCCAGATGGTTGCAATCCCCCTCGAACGCCTTCTTGTATTCGTTGTGGATATCCAGGATGATGATGTTCGTGTCGGGATACTTCGACACCTTCTGGAGAATCGAAGCCACGGTGCACGACTTGCCGGATCCGCTCGAACCGAGCACGGCAATGTGCTTGCCGAAGAACCGGTTGGCGTCCAGAAACGCGCGCTGGTCCTCAAACAGCGAAATCTGTCCGACCGAGAAGCCGTACCGCTGGTAGATCGAGAAGGCCACGGAAAGGTCCGAATCCTCCGCGAGGAAGACCGGTGCATCGACCGTCGGGAAGATGGACACGCCGCGCTCATACCGTCCCCCCTTCACCGTTCCCACCAGCGAGGCATGGATGACGTACCGCTGCAGGGCCTGTCCGTTCTGCGCGACGTCCTCCTTGTGCAGCTCGGTCACCATGCCGATCAGCACGATGTTGGCCACCGGCACGAGCATGTACGTGCCGATCTGGCCGATGTAATACGTCTTGCCGTTGATCTCCCGCTTCAGCGACGTGATCTTGGGATCGACGAGCACTTTGAGCAGGCCGTTGGAGACCGACGTCACGACGCCGATGAATTTCTGGTCAACCATGGGTCACCTTTACCGAACACGTTTGATCACGACGACCGTCCGGTCGTCCGAGTATTCCGCTCCCTCCGCGTACTTCGTCACATCATCGATGATCGTCTCGCAGATCTCCCTGGCCGAGCGCGGTGCCAGCCGTACCGTCAAATCCGACAACCGCCGCTCGCCGTACGGCGTTCCGTCCTCCGAGCGCGCCTCCGTGATGCCGTCGGTGTAAATCACGACCACATCCCCCTTCGTCAGGAGCGTGCTGCCGACGCGATACTTTCCCTTGGGGAAGGGGCCGAGGATCTGGCCGGTCGGTTCCAGGAGCTCCATGGCGTCGCGGGAGGCATGATACACCATCGGACTGTTGTGACCGGCGTTCGCATAGAGCATCAGGCCGTTCACGCCGTCCGTGAGTTCCGCGTAGAACATCGAGACGAACTGCTCTTCCGAGAATGAGCGGTTGACCGTCCGGTTAATGCTGGACATCAGCGTGGCCATCTTCACGTGCTGGGCAATGCCCATCCGAAGCGCCCCCACTACGTACAGCGCCTGCGCCGCCGCCCGGAATCCCTTGCTGGCCGCATCCCCCACCACCACGGTCAGGCGGTCCTTGGCTTCGTCGCCGTAGAGATAATCGAAGAAATCGCCTCCGACGATCCGATCCGGGACGGAGATTCCGAAGATCTCATAATAGAAGAAGTCGACCGCCGGCTCGGGTAAGATACTCTGCTGGATCTCGCGCGCCTTGTCGATATCCATCTCCAGCAGACGCGCTTTCTGCTCGATCTTCCGGTTGCGCAGCAGCGAGCTGACGGCGAGGCTGATAATGTTCAGGTCCGGCAGCAGATTCTGATCGATGTCATCCGAGTTGAACGCGAGGATGTACTGGAAGACCCGCGTATCCCGGTACGGGAACTTCTCGCCGACGCCGGTCGCGGAATATTTGACGATGCCTTTGTTGCGGAGATACTTGTCGGTCTCGTTGGCGATGATGGTCCGCTGGTCCAGGAGCTGCATGAACAGCGGGTACCGGGTGAGCGTGATGCGATAGCCGGAATCGAGTCGCTCGATCTGACCGATCTGATGGACGAGGCGGTACGACTCCGTGGAAGGCTCATACTGCCAGATCCGTCCCCCCTTCAGATTGATATCCTCGCTCTTGATGATCTCGTTGACGACATGCTTGAGCAGTTCCTTGTCGGTCTTGAAGTGGGAGGAAGCGAAACTCTCGATCGTCCGGTAGAGCCGGCGCTGATTCATCGACATGCGAAATTCTCTCTTCGGGGGAAACCGTCCAACGCCGATCGGCGCGGGCGTTGCTGAGACGGCACTGATTCAGGTTCGGCGATTGCGGGGACCGGCGTTCCGCGGGAACGTGCGGGTGCAGGGCGTGGAGAGACGGGTGGAGGAGGCCATCGATCAGCCAAATCCGGGTCTTCCGACGACGTATCTTCCCTTCTCAACCGACCCTGATTGTATGGAACCGGTGCACTCGGCCATGAGTATACCCGATTTTCGAGTGAAATGCAATTTCCGCGGTGTGCGGCGCGGCCCGCATCACGCGTTCACGACCAGACAGCCGGCGTTGATATCATGCAACGCCCGCTTCCGGTCCGTGCAGCCCGCCATGATGGAGCCAACCATGAGGATGAGGGACGAGAGCATTTTGGCGAAGTATCGTCCCGTCGTCCGTCCGAACGAAATGCGGCTGCCATTCAGATCGTTGACGCGAATGTTCAGCGCTATCTTGTCCAGCGTGGCGCCCCGCGGGGAGGATTCGAGCAGCGCAGAGGAGATCCGTCCGGCGACAATCGAAAGCACCATCGCAAGCAGATACGCGACGATCGCCGGCCCCTCCGAAAGGACCGAGCCGGCCACGCCGCTGCCGAGCGCCGCGAGTCCGGAGAGAATGAGGATGAATTCAACGACGGAGAGGAGGATGGCGTCGAGAAGAAATGCCGCGAACCGCTCCCGGGATCCCGCATGCGTCACGGAAGGACCTTCCCTGAGGCACCTTCCTGAACAAATGGCGACGCGACCGGCGCGGAGCGCGCTTACACCGCCGGGGCCGACGCTCCGGTATCGTGAAGCCGCCTCAGCGCCGAGGCACCGTGTTCGCCGAGCATGAAGGTGAGCTCTTCGGCGCAGACATCAAAGATGGTAAGCGCCCCGTCCGGACACGTGCTGCAACACTGAGGACGGTTGGTGAAGTCGGGATCCTCGGTCGTCAGCACACCGCCGTCGACGGTGAGCGGATAGGCGACGCAGTAGAACGGCTTGAGGGCGAACTTGTGCATACCCTCGGCCGTAGCCGCCTTCTGGAGCGTGCAGAGCCCGCGCCGGTCCAGGAACACGCAGCCGCGCGCCTTGGCCGCCGTTCCTTCGCACCAACCCGACGGAAAGTCCGGGTCGGGTTCCGGCATCCCGTCGAACCATTTTGCGGGATCGTGCTCCATGCCGGGCTCCAGGTACCGCCGGATCAGGTCCGCATGGCGCAGGATATTCTCTTTCTCGGACACATCCACCAGCACGCCCTCCGCGCAACACCGGCCGTTGCAGTTCCCCATGGAGCAGTGCAACTCGAACGCCTTCGTAAAGACGATCGGATCGATCCGCAATTCGGGGATGTGCGCCATTCCGTGACCGCGGAGGATGACCGGTCGCTCAGCCACGCTGCTCCTTCTGCCGGAAGAACAGGAGCATATCCGTACCGAGCGGCTTGCCGCCCAGTTGACGCACCATGGACGTCACCTGCCCGCGGTGGTAAGTCGCGTGGTTGACTTTGTGCAGCATCTGCTGTTCGAGCGGCAGACGGACGGCATTGCCGTGAAAGTCGGTGTACGGGAACGGCGCAGCGAGCGACTCGTCCGTCAGGGACCGGAGAAAATTGCCTATCGCCAGGAAGTATGCATCCCATTGCTTCTTGAGCCCGTCCACGCCCGGCACGTCTTCCGCTTTCAGCGGTACCGGCGCCGACGATTGCCAGCGGAGAAGCCACACGCGGTCGGCGGAGAGGATGTGCACCAGCGTAGCGTGAATACCGCCGAAGCTCGCGCCGAGGTCTTGCTGCCGCTGTTCTTCGGTAAGGGATGCCACGGCTTCGATGGTCCGCAGCGTCGCCCATTGGTCGAATTCAAAGAGTCGAATGATATCGGTTCGTGTCATGCGTTGATGGTCCTGTGCCGTGGGTCAGTCGCGTTCGGCGCGACGTTTCAGTTCCGCCAGCTTCTGCAGGGCTTCGAGCGGCGTCAGGCGCTCCACGTCGAGCGCGCGCAGCTCGCTCCGCAGCTTGTCATCCTTCATTTCAAACATCGTGAGCTGCACATCCGGCCCCGTGACGCGGCCGGCGGCAGACGGCCGATCGCCGCCGTGCACCACCAGATCGGAGCCTTCCAGATTCCGCAGGATCGTCCGGGCCCGATCGGTGACTTCCTCCGGGAGCCCGGCCATCTGCGCGACCTGGATGCCGTACGAATGGTCCGCGAACCCCGGCGTCACCTTGTGCAGAAAGATGACCTTATCGCCGTATTCGCGCACGTCCACCTTCAGGTTCCGGATGCGCGGAAACAGATCCGCGAGCTCGTTCAGCTCATGATAGTGCGTCGCAAAGAGCGTTTTCGCCCCCAGCCGTTCGTGGATGAATTCCGTAAGCGCCCAGGCGATGCTGATGCCGTCGAACGTGCTCGTGCCACGGCCGATCTCGTCGAGCAGGATCAGGCTCCGCCGCGTTGCGGTGTTGACGATGTTCGCCGCTTCGTGCATCTCCACGAGAAAGGTACTTTCACCGGACGCGATATTGTCGCTCGCACCAACCCGCGTATAGATCCGGTCCACGATGCCGATCGTCGCGCTCTCCGCCGGAACGAAGCTGCCCACCTGCGCGAGCAGCACGATCAGCCCCACCTGCCGGAGATAGCTCGACTTGCCGCTCATGTTCGGACCGGTGATAATGAGGATCTGATCGCTGTCCACGTCGAGCACGGCGTCGTTCGGCGTGTAGTGTTCGCCCGGCGGCAGCAACCGCTCGATGACGGGATGCCGTCCCTGCCGGATCTCGATGCGGCTGGACTCGTCCACGGTCGGACAGGCGTACCGGTTCTCCACCGCCACGTCGGCAAGCGAGGCCAGGCAGTCGAGCGCCGCGAGCACCGCCGCATTGCGCTGGATCGTCGCGGCCCGTTCCGCGATCGACTGGCGCAGATCGGCAAAGAGCTGCGTCTCGAGCGTCAGCATCCGCTCCTCCGCGTGAAGGATCTTGTCCTCGTAATCCTTCAGCTCCGGGGTGATGTACCGCTCGGCGTTGGTCAGCGTTTGCTTCCGGATGTAGTCGGCCGGCACGCGTTCCTTGTGCGTGTTGGTGACCTCGATGTAGTAGCCGAAGACATTGTTGTAGCCGACCTTCAGCGACGGAATACCCGTACGCTCGCGTTCGCTCACCTGCAGCCGTGCCACCCAGTCTTTTGCGCCGCGGGCCAGCGTCCGGATCTCGTCCAGTTCGGCACTGAATCCCGCACGAACCACGCCGCCGTCGGTCAGCGAGAGCGGCGGATCATCCTCGAGCGCGCGGCGGATGGTCTGGACGATGTCCTCCAGCGGATCGAGCGCGGCAACCGAATCCTGCAGCAGCTCCACGGTGGCAGGTGCGAGATCAACCCGCACGGCGGGAATACGTTCGAGGAAGATGCGCATCTGCGCGACTTCGCGCGGATTCGCGCGGCCGGTCGCAATGCGGCCCACGAGCCGTTCGAGATCGCCGATCTGCGCAAGATCCTCGCGAACCTTCTGGCGCAGCGGCGCCGACCCGACGAACGCCCGCACCGCGTCGAGCCGCTTCCGGATCGGCTCCAGCGTCTTGAGCGGACGATTCACCCACTGCTTCAGCATTCGCCCCCCCATCGGTGTCAGCGTGTGGTCGATCACCGAGAACAGCGTGCCGTCGGACTGTCCCGCCATCGACGCGGTGATCTCCAGATTCCGCTTCGTGGACGCATCGAGGACGATGAATTCGCCGATGTCGAACGGCGTGATCTTGCGGATGTGCGGCAGGTTCGCCTTCTGGGTCTCGTTGAGGTAATTCATGACAGCCCCGGCCGCGAGCAGGCCCACCGTCATCCCCTCGATACCGAATCCCTTCAGCGACTGGGTCCGGAAGTGATTCACCAGGAGCTCGTAGGCGTAGTCTCCGTTGAAGATCCAGTCGTCGAGACGCGACACAAGTCCCTGGAAGCGATCGCTCAGAATGCTCTTCACAGCATCGGCGTCGCGCTTCTGCACCAGGATCTCGCGCGCCTGCAGGGTCACGATCTGCTCGGCCAGATTGCGCAGCGGAACCTCGCTGACCCCGAACTCGCCCGTCGAAACGTCCACGAACGCGAAGCCGACGACATCGGCGCCAGTGGCCAGCGGAGACGGCAGAGCAACGCACGCGAGGAAATTGTTCTGCTTCTGATCGAGGACCTTGTCGGAAAAGGAGACGCCCGGAGTGACCACTTCGATAACATCGCGCTTGACGATGCCCTTCGCGAGCTTCGGGTCCTCGAGCTGTTCGCAGATGGCGACCCGGTGACCGGCACGGAGGAGTTTGGGAAGATAGGCTTCGAGGGCGTGATGCGGAAATCCGGCCAGCGGCACTTCACCGGCGGCGCCGTTTCCCCGGCGGGTCAGCACGATGCCCAGCACCCGTGAGGCGATCACAGCGTCCTCTTCGAACGTCTCGAAGAAGTCCCCCATGCGAAAGAGAAGCACTGTGTCCGGATGCTTCGCCTTCACCTGCCGATACTGCTGCATCAGTGGCGTCGACATCCGGCACCGGTCCCGTGCGGGTGTGTCCGCTGCAATGTCATTTCAGCTTCTCGATCCCCCATCGCTTCATCGCCTCCCGCATCGTATAGTCGGTCAGGTCGTAGTGGATGGGAGTGACGGAGATATAGTGATTGCGCACGGCCGCCTGGTCAAACTCCAGCTCGCGATCGATCTCTTCGAGTCCGCCGGTCAGCCAGTAGTACTCGCGGTTGTTCGGATCGCGCCGCAGGTCGAATGTGTCGTTCCACACGGCTTTGCCCTGCCGCGTTACGATCACGCCGCGGATCTCCTTCTCGGGCAGGTGCGGCACATTCACATTGAGAAGGACGCCGCCCGGAAGCGACTTCTTCATGACGACTTCGGAGAGCCGGCGGGCGAACCGCGCGGCCACGCGGAAATCGGCCGGCGCGTACGTCGTCAGCGAGACCGCGATCGACGGAATGCCCAGAATCGTCCCTTCGGTCGCGGCAGATACGGTACCGGAATAGATGATGCTGATCGCCGTGTTCGCACCGTGATTCACGCCGGACACGACCAGATCCGGCCGACGCTTCAGCAGCGCCTTCACGGCGAGCTTGACGCAATCGGCGGGCGTTCCCTGCACCGCGTAACCGAAGAACTTGCCGCCCTTCCTGAACTCTTTGACACGCAGCGGGTAGTGCATCGTGATCGCGTGTCCCACCGCGCTTTGCTGCTTGTCGGGCGCCACGACCGTGACGTCGCCGATCTTCTTCAGCTCCTGCACCAGGGCGTACAACCCCGGCGCGTCGATCCCGTCGTCGTTGCAGGCGAGGATGGTGAGCGGCCGTTTCGGCGCCGCTGTTCCGCGCCGTCGCGGCACCGCGTCAGTAGCTTTCTTTCTCATTCGGAAATTTCCGGTTCCGGACATCGTTCACATAGTTGCCGACACTCGCGCGGACCGTCTCGGCGAGCTGAGCGTACCGGCGCACGAACCGCGGCTGGAACTCTTCGTACAGGCCCAGCATGTCCGCCACGACGATCACCTGCCCGTCGCAGTGTACGCCCGCGCCGATGCCGATCGTGGGGATCGAAAGCGAACGCGTGACGCGCGCCGCCAGAGTCGCCGGTATCTTTTCGAGCACAACGGCGAACGCTCCGGCCTGCTCGAGCGCTTTCGCATCCTTCAGCAGCTGCCGTGCTTCCGCTGCCGTAGTGCCGCGCGGTGTATACCCGCCGAACTGATGGATGGATTGCGGCGTCAGCCCGAGGTGCCCCACGACCGGGATGCCGGCCTCCGCCGTCTTGCGGACGAGACGGGCGATGCGCTCGCCGCCTTCGAACTTCACGCCCCCGGCACCGGTCTCTTTCATGATCCGGCCGGCGTTGCGGAATCCTTCCTCGTCGTTCGCCTGGTACGACATGAACGGCATATCCACAATGACCATCGCCCGATCAACGCCACGGACCACGGTCTTCGCGTGGTAAATGATCTCGTCCAGCGTGACGGGGATCGTCGTTTCATGTCCCTGGAAGACCATTCCCAGAGAGTCACCGACGAGGATCAGATCGATGCCCGCCTGGTCGAGCAGCCGCGCAGTGATGAAATCATAGGCCGTCAGACAGGCGATGGGCTGTCGGCGGTCCTTCATCGACGCGATCACCTTCGTGGTGATCCGCTTCGGCCCTGATGTTGTTGTGGAGATCTTCATGCGACCACCTGTGCGGATGAGAGACGCGTGGACGTGACCCCGGTGAAGCGGATGTCCCAGGACGTTTCAAAGCCCGTGCGGACGGCGTCGGCCGCTTCCGCGAACGGGACCGGACGGCCGAGGATCTCCGAGAGACTGGTCGTCCGTGCCCGAAGATCTTCGGCCAGACGATTCCGCACCGCATCCGAGCAGCGCAGAAATTCCACCATGCGCAGATGGTCCGGCCCCAGAAGAATGGATCCATGCTGCAGCACGACTTCCGATCCATCCGCGGCGGCATATCGCCGTTGCGCACTGCCGACCAGCTTGCGGCCGTGGTGCTTGATCTCGTACCGTGCAGAGCTTGAGAAGCAGGCCACCGCGGACGCCTCGCGATACAGGGACGGAAAGTGCGGTTGCGACTTTTCGATGGCCACGTCGGCGCCGAGCCGCTGCAGGCCGGTGACCAGCGCGCGGCTGATCTCATCGTAGACCGCCAGCACGTGCCTGCCCGTGACGCGCATGATCACGCTGTAGGTCAACTCGTCGGCGTGCAGGATGGCGCGACCGCCCGTCGGGCGACGGACGATGTCGATGCCGGCTGCGGCGGCCGACGGTTCATCCACTTCCTCCGCCGACTGATTCCACCCCAGCGAGATGGCCGGCGGAGCCCAACCGTACAGGCGCACCGTCGGAGCGCCGCTTCCGCTCAGAAGTCGCTCCGCAAGAGCGACGTCATGCTCCATATTGAAAACACCGGACCGAAGCCCGGTGTTCTCGAACTGCCATTCTGGGGATGATGTGCTCGTCACGCGCTCCGATGCGTATGCCCGGGGATGATGCCGCGCTTGCTCGACGTGATGAAGCCGATGATATTCTGAACCTCGGGGGTCGACGGCATTTCGGCGCGGATGCGCTCCACCGCCTGCGACACATTGAGATGAGACTGATAAAGAAGTTCGTAGGCCCGCTCGATGATGCCGATCGTCTCGGGCTTGAATCCGCGACGGCGCAGACCGATCGCATTCAGTCCTTCGAAGGCGAGCGGTTCCCGTCCGGCACGAATATACGGCGGGACGTCCTTGGTAACGCGATAGCCGCCGGCCACCATCGCATGGTCGCCGACGAGCGAGAACTGATGCACCGGCGTCGATCCGCCGATGATGACCCAGTGGCCGAGATGCACGTGTCCGCCGAGGGCGACGTTGTTGGCGAGGATGCAGTCGCTGCCCACGCGGCAGTCGTGCGCGACGTGCGTATTCGCCATGAACATACAGTTGCTGCCGATGATCGTCTCGCCGGTCTCGTGCGTCCCGCGGTTGAGCGTGACGTATTCCCGGATGTCGCACCGGTCGCCGACAGTGAGGGTGGTCTTCTCCCCTTTGTACTTCAGGTCCTGCGGTGCACCGCCGATGGACGCAAAGGGGGCAACGCGGCATTCCGTGCCAAGCCGGGTCCAGCGGTGCACAACCACGTGTGCACCGATGATGGTGCCGTCGCCGATCTCGGTCTCATCTTCGATGACCGCAAACGGACCGACGGTGACGCCGGCGCCGAGCCGGGCGTTGGGGTGAACAACGGCTTTCGGATCGATCGTCACAGGCATGGGGCACGCACTCAGTCTTTGGATTTGGCGACCGGAGTCCCGGACGCGCGTTCTGCGGCGCGCGCCCTTCCGTCTTCGCGGTCCACGATCGCCGCGGTGAATTCGCCTTCCGCTACGAGCGCCCCGTCGACGAACGCCTCGCTGCGGATCTGAATGACCTTGGCGCGGCGGCTCATCATGCGAACTTCCAGGACGAGCTGATCGCCCGGGACGACGGGCTTGCGGAACTTCACATTGTTCATCGACATGAAGAAGACCAGCTTGTTGCCGGGATTCTCCAATCCGTTCAGCAGCAGCACGCCGCCGGCCTGCGCCATGGCTTCCACCACGAGCACGCCCGGCATCACCGGCTGACCCGGGAAGTGTCCCTGAAAGAACGGTTCGTTGAGCGTCACGTTCTTGACGGCCACCACCCGCTCGTCCATCTGAAACTCGGTGATCTTGTCGATGAGGAGGAACGGGTAGCGGTGCGGCAGGATGCGCTGGATGGCGTTGATATCGAACACCACGCCTTCCTTCTTGCCGTGCTGGTACTTCTTGATCAGCTTCTTCTGCTGATACAGTTTCCGCACCTTGCGAGCGAACTCCACATTCGCCGCGTGGCCGGGCCGGGCCGCGAGGATCTGCGCTTTGATGGGTGCGCCGATCAGCGCCAGGTCGCCGATCATGTCGAGCAGCTTGTGCCGCGCGGGCTCGTTGCGGTAGTGCAGCGGATTGTCGTTGAGCACGCCGGTCTGACCGACAATGACGGAATGGACGATGCCGAGCTTCTGCGTGAGTTTCCCCAGATCCTGCTGGGGCAGCTCCCGGTCCACGATGACGATGGCGTTGTCGAGATTGCCGCCCTTGATCAGGCCGGCGTCATGCAATTCCTCCACCTCGTGGAGAAAGCAGAAGGTCCGCGCCGAGGCGAAGTCCTTGATGAACTCTTCTTCGAGATTGAACAGCCCCGTGTGCTGCGTGCCGAGCGCGGGATTGTTGTAGTCGATGACGACGGTGATGCGGAAGTCGTCGGTCGGCAGGGCGACGATCTGCACGCCGCGCTCTTCGTTCTGATAATCGACGACCTGATCGATGATGAGATAATCCTTCGGCGCGTCCTGGTCCTCCAGGCCGGCTTCCAGCAGCAGGTCGACGAACGGCTTGGCGCTGCCGTCGGCGATCGGCGGCTCGGCATTATCCAGCTCGATGATGATGTTGTCGATCTGCAGCCCCGCAACGGCGGCGAGTACGTGCTCGATGGTGTGCACGCGCGCATCGCCGAGCCCGAGCGTCGTGTTCCGCCGCATGTCGACGACATGGTCAACGTCCGCGGGGATCTCCGGCTGGCCGTCGAGATCGATCCGGCGGAAGCGGATGCCGAAATTTTCCGGCGCGGGCTTGAACGTCATCGTCGTGGAAACGCCCGTGTGGAGTCCGGTCCCCGACATCGACACCGGCCGTTTGATCGTCATCTGTTGAACGAGCATGCTCTTCCCTTCTCAACGCTCCGACAATTTCTTCTGAAGTTCCTCGACTATCCGCTGCAGGTGCTGCAGGTCCCGCATCGTTTCCGGCAGCATGCGGATGGCGGC
>JAKAJH010000022.1:11598-47308 GCA_021813905.1 Bacteroidota bacterium | reverse complement strand
CTCCCGGACACGGCTGTTCGGTCAATACAACCTGACCTATCGGGATCCGGACGACACGTATGTGGTGGATGCGGTCAGCGGCGCGTTCATGATGATTCGCCGGGAAGCACTGGAGAAGGTGGGCGGACTCGATGAACAGTTCTTTATGTACGGCGAAGATCTTGACTGGTGCTACCGGATCCAGCAGGCCGGTTGGCTCATTTACTACGTTCACTCCACGAAGATCATTCACTACAAAGGGGAAAGCACACGGCGGAGCGGCATCGACGAAGGACAGACGTTCTACACGGCGATGCACCTGTTCGTGAAGAAACATCATGGGTCGTCGGCTATGACCGCGGCGATCCTCCGGCTCTCGATCCTGTTGGTCTCCCTGGCGGCCTGGCTGGGGAACCTGGTGCGTCCGCTCTGGATGTCGGCGGTGGACGGCGTGTTGGTCTTCGGCAGTCTCGTGCTGGCGGAATTCCTGTGGCGCGGAGGCGTGTTTCTGTATCCCTCTTATGCCTATCCGGCCGTGTTCGTGGTGCCGGCTCTGCTCGTCATTCTTCAGTTGGCGCTTGCGGGCGTGTACACGTACCGTCGCATGTCGCTGACGCGTGCCATGGTGGCCACCGGGCTGGCCTATCTTCTCATTGCCGCGCTGACGGCCTTCATCAAGACGTATGCCTTCAGCCGGATGATCGTGGTCATCTCCGGTCTGCTCAGCCTGGTCCTGATTCCCGGATGGCGGATGGTGCTGCGCTGGAAGTCGCGCATCGGCACGGTGGGGCGCGGGAGTGTGTTCGGCAAGCGCACGCTGATTGTGGGATTGACCGCTGCGGCGCAGGAACTTCTGCATCGCATCCGGGTGCGACCGGCGAAGGGGTATGAGGTCATGGGATTCATTGACGTGACTCACCGGCGCGTGGGTGAGACGCTTGAAGGAGCGCCGATCCTCGGCACACTGGAGAATGTGGGGAAGATCGTGCGCGATTATCGCATCAGCGATCTGATCGTTGCGCCGGAGGCGCTGAGCTACGCCCAGATCCTCGGTATGGTCGGGCGGCTCCGATCGACACCGGCGACCGTTCACCTGGTTCCGTCCACGCTGGAAGTGCTCGTGGGCAAAGCGAGCGTGGATCATCTGGACGACCTGGCGCTCGTGCAGATCAGCTACAACATTCATCGCCTGCGGAATCGCGTTGCCAAGCGCCTGTTCGACCTCGCAGGGGCGGGATTGCTCTTGACCGCGGGATATCCTATTTTTTATGTCAGGTCTCTGCTGGGAGGCAAGCCCGTGCCGGATTTCTTCCGCGCGTTACCCTCCGTCCTTGGGGGACGCAGGAGTCTCGTCGGTCCCCCCGCACAGATGTCTCAGCTGTCCGTGCGACTGCCGGAGAGCCCCGCGGTTTCTCTGGGCACGCCGGGCCTCACGGGTCTGGTCCAGCTGCAGCGAAGCAGGGATCTGAAACCGCAGGAGATCGATCAGTACAATCTGTATTATGCCCGCAACCAGTCGGTCGTGTTCGACCTGGAGATCCTGTTGAAGACCTGGCTGCAGGGTGCGAATGGCCGTCGGTGAGCTTGTGACGAAGAGGAACGTATGGCACGAGTGATACTGGACTTTGAAAAACCGATTATCGAGCTTGAGCAGAAGATCGCCGAGATGCGAAGCTATTCGGACAATCTGGATATCGCGGAAGAGATCAACAAGCTCGAGGCAAAGGTTGACCAGGTGCGCCGGACGGTCTACTCGAATCTGACCCGCTGGCAGCGCGTTCAACTGGCCCGCCACCCCGATCGTCCGTACACGCTGGACTACATCCGCCTGATAACCACCGACTTCACCGAACTGCACGGCGACCGGCACTTCGCGGACGACAAGGCCATCGTGGCCGGCTTCGGCCGCATCGACAAGGAAGCGGTGCTGATCGTCGGACATCAGAAAGGACGCGACACCAAGTCCAACATCGAACGGAATTTCGGGATGCCGAATCCCGAAGGATACCGCAAAGCGCTCCGGCTCATGCAACTGGCCGTGAAGTTTCGCAAGCCCATCATTACGCTGCTCGATACGCCGGGGGCGTACCCGGGCATCGGCGCCGAAGAGCGGGGACAGGCGGAAGCGATCGCGCGCAATCTGCTCGAAATGTCGCATCTCCCGGTGCCCATCATCGTGGTGATTATCGGTGAGGGAGCTTCCGGCGGCGCGCTCGGCATCGGGGTCGGCGACCGTATCCTGATGTTCGAGAACGCCTGGTATTCGGTGATCGCTCCCGAGTCATGCTCGAGTATCCTGTGGCGGAGCTGGGAATACAAGGAGCAGGCAGCGGAAGCGCTCAAACTCACCGCTGAAGACCTGAAGGAACAGGGGATCGTCGATCGGATTGTCCCGGAGCCGATGGGCGGCGCCCATCGGGATCCCGAGAAGGCCGCGCAGACGCTGAAGGCGATCCTCCTCGAAGAGCTCCGCGCGCTCAAGAAAGTGAAGCCGGAGAAGCTTGTGCAGGAGCGCATCGCGAAGTTCAGCGCCATGGGAAGCTGGAAAGAATAGGTACACGACAGGACGGATGCGCCGTCCGCCGACCTCATCACCACCACACAGGGATCATGCTTAAACACCGATCAAAGATCCGGGTGCGCTATGCGGATACGGATCAGATGAAGTATGTGTACTACGCGAAGTACTTCGAATACTTCGAACAGGGACGGTCGGATCTTCTCCGTGAGATCGGCGTGCCGTATCCGGAGATTGAATCGCACGGATACCACATCCCGGTCATCGAAGCGTACGCGAAATACCGCAAGTCCGCCGCATACGACGAGCTGATCGAGATCGAAACGACGGTGCCGGAGATCCCGGTTGCGCGCTTTCGCATCGACTACAAGGTCTGGCGTGACGGCGACCCCGAGCCGCTTGTGGAGGGATACACGGTCCACTCATTCCTGGCCGCTTCGACGGGGAAGCCGACCCGCGCACCCGCATTTCTCGTGCAGGGAATGGAAGAAGCGATGAAGGCATCGTCCGAAGGACGTTGAGCGGCGTGCGCGTTCCCCGAGTCGTCCCCGTTTCCGTCCGTCATCACCCGTCCGCAGCTGATCCGGCCCCGCATGATTGAGAAGATCGTCCGCCTGGGGAAGGAGACGGCCGTCTACGGCCTCAGTACGATCGCCGGCCGGCTTCTGAATTTCCTCATCGTCCCGTTCTACGCGAACGTCCTGCTTCCGGCCGAAAACGGCGTCGTTTCGAATGTCTACGCCTACATCGCGTTCGCGTTCGTGGTGTTCTGCTACGGCATGGAGCCGGCCTATATGCGGTACGTCGCCTCGCTGGAGATCGGCGACCGCCGGCAGAACTTCTCTGTCCCGTTCTTCTCGCTCGTCTCCAGTTCTCTTCTGCTTGCCGTCGGCCTGCACGGCACGGCGCCGGCTCTTGCCGAGCTGATCGGCATCGGACGATCCCACGCCGATCTGGTGCGCTATTCCGGATGGATCCTCTGCTTCGACGCGCTCTCCGTGGTGCCGTTCGCCTCGCTGCGGATGGACCATCGGGCGTCCGCGTTCGCCGGCATCAAGCTGCTGAATATTTTCACGAACCTCACGTTGAACGTGGTGCTCATCGTGGGGTTGCACATGCGGATGCAGGGGGTGTTCCTGGCGAACCTGCTGGCCTCCGTGGTGACCTTCCTGGCACTGGTGCCGGTCGTGCGGCGCAACATCACCTTCGCGCTGCCGAAAGATCTCTACCGGCACATCCTGAAGTTCGGCATTCCGTACATCCCGGCGGGATTGGCCGGCATGGCCAATCAGGTCATCGATCGGCCGATCGTGAAAGCCCTGACGAACGATGCGACCCTCGGGATCTACCAGCTGAATTACCGTCTGGGCATCTTCATGATGCTCATCGTGGGCATGTTCGACTATGCGTGGCGGCCGTTTTTCCTGACGCATGCCAAGGACCCCGACGCCAAGGAATTGTTTGCGCGCGTCTTCACGTACTTCGTTCTGATGATGATGACGATCTTTCTGGGCGTGTCGTTGTTCATCGAGGATGCGGTCCGGATGACGGTGTTCGGCAGGCAGTTCTTTCCGCCGGCATACTGGGACGGCACCGCGATCGTACCGGTGGTGCTCCTCGCGTACGTGTTCACCGGCATCTACGTGGTTTTCGTGGTGGGCGTCTATCTGGAGAAGAAGACGCAGTACCTGCCGCTCATCACGGGCGCCGGCGCAGCCGTCAACGTGGGTGCCAATCTGTTCCTGATCCCGCGGATGGGCATCATGGGCGCCGCGATCGCGACGCTGCTCAGCTACATGGTGATGGCCGTGGGAATGTACGGATCCTCCCAACGGTTCTATCCTGTTCGTTACGAATGGGGGAAAGTGACCCGGACGATGGCGTTTGCGCTCGGCCTGTTCGCCATCCTGCAGTGGATCAACCCGCCGCCGCTCGCGTCTTCCGGACTGGCGCTCAAGCTGGCGCTGTTCCTCGCGTTTCCGCTGCTTCTGTGGTTCACCCGTGTGATCGATGCGGCCGAGATTGCTGCAACGCGGAAGATGATCCTCGGTTGGTTCTCCCGTCCCCCGGCTTCTCCACCGGATCCTCCCGCGGCCTCTTAGCCTGCCTCCGCAATCACCCGATCGATGAACGTTCGCATGTGCGCCACATGCGACCCGTCCCAATAGATGCGGTCACAGCGGCGGCACATCCTGAAATCAAGGTCCCTTGATCGCACGGAGTCCGGCAACCGGCTCAGAACCGCCTGACGGTCAATCGGCACGACCGGACTATTGCACTCGATGCACCGGGTGAAGGGATGAATGGATGAGGTGAGGTGATGGTGACGCATCACGCCGATCAGCTGCGTGCGCGGATCGGGCGATTCGACAAAGAGGGAGTGGCTCACGCGCGGGTCGCGAACGAGCGAGCGGGAACGGCTCAGCAGCACCCGTCCTTCGCTGACCGAAACGGCCACAAGGGTCTCCGGCGTGCAGGTGTGCTCGTAGAACGTGTCGAAACCGAGCATTCGAAGGAAGCGCGCCAGCGATCCGAGATGTACGTCGGCGACGAAGCAGGTGGTGCGGAGCGCTCGGTCCCGCATGCGTGTGATGGCCGAAACATCGAACGTCTCGAAGACCGGATAGACGCTGAGACGATCGCCGTCGGCAAGACTCGCCTCCGATGTGACCGATGTGCCGTTGCAGAGGACGAGATCAACGCGGGATTCCGGTGTACCGACCGCGGTCAGCACATCTGCCACCGAACAGGGCGTCGGCATGCGGAGTGTAATGTCCCGGAAGCGAAGTTCCGGCGGGAGCAGATCGTTCAGCTCCGCGTAGCACCGTACCAGCACATGGATCGTGGAGGACATGGCATCTCCCGCGGGAGAGCATGCGTCGTGGCGCAGGTACAGCCGTTGCTCCCCCTGCACTTCTTTCGTATATTAGTGATGACGAAGGGATGAAGCAAGCGTGAGCGGACTGAACGAAGAGCAAAAAAAGTGGGTTCCGACGAATCCGGACTACAATCCCGCCGAGCCGATGCAGGTGGGCGGGCAGGCGGTGCTGGAAGGGGTGATGATGCGCGGCCGGGACGCCGTGGCGACGGCAGTACGGCGCCGGGACGGATCGATCGTCGTGGACCAGATTGAATACCGGCCACTGGCGCGTCGCTACCGGTGGCTGAAAGTCCCGATCCTCCGGGGAGCCGTGGGACTGATCGAAATGATGGTTCTCGGCATCAAATCGCTGAATTTTTCCGCCGACGTGGCGCTGCGGGACGAAGAAATCCTGCATGCCGGCGGAAACGGAACGACCGGCGCCTCGGTGAAACGCAGGACCGACGTCGCCGTGGCATTCTCCGTGATCATCGCCCTTGTGCTGGGCGTGGGATTCTTCTTTGTCGCCCCCCTCTATCTTGCAACGCACCTCCTGCCGATTGAGCAGAGTGCCGTCGCGTTCAATCTGGTCACCGGACTCATTCGCGCCGTGATGCTCATCGGCTACATCGCCGCTATTTCCGCGATGAAAGACATTCGCCGGCTCTTCGAGTACCACGGAGCGGAGCACAAATCGGTCTTTGCGTTCGAGCTGGGCGCGGATCTGGCGCCGACGTCGGTCGAACCGTTCAGCCGCTTCCATCCCCGGTGCGGAACGAGTTTTCTGCTCATCGTCGTGGCGGTGGCGATCGTCCTCTTTGCGCTCCTCGACGCCGTCCTCATCGCCATCCTCGGCGGCATCTCACTGCCGGTCCGTCTGGCTGTCCACATCCCGCTCATTCCCATCGTGGCGGGAGCGGCGTACGAGGTGATCCGGTTCTCCGCCAAACACACCACGACGTGGTGGGGACGGTTGCTGATCGCTCCGGGGCTCTGGCTGCAGCGTCTGACCACAAAAGAACCCGACGCATCGCAGATCGAAGTCGCGGTCGTCGCGCTGAAGTGTGCCCTCGGTCTGGCGGATCCCCGTGCGTACGCACTCGCCCCGGCGCCCGAAGCGATGTCCGACGCACGATCCTGAGCCGATCTCTCATGCTCGACAAACTCGAAAAGATCTTTGCACGGTACGCGGAAGTGCAGTCGCAGTTGAGCGATCCTGCAGTCGCTGCAGACCCGCAGCGCGGCCGTGATCTCGGCAAGGAGCTGCGTACCCTCGAGCCGATCATCCGGACAGGCCGGCGCTACGAGAAGTCGTTCCATGACCTCGAAGGGAGCAAGGAACTGCTCGAGACGACCAACGATCCCGAGATGAAGAAGCTGGCGCAGGAAGAGTTCGACACGCTCCGGCAGGAGGTGGCCACGCTCGAGGAAGAGCTCAAGCTCCTGCTGGTGCCGCAGGATCCCAACGACACGAAGAATTTCATCATGGAGATCCGTGCCGGCACCGGCGGCGAGGAAGCGGCGCTGTTCGCAGCGGATCTTCATCGGATGTACACGCGCTTTGCGGAACGCAAGAACTGGCGTGTGGATCTTCTCGACTGGAATGAAACCGGGAAGGGAGGATTCAAGGAGATCGTGTTTGCGGTGGCGGGGGAGGGCGCCTACGGCATGATGAAATACGAAAGCGGCGTCCACCGGGTGCAGCGTGTGCCCGAGACCGAGGCGCAGGGGCGGGTGCACACGTCCGCAGCCACGGTCGTCGTGCTGCCGGAAGTGGAGGAAGTGGAAATCGAGATCAATCCGGCCGACCTTCAGTTTGACACATACCGTTCGGGCGGAAAGGGAGGACAGAACGTCAACAAGGTCGAGACCGCTGTCCGGATCACGCACAAGCCGACGGGCATCGTCGTCGCATGCCAGCAGGAGCGCTCACAGTTCCAGAATCGCGAGCGGGCGATGAAGATGCTGCGTGCGAAGCTCTACGAGATGCAGGTGGAGGAGCAGAACAAGTCGGTGGCGGAAGCGCGGCGCCTGATGGTCAAAAGCGGGGACCGCAGCGACAAGATCCGCACCTACAATTTTCCCCAGAACCGCCTGACGGACCATCGCATCGGGTACACGGCGTACAATCTGGACCGCGTGATCGATGGAGCACTCGATGAACTGCTGGAACAGCTCCGGCTGGCCGACCGCGCGGACAAGCTTCAGCAGGCCGCGAGCTGAAGTTCAGGCGTTGTTCCGCGGAAGGGCGCGGACTCTTCCGAAGAAACGTTTGAGCAGCTCTTCGCTTTCGCGGTCGCAGACGCCGGCCACCACGTGGCAGGTGTGGTTGAGCCGCTTGTCTTCGACAATATTGTGGAGGGTGCCGGCCGCACCGGCTTTGGGGTCGTAGGCGGCAAACACAAGCGTGGGAATGCGGGCGAGTACGATTGCCCCGGCGCACATTGGGCACGGCTCGAGCGTGACATAGAGCGTGCAGTCTTCCAGCCGGCGGGATTGCAGGTGAGCTGCCGCTGCCGTTATCGCGATCATCTCGGCGTGGGCGGTGGGGTCTTTGAGTCGCTCGATCTGATTGTAGCCGCGGCCGATGATCTGTCCGTCATGAACGACGACGGCGCCGACCGGCACTTCATCGAGTTCGGCAGCGCGCTGCGCTTCGCGGAGCGCCTGCTTCATCCAGCGTTCATACGTCGTCATGGGACAGTGTCATTGACCGGTTCGCAGACAACACGGCCCGCGCGAGATGCTGCGGGCCGAATCGCATTGCTGTGCACTCTGAGGGAGCCCCGCCTGCCCCAAGCTGTGTCTCACCGGCAGGCGGATCTGCCCGCCACGTGATTTGGCGGGTAACCACCAACTCTCAAGTCCAAAGTCTGATGCAGGGCCGGAACTTGTGCACCCAGGGGGAGTCGAACCCTCAACCCTCAGATCCGAAGTCTGATGCTCTATCCAATTGAGCTATGGGTGCAAAACCACTCCAATATACTCAGAATCCGCGCCGCGTGCAACGGGCGGCTGAGGAGAGAAACATGAGCGTGATCCGTGCTTCGCGTTGCGCCACAGCCGGTTTCATGCGCCGGAAGCTGCGAACCGTGTGTCTGTCGCTCATCACGGCGATCGTCCTGTGCGCGACGCCGCCAGCCGCTGCTCAAACGACAGCGACCGAAGGCGTGCGTTCCTATGTGATCGACAACGGCGTACTGCGCGTGACGGTCGAGACTCGCGGGCAGGCAATTGCCGGAGATCGAGAGGAACTGCTGCGCAACGGAAGCCGACCCGCCGTCACGCTTGCAACGGACGCCGACTTTGAGGTGAACGTGATGTTCACCGACTGGCAGGCGCCGGGGACGATCAACAACGCCGAGAATCCCGTTGCGCTGACGAAAGCATTCTTCGCCGTCGAGCGCGCGGAGATTTCAAACCTGCCGGACGGCGGAAGACAGCTTGAAATTCTGATGAAAGGGGATCAGCATCCCATCCTGCTGCGCGTCGTCTACGAGCTGCCTGCCGGAAAGAACTACTGTCGTCGTTCGATCGCCGTGCGCGATACGTCGTTCGGCCATCATTTCCTCCGTCAGCTCTGGCCGCTGAATCTCATCTGCAGCGACGTGAAAGACGTGATCCATGCCGGCGGCTTCGGACAGCCGATCGCCGTACGCCTGGGCACCGGCGGCGCGTTCTTTGGCCTGGAGAATCCTGTCGGGGAGAATCGGTCGGTATCGGGGACTTCGGGCGTACTCGTCCGGTGCGGGGTAGATGTCGGACATCGCATTAGAGGCGAATGGCGCGAGAGCGGAACGGCGGTGGTCGGATTGACGCCCGATGCGAACGTCAAGCGACATTTCTTCGAGTACGTGGACGATATTCAGATAGCCGCACCCCGGCCGTTCACGCTGTACAATACGTGGTACGACCTTCGCTCCCCCGAATACCCGCGCGTTCCCCCCGAGAATTACATGAGCGAGCGCTCGTCACGGGCGATGGCGGAGCTGCTGCGCACGAAGATGATGCACAAATACGGCATCCGCCTCGATGCGTTCGTTCTCGATGACGGCTGGGACGTGTACAAGAGCGACTGGCAGCTTCGCGCCGCGCAATGGCCGAACGGTCTCAAGCCCCTTGCGGAGGACCTTGCAACCTCGGGGACGGGGCTCGGCATCTGGTACGGTCCCACCGGAGGATACTCCTTCCACCGTCAACGAATCGGCTGGATGAAAGAGCACGGCTATGAGATTGTCGGCGATCAGATGTGTGTCGGAGGGAAGAACTACCATGCGCTCCTCGATCGCCGCGTCACGGACATGGTCCGCGACGACAGCGTCACGTATTTCAAATGGGATGGCATTCAGTTCTCCTGCAGCGAGCCGGATCACGGGCATCCGATCGACGTATACTCCCGGACGGCGATCATGGATTCGGTGGTCACTCTCTGCCGCGATGTCCGCGCGGTCAATCCGGCGGTGTTCCTGAACATCACCTCCGGCACGTGGCTCAGTCCGTGGTGGGTGCAGTACGCGAACACGATCTGGATGCAGGGAGAGGATTACGGCTATGCGGACGTGCCGTCCATCAGCGACCGCGACGCCGCCATCACGTACCGCGATTTCGTGCTCTACGACGATTTTCGGCAGAAGGACCTCTGGTTCCCGATGTCGAATCTGATGACACACGGCATCATCAAGGGAAAGCTGGAGCTGCTCGGGAGTCCGGAAGAATCGCTCGACAAGTTCGCGGACGACGTCGTCCTGTATGTCGCGCGGGGTATTGCGATGTATGAGTTGTATGTCTCGCCGGATATCCTGAGTGAAGGCGAATGGCGCGTGCTGGGCGAATCGCTCCTCTGGGCCCGGGATCGGTTCCCGACGCTTATGCGCACGGATATGATCGGAGGCAATCCGCTCAGACGGGAGGCCTACGGGTACTTCCATGGCGCCGGCTCGCGGGCGATCCTGGCGGCGCGGAATCCGTTCATCATCCCCCAAACGCTCAACGTCGACCTGACGACGACCCTGGGAATGACGGCCGGCGCCCATGATCTTGTGATCGAGCGCGTTTACCCGGACCGCTGGGTCTCGCCCAAATTGTATGCGCAAGGGGAAAAGGTCGAACTGCCGCTGGACGGATATGAAACCGCCATCTACGAGCTCTATCCTCTTCAGGAGGCAAAGGCGCCGCTGTTGGCGGGTGCGGTCTTCGATGAGACGATCGCGAGGTCCGGCGAGTACGTCTTCCGGTTCCGGTCGGCGGATTCGGAGGTGAAGCTGCTGAATCCCCGGCTGGTGGCCGGTGCGGCCGCTGCGGAGCAGTCCCTTGCGCAACTGGTGCGTGATGTGCGTGAGGAATCGGCGCGCACGCTGTCGGGTTCCGTCCGGCAGGACCAGACGCCGGCCGGCAAGTATTCCTTCGAGGCAACGGTTGAGATCCCGCCGGACTGCCCGGATGCGATGCTCGCCATCCTCTCCACCGGTCCGGCGGGGGAAGCGAAGAACGCTCCGGTCATTCGCGCGATCGTCGACGGACGCAGTGTCGACGTCCGCAACGGCAATGCGGAAAGCCGATCACGCTGGTCCACGGTCTCGTTGCCTCCGGGAAAGCATCGCTGCACGATCCAGTACGCCGCCGGGAATTCCGGTGCCGCCTGGAACGGCGAAGCGGATTGCTGGCTGCTGGTGCGCCAGATGGATCCGGCCCGAGAGATCCGGCTGCGGCCAACGACGGCCTTCAGCCTCCGCCCGATGCTTCCGCAGGCGTGGGCCGATGGCACGACGCACCGCACGATTCACCTCGGCTCGGCGGCGATCCGGATTGCCGCTCCCGGGCGCTGAACAGGTGAATGAAACGAACGCGAATTAGTCTGTGTTTAAAGTACTAGTACTCATGTGATGAAGGAATGACGATGCGAACCAACGTGCTGACCATTGCGCTGACACTGATCCTTTCCCTCCCTTCGTTCGGCGCCGAAGCGATCCTCGTTCACGCCACCCGCGACGTGCACGGCTTCACGCGGGATTCCGTCCGGGTGGACGGTACCGTAGCCCCGATCATGCGTGTGCCGAAGCGCGGGAGCACAGACTACATCAGCTTCAACTTCGGCGGAGATCGCGAGGTGGGTGGCGTGATCCTGCGCTGGGATTCCCGTGCGTATCCGGGCGAAACGATCGTGTACACTTCGTCGGACGGGCGCAAATGGCAGCCGGCGGCGAGCTCAAAGAATGCCTTCGGCGGTGACCGGATGATCGTAATCCCGCATCAACGGACACGAGCCATTCTCGTGGAATGCAAGGAGCCGCAGACCGAAGGTCCGTTGGTGTTGCAGTCGATTGACGTGCTCTCAGAGGATGTGACCAGGACGCCGGCGCCGTACGAAGCGCGACTGGTTGCGGATGCCCGCAAAGGGCTGTTCCCGGGAGCGCTGGTCGGGCAGACGCCTGCACTTGGAGTGCTGACGGACAGCGCCAGCGGACAGGCAGTTCGCCTTTCCGATGAAGGGAGTGCCTATCCTTCCGGACTCCCCGGGGCCATCGAACCCTTCCTGTACGTTCGCAAGCAGCTGTTGACATGGGCCGATGCAAGCCGGCGTCTCGACACGGCGGGGAAGCTGCAAACTACGATGAGCTTCAAGGGAGTGAAACTGACGGTCACTCCGGCATACCATCGGTCGGGCGGCGTGTCGATGCTGGTACTCCGGTACCAAGTGCAGAATGCCAGCGCCGCGAAGCAGAGCGGAAAACTCTTTCTCACCGTTCGACCCTTCGGACTTCCGATCGGGTCCGCGCAGCCGGAAGGGAAGGGACTGCAGCGCATGGCCTTCGGCCGTGGACGCTTCGACGTGAATGGATCGACATGGATCTATCCGGTGGGCAAGCCCGCGAAGGCCGGCATTTCGCCGCTCAGCAACGGCGACATCACTGCCTATCTGGAGCGCGGGATCGTGCCGCAGGATCAGGCCGCATTTCACATCGGCGGAATGGTCTCGGGTGCGGCTGCATACGACTTTTCCCTTGCGAAGGGGAAGAGCCTGGACGTGTATGTGGTCATCCCGGGGGCCTCGGCGTCATCCGATTGGAAGCCGCCGACCGCAAAGGAACTCGCGAAGCGCATCGCTCCGGCGACGAAGCGCTAGCGGCACGCGTTTAAAGCGGGACAAAGACAGCGCTTGCATCTTTCTGCCCGCAGCGTTATACTCCATCGACTGTTAACGCTAACAAGTCCTCCGCCTCCCGACGGAGGACTCCGACCTCGGCCCCACCAGTCGCAGGAGTTCGCATGAAGATCCGTCCCGTACTTCTTTCTCTGTCGCTGTTCGCGCTTCTCAGCTGTCAGCCGCAGCAACGCCGGCTCGTCCCGGAATGGACGGGCAATCCCGCCGTCGTGAACACTGACGAAGAGATCAGGGCCGAGATTGGCGAGAAGGATGCTCGGATCGCAGCGTATCTCGAGCGGCAGCACCTTGACGGTATTCTCCTCACTCAGGTCCGCAATGTCTACTGGATCACTGCCGGCACCGCCAATACGCAGATCGTCCTCAACAAGGACGTGGGCGCCGCGTCGCTGCTCATCCTCCGGGGGGGGAAGAAGTACGTAATCTGCAGCGGGAGTGAAGGTCCGCGGCTGATGGATGAATCCCTCGGAAAACTCGGCTACACGCTGCTCCAATACCCGTGGTACGAAGCCAATCCCGTCACGGACGTGCGGGAGAAGGTGCTGCGCTCGGTCGCCGGTAACGGCACGATCGGAAGCGACGCAACGTTCCCCGGAACAGTGGCTATCGGCGACCGGTTCAAGGAACTGCGGTATTCATTTACGGACGGTGAGCTGAAGCGCTACCGGTGGCTTGGCAAGCAGACGACCGAAGCGGTCGCGGAAGTGTGCCGCGCCATCGAGCCGGGGATGTCGGAATTCGAGATCGAAGCGCTTACCTCCGATGCGCTCCGGGCACGGGGCATCATGCCCACGGTCCTTCTCATCGGTGCGGACGAGCGGATCGCGAAGTACCGCCACGCGCTTCCCGCCGGCGCCATTCTGAAGAACTACGCGATGGTGAATGTCGTTGCGGAGAAATGGGGCATGCCCGTCGCCGTGACGCGGTTCGTGCATTTCGGTCCATTGCCGGATGAACTTGCGACGAAAGTCCGGAAGTCGGCCGAGGTGATGGCACACTACGAAGAGGCAACCGTCCCCGGCGCATTCTGTGCGTCGATCTTCGAAAAGTGCAAGCAATGGTACGCCGATGCGGGATATGAAGGCAAGTGGATGAAGCACCACCAGGGCGGGGCCATCGGATACGATGATCGCGAGTACGTCATCTACCCGGGCATTGCCGAGGTGGTGCAGGACCGTCAGCCGTTCGCATGGAATCCGACGATCACCGGTGCGAAAGTGGAAGACACGATGATCGCGTTCAAGGATCATTGCGAGGTTGTGACCATCTCCGACGGCTGGCCGATGATCGACGTCACCCTGAACGGGAAGTCGTATCCGCAGCCGGGTATTCTCGTCCGGTGACGTGAGCATGCCAACGGCCAACCCTCCCGAGGAACGCCGACGCGTCGAACACCGTACGGTCCACGGATTTCCGTGCGTGGAATTGCGCGACAAGCACCTGCAGCTGCAAATCCTTCCCGATATCGGCGCCAAGATCATCTCGCTGAAGGATCTCGAAAGCGACCGCGAACTTCTCCTTCCCCCGCAGCGTCCGAGCCCTCCGTACGCGCGCGCATTTGCGGGCGCCCGATACGAAGCGTATGATACGAGCGGTTTTGATGAATGCTTCCCGACGATCGAGGCCTGCCGATGCATGCCGGCGGCGATGCCTTCGTCCGGCTGGGATCTGCCCGACCATGGCGAATTGTGGTCCAGATCGTGGAACTGGCGTTCCGACGGCGATGACGTCCTTTGCACGCTCAGCGGTGCTCAGTGGCCGTATCAGTTCGAACGGCGGATTCGTCTGAACGGCAGATCGGCGGTGTTGTCATACCGCGTGGTGAATCTCTCACCGGAGCCCATGCCGTTTCTCTGGGCGGGGCACCCGCTGCTGATCGTTCACCCCGGCCACAGGGTCGTACTCCCCGGCGACGTCCGCGATGTGCTGATCAATTGGAGCTCGAACGATTACCTCGGCAGACTGGGCGATCGACGATCGTGGCCGTTCCTCGATCCGCAACAGCCGACCGTCGACTATTCGGTCGTTCCGGATCCCCGTGTGCGCCGGGCGGTGAAGTTCTTTACGGATCGTCTTCGCAACGGCTCAGCAGCGTTGTACGATCCGGGCGCGGACCGGAGCATCGTCTTCCGGTTCGATGCGGGGAAACTGCCTTACCTCGGCGTATGGCTCTGCTATGGCGGCTGGCCCAATGCCGGAGCAACAGGCCATCTGACCGTCGCTCTGGAGCCCGGCACGGGACGTCCCGACTCGCTCGCGGAAGCCATGCGGCGTGGTGAACATTCGGTTGTCGCACCGGACGGAGAACTCACATGGGAGCTGGAACTGAGCGTTGCCAACGGTGTTCCGCGGTTCCCCGACGGACAGTGACGCTGCCACAAATGGTCCATGCGATCCAATCGGTGATGATGATTGTCGCCGGGTGGTTGCTCGGCAGCCTCGGACTGGTCGCAATCGCGCAGACCCCGGACTCGTCCGGCGCGCTGCGTGACATGACGGCGGATTCGCCGGTATACACGACGTACGCCGCCGCTCCGGAGCGTTCGGAATTCACGCTGGACGAGGGATATCATTTCCGGTTTTCGGATCCCGATCTCGCACCGGCATTCACCACCGACAATGCCGGTGACTGGTGCCTCGGTTTCCGGATGGGCCCCCGGTATGTGGAAGCCGTCAAGGATCTTGCGCGACCGCCCATTCTGACGGCGTCATACCCTGATCTGGTTCAATACCGTTTCTCTCCGTTCGATTCTCTCCGCGTCGATGCCACATTCCTCGTCCACAGCTCGCATCTGGCGGTGCAGCATCTGATCATCCGCAACGAACGCTCGAGCGTGGTCTCGGTGGAGGTCCTTCCGTTCCTCCGCAATTCGTACCGGGCATTCACCAGGGTCGAACGACTCGCGGCGGGGAACGGCTTCGCCTTTTCACACGAGGAGCTCCCGGACGATTGGACCGTGGAGCACGCCATTCCGTACGTGAAGGATGTGCATGATATCTTCCTGATGTCGGATACGGCGGACCGGTGCGGCAGCTTCCTGAGCTATCGTTGGGGGGACGTGCAGATCCCTCAGGAGTTTGCCCTCGACCGGAAGCAGGGATTTCTGGTTTGGGGCCGCATCGTTCACGCCGGCGGTGAGCCCTGTCGGCATCGGCCGACGGTCACAACGCTCACCGTCATGCCGGACGACGATGCGCGTCGGATGCTGACGGAAAGCGCGCCGCGGTGGGGAAGCGCGGAGAGCAATATCACTGACTATGGCTACTACGGGGTCGAGCTTGCGAATCTTCAGGGATTGAAGACCGGCGAGCATTTCACGATCCATGTTCGGTGCGAGGCAACCGGAGAGGAAAGTGTCATCCGTGCGGTTGTCGGCGATACGTCGGCGATCCACGATCTTCGACAGGACGTTCGGCTGGAATCCGGATCGGCGCCGGAGCCCCCGCGCGAGGTTCGTCGGGACATCTGGGGAAGCGGGACGGAACTTCGTCTCTACTGGAGGCCGGGTCCGCCCGACGTGACATACCGGGTGTACCGCCGCGACTATCTGTCGTCGGGAGAGTACGACCTGTTGGGCGACGGCATCACGCATCCGTTCTTCACGGACAAGAATCTGCCGGACGGGAAGGTCTTCGGCTATGTGGTCGTGGCTGTGAATCGCGACGGCCGCGGGAGTGCACATTCCAACGAGGTGAACAATATCGAAGGAAGTGATTTCCTGACGGACGTGAAATATCCGGGTCAGGTAAAGGGGGATGCGAAGGACCTTGTGCGGGTCATTTCGATGGCGAAGACGTTTCGTATTGTCCCCGGTACGAGCGTAGAGCTGCGCATCGTCCGGGGAGTGCGGCGCCCGGAGGATTCTGCCGCGGTGCTGTTGCAGCAATGCACCGGGCTGCTTCATACCGATCTGGCATCGTATGCGGCAGCTGACCGCCAGTTGATGGCAAAAGTCCCTCCCTTGCGCACGGCCGATCCTGGCAAGTCCTTGCTGTACACCGGCGCGTTCACGCTGATGCGACAGGTGATGCTTCCTCCCGAGGGCAAATCTCATTTCAACTACTACGTGTTTTCGCGTGAGCCGCAGTGGGGCTGGGGACACGGGGGACAGGTGTTTCACGAAAGTCTCTCCATGCTCGCCTACGCGCTGATGGATCCGACAGCCGCGATGAATTCGCAGCGCGTGTACCGTGAGCGGCAAGCGCCTGACGGATACATCAACTATCGCACCGGGCCATACCTGGACGAGACCATCCCCACCAATGGTCAGCGGACGACCTCCGCGCCGTGGTACGCGTGGACGAACTGGGAACTCTACGAGATCACGCAGGACCGGACATTCCTGGAAGAAATGTACGAGTCGTCCGCGCGATTCTATCGCTATTACGTCGGCCATCGTGACGCCGACGGGGACGGACTGTGCGAGTGGGGAGGGGACGGAGTGCTCGAGAGCGTGCGTGATGCGCGAGTGGCCGTGTGGGATCAGGTCGGTCCGCCGGATGAATTCGAAGCGCTCGACCTCAACTGCATGCTCGTGAAGGAAGCGCGATCACTCGCATCGATGGCCGGCGAGCTGGGCAAGCCGGATGAGGCCACGCGATGGACAGAAGATGCGGATGAGCGCAGCCGGAAGATCAATTCTGTCTTCTGGGATGACTCCACGGGATTCTACTACCATGTGACGAAGAAGGAGCATTCCTTTTCTTTCAAACATGCCGGGGATCTGAAGCGCCGGGAGATCATCGGATTTCTCCCGCTCTGGGCGGGCGTTGCGGACTCGGTTCGCGCCCGGCGCCTGGTCGACGTTCTCACCGACACGAGCAGGTTCTGGCGTCGCTACGGGGTCCCGTCACTTGCCGCAGACGATCTCTACTACAATCCCGAGGGGTACTGGAACGGACCGGTCTGGGTGGAGTGGAACTACCTGATCGAGCGCGGATTGCTGGATTACGGCTATCGTGCGGAGGCGAAGGAACTTGTGGATCACGTCGCCGCGAATATGATCGCGCAGTTGAAGAACGATCATACATTCTGGGAATTCTACAGTCCCGACGATCAGTGGGGCGGATACCACCAGGTGTACATCTGGGCCGGAATGATCGCCGCGATGATGCGCCTGGTGGCTGAGTAGTCGGAAGAAAGGAGAAGGATGATGAAGGCGAGAAGCGGACCAACCGGCGCGAAGGCCCGTGCCATTGTCACTTGCGCCGTGCTGCTGACGGCTTCTGCTCGCGCACAGGTTGGAACAGCGCTGACCGTGGACACGACAAATGGACTGTCCGTCTCCGGCTTCATAGCCTCGAGCGGAACTGAACACCGGTTCGCGCAGATCCTTCCGCTCTTCTCCGTTGAAGTGAACGATACGATCCTCTCATCGTCCAACGCGCGCATCCGCAGCGACGGCGACAGTCTCCATTGGGATCTGGGGGGACGCATCGAAGGATGGTTCCGCGTGGCGTCGGCGGCGTCGGGCGACTGGACCGCCTCTCTCACGATCGAAAATCCGTCCGGCGCGAAGACCCGGGTGGGGAACGTGGTGCCGCTTGGCGAGTCGCCGGAACGGGCCTTCATCAAGTCGTGGGGACCGTCGGACTACAACCACCGGCTCAGCCGGTCGCACCTGTTCATTCCCGGACGGGGTCCGGTTGGTGTGGTTTTGCCGGACGACGCGTGGGAGATGGGATTTTGCGATGCGCCGGCAGGCGATGGTCAAAGTCTTGCTGCGGTCGCACGCCGCACAGGTTCGGCGAATGCCGAGGAGCGGCGCTTCTTCACGATCCTGCAGCCCGGCGGATCGGTGCAGTACTCGCTGCACGCCGCACAACACGCGGGCGACTGGCATGACGGACTGCGCCTTGTCTTCCGCGACCGCTGGATCTACGATCGTGCCTCCTTTGACAACTCACTGTTCGACCGGTCCGATCTTCAGTGGATCCGGCACAGTTATCTTCTTCTTCTCCAGTTCGCGTGGGACCGCGAGTACTACGATGCCCTTGCGCATCGCTCCGGCTTCGACGCATTTCTCGGCAAGTACGATCACCTCATCGGCGTGTGGGACGCCCACATGATCTGGCCGACGTGGCCGCGTCTCGGTCTCGATCCCCGGAATCAGTGGGACATGTACCGCGATCTGCCGGGCGGACTTCCGGAGCTGCGTCGCCAGGCGCACTTCGCTCAGTCGCGCGGCACCCGCTACTTCATCTCCTACAATCCGTGGGACGAAAGCACGCGGATGGAGGATCATCTGGCCGGGCTCACCCGGATGCTCCGTGCGATCGATGCGGATGGTGTCGTGCTCGACACGTGGGGGGAATCGAGCAGAGCCTTTCAGGCGGCGGCCGACAGCGTGAAGCCCGGCGTCATCCTCTACAGCGAGGGCATGGCGGTGCCCAAGGACATGCCCGGCATCGTCGCGGGTCGAGTGCACGACGCGATCTCTCTTCCGCCGCCGTTGAACCTGAATAAACTCATCAAGCCGGAGTTTGCGATCTTCCGTGTCATTCAGCTTGCGGAAGGACGCATTCACCGGGAAGTGGCGATCTCTCTCTTCAACGGCTACGGCTGCGAGCTGAACATCATGCGGCCGGGCCGACCGGACTGGATCGACCAAGAGCTCGCATATCTCGGCAAATCGACGCAGATCCTCCGGGCGAACTCGTCCGCGTTTCTCAGCCGCGAGTGGACGCCGCTGATTCCGACGCGGGCCGACAGCATCTGGGTCAACCGTTGGCCGACGCCCGCCAAGACCATCTACACGGTGTACAGTCTCCGTCCGGAGGGATGGAACGGACCGTTGTTCGAGGTTCCGGCGGATTCCGAGCGCCACTATGTGAGTCTGTGGAATCACCGCGAGCTTCAGCCGACGCCGATCGACGGTCGCATCTGGATCTCCGCGACAACCGACGGATTCAACCGCGCGTGGCTCGACACACGCCGGGAGGGTGGCGTGGACTGCATTGCGGCGCTGCCGCGTACTCTCTCCGTGCGGCGAATGCTCGACTCACTGGAGATCGGCGCATCGGCAGGAACGAAGATTGTCGTCTGGGCCGGGAATCCATCGTATCACACTCCTCACAAAGAGTATCCGATCGGCGCACGAACCATCCCGCTCCTGCAGGCGGTCGGCACATTCGAGGGGACGGTGGTCGTGCAGGCGTTCGACGGAACGGAATTGCTGGACGAGCGGGACATCGAACTGCCGCTCGCGATTCCCCGGTTGCTGACGCCGCCGGAGCGAACGACGCCCGCAGCGATCGCGCCGCCAGGGATGGTCGAGATCCCGGCCGGAACGTTCGTCTACAGACCGTCCCGCAATTTCCTCAGCCCCAACGAGACCGTGCCCTATCCCGGTGATTCCACATCCCGCAGGATTACGTTCACGCGGTTCTTCATGGATCGATATCCCGTGACGAACCGGCAGTTCGCCGAATTTCTCCGCTTCACTCGGTATCGCCCGGCCGATACGACGAACTTCCTCCGGCACTGGATCGCGGGAAAGCCGCCGAACGGGGAGGAAGACCACCCTGTGGTGTGGGTCAGTCGCGATGATGCCCGCGCGTACGCCAAATGGGCGGGAAAGCGTCTCCCGACGGAGCCGGAGTGGCAGTATGCCGCGCAAGGCACCGACGGACGGAAGTATCCGTGGGGCAATTCCTTCGACTCGACACGATGCAACGCGTCCGCCGGTCACACGACGGCGGTGGCTGCTTTCCCGTCCGGCGCGAGTCCGTTCGGTGTGATGGATCTGGTCGGCAACGTCTGGCAGCTGATGAACGACTTGTACACCAACGGGACATTCATCTTCGGAATGCTCCGCGGCGGCTGCTACTTCCATCCCACGTCGAGCTGGTGGTACGTGCAGGGCGGTCCTCAGCCGGTCGACAATCCTCAAATCCTGCTGATGGTCGCGCCCGGATTCGACCGTGCCGCGACAGTCGGATTCCGCTGCGCGAAGGATGCGAAATGACACCGCCGATGCGGGAAGACGGAAAAGGAGTCGGCGCATGAAGTCGAAGTTCCTGCTCACGCCCTGGCTGCTGCTGGCGACGCTCGTCTGCGGACTTGAGGGTCAGGTGAGAGTGAATGATCCGTTCCTCCGCATTCATGCCGGAGCGACCGACCCGCTGTTCACCACGTACGCCGCCCCCATGGAGCGCTCGCGATTGTTCGCCGACAAAGCGTACTTCATGGACTATTTCACCTCCGACCGGCCGATCACATACTCGAGTCAGTACGCCGGAGATCTGTCGGTGATCTGGAAGGTCAATAACGTCGTCATTAGCCGCACGCGGGATTTTGCCGTGCCCCCCGCGGTCCGCGCCTCATTTCCTGACCTCGTGATTCTGGAATACCAGCCGTTCGCAGGCCTTGAAGTCCAGGAGGTCTTCTGCGTTTACAGCTCTGGGGCCGCGGTGATCGATCTCTCCATCAAGAACCGTGGAACGCGAACCTACTCGTTGGCGATCTATCCGGTCCTGCATCTGCAGGAGGATACGCTCAACGTCGTGCGGTACGATTCCACGGCACGCGGATACGTCTTCACCCACCATGAGTCGTTGATCCGGCTTCACAGCGATCTCTACAAGGATCGCGGATATCCGACCGAATTTCGCGACATGCTGGCGACCGATCGCTTCCCGCAAAGCTTCGGCACTGCAAACAGTTGCCGGATGGACGATTTCTACTTCAGCGTCAAGCGGCTGAGCAAGGTGCACGAGAACGTCGACGCCTTGAACGAACAGGCATCCGGACCGGCGATGCTCGTGGCGCTCCAGCGAAACGTCGGGCTCAAACCGGGCGAGCAGGCACGGCTGCGGTTTGTCCGCGGTGTGCAGGATGCGGCCAAACCGGAGCGGGAGCTGCAGGCAGACGTGTCAGCCGCGATGACCGCGGACCTCCAGGGCATCGTCGATTCAGATGTGGCTTTGTTCCGCTCGGTACCGCGTCTGCCATTCCGGACGAAAGAGGAACATCTGGTCTATCTGAGCGCCTTCAATCTCGTGCGCCAGTGCATGCTGCCGCCGAGCGGACTGACGACGCACAACTTCTACGTGTTTTCCCGCAATCCGATCTGGGGATGGGGACACGGCCACCAGGTGATGCATGAGTCGATCTCGATGATCCCGTACGCCGAGCTCGACTGGCGATCGGCGGAGGAATCGCAGCGCGTGTACATCGATCAGCAGTACGATGACGGCCTCATCGCGTACCGCCACGGTCCACGCGGACCGCAAGTGTATCCGCACAACGGCCAACCGACCACCTCGGCACCGTTCTTCTCGTGGACGAACTGGGAGATCTACCGCGTCAGCCGCGACACGGCGTTTCTCCGTCAGGCGTACGCTTCCGGCGCGAAATTCGTCCACTGGCTCGAAGTCAATCGCGATCAGGACCACGACGGCATGTTCGAGTGGGGCCCGTATGGCATCATCGAAAATGTGCGGGATGGATGGAACGTGGTGTTCCAACTCTTCTCGAACGGGGAAGATGAGGGCCGTGATATCTCGCATGAGCTTGACGTACTCGACCTGACTTCGGAGGCCGCGAACGAAATGCGCGCGCTTGCGTCGATGGCGAAGGAATTGAAGGATGATGCCGGAGCCAGGGAGTGGAACGGAAAGTTCCGACGCACGGCGGACCTGGTCAACCGGTACATGTGGGATCCGAAGGACGGATTCTACTACAACATCGCGATGTCGGATCATTCATTTGCATTCGAGGGACAGAGTCTGAAGCGAAAGGAGTTGATCGGATTTCTGCCGATGTGGGCGCATGTCGCCACGAAAGAACATGCGGCCCGCCTCGTCCGTCACCTGACCGACACGAAGTCGTTCTGGCGCACCTTCGGCATTCCGACGCTTGCGGCGGATGATCCGCACTACACACCGTTCGTGGACGGCTGTTGCCGCTGGAACGGCCCTGTCTGGCTTCTCTGGAACTATATGGTGTATCAGGGACTGCGGAATTACGGCTATCATGATGTTGCGGACAAGGTCGGAAAGAAGATGCTGCTGGCGGTTTCGACGCAGCTGCGCATCAATCATCATCTCTGGGAATCGTATAGCCCGGACTATCCGGTTCAGGAGAGTCCCTCCAACTATATCTGGGATTCGATCATGGCAAAGCTGCTGATCGACATGTACGGCCCTCACTAGACCGCGAGACCGACTCAATGCAAACAGCACGTGTTGTGACAGCGTTGGTTCTCCTGGTTGTTGCGGGCCACTCGTGGACAGTCGCCGGAATTCCTGCGCGCATCACGGTGGCATATCTGACGAGCGGCCCGACATTGAGCCGCGAAGACAGCGCTGCTGTGGCGTGGCTTCGTTCCGTTCCGGAGTTCGACACGAAGGTCGTCGCGCTGTCCAGTCCGCGCGCTTCCGTTCCTTCCGGCTCGGTCGTGTGGCTCCAGTTGCCGGATTCTTCGGCATACGCTCGATGGAAGGCCGCTCCCTCCGGGAACAGACTCATCGCGACCTGCTTCGAGAACGGAAGCCGGATTCTGCTCACGGATTTCGCGTCGCTCCTGTTGAATGATCTGAAGCTCGAGCCGAAGCCCCTTCAGGTCGAACGGGATTCGATCAAGAATGACTGGCTGTTCGACAAGCGGGGGTTCCAGAGCTTCCGCGGGCATCCGCTGTTCCGCGGAATGTGGGGAGGTGAATACGTCTGGGATCCGGATGAGGACCAGGTCCTGCCGATGGTCGGATACTTCGATGGTTCATTTCCGGAGTCGGGTCGCGTCATTGCCGTCGATCGCGCGTACGTCTTCGTCTATGCGAAGCGGAAGGTGGTCTTCGAATACGCGAAGGGGAGCGGCAAACTGGTCGCGGTTGGCAGCAGCGTCTATTTCGGCCGTGGGAATGCGCTGAGAAGAAATCTGGAGCGCTTCATGGCCAACACCATCGAATATCTTGCGGGGAAGAACACGGATGGTCCGGTCACATATTGGGATCCTTCGGACAACATCCCGAAACGGTTTGAATCGACATCCGCGCCCATCCGGCCGGGATTTTTGGACGAGCACGATCTGCCCTCAACCGGGCTTGTCCTCACACGGCGGAATGCGGGAACGGATGCATTCGATGTCGGCGGACGCCGGGCGCTCGTCATGGGCAATGAAGACGGAGGCATCAAAGAATTCTGGGTCCCTCCGTTTCGTGTGCTGCGGGACCTTCAGGTCGGCATCGTCGGCGCAGACTCCGTCACGTGGCTCGAATCGTACCCCGTCGATGTCGAAGCCAGGCCGGAATCGTTCACTCGGCGCTACTCGACGCCCGCGGGAAGGATCAAGGAGATCATCTTTGGCTCCATCGACAAGCCGGGCTGCATTCTCCACATCTCCGTCGAGAAACCGGTTCGTCTTGCGGTTCGCTACTCGGCGGACCTCCGATGGATGTGGCCCTATGACGCGAACGCCTTGGGAGATGTCCACTACAGCTTTGATGCGGGCATCGGGGCACATCGTTTGCGCGACCGGTCGGGAGATTTTTCGTGCGTGATCGGAGGGAACAGACTGCCGGTCGGACACGCGGAAGGTCAGTTCCAGCGCATTGATTGGACGCCGAAAGGTCCGAACGGTGTCCCTACCACCGAGAACCGGGTCTCGACGTTCCTGGAATATGACCTTCAGCCTTCTCCCAAAGGCGCATTGAACTTCACGATCGTCGGTACCAGTTTGGGTGCCGCCGAGGCGATGACGACCTATCGCGCACTTCAGGAAGATCCACAGAAGATCTATGAGCAGCAGGACGGGCACTACCGCGATCTGTTTGCCAAAACGGTTTCACTCACCTCTCCCGATGAAGAATTCAACCGCCTCTACCGTTGGGCTCTCGTCGGCGTCGATCGGTTCTTTACTTCCACGCCGGGTGTGGGAGATGGACTGGTCGCCGGGTTCGCCACGAGTGATCGCGGCTGGGACGGGGAGCAGAAGAACAGCGGCCGCCCCGGCTATGCGTGGTATTTTGGTCGGGATTCGGAATGGTCCGGATTTGCCATCGATGATTACGGCGATCACGGGATGGTCCGGGCACAGCTCCAGTTGCTCCAGAAGTTCCAGGACGCCGGCGGCAAGATCTTCCATGAGATTTCCACAAGCGGAGTCGTCAATTATGACGCGTCCGACGCGATGCCGCTGTACGTCGTGCTGGCCGGTCACTATCTCCGGTCTTCCGGCGATCTGGCATTTGTGCGCGAAAGCTGGGCGCATCTGCAGCGCGCCATGCACTTCCTGTATTCCACCGACACCGACGGTGATCATCTCATCGAAGACACAAATGTCGGCCATGGATGGGTGGAAGGAGGAAAGCTGTTCGGCGTGCACACGGAGCTCTATCTGGCCGCCGCGTGGCAGCGCGCGCTCACTGAGATGGCATACATCGCCCGGGCGCTCGGCTATTCGAAGGACGGCGATCGCTACGAATCGGACGCCCGGCAAGTACGCGCCATCATCAACAAGGAATTCTGGAATCCGTCGACCCGCTTTTATGACTTCGGAAAGTTCAAAGACGGGACGTTCAACCCCGAACCGACCGTCATGCCGGCCGTCGCAATGTATTTTGATGTCCTGGACGAGGGGAACGTTGGCGCAATGCTCCAGGCGTTTGCGGGGAACGGATTCTCAGCCGACTGGGGTGTTCGGATCCTCAGCGCAGCGTCGCCGCTGTTCAATCCTGCGGGCTATCATTACGGTAGTATCTGGCCGCTCTTTACGGGTTGGGCGGCGCTCGGAGAATATGCGTACGGCGCGCCGTTGTCCGGATTCACGCATGTCATGGAAAACATGCTGATCAAGAACCACTGGGAACTTGGATTCGTCGAGGAGGTCATGCATGGAGCAATCTACCGGCCGTCCGGTGTGTGTCCGCACCAGTGCTGGTCGGAAACGAACATCATTCATCCCCTCATCGCCGGTATGCTCGGCTGGCGGCCCGATGCCGTTGCACACTCGGCGGAACTCCGGCCCCAATTCCCGCTCGACTGGGATACAGTCGCAGCCTCCGGGCTTCGTGTCGGTGACTCGCGAATTGCGCTGAGGATGGAGCGAACGAACTCATCGACCGGATACACCCTCGTGTTGCAGGAGGGTTCGCCGGTCGAGATCGCGCTTGCGCCGGGAATTCCTCCGGGGATGCATGTCACTTCGATACGGGTGAACGGAGAGAGGGCGGCCGTCTCCCCGGGTCTCCGTCGAGGCGTTCTGAGCGAGGCGATACGCTTCCGTCTGGCCGATACGGTTCGCGTCCTGCTCGGTCACGGGGGAGGCATCGGCCTGTGTCCGGTCATTCTGCGTCCGACGCCCGGCGACAGTTCCGCCGGCTATCGCATCGTCTCCGAATCGGTCGATTCCTCGCGCTACAGTGTGACACTCGAGGGACGGTCCGGCACTTCGTACACATTCAGGCTGCGATCATTCGGCAGTGAGCCCGTCGAGGCCCGGGGAGCCGTTCTCGGGCCGGACAAGGACCGGAGATTCCTTCGATTGACGGTGGATTTTGCCCAGTCTGACGAACGATTCAGCAAATCGACGGTCGTGCTTTGCATCAAATGAACTTTGGGGGATTTGCCCTTTCTTATCGGAACCAAAAGGAGCGGCAATGAAACAGAAGCAGAGTCGACAACCGGATCCCGCGCGCCGTGTCACTGCGCAGGACGTCGCGAAGAAGACCGGAGTCTCGGTTATGACCGTATCCCGCGCGATGAACAATCGCGGAAACGTGGATGCAGCGACCCGCAAGAAGGTGCTCGACGCGGCGCGAAAGCTGGGATACAGTCCCGACCACGTGGCCCGGAGTCTTGTGCTGCGAAAGACGCACACGATCGGCGTGGTCGTCCCGGAGATCACGCACTCGTTCTTTCCGGAAGCCATCCGCGGCATCGAAGAGGTGACATACCGATCCGGCTACCACCTGATCCTCACCCATTCCGCGGAGGATGCGAAGCGGGAACACGATGCCTTGCGCACCCTCGAGTCGAAGCGTGTTGATGGTATCCTCATCTCGACCGCGCAGTCGGTCACGGATGATTCCGTCTATCGTGAGGCGATCGGTCGTGGCGTGCCCCTGGTCTTTTTTGATCGCGTTGTACGCGGCATTGGCGCGACATGCGTAAGCATCGACGACAAGGAAAGCGCTCGCATGCTCACCAATCATCTGATCGGGCACGGATACCGGCGCATCGCCCACCTTTCGGGCCCGACCCGCGTATCCATCGGGCGGGCGCGGCTCGAAGGTTTCCGGAATGCGATGGACGACCACCAACTGTCAGTCCCGCCCGAATTTGTCGTGTATTCCGGATTCCATGAGACCGGCGGGTATAAGGCAATGAGGATGCTGCTTGCGCTTCCGCCCGAGCGTCGGCCGCGCGCCGTGGTTGCAGTGAACGATCCCGCGGCCTTCGGCGCGATGATGGCGATCCTTGAGGCGGGACTCCGCATTCCGGATGACATCGCGATCGGCGGCTTTTCGGACGACATCCGTGCGTCGCTCATGCCGATCCCGCTGACCACCGTCTGCCAGCCGGCGTACGAGGTCGGCAATCAGGCGGCGCAGGCTCTGGTGAACATCATCGAGGGGAACCCGCCTCAGAGGGACCTGATCACGCTGGGGGCGGATCTCGTCCTTCGGCGTAGCTGCGGATGCCAACCCTCGGAAGGGATCCGGCGGGGATAGATGCCTCGCGGCCAACGGCGGGAATATCGAAGCTTCACTGAATGAAGAGGGTCGGACAATGAACCGAACTCGGCGCTCGTGTGCCATCGTGACGCGGTTCGCCGTGTTGCTTCTGTGTTCGGCAGGCAGCGTATTCGCGCAAACCGCGCAGCCAACGTATCTGGATCCGGCGCTGCCGTTAGAGCAACGGGTGACAGATCTTCTCTCCCGCATGACCGCCGAACAGAAGGTCGCACAGCTCGAGAGCGAGCTTCGGCGAGATTACTGGCGCAAAGAACTCCAGAGAGACTGCATCGGCGGGATCGGTCCGGTCCTCCGCTCACTGAAGCCGGAAGAAGCGGCCCGCCTTGCGAACGAGATCCAGCGGATCGCGCTTGCCCACACGCCGCTCGCCATACCGGTCATCATTCACGATGAAGCGTTGCACGGATTGATGGGGAACGGCGCCACGAGCTTTCCCCAGGCGATCGGACTGGCCGCGACGTGGGATCCGGAGCTCATGGCACGCATCGGAACGGCCATCGGTCGCGAATCGCGCACCCGCGGCATCCGACAAGTGCTCTCACCGGTGGTGAATATTGCGCGCGACGTCCGGTGGGGAAGAGTGGAAGAAACGTACGGCGAAGATCCGCTGCTGTCATCCCGCATGGGTGTGGCCTTTTGTCGCAGCGTCGAAGCCGGGGGCGTCATCGCCACGCCGAAGCATTTCGTGGCGAATGCAGGGGATGGGGGCAGAGACAGCTACCCGGCGGCGTTCGACGAGCGGGAACTCCGTGAGGTCTACTTTCCTCCGTTTGAAGCGTGCGTGACCGAGGGCCACGCCCAGTCGGTCATGGCGTCGTACAATTCTCTCGATGGTCTGCCCTGTTCCGCGAATCCGTGGCTGCTTCGCACCGTCCTTCGTTCAGAGTGGGGCTTCCGCGGATTCGTGGTCTCGGATTACGGTTCGGTTTCTGGCATCCACAACATGCATGGCGTGTCAGAGAACGACACGCAGACGGCGAAGCTGGCTCTCGAAGCCGGGATGGACGTCGAGCTGCCGGAGGCTTCCATCTACGCGACACCGTTGCAGGCGGGCGTGAAGGATGGATCGATCTCCGTGGCTGCGCTGAACGACGCGGTGCGGAACGTTCTGCGGGCCAAGTTCCGCCTCGGACTCTTCGAGCATCCGTTCATTGATCCCGCCGAAGCGGCACGGGTCAGTGACTCGCCGGAGCACCGCGCGCTCGCGCTGCAGGCGGCACGCGAAGCCATCGTCCTGCTCAAGAACGATCGCCACCTCCTTCCGTTGCCGGATTCCGTGCGTTCGATCGCCGTCATCGGTCCGCGCGCCGACGAGGCGTGGCTGGGCGGCTACAGCGGATTCGGTATGCGCACCGTGAGCATTCTTGAAGGGATCAAAAATGCCGCCGGTACCAGCGTGCGCGTGCGATACGACAAAGGATGCGAGGTGGGATTCGGAGCCCTCCCACCGATCCCGGCTGCGAATCTCCGGCCGGCGAACGGCAAGCCGGGCGAGCACGGCTTGCGCGGCGAGTACTTTGCGAACAAAGACCTGCAGGGTACCCCGGTCCTCACGCGCATCGATTCGACCATCCGCTTTGAATGGGCCATGAGTTCACCCGATACGATGCTCCCCTCGGATCACTTCTCAGTGCGTTGGACGGGTACGCTCGTCCCGTCGACGACGGGGATGTATCGCCTCGGCGTGAGTACGGATGACGGAGTGCGCTTCTGGCTCGACGGAAGATTGCTGGTGGACAGCTGGTTCGACCGCGGCGCGACGCTCGACGCCATGACGCTGCCGCTCGATTCCGGAAGAACGTACCAGGTGAAGATCGAATACTACGAGAACACCGGCTGGGCGTATGCTGCGCTCGTGTGGGAACTGCAGCAGGACATTCGGGACCGGATGGCCCCGGCACTGGCGCTCGCGAAGTCATCGGATGTGGCCGTTGTCGCCGTCGGCATCACCGAGGGTGAAGGGTACGATCGCGCGAATCTCGACCTTCCCGGCAATCAGGAAGAGTTGATCAGGGCCGTCGCCGCCACTGGAACACCGACTGTCGTCGTGCTGGTCGCAGGAAGCGCCGTGACCATGCGCGGATGGAAGGATGATGTTCCGGCGATCCTCGATGCGTGGTACCCGGGGGAGGAGGGAGGCAATGCGGTGGCGGATGTGCTCTTCGGTCGCTCTAATCCGGGAGGACGACTTCCGGTGACATTTCCACAGTTCGTCGGACAGGTGCCTCTGTACTACAATCACAAGCCGACGGGACGCGGGAATGACTACAGCGACATGAGCGGGAAGCCCGAATTTCCGTTCGGGTTCGGACTGAGCTACACAACATTCGCGTATAGTGATCTACAGTGTTCACCGACCCGCATCGCTCCGGACGGATCGACGACGATCTCCGTCCTCGTGAAGAATGCGGGAGATCGGCCGGGAGACGAGGTCGTTCAGTTGTATCTGCATGATCCCGTGGCCAGCGTCACTCGTCCCGTTAAAGAGCTCAAAGGATTTCGACGCCTTCATCTGGCACCCGGAGACTCTCGGCGCGTGGAATTCACGATCGGCCCCGAACAATTTCGTTTCCTCGATCGTTCGCTGCGTCCGGTGGTTGAGCCCGGAACGATGGAAGTGATGGTCGGGAGTTCTTCGGAAGATGTCCGGCTCCGGACCACATTCGAGATCGGAGAGCCCAGATCGCGAAACCGCAGGTAATACGAGCGGGAGTCTGAAATGAGCGGAAGGACATCTTTTCATAGCGTCTGCCGCTGGACCTTCACAAGCGAATCAGACGAGGCAAATCCCGACCACGCGCGATCCTCCTGGAGTCCGGAACGTTTGCACGCGGCGGGAGTCGTGCATCTGCTGAGTGAAGAAGTGGTGCCGCGGCTGCCGGAGCACATTCAGCTGGGATTTGAAGTGCGATACAAAGCCGGCGTGCAGGAGCGCACAGCGGATGAACTCGCCGAGGCACTCGAAGGTCACCGGATCGCGCTTGCGCTGGTCGCACCGGATGCGCCTGCACGGTTCAGCTACGGCGGCCTTGCATCTCCGGACGACCGGGAACGGGATCAGGCGCTGCAGCTCGGTACGAAGGCAGTGGACCTCGCCTACGGACCACTCGCGCGGGCATGGCAGCGCGACAGGTCTCTGGCGCCGACACTGATGCTCTGGAATGATTCGTGGACCTACGATTCCGCCGCAGCCCCCGTCGGGATGATGTACGAGCGCCTGATGCAGAGCGTTGCGCGGCTGTGCAGGTACGAAAAAGGCCGGGGCGGAAAGATGTTCGTCGCCATCCGGCCGGCAGTATCTGAGACCGGGCAGGCGAGAATCCTGCCGGGATCCGCAAGCACGCTGTTGTTCTGGCGGAAGCTGGAGGATGAGTTCGGGATCAAGCTGAATCGCAAAGGAGTGGCTCTGTCCCTTGCTCATCCGGGGTCGGACGGGCTCGGGCGGGTATCCGACCTGGTCGAATGCGTTTATCATGACGCGTTGGTCCATTGGAGCGCGTCAAGCGGCTTTGGCGACGGACTGCAGCCTCCCGGCGGGACTGATGCCGGTGCGACGATTAATGCGCTGACCATCGCGGCGGCGGGTCTTATGGAGCGAAGCGGATACCGGCGCTGGAAGGCCCATCCGATCACGCCCCGACCCTACGAAACGGATTCACAGGTACTCGACCGGATTGTCCGATCGATCCTCAACTGGGAAGCGTGTGCGTTCGCGGCAAAAGATCTGGACGAGAAGCAATTGACGTCCCATTTCCAGCAGCGGCAGATTGCCAAGGCCGACGGGCAGATGCGTCGCGCCGTCTCCTCGGCCTGGAAGAAATTCGACGAGTGGTACCGCTGAAGAGCTTCCGGGATCGCACGATGAGCTTGAACGCCGCGGAATGGAAACGCAGGATCCTCAGTTCACCTCGCCGGCTGACGATGCCCGTCATGACGCAACCGGGGATCGCCCTGACAGGACACACGGTGCGCGAGGCCGTCAGCAGGGCGGATGTTCACGCGGAGGCAGTGGCAGCGGTCGCGAAGAATTTTCCGGTCGCCGCGGCTACCACGATCATGGATCTTTCGGTGGAAGCGGAGGCGTTCGGCGCTCCCGTCCGATTCGCCGACGACGAGGTCCCCACGGTGCTTTTCCGCGTCGTGCAGGACGAGGCCTCGGTTCGTGCGCTCCGCGTGCCCGACGCCCGAGCGGGTCGGCTGGGACAGCGACGGGAGGCGGTGCGTCTGAGCCGTGCGCATGTTGCCGATCGGCCGCTGGTGGCGGGCTGTATCGGACCGATCTCATTGGCTGCCCGGCTCTTCGACGTTTCCGAAGCCATGATGGCCCTGTACGATCAGCCGGAGGTCATGCTGGACCTGCTTGAGAAGTCCACGGCATTGCTGACGGAGTGTTGCCGTGATTTCAAGTCGGCGGGCGCGGACGCCGTGCTGATGGCGGAGCCGGTGGCCGGGATGCTTTCCCCGGATCAGTGCGAGATGTTCTCGTCGGATTTCGTGCGGCGGATCGTAAGGGAACTCCAGGACGACAACTTCCTTGTGATCCTCCACAATTGCGGAGAGACGGACTCACTGGTCGGGTCGATGGTCGGGACGGGGGCGGGGGGACTGCACTTCGGCAATCGCTGTACGATCACCGAGGCGCTTCAGATGATCCCGGAAGATGTGCTTGTGTTCGGAAACATCGATCCCGCCGGTACGCTCAAGATGGGATCGCCGGAACTGGTTCGCCGTCAGACGCTCGCGCTGCTGGAATCCGTGCGGCGGCACCGCAACTTCATCCTCTCCTCGGGCTGCGATATTCCGCCCGGCACACCGCCGGCGAACCTCGACGCGTTCTTCGGGGCATTGGCGGAGTTCAATTCACATGGATCGCCGGATTGAAGTCCACGTTCCGCGCGCGACTACGAGTGCGCAATTCCTGCTTCCTTGCTCGCCTTCGTGAATGACAGCCCCAACAGAAGCACGGCGAACATCACGTATGCCAGCGTGAACTGGTACGGGATCTGACGGAACGGCTCCGTCAGCGTCCACGGCAAGTACATCACGCCGTCCGGCATCGCGGAGTGGATGACTCCGAAGAATGTCAGCACGCCGAGCGCCAGAAGGTACCACGCCGCCCGCCGCAATCGCCGATCGATCATTTCGGCGAGGAACGCTCCCCACAGCATGGCGGTGATGATGAAGCCGTTCCCGACGGCCACGGTCACCAGCCACTCAGGCAACGCCTTCCCCGGCAATGTCAGCAGCTTGTTGAAGATATCGACGGGAACCACGTCGGGATTGCCGAACTTGATCGATACGAGCCGTGCCACCGTTGGCAGAAACGCGAACGCCACTGCGGGTCCGTGTTTCGCCGGGCACGCCTGAAAAGACTGCACCACGATATCCAGTGCCACAAAGATCAGGATGGGTGCCAGCACCGCACGCGGGATCAGCTCGACGATGAACGAGACATAGCCGAGCATTCCGCCCAATCCGATGAACACGCCGGTCAGCAGCGTGTATCCGGCCCGCGATCCCATGTGCTTGTACGCCGGCTGTCCGATATACGGCGTCGACTGCGCAACACCGCCGCACAATCCAGCTACGATCGTGGCAATTGCCTCGGTGAGCAGAATGTTTCGCGTGTTGTAGTCGTCTCCGGCCACCCGGGCGCTTTCCGTCACGTTGATCCCGCCGACGATCGTCAGGAGCCCGAACGGAATGGCGATGGGAAGATACTTCAGCGCCGGCTCGATCCCTTTCAGGAACTCGAACGTGGGCAGCGGAAGTCCGAAATGCAGGTTCATCGGCGGCGCACCCGCGTACGTTCCTCCGATCAGTCCCGTCTGGCCAAGCGCATAGTACAGCGCCGTGCCGAGGACAACGGACGCAAAGACACCGGGAAGATGGCCCGGCAGCTTGATCCCCGCTACGAGCGTGTAGAACACCAGCCCAAGCGCGACAAGGCCGACGAGCGGCATGCCGAAGATGTCGATCAGCGGCGTGAATCCGATCAATGCTAACCCGATGCCCGCCAGCGACCCCAGAAGTCCGGCTTGAGGTACCACCTTCTGCACCCATCGGCCGAGGAAGGAGAACACCAGCTTCACTCCGCCCATCATGACCATCGTGGCCATGCCGAGGTACCACGTCATGAGCGCTGCGTCCCGCTCCGGCATGCCCTGCGCCTTGAAGCTGAGGAAGGCAGGGCCCAACACGACCAGCGCAATGCCGATGGTCGAAGGCGTATCCAGTCCCAGCGGCATGGCCGTCACGTGCGGATTTCCCGAGCGCTTTGACAGCCGGAACGCCATCCACGTGTAGATCAGGTCGCCAAAGAGCACGCCGAAAGCCGTGCCGGGGAACATGCGCGTGTACACGATATCTGCGGGGAATCCAAAGACGAAGATGAGAATGCCCGCGAGGAACGACAGGACGGTGAGATTGTCGAACATCAGGCCGAAGAATCCGTTCAGATCCCCCAGCACGAACCACTTGTACTTGCCCGGAGAGGAGTTCATAGCGGTGATATCGCGTGGTTGGTGAGTCGATTGGTCTGCGTTGAGAATGCCCTAACTGGCCAGAAGTCCCGCGATCGATGCGGTCATCCACGTGGCGATGGTTCCTCCCAGCACGGCCCGAAGTCCCAGTTTCGCGATGTCGCTGCGCCGGTTCTCCGCCAGTGGACTGATCCCGCCGATCTGGATGGCGATCGATGAGAAATTGGCGAACCCGCACAGCGCGTACGTCGCGATCACGATCGATTTCGACGAAAGCTGTCCGGCGGCGACCAGGTCGGCCATGCGCAGATAGGCGACGAACTCATTCACGACCAGCTTGACGCCCATCAGGCTGCCGACATTCAGTGCATCGTGCCACGGCACGCCGATGGCCACGGCGATGAACTGGAAGACCATCCCGAACAGCAGCTCCAGCGACAGCGGTTTGCCGAACTGCGCCTGACAGACGGCGTTCAGTCCGCTGACATCTCCGAAGTAGCCGAGAATGGAATTAAGCAGATAGATGGCGGCGATGAACGCGATCAGCATGCCCGCAACGTTGATAGCGAGACGGACACCGTCCGATGCGCCGGACGCCGCGGCTTCGATGACATTGTGCTGCGTGCGCTCGACCGTGATCCGGACCGTTCCCCGCGTCAGCGGCTCGCCCGATTCAGGAATGAGCATCTTGGCCACGACCATCGTCGCCGGTGCGGCCATGATGCTGGCGGCCAGCAGATGCCCCGCGAAGTAGACCTGCGCAGCGTCCACCGGTACGCCCTGCCACTTCGCGAAGGCGAGCCCGAGGATCTGCATGTACGCGGCCAGCACGCCCCCGGAAATGTGCGCCATCCCGCTGGTCATGATCGTGAAGAGCTCGGAATTCGTCATGGAGGCGATGTACGGCCGGATCACCAGGGGCGCCTCGGTCTGTCCGATGAACACGTTCGCCGCAACGTCGAGAGATTCTGCGCCGCTGGTCCCCATCATCCGCGCCATGAACCACGCGATCCCCTGCACGATCCGCTGCATCACGCCGAGGTAGTACAGGATCGCCATGAAGGAGGCGAAGAAGATGATCGTGGGGAGGACCTGGAAGGCGAAGATCATTCCGAGGCTGTCGGGCTGCCCGGGACCCTTGGCAAGCGCGCCGAACACGAACTGCGCGCCGTCCGCCGCGAAGCTGAACAGATATACAAACATCCGGCTGACGAAGTCGAAGATCTCACGGCCGAACGTCGTTCGGACCACCAGGAACGCGAATGCGAACTGGAGGAGAATGCCGATGCCGACCATTCGCCAATTGATCGCGCGGCGGCTCGATGAGAAGAGATAGGCGAGGAAGGTAACGAAGGCGAGGCCGGCAAGGCCCCGCGCCACGGAAACGACGTCCATGCTGCTCCTGCGTCAGTAGTGATTCCTGAACGCCCCCTGGCCCGGGGCCGTGGAGTGCGTGCCGGTCAATATACGAAACAAATGATGTTCTTCTAGACCATCAGCCGGCGCAGTTGCCGCTTCAGGTCGTGGATCTGATGGCGGATCCGGATGATCGCTTCCGCATCGCGCTTCCCGGCCGCCGCGTCGCGCTCGGCCTTCAGTTGCCGGATCTTCTGCTTCAGTACCGTCTTGTTGCCGCCGACGGCATGATGGTGAGGCATCTCGATGCTCAGCGTATGACACAGGAGCGGCAGCAATTGCTCCTTGTGAATCGTTGCGACGCCTTTCAGCTCCTCGCGGCCTGTTCCGATCGCGATCTCGCGCAATGCCGCAACCGTCATCTTGCTCAGTTCAGCGTAGGTGTACGCCATGGCACTCCTCCGTGATGAGTGGCTGATGTTGTTGAGGGCAACGCCGAGCCCGGCCGCGCGGAGGCGGTCAGGGCGTAATGCAATGGGTGTTCAGATACTCTACGGCGCGTGCATTGGTGACCATCTCCTCTTCAAACCAGCCGATGTCGTCAAAAATGATATACCCTCCTGACTGGACGAGGGGGACCCATTTGGTGACGTCGA
>JAKAJH010000022.1:0-11588 GCA_021813905.1 Bacteroidota bacterium | reverse complement strand
CCTCGCGGAGGCGGTCAGAGCGTAAAGCAATGGGTGTTCATATACTCCACCGCGCCGTGCGGGTCGGGGGAATACGCGTCGGCACCGATCTGCTCGGCGAACGCGCTCGTCACCGGCGCTCCGCCGATGATGACCCTGGTGCCGGGCGACGCCCGACGGATCTCCTGCAGGGTCTTTTCCATGTTCAGCATGGTGGTCGTCAGCAATGCACTGAGACCGACGACGCTGCCGGGATGCTCCTGAATCGCCGTCAGAAACCGCTCCGGCGGAACATCCGTGCCGAGGTCGATCACCTCCCAGCCGGAGCCCTCGATCATCATCGAGACGATCTTCTTGCCGATGTCATGCAGATCCCCCGAGACGGTCCCCATGATCACCGTCCCTTTCCGTTTGACCGATGCCGACTGGAAATGCGGCTTCAAATGGGTCATGGCCGCCGACATTGCTTTGGCGGACATCAGTACATCCGGGACGAAGATCTCCTTGTTCCGGAAGCGCGCACCGACGCGCTGCATGGCTTCGACCATGCCGATCGAGAGCACATCCTGCGGATCGACACCGGTGTCCAGTGCGTGCCGGGCGTACTCGTCCGCGCCGTCCTGGCCTTTCAGATCGGGGGGATAAGGGGATTTGCTGTTCACCTTGCCCCGTTCGATGCAGCGGGCGAGATTCTCGAGAACTTCATTCATCGAAATCGGTTCCTTGAGCAGGCGCGAAAGCGCGACGAGTCCTGATTTGGGTCCCCCGGCAAAAGTATACAGGGAAGATGCGATAAACTCAAGCGAACGGCCGATGAGAACGTGGGGCGGGGGAGGAAGATGAAAAGGCCCGTGCGAGCGCATATGCGTCGGCACGGGCCTGAAGATGTCCGATACGATTACTGTGCGATGCCGGCCAGAAGGGAGCCGGTGGCGCGATGGAGCTCAAATGTACTCAGCACGTACCGGTACTGCGCCTGAAGAAGCGCGAGCCGTGCCGCCGATTCGTTGGTCTCGGCGTCCAGCAGGTCAAGATTCGTCACGGATCCGGTCTCGTACCGCGTACGTGCGATGGCGGCCGCGTCGTGCGTCTGCTGAAGCTGCACACGGGAGATCTCCATCTTCTTCTGTGCGGACTGGACTTCCGCGATGGCTTGTTCCACATCTGCCCGGACCTGTCGCTCGACGTCCGCGCGCTGCGCCTCTTCTGCCGAGACGGCGGCTTTCGCTTCCTCCTCCTGCGGTCCCTGGCGCGGATTGAATGCCGGGATTTCCGCCCGAATGCCGGCGACCCAGTTGCCATGGAGAGCGTCGAGGTTGGGGATATAGCCGTTCTTGATGCCGAAGTTCGCATTCACAAGGATGGAGGGTAGATCACCGCGACCGACAAGCGTCTGGCGTTCGCGGGCGACCTGCTCGGCATCCCGAGCGATCCGAACCTCCGGGCGTGCCAGAAGGGCGGTTGTGTACAAGGAGTCGGCATTCAACGTGATGGGGGTGATCGTCGCCTCACCGCGGATGGCGATCGCCGAGTCTGTTGTCACGCCCAGCAGCTGGCGGAGAACCGATTGCTGGCGGGCGAGCGCATTCTCCACGTCGGCGGTCTGATTCTCAGCAGCGGCGATCCGGGCCTGCGTGGTCAGGATGTCGAACTCCGTCGCCGTGCCGGCATCCACGCGCTTTCGGGTGACGTCGAGGTGTTCCGCCAGCGTCTGCAGCTGATCACCGTTGATCTGCAGACTCTTCTGGAGGAGGGCAATGGAGTAGAAGGTGCGGACGGTCTGGGCCGCAAGATTCGTTCGCACGACATCGATCCCGTCCCGCGAGGACTGAAGACGTGCTTCATCCACCGAAACGGCCGCCGAAGTTTTACCGAAGTCGTACACCGTCATTCTTCCGCCGATGTGCGCGTCGTAATTGTTCTCGGGCGCCAGGCGGAAAAGGCCCAGACCGGGGAACGACAGCTCGGGAACCGGTCCGATCCGGACATAGGTTGCTTCGGCTCCGAACGATGGATACCGGGCGCTGCGCGTCTCCGCGATGCGCGCTTCCTGGGCCCGCATGTCGGCGGCCGCTCGGGCGACCAGCGGATGGTGGAGGAGAACGGCCCGGATCACCTGGGTGACGCTCAGGCTGTCCTGCGCCGGAAGAGCCTGCGGCGCGAAGAAGAGGAGGCCGGCAACGCTGAGGACGGCCGGAACAAGAAACTGACGCATGGGTGTGACGGATGTGCTCATGAAGGAACTCATTCCATTGCGGCCACGTGGGGGGCCGATTGTGATTTCTTTCTGCGAAGAAGGAGGATTGGGAAGATGCCGGCGACCGTGATGGCAGCGGCGATGAGAAAGTCATCGCAGACCGCCTGGACAAATGCCTGGTTCATGACGTGACTTGCGATCAGCGCGTTGGCCTGCATCGCGGCGGTTGACGGCGTGCTGCCGACGGCCAGTTCGCTGAAATGTGCCAGTCCGTATGTGATCTTGCGGAACGTTGCCGATTGCGGATCGACCATCTGTCCGTATTGCGCGGCGTGAAAGATGGTACGGCGCGTCAGCAGGGCTCCCATGATGGCGACGCCGAAGCTGCCGCCCAGCTGCCGGATGACATTGAACAGGCCCGAAGCCTGGGCAATCTTGTGCCGGGGGATACCGGACAGCGCGAGCGTCGTCAGCGGTGTGAACATCAGACCCATGGCGAAGCCGCGGATGATCAGGGGAACCAGAATGGCTTCCCGCTCCGAATAGATGGACAGCGTGCTGTTTGCATACAGCGTGAATCCGAGCCCGACAATACCGATGATCGCCGGCAGCCGGGGATCGATCCGGTCGGAGAGCATCCCCGAAATCGGCGACGTCAGGGCTTGGGCGATGCCGACGGGGAGGAACAGGGCTCCGGCCTGTAATGCCGTGTAGCCCAGCGATTGCTGGAGATACAGGGGCAACAAAAATGTGCTGCCGAACATGCCGAGACCGAAGATGAAGAGGATCGCGTTCGTCACGGAGAAATTGAAATCGCGGAAAAGCGACAGGTCGATCAGCGGATGGCGCGTTGTGAACTCGACGAACAGGAATGCGACGCCCGCCACGCCGGAAAGGACGAAGCACGCGACAATGAACGGTGACGACCAGCCGCCGGTGTTCCATGCGGCATTCCCGTCCGACAGCGCCAGCAACAGCGCGCCGAGAGAAACCGACATCAGCACGAACCCGACGAAATCGAACGATCGGGTATGCTCCGTCCTGTATTCGCGTTGAATGACCATCGTGGCGAACAGCGCGAAAAGCCCCACCGGCACGTTCACGTCAAAGATGGCATTCCAGCTGATCCGGTCGACCAGGTATCCGCCGATCAGCGGTCCGAGAGAGACCGACGCCGCGGCCGCAATGGACCAGAAGCCGAGGGCGATGCCCCGCTGTTCCGGAGGGAACTCCCGCGTCACGATGGCCATGCCGACCGGCATCAGGAATCCTGCCCCGATCGCCTGGACGACGCGGAAGCCGATCAGGACCTTCTCGTCCCACGCGAGACCGCACAGGAATGAGCCCAGCGTGAAGAGAAACAGCGCCATGAAGTACGTCCGCTTGTATCCGAAATGGTCGGCGACCCAGCCGGAAGTGGGCAGCATGACGGCAAACACCAACAGATAGGCGGTGAGTACCCATTCCGCGGTGTCGATGTCCACGCCGAAGGACGCCATGATTTTCGGCAGCGCCACATTGACGATCGTCGCGTCCAGGACCGCCATGAATGTCCCGATCATCACATTGACCAGCACCCACCATTTGTAGCTGGAGTGTTCATGGTGCAGCGATGGGACATTCCGGACGAAGTGCCCCTTTATTGCGTGTGTGGAGAATCCCGCCATGCTCAGCGCACCTTTACGCTGACTTCCACCGACATGCCCGGGAGGAGCGCCGCGTGCGGAGCATTCCGAAGCTCCGTGCTGTCGAGTTCAATGCGGATCGGTACGCGCTGGGTCACCTTTGTGAAGTTGCCCGATGCGTTGTTGGGTGGAATCAGGGAAAACTGCGATGCCGTGTTGGCGCCGAGACGCGTCAGCGTCCCTGTCAGCTTCAGATCCGGATATGCATCGACGGTGATTGTGACGTGATCGTTCAGACGAAGATGCGTGAGGCTGGTCTCTTCGATGTTCGCGGTCACCCACACGTGCTGAAGATTGAAGACAGAGAACACCGGCTGACCCGGCTGCACCACGTCGCCGGGGAGAACCCAGCGCTTGGAGACGACGCCGTTCATGGGGGCGTGGATGACCGTGTTCAGCAGTTGGGTTTCGATCACGCCGAGCTGGGCGCGCGTGGCAGCCAGCTGTGCGACGGCGATCTGGTTGCGGGCGCGGGCGGATTCGTACTCGCTCTGCATATGGTCATACTGCTCCGCGGAGATGACCTTCTGGCGGAACTGCGTCATCGCCCGTTCATAGTCACCCTTGGCCTTTTCGAGATTGACTTTGGCAAGAGTGATGTTCTGCGACGCAAGCACGAGCGCGGACTTGGCCTGCGCTTCCTGCGCCCGCAGGTCCCGGTCATCCAGGACGACCAGCACTTGTCCTGCGGTGACCGTGTCGCCTTCATCGACCGTCAGGGTCTGGACGCGGCCGAGGATCTTTGCGCTGACGGACACGCGGTCGCCGTCGATGTACGCGTCGTCAGTCGAGACGAAGTCGCGGAGTTGGATGTAGTACTGCCAGAGAAAGACACTGAGAATGGCCACCAGAATGAACAAAGGGATGACCACTTTGAAATTCCGGTACAGCGGCACTGAGGCGATGGTCTCGTCTTCGCCGACCGGATCGGTGACCGGAGTGCTGGGCGGTTCGGCCGGCGGTGGAGTGACGGGAGCTGACGGTTTCCGTGATGCCATGCGTTCTGTTCCTTTGATGGATGAATCGGTACGGCCCCCGACGGAGTCACGACGCCGCACGGCGGCGCGCGGATGACGGGGTGCCGGAGACTGTCCGGCGAAGTCCGTGAAGCAAATGATCGATGAAGAGCAGTGAATCGGTCCGAAACGTCTCTGTCATGTCTTCGGCGGTCGGCGATGCAAGCTGCCGGGGAGACCGAAGCCGAAGTCCCTGAAGCACATGGACGATCAGCGTCGCTGTCTTCCGCGGAGACGACACGTCCAGTTCACCGCCGGTGACACCGTCATGGAGAATGTGCTGGATCAGGGCGATTTCCTGTTGTGCGAAATCGTCGAACAGGTCCGCCACGACGGGCTTCAGATGGTGCCACGTCGAGAGGTCCAGTCGGTTCAGATTCATGAGTGTTCCCGCGAGGGCGACGCGCCGGCGCGCGTACTCCTGCAGAATGGTGCTGACGGATTTCCGGCGTTCAGCGAAGGCCGTGAGACCCGAGAGGAACTCCTGCTGCTCCTGGCGGACGACCGACCGGAGCACATCGTCCTTGGTCGGAAAGTAATAGTACAGCGACGGCTTGGTCACACCCAGATCGCCGGCAATATCGTCCATGGTGACCTTGGTGTAGCCGTACGTCGCGAACCGCTCGCGGGCCGCCTGAATGATCCGGTGCTGCTTGCCGTCGTTCACACCGTGTTTGGGTGATGTCGTCTTCATTGACCTTTCTACTAATTTAGTAAAACAGTAGAATAGATGCAAACGTTCCCCGGGGAGAGCTGGCGGCATGTCCCGCAGCCGGGCCGGGGGCGTGCGGGTTGCCTTTTCCCCCGCCATTTGATAATTTCCGGCATGACAGCTCGTCTCGCGGTGCTCCTCTGCGCCATCACCGTGGCCGCCTGCAACGACGGCCTGGAACCGACCCCGCCCCCGAATCCGGGGTTTGTGGGGCAAGTTCGGTTTGTTCCGGGGACCTGGCCATCCACGGACAGTCTCGCACAGATCCAACTGTGGATTTTTGCCGCCCGGACGGTGCCGCACGACTCTGCGTCGATCGTGAACGGCATTCTCATGTCCCCCGTGACCATCTTCCTGTACCCGTCCCTGAGCACGCCACTGCCGACGGCGGTTGATTCGCTTGATTACACATTCCATGTGCCGACCGGGTCGTATCAGTATCTCGGCGTACTCCAGCACTTCGGGGCCGACTTTGCCATCAGTTCATTCAAAGTCGTCGGAATCTACCAGAATCCTGATGCCCCCGGCGTTCCGCTGCCCCTGACCGTCTCCGATGTCGCTCTCGCCCGCGATGTCAATATCACGGTCAATTTCCATCAACCTCCTCCGCAGCCGTTCTGATGCGCACGACGCTCCTTGCTCTTGTGTGCTCCTGTGTGCTGACGATCGGCGCGTCCGCTCAGCCGGTCCGGGCAGCGATCACCGGTTCCGTGCGTGACTCGGTCAGCGGCGAGCCGCTTGCGGGGGCGACCATCCGGCTGCGGGGAACAGTGCGCGGCACCACAACCGGCCGGGACGGCACCTTCCGTCTGCAGCGCATTCCCGCGGGCGTCTATACCATCACCGCTTCTTTCGTGGGATACCAGACGGCGACGCGCGTTGTTGCGGTCGGTACCGATGTGCCGGCGGAACCGATGGACCTTCGTCTCGTGTCCGCGCCCATCCAAGCGGATCAAATGGTCGTGACCGCATCGCGCCACGAGCAGTCGAGACAGGATGTTCCGGTGAGCATCGCCGTGGTGGACGCCAGCGACATTGCCGCCCGCGCAGTCGTGACAGTCGATGAAGCGCTGCGCACCGTCTCCGGCGTGAACATGACGCTGGATCAGGTGAATATCCGGGGCTCGTCGGGCTACAGCCGGGGAGTGGGAAGCCGCGTACTTCTGCTGATTGACGGACTTCCGTTCCTCACAGGCGACACCGGAGAGATCTCGTGGGAAGCGATCCCGATCTACCAGATCGATCACATCGAGATCATCAAGGGGGCCGGATCGGTGCTCTACGGTTCCAGCGCGCTGGGCGGCGTCATCAACATCATCACAAAACCGATCCCCGATCGCACCGAGATCCGACTCCGTCTCTCCTCCGGGCTGTACCAGCATCCGGTGTATCCGGAGTGGGATTGGTGGACAGGTTCGCGCTTCAATTCGAATGCGCTCGTGAGCGTGTCGTCCCGCATCGGAAACGTCGGCACGCTTCTGAGTGTCACGCGCTCGGTGGATGACAGCTATCTGGTGAACGATGCGTATCACCGCTGGAATTTCTTCGGCAAAACCGCCTACGCGTTCGATCCGTCGGCCGATCTCATCGTGATGGGAAATGTGAATCTCCGCACCCACGGGAATTTCTTCTGGTGGCGCAGCCAGCACGATGCAACGCGTCCGGATGATTCGCAGCTGAACGGGAACGTAAACTCCACCCGTGGAAACATCAGCGCGGCGTTCCGCAGGATCATGAGCGACCGGCTATTCTATACGCTGAAGGCGTCCTACGTGGGAAACTTCTGGCAGGACGACAGTGCCGGGCGGGTAAACAATACGTCGGCGTCGCACCTCAGCGAGGTCGAGGCGCAGATGACGTGGACCACGCCGTCACTGGGAACGCTGACAACGGGTGTCAGCGCCACCTATGACGCCGTTCATTCGAATATCTTCGGATCGCACCCAGGCATCGGAGCGGCGGTGTATGCTCAGCTCGAATACGCGGCGTCGGATGCCGTGAAGCTGACGGGAGGAATCCGCACGGACTGGCAGAAGGTCTCGGTGCTGCCGTCCGCCGGTCATGTCGATCCGAAGGTCGGAATGACTTGGTCCCTCGATCCGGTAACGACTCTGCGTGCTTCGTTCGGCACCGGATTCCGCTATCCGTCGATCAGCGAGCTGTACACGTCGGTCAACACGGGAGTAAGTCAGGTCCGGATCGTTCCCAATGAGCATCTCCAGCCGGAGCGCTCGGAATCGTACGAAATCGGGATCGTTCGCCGTCTCGGAGCCGGGATCCAGATCGATTGCGCCGCGTTCTGGAGCGACTATCATGATCTGATTGAAGCCGGTGTCGATCCCGGACGACTGGTGATCGAATTCAACAATGTGACCCGAGCCCGCGTGCGCGGCATCGAAGCGGTGGTGAACGCCGAATGGTTCGACGGACACGTCCTGTTGGACGCCGGCTATACGTACATGGATCCCGAGGATCTCGGCACGGGACGGCCGCTGAAGTTCCGTCCTCGTCATCTTCTCACCGCAACGGGAACACTGGCTCTGGGAGCCGCACGACTGTCAGTCGACGGGCGCTTCATCAGTCGCACAGAAGCGATCGACGAAAACCTGGTCCGGCTCGCCCCGATCGTGGACGGCGACGCCCGCGTGCCGATCCGGGTGGTCGATGGGCGGGCTTCCTACGACCTTATCGGGCTGAACCTCCCTGTCCGCCTGGGATTCAACGTGAAGAACATGTTCAACTACTCCTACGTTGAGATGATCGGGAACCTTGCGCCGGGACGGACGTTCTTCTTTTCAGTCGACTGTTTGTTGTAGGTGAACCGGATACAACTTTCCAAGGAGCTTGTATGAGGATGCAATCCCTGCTTTTGCGTTTCACGGCTGTCGCGGCGGTGACGCTGCTGGCAGTCGGCTGCAACAAGAAGGCCAGCAGTCCGACGGATTCCGGCGGATCTCCCATCGGCGAAACGAACCTCTTTCCGCTCGCGGCGGGCCATACGGTTGTCTATTCGGAATATGCGCTGGACACCACGAGTTCGCAGCGGGTGGATGCGACGGTCCATCGGCATGTGACAACAGTCGGGGCTGCAGTCATGCACAACGGGAAGAATGCATTCCCGGTCGTCGATTCGGTCTATACTCCCGCCGGAGACGTCGCGTCGGTCGGAACGACCTATATGGCGGTTGACGGAGGTGACCTCTACGTCGAATTCGACAACGCGTGGGCCGTGCTCTTCAAGCGCTCCGCGGGCGTGGGCACTTCATACTTCGTCCGGACATACACGGACAGTTCCACGGGCTTCAAGGTTTCTGTTGACGTCAGCGGCCTGGTCATGGACAAGGAATCGGTGCAGACCGGAGCAGGGACGTTTCAGGCGTACAAGCTGCAGCTCAAAGGCGTGGTCACGGGCTTCGGAATCGAATTCCCCGTGTACTTCTACTTCGCGGACGGGGTCGGCCCGATCAAGGAAACGACACCGGTGGGGAGCAATCCGCTGACCGGGACGAAGATCCCGGGCGACGAGATGGTGATGGTGAGCAAGAATTTCTGACCGATAACCGTCCCCGTACGAATGTCCGGGGGGCCATCGGAGACGGGAATTCGACGGAACGCTCCGGCGTTCAGCTTACGCCGGAGCCATGCCCGCATACACGCGGATGGGGAGGACCATCGAGTTCAGACCGTCGAACTGCAGACGCCGCTGCATCTGGAGTGCGGTCTCGCTGTGCAGGACGCGATGGTACCAACGTTCCTTCTCGAACACCAGTTTGCCGAGGAAGAAGAGCGAGCGCGGGTATTCCTTGGCGATTTGCCGACACAGCTCCTCCCCTTCATCCAGCACTTCGATCCCCGTCGCCATCCGATAGTCTGCCGCGAATCCGAACCGTTTCGCCAGATCGACATACTGTTGCAGTGCCTCGCGTGTCGACTCCTCCGACTTCGCAAAATCCTCGGAGCCCTTCAGATTTCCAGCATCCACGACATTCACCGAGATGAAGATGAAGTTTTTGAAGTGATTCGGAAACAGACGGTGAATCGAGAGAAAGCTGTGAATGCCGAGTCCGCCGAACTGGTCCACAAGCAGCACGGCGGTGGGTGCGCCGGGTTGGATTGGTTGCGGCGTTGCTCCCGGCACGTCCGGCAGGTCGGAAAGGATCGTATCGAGGCGGCGGAGATGCCCGCGAACCCGGCGATAGTGCCGCTGGATGAGAAGGCAGGTAAGGATCAGAAGCGTGGTGATCCCGATGGTGATCCATCCTCCCTCAGAAAACTTCTCCACCATGTTCACGGCAAGGATCGCGACGCACAACACGAGTCCGATGATGTGGATGATGATATGCCGTGTCCAGTCCGGATATTTTCTGCGGTGCCGGATCCAGTACCGTACCATTCCCATCTGTGAGAGAGAGAACGTCAGGAAGACGTTGATCGAATACATCAGGACAAGCGTTGAGGTGTTCCCGTCCGTCACGGCGAGCGTCAGGATGGCGGCGCCGGAAATCAGCAGGACGCCGTTCTGCATGGTGAGGCGATCGGAAAAGGACCGGAACCGGTGGGGAAGCCAGGAGTCGGTCGCCATGTTCGACATGATGCGGGGGCCGTCGATGAAACCGGTCTGCGCGGCCACGAACAGAAGCGCCGCTTCGGAAGCGAGTGTGATCACAACGAACGTGGAACCCACATTGAAGGAGCCGAACCTCCATCCTCCGGCGAACCGATCGATGAGCACCGCGTTCATCGTCTTTCCCGTTTCCGGCGCGGCCTTGAAGAACAGATATAGCAGCAGGATCCCGCCGGCGGTTACAGCCAGGGAGACGGCCATGTACACCATCGTCCGCTTTGCCGTCTCCACCCGCGGCTCCCGCATGATCTGTAATCCGTTGGAGACCGCTTCGATGCCGGTGTACGTCCCGGCACCCATCGAATACGCGCGGAAGAACAACGCCAGCATCCCTGCCGTGCCGATGGTGACCAGGCCGCTGGAATAGCCGGCTGAAACATCCTGCGCAACGCGTGCCGCATCCGCTGCGTGCGTGGCAAAGCCTCCCACGATCACAATGCCGTGCGTGATGATGAAGGTGATGAAGATGGGCAGCAGAAGTTTGATGGACTCCTTGACCCCGCGCAGGTTCATCACCATCAGCATGAGGATGATGGTCGCCACGACCACGAATTTGTGCTGGTGCCAGGACGGAGGAAGCACGCTGAAGACCTGATCAACGCCGCTGGCGACGGAGACGGAAATCGTCAGCACGTAGTCCACGAGAAGGGCGGACCCCGAAACAACGCCGTATTTCGGACCGAGGAGCTTGCTTGCCACGACGTACCCGCCTCCACCGGAGGGGAAGTGCTCGATGATCCGGGAATACGCATACGAAATGATGAAGACGGTGAATGCTGTGGCCAGCGCGAGCGCGACGGCGAGATAGGTGTGCTCGCCCAGCGCCCGAAACGCTTCATCCGGACCGTATGCCGACGATGAGAGTCCGTCGGCGCCGAGCCCGACCCACGCCAGGAACGCGATGAGGGAAATGCGGTGAAAGACCCCGGGATCCTGGATGTCACGCGGGGCACCGAGGACCGCGCGGCGTGCCCGCGACAAAATCGAATAGATGAACTGAGTGCTGCTCTTCAGTTCCTGTTCAGGAGGTTCCTGGTCTTCGCCAGGAGAATCTTGCTCAGGTGTCATGGTCTGCCGAGATGGTGAGTCTGTGCAGCTCCTTGCTGCCTGTTATGAATGTACGCGAGAATTGATTCCGGTCCAATGCCTAACGCAAATCGCCGATGTGGGGTGGCACAATTCGTTTAAATAGAGAGAATGCAGGATCACTTCCGAAGGATGGGGAGGTCCATGGAGTTGCGACGGATGGTGAGGGACAAATCCTCGCGATCACACAAAAGGCCCAACTGTGTGGAGTTGGGCCTTTGTTGGTGCACCCGGAGGGAGTCCCTGCCCGACTGCCCGACGTCAGTCGGGCGGGCGGGGAACCCCCAAC
>JAKAJH010000090.1 GCA_021813905.1 Bacteroidota bacterium | reverse complement strand
TTCCGATCTCATGCCGAGCTGCTCCAGGTCGATGCGTTCTCGTAAAGCGCCGGGGGCACGAGAAATGCCCGGAGTGATGTCGCCGTGGGCGATTGAAACGCCCGACAGAATCCCACGACAAATACGCCGCCATACACGACGAGCAGGAAGAACGATGTCGAAACATGTTCAGAATAACGGGCGACGAAATGAAGGACGAACGAGCTGACGCCGATGCCGGTGACGCTCCATTGCAGAATCCGCCGCTTGCTCATCCGATCCGCGATGTGTCCGCCGTACAGCGTGAAGGAGATGAAGGGGATCGCCTCGACCAGCCCGACGAGTCCGAGCGCGAACGGATCGTGCGTGACGCGGTACAGCTCGTAGCCGATGGCCACTTCCTGGATCAGCAGCGCGACGGTCAGAAGGAACGACGCCACGACGAGATTGCGGAACTCGCCATAGCGCAGTGCGGCGTAGGGATCGGTGGCGGAGGCGGACATTTCAGGGAGTCAGGGTTGAAAACACGGATCTGCGGACGGACGTTCCACGCGTCAGCGCACGCCGAGCGACGAGGACATGAGCGTGTTGATCTCGAGCGGGATGCCCCGCGACTCTTCGCGCACAAGGCTCAGGGCTTCGTGTTTGCAGTGGGACACGCAGACGCCGCATCCCATGCAGGCCTGTGCGTCGATGTGGTTCCTGCCGTCCACGACCGACAGCGCGTGAAACTGGCAGAAGTCCGTGCAATCGCCGCAGCCGATACAGCGGTCCTCATCCACGCGGCTGACGTAGCCGGACGAGGCGAGCATGGGGGTACCGTTCCGGTGTGCCTGCATGGCGCCGCAACAGCAGGCACAGCAATTGCAGATGGCATAGAACCGGCCGAGCATCGCGTCTTTGAAGAAGGCGTGATGCACATGTCCCCGTTCATCCTCGGCGCGAAGCACCTCGATGGCCTCGGCTGGCGTGATGCGGCGCGTACGGTTCGGGTGGTGCTCCAGCATGAAGCTTGCGAACGGTTCTCCGACGATCAGGCAGACGTCGAGTGGCAGGCACGGATTCTTCCGGGCGGTCCGACACGGACACTGGAGCAGCGCAATGTGATCAGGATGCTTCAGAACCAGCTCACGCGCCTTCGCGTATGGAATGACATGCTCCAGGTCGCCGAGGTCGATGTCCCGGTTTACAGTGACGAGGCGCGTCGCCTCTTCCAGCGGTACCACTTTGCCGTGATACGTGTCGGCAAACGCCTGTCCACCGGTCGTCGCGGAGGACACGTGATCGGAGCCGTGACGGCCGATGATCTTCGAAGCGAGCGGAGAGACGAGCCGCGCGAGCCAGTGTTCCCCTGTTGCCACGGCGATATAGAAGAAGACGAAACGGCTGTAGAAATAGCCGTGAAAGAGATCAAACCGCGAGTAACCGGGCACACGCTTCGCTTCAGCGGCGAAGGCGCGGGTGGAGGGGCGGAGAAATCCGGAGAGAGCCGACATGGAGCAAAACTACGAAATCAACGATGTGATTGCAAACGGATGCTTCACCCGACGAACGATTGTGGGGAGGTATAGGAAGGATCTCGTGCATTATTCCTTGTACAGCGCGCGCTGTAACGCAAAATCGTACAACGTCAGCCGCCGCACGCGATAATACGTGGCCCAGTAGTCCCACAAGGTCTGGATCCGCGCGCGGTACGCGTTGTCCTTTTCCTCCTGCGCGATGAACAGGATCGGCACATCGATCTTGCCGATCACGTACCGCTCCCGCGCGACATCGAACCGCCGCTGGGCGATGGTATCCGCCTTCGCGGACACACCGACCTGCAACTGAAGCTGCTGCAGTCGCCGCACCTGGTAGACCACCTCCTGCTCGAACGTAAACCTCTGCTGCTCCACGGCGACCTTTACCCGCTCCTGCTCCGCCCGCGCGGATTCGACCGCGTGCGTCCCGGTCCCCCATCCGAAGAGCGGCACATCAAACCGCACGCTGAACTGCTGCTGGTCCAGCAGATTCACATACGCCTGGTTGAGCTGCGTGGCCTTCTGGTTGTACCCGAGATTGGCGGAGACCGACATCGACAGCGAATTATCCGATTCCGCCTGCCGCACGTTCCGCGCGGCCGTCAGCCGCTCGAGCTCGAAATTCAGCATGTCGCTGCGGTTGGCGCGGGCATAATTCAGCGCACGCTCCGCATCCACCGCGATCGGCGGGATGTCCGTATCCGGACGCACATCCAGCGGCTGATCCGGCGGAAGCCCCAGCGCATTCCGGAGCGTCTGCGCCGCCCGGTCATACGAAAGGCGCGCGTTCTCCAGCTGCGTGCGCGAGTTCAGCGACGCCAGTTCGCTCTGCAGCAGGTCCTGCTCGGCGATCTTGCCGACGTTGTACCGGCCCTTCGAGATCTGATACAGCGTATCGTTGATGGCGCAGTTCAGCGCGGCGTTGTTCACGTTCATGGCCGCCAGATAGACGCTGAAGAACTGATCGGTCACCTGGGTCGCCACATCCTCCATCGCCTCCACGTATTCCCGTCTCGCTCCCCGGTACTGCAGATCGTCGATCTCGCGGCTCCAGGCAAGCGGGTTGAT
>JAKAJH010000021.1 GCA_021813905.1 Bacteroidota bacterium | reverse complement strand
ATCCCCCGCGTCGTTGAACAGCACGCCGTCACTCTCCGAACCGGCCGCCGTGACGCTGAAGTAGTACCCCGTCTTCCTGTCGTGATACGGATCGAGGTAGATATTGATCGCATCCGAGGACGTTTGATCGTCCCGGCGGGAGAGGAGCGCGATGATCGAATCGGGGTGAGCATCTTCCATCCGAGCGGCGACGTACAGATTGGCATCGTCATACGCAACCCAGAACTGAGTGCGCTGTGTGGGTTGTTGCCCCTGGTCGGGTTCACGCTGCAAGAATGCCGTCACCGGCGGCGTATGCCATTCCGGCTCGCGCAGCATTCCGTCGATCCGCACCGGACTGACCACTCGCCGGGCGGCCACCGCCGCAATCCCTTGCGGCGCCTCTGCGGCACGCGCCACACTCATCATCACGATCCCCGCGCAGAGTATCCGTTTCCGCATAACTGCTCCTTCGAACTTGCTGTATGAGACCCGGCGCGGCGTCAAAAGGTTGGGGGGACGTTGATTTTGCCGGAAACTCTGCCCAATTTGCGGCGCAACATGACGACCGACCCTCACGCATTGACCTGCCTCATTCCATGACCCCATCCGAATTCAGACCGTTCGCCGACATGACGCCCGACGACTACGCCGCCGTTGGATTCAAGTCGGGACTGGAGATCCATCAGCAGCTTCTCACGGAACGGAAGCTCTTCTGCCGCTGTCCCGCCGGACGCTACAGCGATCACTATCACGCGGAGATCCTCCGTCACATGCGCCCGACCCTGTCGGAGCTCGGAGAATACGACGGCACGGCGCTGATGGAGTTCAAGACGAAAAAAGAGATCGTCTATCGCATCAACCGCGACACGGTCTGTACGTACGAGATGGACGACACGCCGCCGTTCATGATCGACGAACAGGCGCTCGACATTGCGCTGGGCGTGGCGCTGCTGTACCGCTGCGCCATGGTGGATGAGTTGCACATCGCGCGCAAGCAGTATCTGGACGGCAGCATCCCGACGGGCTTTCAGCGAACCACGATCGTCGGGGTGGATGGATCGGTCCCGTATAAAGACCGCTCAATCCACATTATTCAGTTGGGGCTCGAAGAAGACGCTTGCCGCGAGGTAAGCGACACCGGCCACCAGCGCGTCTATCTGACGGACCGGCTCGGCATGCCTCTGATCGAGACCGTCACCGCGCCCGACATGCGGACGCCCTCCGAAGTGGCGGACGTGGCTCAACTCCTGCGGCGGATCGTCCGCAGCACCGGCCGGGTACGCACGGGCATCGGCGCCGCCCGGGAAGATGTGAACGTGAGCGTCACCGGCGGCACACGGATCGAGATCAAAGGCGTCCCGCGTATCCCGTTGATCCCGCTGCTGACCTACAACGAGGCAATGCGTCAGTGGAATCTGCTGCGGCTGCGAGACGAGCTGCACCGGCGGGGCATCACGCCCGAGTCGTTCCAGTCGCGAACGGAAAATGTCACCCGGCTGCTCAAGAAGACCCGTTTCACGCCTGTCCGCAACGCGATCGCCAGCGGCATGATCGTCAACGCCGTGCGCCTCCACGGATTCCACGGGTTGCTTCGCTGGACCACACAGACTGATACGTTCTTTTCCCGCGAAATTTCGGATCGGGTGCGCGTCATCGCGTGCCTCACGACGCTCCCGAACATCGCGCATTCCGACAGCCCGAGCGAAACGCTCTCCTCTTCCGAATGGCAGGCGGTGAAGAAAGCGTTGGGTGCTTCGGAGGACGATACGGTGATCCTGGTGTGGGGATTGGACACGGACGCGGCGATGGGTGCCGGCGAGATCATCATTCGCGCGAAGGAAGCGACCATCGGCGTGCCGTCGGAAACGCGGCAGGCCCTTCGGGACGGGACGAACGGATTTGAACGGATTCTGCCGGGGCCGGATCGGATGTATCCCGACACCGACTTGCCACCGAAGCGCATCACGGCGGACCGGCTCGAGCGGATCCGGACGACGCTTCCCTCCCCCGTCTGGGAGCGCGAACGGTGGTATCGCGAGCTTCAATTGCCGCCGGATGTCATTCAGCCTCTCGCATCGTCGGTCTTCGCTGGCCTCTTCGAACAGGCGGTGACCGAGTGGAAGATCGATTCCACCCTTGCCGCCGTTGCACTCATTCAGTGGAGAAAGGATCTGCGCCGGAGTGGACTCGACGTGTCAGTGCTGAACGCCGACACGATGGGCATGCTGCTTCATGCCGGTCACGGCCAGCCCGGGGTGCGGGACGGTCTTCGCCAGGCGATGCGGAACGTTGCGTCAACAGGAAGCACGAACGCGATCGCCCTTCCGCCGCCGGCGAGCGACGAGGAGATCGGGCAGGCGGTGTCGGAGGCGCGGAAGCAGCTTGCGGGCCTCACAGTGCGCAAGCCTGAGAAATCAGCGGAGATCCGGATGGGATTGGCGATGAAACCATTGCGAGGACGCGCATCGGGTGCGCGCGTGGCGGAACTCGTCGGATTCCGCAAGGAAGGTGCCGCATGACCGCCAGCGACGCATACAAAGGCTACCGGGGCGCGGCCCTCGACACGCTCAAGAACTTTCAGGCGCAAGTCTGGAATGACGTCGAGATCACAACATCGCACGGGAAGTACACGGGAATCATCCTCCCTCGTTCCGAGACCGCCGATCCGCTGCATATCGTGATCAAGCTGCGGTCGGGCTACAACGTGGGGATTGCGGCGGCATCGATCGAGGGAATCACCACGACCGGGCGCAAGGAAGCGCACTACAAGATCCCGGAGAAGGAATTTCCGTTCGATCCGCGGAAACCGCGCGTGAAGCTTTTCGGTACCGGCGGCACGATCGCCAGCCGGCTCGACTACCGGACGGGTGCGGTCATTCCGGCGTTCTCACCCGGAGAGCTGTACGGATCCGTCCCGGAGCTCGCGGACATCTGCAATCTGGAGACGGAGAAGCTGTACGGCGTGTTCAGCGAGAATATGGGACCGGAGCAGTGGCGCGGCACGGCGGAAGCCATCGGACGCGAGGTGCAGAAGGGCGTGCAGGGCATCGTCATCGGTCACGGCACCGACACCATGCACCACACGGCGGCGATCCTGTCGTTCATGGTGCAGAATTCCCCCGTCCCCATTGTGATGGTCGGCTCGCAGCGCTCCAGCGACCGTCCCTCGTCGGACGCGGCGCTGAATCTGATGCACAGCGTCAAAGCGGCGGCCGAGAGCGACATTGCGGAGGTGATGGTCTGCATGTTCGGCCCCACGTCCGACATGTACGGACTGCTGCACCGGGGCACGCGCGTGCGGAAGATGCATTCGAGCTACCGTTCCACATTCCGGACGATCGGTGACATCCCGCTCGCGATGGTCAGCCGCGAGACCATCACGCCGTTGCGTCAGGACTACCGGCATCGGCGGTCCGACAAGGATGTCGTGGTCAACACCGCGTTCGAAGAGAAGGTTGCGATCGTCTATTATTACCCCAACATGCGACCCGATATCATCGATTCCCTGATCGACAACGGATATCGCGGGATCGTGATCGCCGGGACGGGCCTCGGGCACGTCAACAAGCCGCTCTATCCGGCGCTGAAGCGCGCGAAAGAAAAGAACATCGCGGTGTACATGACCGTCCAGACGCTGTGGGGATACGTGCAGATGTACGTGTACGACACGGGGCGCGACATGATGGAGCTGGGCGTGGTGCCCACGGCGAACATGCTGCCGGAGGTGGCGTACATGAAGCTGGGATGGGCACTCGGTCAGACGAGCGATCCGGCGGAAGTGAACCGCATCATGCTCACACCGGTCAACGGTGAGATCACGGATCGCGAGCCGAGCAACGGCTATTTGATCTTCCAGGGCGGGATCCCGGAGGTGGAGGAGTTCATTTCCAGGTATCGGAAGTAGATTCTGTTTTCCCGGGGGGGACCATGCAGTTCTTTGAAGGGGAGTGTTATCATCTCTTCAACCGCACAAACAATGAGGAACGGCTCTTCAAGGAGCCCGAGAATTATCGGTACCTCCTCGAACGGTACCGGTACTACCTCAGAGCGGATGTTGCCACGCTGGCATATTGCCTCATGCCGACACATTTTCACTTTGCCGTCAGGGTCATCACTCCGGAGCAGGATCGCATTCGGAGGCACATCGCCACGCTGTTGAGCGCGTACACGAAAGCCGTCAATGTCCGATACGACTGCCACGGAAGCCTGTTCCAGCCACGGACCAAAGCGAAACACATCAACGATGAGCTTCATTTGTTGCAGGTAGTCAGGTACATTCACTGCAATCCGCCGTCGCCGCGCGAGTGGCAATATTCCAGCTTCGCCGAATTGGCGGGACGTACACGGACCACGCTCGTCGATCGGTCATTCTGGCTTGAACGGTTTGGAACGATGGCAGAAGTGCTGGAGGCCCTGGATCCGGGTGGCGAAGGGAAGGAGAGAAGTCAGGCGTCTAACTTCGAAGATTCCACGGAAGACGTCTGACTTCTACCATGCTTCTCCACACCTACCACTATGGTTCTCCATCAGATCCGGCGCTGGTAATCCTGCACGGATTCCTCGGATCTGCGGACAACTGGGCAACGCTTGCGCGGAAGTGGTCGGAACGGTTCTTTGTACTGGCGCCCGACGCGCGGAATCATGGCCGGTCCCCCCACGCGAACGAATTCGACCATCCGTCGATGGTCCGCGATGTGCTCGAGCTCCTCACGCGCCATCATCTGAAGCGCGCGCATCTCCTTGGTCATTCGATGGGAGGCCGGACTGCAATGGAGCTCGCGCTCATGCATCCGGAGCTGGTGCACCGGCTGATCGTGGTGGACATCGGATCGAAGAGATACCGATCGCACCATGACGTCATTCTCGATGCGCTCCAGTCTGTCGATCTCACGATCGCCAAAAGCCGCGCCGATGTCGACGCCGTCCTTGCCCGATCCATTTCGGAACATTCCATTCGCCAGTTCCTGATGAAGAACCTTCAGAGGACTGACGAAGGTGCGTTCCGGTGGAAGATGAATCTTCCGGTGCTTGTCCGGGACTACGATCGGATTCTGGAAGGACTTGCGCCCGGGCGGACGTTCGGGGGACCGACATTGCTCGTGCGGGGCTCGCGGTCATCGTATGTGCCGGATGCCGATCTGCCGGGTATCCGGCAATTCTTCCCCGCCGTTCGCATCGAATCGCTCGACGCCGGACACTGGGTACACGTGGAACGACCGGAAGAACTCTCCTCCCTCGTCCTGGATTTTCTGAGCCCCTAGACACCTGCACACAGACACACTCACACACAGCTACACGCTCTGCCCCGCCACCCACCCGGACGACCACGCCCACTGGAAGTTGTATCCGCCGAGCCAGCCGGCCACATCCATCACTTCCCCCACAAAGTACAGTCCCGGCACCGAGCGCGCCTCCATGGTCTTCGACGAAAGCGCCCGCGTGTCGACGCCCCCGACCGTGACCTCCGCCTTGCCGAGTCCCTCCGTTCCGGATGGAACCACACGCCACCGTTTGAGCTGCTCGGCAAGCTCCCGAATCTCCGGCGTGGAGAGTGCGTTCATCGGCCGCGAGCCATCGCGCTGATCGAGCCACACGCGCACGAATCGCGCCGGAAGATGCGACTCCAGCACCGTCGCGAGCTCTTTGCGGGAGGATCGATGCGTGCTCAGGAGCTCTTCGGCGTTCGTTCCCGGCAGCAGATCGATCGTGATCGCCTCGCCGGGCCGCCAGTACGAAGATGCCTGAAGTACCGCGGGACCGCTCAGTCCGCGATGTGTGAAGAGCACATGCTCGCGAAAGTGCTCGCCGCCGCAGGTGACCCCGGCTTCAAGTGACACACCGCTCAACTCATGAAGTCTCTTCCAGTCAGCACCGCGGAAGACGAACGGCACCAGCCCCGGTCGCGGTTCGACGACCGGAAGCCCGAACTGCCGCGCAACGCGATAGCCGAGATCGGTGGCTCCCAGCTTCGGCACAGACAGTCCGCCCGATGCAATTACAAGAGCCGCAGCGCTCCATTCCGCGCCTTTCAGCGCTATCCGGAAACGGTCCGACTTTCGCACGTCTGCGACCTCCGCACCGGTCCGGATGGTGACGCCGGCGATGCGGCATTCCTCCAGAAGCATGTCGATAATCTGCTGTGCGCTGGCGTCGCAGAACAGTTGACCGAGCTTCTTCTCATGGTACCGGATGCGGTGACGTTCGACGAGACGGATGAAATCCTCCGGCGTGTACCGCGTAAGGGCTGATCGACAGAAATCCGGATTCGCCGAAAGAAAGTTCCCGGACTCCGCATGGATGTTCGTGAAGTTGCACCGTCCGCCGCCCGAGATGCGAATCTTCTCCCCCACCGCCCTGTTGTGTTCGAGGACAATGACGCTGCGGCCGCGCTTTGCTGCTTCGATTGCAGCCATGAGCCCGGCCGCCCCCGCGCCAAGAATGATCACGTCAGAATGATTCATGCGAAAATATGTCCTGAAATCATCTTCGATACAATCGAAAAGGGGGATTTTCCGCGCGGAATCCGCACACGCGGCCTGGCCGCCGTCTTCGGAACGAATTCTCGTAGGTTTTGAACGACGTTCTTGCTATATTGATACCAACAGGTCGCGCCATTGCGCGGTCCTGAAACGAGACCCGCTCTTTGATGCAAAGAAAGATGAGTGTAGTTGGGTAGCACCCCCTTGCCACATCCGGCAGTCTGTTGTCCACCCCACGTGTCCTCTCAGTTGCCTTTCAATCTTCGCAGCGCGTTTTCTCAATCTTCAATCACTCTCAAGGTTTTCACATGGCTTTTTCACACCTCGGCCTGACCGACGAGCTCGTCAAGAGCGTCCTCGCGACAGGCTACAGCGTCCCGACGGAAATTCAGACGCGTGCGATCCCGCACGCCATTGCCGGAAAGGACATCATCGGCTGCGCACAGACGGGGACCGGCAAAACGGCGGCCTTCGCGCTGCCGATCCTTCAACGTTTCATCGAGCATCCGTCTCCCGCCGGCGCGACCGCCGTGCGGGCGCTCGTTCTCGTCCCGACCCGCGAGCTGGCTCAGCAGGTCATGGATTTCTTCGGTAACTACGCTCGCTTTACGTCTCTGCAGACCGTCGCGATCTTCGGCGGTGTCGGGATGGAGCCGCAGATCAAGCGCCTCCGGCGCGGCGTGGACGTCGTCGTGGCAACACCCGGACGTCTGCTGGATCATCTCAATCGCCGTACGGTCGATCTCTCGCACGTCGAGATCCTCGTGCTGGACGAGGCGGATCGCATGCTCGACATGGGATTCATCCATGATGTCAAGCGGATCATCGCCCGCGTTCCGAACGAGCGACAGACGCTGCTCTTCTCCGCCACGATGTCCGATGAGGTGAAGTCACTTGCCTCGTCCGTCCAGAAGGATCCGGAGATCATCGAGGTCGGCGCACGGCGCCAGCCCGTCGAGACCATCACGCAGCAGTTCTATCGCGTGCCGAAGGAAAAGAAACTGGCCCTCCTGATGTTCCTTCTGCAGGATGAAGGACTGTCCAGCGTCCTCGTCTTTACCCGCACCAAGCACGGGGCAGACAAGATCGCGCGACGCCTGCAGCGGTCGGGCATCCGCTGTTCGGCGCTGCACTCGAACCGCACGCAATCACAGCGGGAACAGGCGCTTGCCGGCTTTCGCAACGGAGAATTCAATGTCCTCATCGCGACGGACATCGTCGCTCGCGGTATCGACGTGGAAGGGATCTCCCACGTCATCAATTTCGACACGCCCGCCTTCGCCGAAGACTACATCCACCGCATCGGCCGGACCGGTCGCGCCGAAGCCGCCGGGATCGCCATCACGTTCGTGTCGGAAGAGGAGATGAAGAATCTCCGTGCCATCGAGCGCTTCACCGGTTCGCGTGCTACGTTGCAGGCCCCCGTGGCCTACCACGAGATGCCGGAGATCGCGCAGCCCCGATCCGCCGAGAGCGGCGGGGAGCGCAGCAGCTCCCGCGAACGTCGCGGCTCGCGCGGACGTCGGCCATCGGGACACGATCGGCGCAGGGCCGACGAGCGATCGACGCAGCACCCGTCGCCACACCACGCCCCCCAGGGGCACGCGCCGGAGCATTCCGCAACGCAGCACGAACACCCCGCTTCCGATGACGCACATGCCCAACAGCCGTCCGAGCAGGCGCATCGACCGGAACAGTCTTCACCGCATCCGACTCACCCGCAGCATCGGCCCCAGCAACCGACACACGAAGGCCGGCGCCCGGACCGGCGTGCGCCGCAACATCAGGGCGACCGCCGTCAGGACCAGCGACATTCGTCATCGCATCCGGGGGACCGGAATCGCGGACCGAAGCAGCCTTCCTCGCCGCGTGGGGACCGCAATCGCGGACACCAGGAAAACCGGCGGCAGGAACGGCGCGATGCGAAGCGCGACACCGCGCCGGAGTCAAAGAGCGGCAAGCCATCGAACATTCCTTCGCGGGAAAAGCGCACCGCCGCTGAAAACGACTGGCGGAAGCTTCTCGCCGAGCGGCAGGAAGGGACGACCGGCTGGCGAAAGCGGATCCGCGATCTCTTCTTCAAACGCGGCTGATCTTCTTTGCCGGCGGATGAGCCCCGCTTGCTTTTGCCGCCGGCAATCCTCAAATTCTTCTGTCCGACACAACCCATCGCTCACGATCCGATGAACTGCCATGACCACAGCGTTTCGTTCGATTTCCGTGCTCGCGCTGCTTCTGCTCGCCGCGTGCAAACCTCCCGCCACTGAAATGACCCTTGCCGACAAGATCGCCCGATTCGCCCCGACGGAGATCACCGCCGACGTCTCGCGGCTCTCGCCCGGCGATCGCGCAGCTCTCGACAAGATCATCGAAGCGGCCCGCCTGATGGATCCGATCTACTTCCGACAGGTCTGGAGCGGCAATGTGGAGCTGCTGAAGAAGCTCGCGGCAGACACGTCGGCGATCGGGAAGGAACGTCTCCATTACTTCCGGATCAACATGGGTCCGTGGTCGCTGCTCGACAACAATGCGCCCTTCATCGACGGCGTGCCGGCCCATCGGCCTCCCGGCGGCAGCTACTATCCGACCGACATGACGAAGGACGATTTCAACGCGTGGGTCAGTGGCTTGTCGGAAAAGGATCGCGCCGAGGCGACCGGATTCTTCACAGTCATCCGCCGGAAGCCGGACAGCACCCTCACCAGCGTGCCGTACAGCGACGAGTATCGCGAGTGGCTGAAGCCGGCCGCGGAGCTCCTGAAAGACGCCGCCGCGCTGACCACGAACAAGACGCTGAAGAGCTACTTGGTCAAGCGGGCGGACGCGTTCCTCTCGAACGACTACTACGCCAGCGATGTCGCCTGGATGGAACTCGACGCGCCCATCGATCTGACCATCGGTCCGTACGAGACGTACATGGATGAGCTGTTCGGGTACAAGGCAGCGTTCGAGGTCTTCGTCACGCTCCGCGATGAAGCGGAAAGCGCGAAACTCGCGCGATTCAGCTCGTACCTGCAGGACATCGAGAACAATCTCCCCCTCGACCCGAAGGACCGCAATCCGAAGCTGGGCGCCATGGCGCCGATCCGGGTGGTGGATGTGGTGTACACGGCGGGTGAAGGCAACCGGGGCGTGCAGACCGCGGCGTTCAATCTCCCCAACGATGAGCGTGTGGTGCAGGAGAAAGGTTCCAAGCGCGTGATGTTGAAGAACGTGCAGGAAGCGAAGTTCAACACCGTCCTGATCCCCATCTCGAAGCTTGTCCTCGACCCGGCGCAGCAGAAGGAAGTCTCCTTCGACGCGTTCTTCACGCACATCCTGGCCCACGAACTCATGCACGGCCTCGGCCCGCACACGATCACCGTAAACGGGAAAGCGACGAGTGTCCGGATGGAGTTGAAGGATCTGTACTCGGCCATCGAAGAGGCGAAGGCCGATATCACCGGCCTCTTCGCCCTGCAGTATCTCATCGACCGCGGCGCGGTGGACAAGAGCATGGAATCGACGATGTACACGACGTTCCTCGCCAGCATGTTCCGGTCCGTCCGCTTCGGGATCTCCGAGGCGCACGGCAAAGGCGTCGCGCTGCAGTTCAACTATCTCGTCGAAAAGGGCGGGATCACGGTCAACGACGCCGACGGCACGTTCAGCATCGACCGGACGAAGATCAAAGATGCCGTGGAACAGCTGACCAGCAAAATCCTGCGTCTTCAGGCCGAGGGCTCGTACGCAAAGGCAAAAGCACTGCTGGATACGTACGGCGTCGTTAAGCCGGCCATGCAGAAGGCGCTCGACCGGATGAAGTCGATCCCCGTGGATATCGAACCCCAGTATCCGCTGGCACCGCCGGTGCCCGGCGCCATCCGCTGAAATGGAGCACGCATGTCCGGCAAGAAATCATCAGCACCGGCCGGGGCGAAGAAGCGCTGGCCGGTCATGCTCGTCGCCGCGGTCATCCTGGTCGCAATCGTCATGGTCGTGATGCCGAAGCGATCACCGAATCTCCCCTCATCCAGCGCCGCCCCGTTGTTCAAGAAGCAGGGTGCGGTCTCGCTCCTGAATCAAGAAGGGAAGACGCTGATCACCGTCGACGTGGAAGTGGCGGACGACGACGCGAAGCGTGAGGTGGGACTCATGGGCCGTCCGACGATGGAGGAGCGCCAGGGGATGTACTTCATCTTCGAGGCGGAGCACATGGCCGCGTTCTGGATGAAGAACACGATCATCCCACTCGACATCATCTTCATCAACGCAAACCACCGCATCGTCACGATCCACCGAAATACGACCCCCTACTCCGAGCAGACCTACGCCGCCACGGCACCGGCGCAATACGTGCTGGAGGTAAATGCGGGATTCTGCGATACGTACGGCGTTCGCGAGGGGGATACGGTGGAGTTCCGGAAACTCTGAAAACGAAACTGTCGCATCCCTGGCCAGCGCCGGAGATGCGACAGTCGTTGTGACTCGGGGGGGATCTATTCCGCTTTCGCCCGCATCGAATCCCACAGGGCGTAGGCGAACAGCAGCGCGAACATCACCAGTCCGGTGATCTCTCCGTTCGCGGAATCAGCCCAATGCTCGTGGTACCATCCGGCGTAACCGAACTCCCACGTCTGGTCGATGAATTTGAGGAAGGCGTTGAACACGCCCAGCAGCGCTCCGCCCGCGATGAAGCCGGAGGCGATGAGCGTGCCCCGCTGGAACCGCGCGTTGTTCAGCTTTTCATCTTTCGACCGCGTGGAAACGAACCACGCGACCAGTCCGCCGAAAACCAGCGGCGTGTTCAGTTCCTGCGGAATGTACATTCCCAGCGCAAACGCCAGCGGCGGGACCTTCAGCACCACGAGCAGCAGTGCGATCACCGCTCCGACGAGATACAGCGTCCACGGCGTGGGCGCATTCGACATCAGCGGTTTGATCACCGCCGCCATCGCATTCGCCTGCGGTGCCACCAGCGCCTGATCGCCCGTGAAGCCGTACGCCTTGTTCAGCACCAGAATCACGCCTCCCACGGTCGCCGCCGAGACCAGGACACCCAGAAACTTCCAGGTCTCCTGCTTCTTCGGCGTCGAGCCCAGCCAGTAGCCGATCTTCAGGTCGGTGATAAATCCGCCCGCCACGGAAAGCGCCGTGCAGACCACGCCCCCCATGATCAGCGCCACCAGCATGCCCGTGTCGCCCGTGAGACCCACCTGCCACAGCACCAGCGAGGAAAGGATCAGCGTCATCAGCGTCATGCCGGAGACCGGATTGGTGCCGACGATGGCGATGGCGTTCGCGGCGACGGTCGTGAAGAGGAAGGAGATGATGACAACGATCAGCAACCCGACGATCGCATGGGTGAGGTTGAAGACCACGCCGGTGTAGAAGAAGACGAATACCAGCAGCGCGGTCAGAAGGATCAGCATGACGACCCACAGCATCCGGAGATCGGTCTGCGTGCGGACCGTCTTCGCCTCCGCGTCGTCGGAATGATGGACGATCTCGCGGTACGCGAGCGTGAATGCACTGGCGATGATCTTTGACGACCGGATGATGCCGATGATCCCGGCCATCGCGATGCCTCCGATGCCGATCTGCCGCACGTACGTCCGGAAAATATCCTCCGGGCTCATCGCACTGATCAGCTGCGTGACCGAGGCGCCGACCGGAACCGTGAGATACTGACCGATTTCATGCACCAGCGGCACGAGGACGAACCACGACAGGAACGAGCCTGCCGCGATGATCAGCGAGTATTTCAGTCCGACGATGTAGCCGAGTCCGAACACCATCGCCGACGTATCGACCTTGAAGACCAGTTTCAGCCGGTCCGACAGCACCTGGCCCCAGCCGAACATACGCGTGGTGATGACCTCCGACCAGGCGCCGAACGCGCTGAAGGTGAAGTCGAACAGTCCGCCGATGATGCCGCTCACCGCGAGCACCGCCGCCTGCTTGCCCCCCTTTTCTCCTGCGACAAGGATCTCGGTCGTCGCGGTCGCTTCCGGGAAGGGGAATTTTCCGTGCATATCCTTCACAAAATACTTCCGGAACGGGATCAGGAACAGGATCCCGAGGAATCCGCCGAGCGCGGAGGCCATAAACATCTGGAAGTAACTTGCCGGAAGGCCCAGGATGTAGAGCGCGGGAATGGTGAAGATGGCGCCCGCCACGATCACGCCCGAGCTGGCGCCAATCGACTGGATGATGACGTTCTGTCCGAGCGACTGGTTCTTGCGCGCGACCGTCGAGATGCCCACCGCCAGGATCGCGATCGGGATCGCCGCTTCGAACACCTGACCGATCTTCAGACCCGAGTAGGCCGCGGCCGCTGAGAACAGCACGGCCATCACCAATCCCCACCCCACCGACCAGGGCGTCACCTCGGCGTACGTCTCCGACGGCGACATGATGGGGTGGTACTCTTCTCCTTCTTTCAGTTCTTTGTACGCGTTTTCCGGCAGACCCGTGCTGGTTGTTGGTGCCTGTTCCATGCGCACTCCCTGTCGTTTCGTATGATGGCTTAGCGTGAGCGTTCGACCCAGATGCGGGCCAGATGCACAATCGTTTCAACGGCTTTTTCCATCCCCCACACATTCACCCACTCTGTCCGGCTGTGATAGTTCGCGCCGCCGGTGAAGATGTTCGGCGTCGGCAGACCCGCCGCGGTCAGCTTGGAGCCGTCCGTGCCGCCGCGAATGGGACTCCAGACCGGCGCGAAACCCGCCCGCTTCGTGGCTTCGTGCAGATAGTCGATGACGCGTGGATCCTTCTCGACGCCTTCCCGCATGTTGCGGTACGACTCCTGCACCTGCATCTCGATCTTTGCTTTCGGATACATCGGCTGGACTTCGGCGATGATCTTGCCCATGATCGTCTTGAGCTCCGCGAGTCCTTCGGTCCGGAAATCACGGAAGAGGATCTTGACCGACGACTTGCCCACGCCGCCCTCCAGGACGTACGGATGCAGGTACGGCTCGTATCCTTCGGTCGTCTCCGGCGCCTTGTGCTTCGGCATTCGCGCGATGATGTCCGCAATCACACGAACGGAATTCACCATGATGTTCTTTGCACTGCCCGGATGAATATCCCGCCCGTGCACCGTCACCGTGCAGGAGTCCGCGCTGAACGTCTCCTTGTTCAGTTCCCCCGGCGTGTCACCGTCGATCGTGTACGCGAACTGCGCGTTGAATTTCTTGAGGTCGAAGTACTTCGTTCCCGCCCCCACTTCTTCGTCCGGCGTGAAACCGATGCGGAGGTCCCCATGCGGGATGGAGGGATCGTTGATCAGTTGCTGAACCGCCGTCATGACGATGGCACATCCGGCTTTGTCGTCCGCGCCGAGCAGCGTCGTGCCGTCGCTGGTGACGATCGTCCGGCCCTTCGCCAGATTGAGCGACGGATTTTCCGACTCGCGGATCACCACGCTCGGATCGCCGGGGAGCACAATGTCGCCACCCGCATAGGTGCGGATCACCTGCGGCTTCACATTCGCGCCGCTCACTTCGGGGGATGTATCGACGTGCGCAATAAATCCGACCGGCGGGACCTTGCCGGCGGCCTTGTCCGTGTTGGGCAGATTCGACGGCAGTGTGGCCGTGACGTAGCCGTACTTGTCGATCTCGGCCTGCGTGAGGCCCAGTTCCTTGAGCTCGCGGACGAGCAGATTCAGCAGTTCGAACTGCTTCTGCGTGCTGGGATAGGTTTCCGATTCCTCCTTCGACTGCGTGTCGATGACGACATAGCGGAGAAATCGGTCGAGGACGGTTTGATTGATCATAGGAACCTCATCAAGTGAAAAGAAATCGGAAGCGACACGACGGTCGGAGACGCAGCGGCATGGAGCGGAAGGCCGGCACGGCGGGGATTACGGGGTATCCGGTGATTTTTCGATGCCGCTGAGCTTTTTGGCGACGAACGTGGAGAGATCGACCATCGACTTGACGCCGCTGGAGACCAGCTCGACATCCTGCGTCAGTTCCTGGAAGATCTTCTGAAAACGCTGCTGATTCTCGGGGCCGATCAGGGAAGCGAGCGCGGCGCGGTGCACCTCGAGCTTCCGCGTCAGGCCGGTCAGACCGTTCTCGGCGAACTGGCCGATGGACGTCACACTGTTCTGGAACGTCCGCAGCGTTTCGAGCTCCTGGGCCCGTTGACGCTCGACCAGTTCCTCCTTCTCCCGGTTGCTGAGCGCGACGCGGTAGAGATAGCGCTCGTAAACGCTTTCAATGGCGAGGGTCAGTCCCTCGTAATCCATATGCGCTTTGCGGATGTAGTCGTACGCCCCCAGCCGCATGGCATCGAGAGGGATCGAGTCATCCTCCATGCCGCTCAGCACGATCACGGGCGCGCTGACCTTTTGTTCCTGCATCCAGCGCAGCACGTCCAGCCCGGTCAGGCCGGGAAGGCGATAGTCGAGAAGCACGACATCGTATGTATCCGCTTGCAGACGCTCGATCGCGTCTTCGCCCGATGCACATGACGTGACGTGATACTGATTCGTCATGTTCAGCTTGATCTCAAGGCTCAGACGGAGCGTATCTTCGTCTTCGACGAGCAGGATCTTGTTCGGCCGCGGATTTGGCATCGGGATTCCAGCGGGCAATTTGAGAATAGCGCTACGGAACTGTGTGCTATGGTAAGGATATTATAGAGAAAACACAAGCAAGGGGGATGGATGAAACAGGACCACTGCAATTCAACGGACATCACCGCGATGCACCGACACCGCGGCGCGGCCGTCATCCTGCTGCTGACAGTCTGGGCTCATCTGCCCTGCCAGACCGTGCGCGGCTCGTTCACCGAGAACTTCGACAGTACCGCAGCGGGATCGCTGCCCGTCGGCTGGCAGGCGGCAGGATTCGGGATCAGCACGACGTCGCCGCATTCGGCACCGAACTGCATCGCGGCCACCGGGAATATGACGGAGAAGTGGTGCGTGACTCCTGCGCTCGACCTCTCCGGACGCTTTCCGCTTCGCTTGTCATTTTATGAACGACGCTCGTCGACAGCAGCACACTATCGGCTGGAGGTGTGCGCATCGCTTGACGGGCGACGCGATCCGATCGTACTCGCACAATTCGACTCGATCGGATCGAGTACGACGTACGTGGCGCGATCGGTCTCCCTCGAAGGGTATGGACTGGAAGATCAGCCGGGGGTGCGAATCCGATGGCGCATCCGGCCGGACAGCACAAATTCGACCGGCGTGCTCCGTGTGGACGATATTGCGATCACGTGCGCTGCATCCGCCGATCTCGCTGTGCGCTCGCTGGAGGTATCACCGCCGACGCCGGACAGGACAACGCCGGTACACGTCTGCGTGCAGGTGGAAAATCTCGGCCGGATTCTGGCGCAGGACTTTTCCATCGCCCTGTTCGAGGACCGGAATGCGGACGCGATCCTCGAAGAACGCGAACTCCTTTCGACTGTCATGGCAGCGGCGCTTTCCGCCGGCGATTCTCTGCTGGTCGAATGTTCTCTTCCGCCCTTTCCGCCGGGGCCACACCGCGTGTACGCACATGCCCGCTGGTCAGCCGATGAGGAGCCGTCCAACGACACGCTCAGCCGCGTCGTGAACGTCGGACACGCCCGGGGGGATGTCGCAATCACGGAGATCATGTACGCTCCCCAGGGGGATGAACCGGAATGGATCGAGGCGTTCAACATGTCTCCCGACACGATCGATCTGCGGGGATGGCGAATTTCCGACAGCAATACATCGAGCCGCGCCCTCATCGCAAATGCATCCCCTGTACCTCCCGGCGCGTACCTCATTCTCGCCCGGGACGCCACCTTCACAGCGATCCATCCCGATCCATTTCTTGCCGTACGGACCGTGACGTTCTCCGCGCTCAACAATACCACGCCGGATGCTGTCGTACTCTTCGATCCGGCCGGCGCGGTCGTGGACAGCGTCCGGTACGAGCCGTCCTGGGGCGGACAAGCGGGACGTTCCCTCGAGCGGATTGACGAGTTCTCCCCCCGGTGCGACGCAGCCAACTGGTCCGGCTGCATCGATCCGGCGGGATCCACGCCCGGCCGGCTCAACAGTATCGCGCGCCTCCCGTACGATCTTCTGCTCTCCCGGATCGGCTTCGAACGGAAATCGGCGGACTCCCTGCGAGTGTGGGGGATCATCCGCAATGCCGGACGACAAGCGGCGCCTGAATACGCCATTTCACTGAACGTCGTCAACGCGGACGACACCACCGGTACGCCGCCGGTGACACAGAGACAGAGCGTCGCCGAGCCCCTCCTTCCGCTTGATTCGGCTGAAGTGGACTTCGTGCTCGATTCCGTGGCCGCCGGCCGGAGCATCTGCACGATGGTCGTCGAGTTCGATCCGGACGAGCGGCATCGGAACGACACACTGCGCCTGGATCTTCTGGAATCCTACACGGCCGGAGACCTGATCGTCAACGAGATCATGTTCGATCCGCTCCCGGATCAAACGGAGTGGATCGAGATCGTCAACCGCACCCGACGGCCGGTGAGCGTTGACGGATGGTCAATCTCGGACGCTCCGACCGCCTCCGGATCCGTCAATCAGACACGCATATCCGTCGGAGCAGTTCTCACTGCCGGTGGATTCATTGTCGTGGCCGCCGACTCCACGCTTTTCGACGCGTTCCCAGCGTTGCGCACGCTGCCAGCGCGGTGCGCAGTGCTCAACCTTGCCTCCGGACTCGGTCTGAACAACGATGGCGACGTTGTCGTCCTGCAGGATCCGTCCGGCCGGACCATCGACAGCGTGCGGTACGAAGCGCGGTGGCACCATCCTTCCCTCCCGGATCCCCGGGGACACTCGCTGGAGCGGATCTCGCCGGAGTTCGCCTCGAACGATCCCCGCTCATGGAGCAGTTGCACCTCGGCCGGGGGCGGATCCCCCGGAGAGCGGAACAGCATCGCGGCGCAACCTTCGCCGGCATCCGGCACAATCTCCATCTCTCCCAACCCCTTTTCCCCGGACGGCGACGGCTTCGAAGATTTCTGCGGTATCCGGTACCATCTGCCGTTCGAATCCTGTGTCATGAACATCCGCATCTTTGACCTTCGCGGTCGATTGGTACGGTGGCTCGCGAACACCGAATTCACGGGGGCTGACGGCATTGTGATCTGGGACGGACTGAGCGATGCACGCCAACGGGTGCGCCTGGGAGGATACGTCCTCCTTCTTCAGGCGGTCCGTCATCCGGACGGGGCCGAGTTCAGCGCACGGGCCCTGATCGCGGTGGCGACGCGATTCTGACGGAGCGTCGATGATTCTCCCGGTGGAATTTCTTTACGCCTTTGCCTACATTGCGGACGGAAATTGGGTCGGGAGAGAACATGTTTATCGGACATTTTGCCGTGGCCTTCGGGGCGAAGAAGGCAGCGCCACGGGCATCCCTCGGGACGCTGATCCTTGCTTCACAATTCCTCGATTTTCTCTGGCCGATCCTCGTGCTCCTCGGCGTCGAACACGCGACGATCGAGCCGGGCAATACCGTCGTCACGCCGCTGAACTTCACGGACTATCCCGTCTCGCACAGTCTTCTGATGGCGTTGATCTGGTCTGCGGTTGTCGGCGGCGCCTACTGGATCGTGAAGCGCTCCGTGAACATCGCGCTGATTCTGGCGGGATGCGTCACCAGTCACTGGGTGCTCGATGCGCTGACCCATCGACCCGATCTGCCGATCGCGCCCGGCGTGCCCGCGATGGTGGGGCTGGGACTGTGGAATTCTTTCGCCGGCACGGTGGTCGTGGAATTCGCTCTCTTCGTTGCTGGCATCTGGCTGTATGTCCGAACAACGGCTGCCCGCGACCGGATCGGCTCGATCGCCTTCTGGGCGTTCGCCGCGTTTCTCCTGGTTTCCTGGCTGGGCAATCTGTTCGGTCCGCCGCCGCCCGACGTGCGCGCCGTGGCGTGGATCTCGGTGCTGATGTGGCTGCTCATCCCCTGGGCGGTCTGGATCGATCGTCATCGCGTCCTTCGCGCCTGAGGCCGTTCGCGGCACGACGACATTCTCCTCAACTGTTGGTTTACCGACACTCCATGACGGGAGGTTGACCATGGCAACAACGCTGGAAAATCTGAAGGAAGCATTCGCCGGTGAAAGTCAGGCGAATCAGAAATACCGGGCATTTGCGAAGAAGGCTGAACAGGAAGGATTTCATGCCGTTGCACGGTTGTTCCGTCTGACGGCAGAAGCAGAGCGCATTCACGCCGAAGGACATCTGAAATCGATGGATGGCGTCGGCACGACGGCGGAGAATCTGCGTGCGGCGATCGCCGGCGAGACATATGAGTACACGACGATGTACCCGCCCATGGTCACGCAAGCCGAGGCCGACGGCCACAAGGCAAAACGAATGTTTGAGTATGCCGTCCAGGCCGAAGCGGTGCATGCCGGACTGTACACCCGCGCCCTCGAGGCCGTCCGGCAGGGCAAGGACCTGACGGAGGAATTCTACCTGTGTCCGGTGTGCGGGTACATCGAGGTCGGCAAACCGACCGGTCCGTGCCCGGTGTGCGGAACCAAGCCGGAAAAATTCATAACCGTCTGAGCCCGGGAGTGCACGGCGCGACCTGACAAATGATGAAATCGCTGGTGATCGATGATGATTTTGGCAGCAGGATGCTGCTCCAACGCTTCCTGATGGAATACGGTCCGGTGGACGCCGCGCCGAACGGCACCGAAGGATTGCGGTTGTTCCGTGCCGCGCCGGAGGGAGAACCGTACAACCTGATTTGCCTCGACATCATGCTGCCCGATATCAGCGGACAGACGGTGCTCAAGGAAATCCGGGCGACCGAAAGCGCCCGCGGCGGCACGCGTGAGACCGGGGCGCGGATATTCATGACCACGGCGCTCCAGGACAAGGAAAACGTTCTCGAGGCACGACCGATGTGTGACGCGTACCTCGCAAAGCCGTTCACAAGAGCCACTCTCGTCACGTATCTCCGGAAACACGGCCTCATCCCCTGACGGTGGAAAGCGGGGCCGCACCCCGAGGAGGCGCCGATGAAGCAGGTCCATGCCGTCAAGCGGTCATTCCGCCGGGTGGTGGGACTGTTGAGCATTGCCGCCCTGCCGTTCGTCGGCTGCCGCACGGACTCGACGCCGCGTGCTGCCGAACAGCCGTCGCCGGGGCAGTCTACGGCAGACATCTCCGACCTCCGTGTCCGGATCGATTCGGTTCGCTGCTTCCAGGACCTGACGCCGGAGGGAGTCCGCACCCGCGACCAGACGCCGACATTCTCCTGCTACGCGCGGTTGATCCTCGACAATCGCAACAGAATCGAACCGCTCGAAGGCCTCTCCATTCCGACCAGTATGCTCATTCGCCGTGTCGACGCTGTCCCGATCGGCACGCTGCAGTGGCAAACCGCGTGGAACGGCGCGGTGGCGGAAGGTCAACGGGACACGATCGAGCTGGTCTCGGACCACATCATCTTCACGGAAGACCGTACGCAGACGATCTGCGACGAAGTCTATTCGCTGATGATCGTCATCGCCCAGTCCGGCCGAGGGAACCGAACGGCCGTACTCGACAGCGTCTATCTGTACTGCCTCTACTGATGGATACCCTCACGCACTCGGCCGGATGGTGCCGTCTTCTGCGGAGAGTCGGCACGGTGCTGCTGCTTCCGATTCTCGCAGCATCCCAGTCTCGCGAATCGCTTCACACTGTCCGCATTGACGGCGCGATGCTGAACCAACTCGCGGTTCCGGCGCCGGCGGCGGTGCTGTCCGATCTCGGTGTCCGACGCGGAGACGTACCTGTCACGATCCGATTCGCGCGCGTGGAGTATGACACACTGCGGGCCGTGCTGTTCGTGGAGGGTTGTGTGACGCACGCCGAGGGCGGCACGGCGCTGGCCGGCATGCGGATCGTGGCGGCGCGCTATGACAGTCTGTTCTCGCCCGCTGTTTCGCCGACCGCGGCGAGCTTCTCCGATGAAGAGGGAAATTTCCACATGCAGTGGCACGCCTCGTCCCGCGACGTCCTATGCCTCACCTTGCTCGGTCATCTGGAGTCGTACATCCCGATCGGACACGCGTTGTCCTCGCAGCTTCCGGCATCGCTTCTGCCGCGATGAGCGGCGAATTTTCGCCTGAGCAGAATATTCCGTACCTTACAAGGTACAGACAAATATTCATACTCCCGGCCACCAGCGAACGCGTTTTATGCCGCACCGCCGTCTCGAACCCAAATTACTCTCCATCCTCCGCTCCGGATATTCGTCATCCGATCTTGTCAATGATCTGATCGCCGGCGTCATCGTCGGCGTCGTTGCTCTGCCGCTGGCGCTCGCATTCGCGATCGCCTCCGGAGTCAAGCCGGAGCAGGGGATCTACACAGCTATTGTGGGGGGACTGGCGATCGCGGTCTTCGGCGGGAGCCGGGCGCAGGTGAGCGGACCGACCGGCGCGTTCATCGTCATCGTCTATGGCATCGTCCAGCAGTACGGGTACAGCGGACTGATGATCGCGACGCTCATTGCCGGCGTGCTTCTGATCGGCATGGGGCTCGCACGGATGGGCGTCCTGCTGAAGTTCATTCCGTATCCGGTCACGGTCGGATTCACGAGCGGCATTGCGCTCATCATCTTCACCTCCCAGTTCCAGGATCTTCTTGGACTGCGGATCGACAAGCTGCCAGCGGATTTTGTGGAGAAATGGATCGTCTACGCACGGACGCTCCCGACCATCGATCCCACCACCGCTGCCGTCGGCCTCGGTTCTCTCGCGATCATCGTCCTGTGGCCGCGCGTCACGCGCCGCATCCCCGGATCGCTGGTGGCGCTGCTCGTGGTAACGCCGGTGGTGGCATTGCTCGGCCTCCATGTCGAGACCATCGGAAGCCGGTTCGGCGAGATGCCCACACATCTTCCCGCACCGCACTTCCCGGCGGTGAGCTGGCCGCTGATCACCCGGATGTTCTCGCCGGCCATCACGATCGCTCTGCTCGCAGCACTCGAGTCCCTTCTGTCAGCGGTCGTCGCCGACGGCATGCTGGGCACGCGACACCGGCCGAACATGGAGCTGATCGCCCAGGGCGTCGGTAACATAGTTTCACCGCTCTTCGGCGGCATTCCGACAACCGGCGCCATCGCACGGACCGCAACGAACATCCGCAACGGCGGCCGCACGCCGGTCTCCGCCATCGTCCATTCGATCACGCTCCTGCTGATTCTCATGCTGATAGGCCGGTGGGCGTCCTTGATCCCGCTGGCGACCCTGGCCGCCATCCTCGTCTATGTCGCCTACACGATGAGTGAATGGCACACATTCTCGCGGTTGCTGCGGGGCCCCCGCGGCGATGTGGCGGTCCTTCTTGTGACGTTCGGCCTGACCGTGCTGATTGACCTGTCGGTTGCCATCCGCGTCGGCGTGATTCTCGCCGCGTTCCTTTTCCTGCAGCGCATGTCCAGCGCAACGCAGGTCGCGCTCATCACGAACGATCTGCGTGAGGAAGAACCCGAGGAAGACACACCGCGCCGCAATATCCCGGCCGGTGTCGAGATCTTCGAGATCGACGGGTCGCTCTTCTTCGGTGCCATCGAGCAGTTCCGCGACGCCGTCCAGCGATTCGAAACACCCCCGCGAATTCTCATCATCGAGATGAGCAAGGTACTCACCGTCGATTCCACCGGACTGCAGGCGCTGGAGGATCTGCACAAACGATGCGAGAAGAATCGCACGCGTCTGCTCCTCTCCGGCACCCGCGCCCAGCCGCTGTTCGCCATGCAGCGGTCCGGCTTCATCGATGCCATCGGCGAGGAGCAGGTGACAGGAGACATCTCCGAGGCGATCGAACGGGCCCATGTCCTTCTGACACCGAACAAACAACTCTGAGGTCGTACACAGGGCATTCGCGTTCGTCCCCGGCCGGTCGCAGTCTGCTCCCCCCTCGTCGCGCTCGCTCTTTGCGTCTTGCCCCTCTCCGTTGGCGCACGCCAGATATCCGCGCCCTTGCACGAAGACACCCGCGGAATCCCGGACTCAGGTGCTGCCGCGGGAGGATTCCATCGGCTTCTGTTCGGCGACCACTGGCGAGACGCATAGACCTCGCCGGTCCCGCTGCCTAGCCTCGCAACTCGATGTCTCGAACTTCTTCGGCTTCAGCAATGAGACGACGATGAGCGATGAACGCGAGCGCTCCAGCGACTACAGGGTGGATCCACGCCGGATCGAATTCGGCGTCGATGGACGCCTGCCGATCGCCCCGGGTCACAGCGTCGGCGCGTGGACGGCAATCGCGCTCATCGATAACAATCCCCGTGTGGGCACGCTGATCCGCCGCGATCTGACCGGGAGTCTCTCGATTGCCCGCTCGCCGGAAGCGACTAACCTCTACGCCACCGCCGGATTCTCTTTCTAGAGACTATCCTGCGCCTCATCGACAGCGGCTGATCGGATCGGCGGGATGCTTCTTCCTGTCGCTGAAGGAGGAATTTTGACTATATTCCCTTCAGCATGACGCGCAGACCCGCCCACTCCATATCGCGTCCGAAGGCCCTTGCCGCTATCCGGTCCGCCCATGAAAATGGCGTTTCGGGCGTCCGCGTCGGCCTTCTCCTCACCCGTCTCCACGACGCGATCCTCACGAATATCTTCCGCAGCCTTGACGCCGACGGTGCGAACGATTTCGCCGTGGTCGCACTCGGCGGGTACGGACGCGGCGAGCTGTGCTTCGGCTCCGACATCGACGTCATGATCCTGGCCCGGGACGACGATGCCCGCACGCGGGCAACCCCGGCCATCACTTCTTTTCTCCACGCATTGCTGAACGCCGGGTCCGACATCGGCCATACCGTCCGGACCATCGACCAGTGTGTCCGACTGCGAAACGAGGATTTCGCCTCATGGACCGCACTGCTCGAATCACGATTCATCTGCGGCAATGCGTCGGTCTTCAGGCGTTTTCACACCGCACTTGCCGCAACGATCAGGACGGACGATCACGCAGCGCTCGTCGCGGAGATCCTCCGTCTGTCCTCCGCACGCCGCCTCAAGTACGGCAGCTCGAGCAAGCTCCTCGAGCCCAATGTCAAGAACAGCGCCGGCGGATTGCGGGACCTCCACACCATCCTGTGGCTTCTGCGCGGAACCGGTCTTGCGCCGCTCACACCGGCGGGCCCGCTCCGGAGCACCGCGACGCTCTCGGTCCTCGGCGTACCCGCCGTGCGTTCGCTCCTGACGCCGACACAGCGGTCCGATGTTCAGCAGGCTGCCGGCGTGTTGCAGCGCGTGCGATGCGAGATGCATCTCCACGCCGGGGGATTGCAGGACATGCTCAGTTTCTCGCTGCAGCCGCACATCGCCGGAGGACTGCGCTATCGGCAGCGGACCAACCGGAGCAAAGTCGAGCATTTCATGCAGGATTACTATGTGGCGGCACGAACCGTGTCCGGTTTTGCCACGCGCATTCTTGCGTGGGCACAGGACCACTGGACGGACCAGCCCGCCCTTCCGAACGCCGGTCCGATCGATACGCATCTCGAGCAGCGCGGCGGAAGAATCCACCTCCGCGGCCGATCGTCCCGCCTGACGAGCGAGCTGCTGCTACGCGCGTTTCGCGCACGGCAACGCACGGGACTTCCCTTTTCGTTCGCTCTTGAGGATCGCATCCATCGGTCATTGCGAAATGTGCGCCCGCTTCGGTCGGGACCGGAAAGTACGATCTGGAACGACATTCTCTCCGCTCCGGGGGGCGTGGCTGACACGATCCGCGCGATGAACGGGATGGGGCTTCTGGAGCGCTGGATCCCCGAGTGGCGCCCGCTGGTCGCGTTCTTCCAGCACAATCAGTACCATTTCTACACGGCGGATGAACATACGCTGCTCGTTCTCGCATCCGCCGAGCAACTGGCCTCCGCCGACACGCCGTTCGGGGAAGCGTTTCGCCGCCTGCCGCGTACGGACGTGCTTGCCTGGGCCTGCCTGCTCCACGACATCGCCAAGCCCGTCAACGTCGTACAGCATGAGATCCTCGGCGTCGCCGTCGTCCGGCGCATCCTGAAACGGATCGACGCCTCGGCAATCGCGGAGGATGTCGCGTTCCTGGTGCGGCACCATCTGATGATGGAGCAGATGGCCTTCCGTCGGAATCTGAGCGACCCGCAGACCATTGCCGAATTCGCGCACCATTTTCGCGACGTGCATCAGCTTGACGCGCTCTTCGCGCTGACGTACGCGGATCTGTCCGCCGTGAACAGGAATGTCTTCACCGAATGGAAGGCGACGCTCCTGACCGAACTCTACCGGAAATCCCGGGAGGTTCTCGCGGCGCGGCTCAGCGATGAAGAGCTCCACGACCGATCCGCGCGTGAGAAGGAAGCCGCCAAACGGACGCTGGTGCGCGCGCTGGCCGATGAGTTCCCGTCGAAGCTCATTGCCAATCACGTCGAGCTGACCGAGGATCCCTCCTATTTCATCAGCTTCGGACCGGCGGAGATCCGCGAACATCTGCGCACCATCATGCGCCGGCCCGCCGTGCACGCGCTCTTCTCCGGCGGCCCGGACGTCACCGATGTGACGATTATCGCGCTCGACGCCCCCTACGCGCTCTCCCGCTTCTGCGGCGTGCTCTCTGCCAATGACGCCAATATTCTGGATGCAAACATTTTCACCCGACGCGACGGCATTATCATCGACCGCTTCCGGGTCGTGGATGTCGTCTCCCGCTCCGCGCTGGACGCCCGGCAGCAGGAACGCATCCTGCGCGAGCTGGACGACGTGTTCCACGACCGCACGGACCTGCGGGATCTTCTCACGCGGCACCGGATGAAATGGAAGCGCCGGGCCCTGCCGCCGAATCCCAATATCCGGCTGGATGTGGAGTTCGAGGACCATCCCCGCTCCACGATCATCGACATCTACGCCGCGGACACGCTCGGTTTTCTCTATCGGATCACCGAGTGCCTCTCCCGCATGGGACTGGACATTGCGTCCGCCAAGATCGCGACCCGCGTCGACGGGATCGTGGATTCATTTTATGTGACGGAGGACGGCGGAGGCAAGATCACCGGGCGGGAGCGGATGGAAGAGATCCGCGCCGAGCTCCTGCGGGCCATCCACGAGACCGCGGAGAACGAGCTCGTGCTCGGCGACTGAACGGCACAGAAAGGCAACCCCATGAGCAACAGCAGACCGATCGGCGTGTTCGATTCCGGCATCGGCGGATTGACCGTCGTGCGCGCACTTTCGCAGCGACTGCCGCACGAGAACATCGTGTACTTCGGCGACACCGCCCGGGTGCCGTATGGTCCCAAATCCCCTCAGGTCGTTCGTGAGTACACGCTGCAGGACACGGACGTCCTTCTGGAGCACGACGTGAAGGCGATCGTGATTGCGTGCAACACCGTGTCCGCGGTCGCGCTCGATGTGGTCCAGAAGCGGGCACGGGTGCCGGTGGTCGGCGTGATTCTTCCCGGTGCGGACGCGGCCGTCCGGGCCACAACGAAGAAGCGCATCGGGGTGATCGGCACGCTTGGCACGATCTTAAGCAACGCGTACACCAACGCCATCCGTCAGATCGATCCTGCGGTGCAGGTCGTCGCGGCACCGTGTCCGCTGTTCGTTCCGCTCGCAGAAGAAGGATGGATCGATCACAAGGCTACGGAGCTGATCGCGAAGGAATATCTCTTTCCGCTCACGCTCGAAAAGATCGACACGCTGGTGCTCGGCTGCACCCACTATCCCCTGCTGCGGAACGTCATCGACGGCGTGCTCCACCATCGGGTCACGCTGATCGACTCGGGAGCAGCGACCGCCGCCACGGTCGAGCAGATGCTGCGGGACGAGGGTCTGCAAAACACCAGCACGATGAAGCCCAATCTCCAGTTCTACGTCAGCGATATTCCGCACAAGTTCATGGAGGTCGGCGAGCGCTTCCTCGGCCACAAGCTCGGGAAAGTGCATCGGGCGGGAGGATTCGCGGGATAGCGCGCCGTTCGGCGTTCCGGAGTCGGACCGATGAGTATCCAGCCGATTGCCCTCCTCGGAAATCCCGTCCTGCGAGTTCCCTGTTCTCCGGTGCGGGAGCCGCAATCGGCATCCGCACGGAAGATCGTGCGCGATCTGACAGACACGCTCCATGATTTCCGGCGCCGGACGGGGTTCGGCCGCGGCATTTCCGCTCCGCAGATCGGTGCCGGTGTGCGCATCATCTGCATCGACCATGAGTTCCGCGGTGCCTTGATCAATCCGACGATCCGGCGACGCAGCCGGAAGATGTTCCGTCTGTGGGACGACTGCTTCTCGTTTCCCGACCTGCTCGTGGAGGTCCGGCGGCATCTGACTGTCGATGTGGAGTTTCTGGACGGGCACGGCCGCCGGCAGCAGCTCCGCGCGACCGGCGGATTGTCCGAGCTGCTGCAGCACGAGATCGACCATCTGGACGGGGTACTGGCCATCGACCGGGCGATCAGCCCCGCACACATCGTGCTGCGGAGTGAATTCAACCGGCATATCCAGCCCGCATCGCATCTGTTGTAAGAGTGACGACCGGAGAGGATCGCATGGGACGGCTGAACGAAAGACAGATCAACAAGGAATTGCGTCGGGCGAGAGGCTGGAAGCGGTCGGGCGCGGAGATCCGGAAGACCGTCCGCCGGGCGGATTTCGTGCGAACGATGGCATTTGTGAACGCCGTGGCGCTCCTGGCCGAACGCGCCAGCCACCATCCGGATATCGACATCCGCTGGAACACCGTTTCACTCACACTCAGCACGCACAGCGCCGGCGGGCTGACGCAGAAGGATTTTGACCTGGCCCGGGCCATTAACGCCCTGTGAGCATCAGGCGCATTCGTCGATTGACGGATTTCCCCCCACAGGGCCCGGACGACTCCTTTCCGCGACACGCGCTCGCGCCGACAACTGAGCAGCGCGTCGGTTCGTTGCACCTCTGAACACATTCTCGTATTTTGAGTACGCCCATCCCGGAACGGACACGATGAGACTGCCCAAAGACCAACTGCTCGAAATTTTCCGCGAAACCAAGGCCCTGCTGGAAGGTCACTTTCAGCTGACTTCCGGCCTCCACAGCCCCCAGTATTTCCAGTGCGCGAAGGTCCTGCAGTATCCGAAGTATCTTCACCTGTTCGCCGGAGAGATCGCCCGGCACTTCGAATACAGCGAGATCGAAGTCGTAATCTCACCCGCCATCGGCGGCATTGTGGTCGGTACCGAGGTCGGCCGCATGCTGAACGTTCGTACGATTTTTGCGGAACGCAAGGAAGGCGCTATGGAACTTCGACGGGGCTTCGAAATCTCTCCCGGCGAGCGCGTGCTGATCGTGGAGGATGTCATCACAACCGGCGGCTCAACGCGCGAGGTGATGGACATTGTGAAGCAGGCCCGCGGGATCGTCGTCGGTGCTGGCAGTGTGGTGGACCGCAGCAATGGTGCCGTCCAGTTTGACGCAAAGCACTTTTCCGTCCTCCGGATGGACGTCGTGGCGTACAAACCCGAGGAATGTCCGCTCTGCAAGGACGGAGGCGTGGCAATCAAGCCCGGCAGTCGGGGGAACTACTGAGCCGTCGCATGTACGAACGCCTGCAACACGTCCTTCAGCAGTACCTCGGGACCGAGTGGTCCATCCATCTTGTCAACGCCACGCTGTTCTTCGTCGCCGTTCTGGTGCTCGGAGTCCTTCTGAGGCGGTTCCTGAATACCGCCGGACGCCGGCTGATCGCCAGCACCGAGACCGAGCTGGACGATCGCATCCTGGAAGTCATTCTCCCCCGCGTCAAGTGGCTCACCATCGTCATCGGCGCCTATCTGTTCTCCGACGAGATCGCCAAGGCGATCCCGCCGACCGACCGGACCGGCCTGCAACTGCATGGCTATGCGAACGGCCTGATCTATGTGGCGTTCGTGACACTCATCTCCATTTTGCTCATCCGGCTGACCGATGTCTCGATCCGGTACGGGATGGAGCGGCACGCGCATCGGACGGCATCAAAGCTGAACGAAGCGATCCTCCCCCTGCTGCATCGGGTCATTTTGATCGTCATCGTCCTCATCGCCTCGATCACCGCTCTCGGGCATTTCGGGGTAGACGTCAGCAGCCTTCTCGTCTTCCTGGGCGGCAGCTCGGTGGCCGTGGCCCTGGCGGCACAGGACACACTCCAGAATATGATCGCCGGTTTCGTCATCATGCTCGACCGGCCTTTTCGCGTCGGAGACCGGATCAAGCTGCCGACAAACGAGGTGGGTGACGTCTACGAGATCGGATTGCGAAGCACGAAGGTGCTGGATTTCGACAACAATCTGATCGTCAGCCCCAACGCCGAGCTTGTCAAGTCGAAGATCATCAACTTCTCCTACCCGCGTCACGAGATCCGCGTCCTGGTGGAGACGGCCGTGGCATACGGGACCGATCTGGACCGCGCACGGAGCATTATGCTCGACTTCGCGCGCGCGAACAGCGATCTTCTGGGGACTCCGGCCCCCGAGGTCTTCCTCGCCGCGCTGGATGAATCCGCCGTGCAGCTGCAACTCGTGGGCCGCACGGACGACTGGTCGAAGAAATGGCGCGCGGAAACGACCCTGCGCGAGCAGATCTACAACGCGTTCCTCGCAAACGGCATTCAGCCGGGACTCCCGCAGCGGGTCGTCCAGGTCGTCTCCCGGTCCGACAATGCAGCCTCCGCGAACGCTTCGCACTGAACGCCGGTACGCCGGCCGCGTGTTCGACCTGATCATCGATGAGGTCGAGTACCCCTCCGGCCGCGTCGGGATCCGCGAAATCGCCCGCCATCCCGGCGGCGCGGTGGTCGTACCGCTGCAGGACGACCGAACCGTCGTGCTGGTTCGCCAGTACCGGCATCCGGTCGACAGCTACGTCATCGAGCTGCCGGCGGGCAAACTCGAGCCCGGCGAAGATCCCGCGCACTGCGCAACGCGCGAGCTGGCCGAGGAGACCGGATACGAAGCGACGTCGCTGACGCGCCTCACATCCATCTACACCACACCGGGATTCTGCAGCGAGATCCTGCATCTGTATCTCGCCCGCGGATTGCGCCCGACCGGCCGCGGCCAGCAGCTGGAAGAAGGAGAGCAGACGCTCACATTGCTCCCGACTCCGCTGGATGAGGCCCTGGCGATGATCGAACGGGGCGAGATCGTGGACGGGAAGAGCATCTGCGGATTGTTCCTCGCCACCCGGGCTCTCGCGCGCAAACCACAATTCTGATTACCCGACGGTACCGAAATGAACGTCGTTGAACTGATCCGAAAAAAGCGCAGCGGTGTCTCCCTTCCTCGAGCCGAGCTGCAGCATCTCATCACCGGCTACGTGGCGGGCACCATTCCCGACTACCAGATGTCCGCGTTCCTCATGGCCTGTTTCTTTCAGGGCATGAGTGAGGAAGAAATGATGACCTTCACCGAGCTGATGTTGCGCTCCGGCGAGGTCATCGACCTCTCGGACATTCCCGGGATCAAGGTGGACAAGCACTCGACCGGCGGCGTCGGCGACAAGGTCTCGCTCATCCTCGCGCCGTTGGTGGCCGCGTGCGGCGTTCCGGTACCGATGATCTCGGGGCGCGGCCTCGGGCACACGGGCGGAACGCTCGATAAGCTCGAATCCATCCCCGGCTTCCGGACGAATCTCTCAGTGTCGGAATACAAGGACGTCATCCGCCGCATCGGCCTGGTCATGATCGGGCAGACGGAACGCATCGCACCCGCGGACCGGAAGATGTACGCACTGCGTGACGTGACGGGCACGGTAGAGTGCATCCCGCTCATCGCCGGGAGCATCATGAGCAAGAAGCTGGCCGAAGGGATCGACGCGCTCGTTCTCGACATCAAGACCGGTCGCGGTGCGTTCATGCCCACGCGGGAACGGTCGATCGAGCTGGCGCAGGCGCTCGTCAAGGTGGGGACGGCGTTCGGAAAACAGACTGTCGGCTACATCACCTCGATGGATGAGCCGCTCGGCAAAGCCATCGGGAACTGGCTCGAGGTCGTCGAGTGCGTGGAATGCCTGCGCGGCAATTCCTCCATTGCCCCCGATCTGATGGAGGTTACGCTGCTGCTGTCGGGGACCATGGTGCACCTGGGCGGCAAAGCCTCCTCCGTGGCTGACGGTGTGTCGAAGTGCACCGCGGCGCTGCGCGACGGAAGGGCGTACGCCAAATTCCTCGAACTGGTCGAGGCGCAGGGCGGAAACACCGAGGCCATTGAACACCTCGCGTCGTACCCCATCGCACAGCATTCCTTCGACGTCAAGTCCGGGGCCGACGGATACGTGCAGTCGGTCGACTCGCTGGAACTCGGGCTGACCTCGATTCAGCTCGGCGCCGGCCGGCAGACCGTTGACGACCGCATCGATCCGAAGGCAGGGATCATTCTGAAGAAGAAAGTGGGAGAGGCGGTGGAAGCGGGCGAGCCGCTCGCCGTCGTCTATACCGACCGGGAAGAGGTCATCGCCGCCGCACGGGAACGGATCGCGAAAGCGTTCGTGGTTGGTGCGCGAGCGGTCACACCGGCACCGCTGGTGCAACTGGTAGTAGACAAGGACGGCGTGCGCTCGCCGGCCTGAGGCAGTTCAACTCCGCGATCGGGCGTGATCGTTCGCCGCAGACAGCACGCGCAGCATCTGGTCGTGGATCACGCCGTTGGTGGCAAGCATGTCTTTCTTGTAGATCGTTGACGGCCGCCCGTCAAAGTCGGTGAATTTCCCTCCCGCCTCCTCCACCAGCAGCACGCCGGCCGCCATATCCCACGGATTCAGTTTCACTTCCCAGAACCCGTCGAATCTCCCCGCCGCGACGTAGCACAGATCCAGAGCCGCGGAACCGAGCCGGCGGATCGCCTGCGCCTCCATGAGAAAATGCGAGAAGTGCTCCACCGCATGACTCGGATTCTTCTTGATGTCGTAGGGAAACCCGGTCACGATCAGGCTCTCGATGAGCCGGTCGGTCCGCGAGACGTGCAGGGGCTGTCCGTTCAGAAATGACCCGTGCCCCCTTTCGACCGTGAAGAGCTCATTCAGATTCGGATCGTAGACGACACCGAGAAGCATCTCCCCCTTGTACTCGAGCCCGATCGAGACGGAGAAAATCGGCAGTGCGTGCGTGTAGTTGATTGTCCCGTCCAGCGGGTCGATCACCCATTTGTACTCCGACGACGTCTGATGATTCCCGGATTCTTCGCAGAGGAAGTCATGGGCGGGAAATTTGCTCCTCAGCCGGCCGATGATCATCCGTTCCGACTCTTTGTCGATCTCGGTGACCAGGTTCGTTTCCTCGCCGAACTTCCGCTCGATCTGATGCACCTTGCCGACGTGCGCTTTCAGAAATGCACCCGCTTCCAGCGCAGCTTCCACTGCAATGTCGATCATATCTCGGTCTCCCTCCGTGAGGCCCAACGTACGGAATTTTCGCCATCAAACGAAGCAAAGCGGGATTTGAGAGTGGCGCCAAAATCACGTACGTTGACGTCGTTCGCATCCCCGACCAGCCGGAACCATCTCATGAAAAGTGCAGCCGCCATCCTCCTGGCCTTCCTCGTCGCCCTCGGCATCGGCTGTACGCCGTCGCCGTCTGCCAGAGGTCCGATCACACTCGACGAGCTCCGCATCACTGTCAGCGGTCCGTCCCGGGAACTCGGGTACACGAACAAGCAGGCCGGTTTCCTCTACACCGAGACCAGCGCCGAGCATCGGACGGCGTGGCAGGGCTGGCACATCATGGCGCACAAGATGCTTGACGACTACCGCATCTGTGCCGACACGACGGTTCTCCGCAAGGGAGACGTGAGAGAGACGAAGGTCTGGCCGCATCAGTTCATGCGCCGGTATCTGTCGGGAATCACGGAAACCGTTACGCTCCTGGATTCCATCGATGCGCTGGTCATCGAGCTGGATCACCTGCAGGGGCGCACGGTGACCATCGAGCCGCTGTTCGACTGGGCAACGCAGGCGAACGACTACACAACGGAGACTGATTCCGGCATCGCACTGGTCGCCTCGGTCCGCCACCTTCAGCGCACCGCTACGGATGATTATCCGGTCCGGGTCGCGGTCGGGTCGGACGGGGCTGCGCAGGCCGTCGCCGAGTCTCTTGTCTTCGGCCGCCGATTCAGTCCGGTGCGTCTCGCCGCGGCGCCCACCGGGGGAAAGCGGGTGTTTGTTCTGGCGGCGGCAAACGACGCTCCCGCCGCACGGTCTTTGGTTCGCCGGGTCGCGTCGGACTTCCGGTCGCTCATCGCCGCCCGGCAGCAACGCATGGAGCGTCTGCTGAACAGTTCATTCGTGCGGACGGACAATGCCCGGTTCGATCAGGCGCTTCATTGGGCAATGCTTTCGATGGATGCCCTCGTGATGCATCAGGTCCGCAAAGGTATCTTCGCCGGATTGCCGTGGTTCGACAATTACTGGGGGCGGGACTCGTTCATCTCGCTCCCCGGTGCAACGCTTGTCACGGGACATTTCGACGATGCCAGGGAGATCCTCCGGTCATTTGCGACCTGGCAGGAAACGGATCCAGAGAGTCCGAATTACGGCCGGATCCCCAATCTCGTCACGCCGACGTCCATCGCCTACAACACCGCCGACGGAACGCCATGGTTCGTACTCGCGCTGCAGGACTATGTTGCCATGTCGGGTGATACGGCGTTTGCGACGGAGATGTACCCCGTGGTACAGCGATCGATTGCCGGCACACTGCGGTACCACACCGATGAGCACCGGCTGCTCGTGCACGGCGACGCCGAGACGTGGATGGATGCGGTCGGGCCCGACGGTCCGTGGTCCCCGCGCGGGAACAGGGCGAACGACATTCAGGCCCTCTGGATCCGTCAATTGATCGCCGCATCGTCGATGGCCCGATCCGCCGGTGATGAGTCATCCGCCGCGCGCTGGGATGAGATCACCGATCAGGCGATGGGCTGGTTCCAGCAGCTGTTCATCGATCCGCGAACCCGCCTTGTCTACGATCATCTCCGGGCGGACGGGACGCCCGATACGTCGCTGCGGCCGAATCAGCTCTTCACAACCGACATCGTCCAGAACCCGCGGGTACGACTGTCGATGTTCATCACGGTAACGGAGAAGCTGGTCTACCCGTACGGCGTCGGTTCCCTGTCGCCGGACGATCCCAATTTCCATCCCTATCATCACTACGAACCATATTACGTCCAGGACGCGGCGTACCATCAGGGAATCGTCTGGACGTGGCTGGCCGGCCGGTGGATCCAGACCGCCGTTGGGTACGGGCTGCCAAACCTGGCCTTTCAGGTGACCGACAACATGGTGCATCAGATCCTTGACCGCGGTGCGGTCGGCACTTTGTCGGAGCTCACCGACGCTATCGCACGCCCGGGAGAGTCCGAGCCGCGATTGTCCGGCACCTTCTCCCAGGCCTGGAGCCTCGCCGAGTTCATCCGGAACACGTACCAGTCCTATTTTGGCGTCACGCTCAACGTGCCGGAGCGTCAGATGACCCTCTTTCCCCGTCTCCCTGATGCGATCCACGCGGCGGCATTCACCGTGCCCGCCGGCAATGAGCGGATCGAGATCGAATACGCTGCAAAACGCGGCAAGACCGCCGTCGTCCTTGACGGCAATGATCTGAAGCAGCCGTTCGCGGTCATCCTCGGATGGCCGTTCGATCCCGGCACCGGACGCATGTGCTCGTTCACGCTCGCCCCCGGGCAGAAGATCGAGCTGACACTTGCCCCGAACGGATACACGCAACGCGCCCTCCGCGGTGATACGACGACGGTCCAGTCATTCCTGCAGGGAATCCAGTTCGAGCCGGGCTTGAACGACGTGCGTTTGGCAACCGCATACATCCGCCCCGGCCTCCGGTGCATGCAGGGCCCCGGCCACCGGCTGTTGTCACACGCCGAGGTCACCGTGAGCGATTCCGCAGCGCCGGTACTGCTTGATGCGTCCGACCCCGCCGGTGATGATGTTGGGACGGGGCATTATACCTATCCTCGCACGTCCAGCCTCACACCGGGAAGTCTCGACCTCACGCATGTCCGGATCTCGGCCGACCGGCAGAATGTGTACATTCAGCTCCGGTTCCGTGCGCTCTCCAATCCCGGCTGGCATCCGGAGTACGGCTTCCAGCTGACGTATGCGGCGATCTGCATCAACAAGGGAAGCGCAGCAGGGAGGCGCACCGTCGGCCGCAACGCGCGGTACACGCTTCCTCCGTCCTACGCGTATGACGACGTCATCTACGTCGGCGGCGGCATTCGCGTCGAAGACGCGCGGGACAGCGTGCTCGCCGAGTATTTGCCGGTCGCCGGAGATGAACGAAGACCGATTGGCGATGCTGCGCAGGGTACCATCACCTTCGCCGTTCCCACCGAGGTCATCGGCACGCCGGACGGCCGGTGGCGATTCGCCGTGCTGGTCGGGGCGCAGGATGATCACGGGGGATCGGGCATCGGCGATTTTCGGAGCGTCGACACACGGGCTCAGGAATGGAGCGGCGGAGGGCGGCGATCACCCGCCGATCCGAATGTGTACGATACCTTCTTCTCACACTAACCATCATCTGCCGTAGGGAGGTCACCATGCTGTTTCTCTTCAGTCTGCTCATCGTCGCCGGGTCACTGGTCGTGTGGCGGAATGCCCGTCGCAAAGTGACGCAGGAGCACAACATCGTGTTCAGGTCCGCTGCGATGGTGGCCGGTCTCTCGGCCGGGCTCTTCAGCGTCATCGCCCTCACACAGATGTTCACGGTCATTCCCGCCGGGAACGTGGGAGTGGTGGACTTCTTCGGAACCGTCTCCCCGAACACGCTGAAAGCCGGCATCAACTTCGTGAACCCGTTCGCGCGGGTCATCAAGTTCTCCGTGAAGACCCAGGAGATCAAGGAAGTGATGGACGTTCCCTCCAAAGAGGGACTAACAGTCCAGCTGGAGCTCAGCGTGCTGTTTCATCTGGATCCGGAAAAGGCGGCCGACGTCTACAAGAGCGTCGGCGAGAATTACCAGGAGATCATTTTGGAACCGCAATTCCGCTCCGTCGCCCGTGGCGTCACCGCCGGCTACGAAGCAAAGGCGTTGTACACGTCCGAGCGGGAAATGCTCGCGCAGATCATCATGACCGACCTGTCCAAGCTCGTGTCCACGCGCGGCATCGTCATCGAATCCTCTCCTCTCCGCCGGATCGGCCTTCCCGCGGGATTGACCGCGGCGATCGAGGAAAAGCTCCGCGCCGAGCAGGAAAGCCAGCGCATGCAGTTCGTGCTGACGAAGGAAAAGCAGGAAGCCGAGCGCAAACGGATCGAAGCCCAGGGCATCTCCGATTTCCAGGCCATTGTCACGCGGGGGATCAGTGACCAGCTGCTCCGCTGGAAAGGGATCGAGGCAACGGAGAAGCTCGCATCGTCCCAGAATGCCAAGGTCGTGGTCATCGGGGCAGGCAAGGACGGACTTCCGCTGATCCTCGACACGAAATAGCAGGAAGCGGTGCTGCACGCGTGAGCGGACGGCACGCACGAGGCAATCCTATGGAGAACGATTTCACATACACAACCTTCGGGGCAACGGGCCACCGCGTGCATCGGCTGGGATTGTCGGCATCCTACCGGCCCGGCAAGCAGACGGTCTTTCGGGCAATCGATGAAGGAGTGAACCTCTTCTTCGGCTTCGGCGTCGACACGCAGATGACGGCGGCCATGCGGGATGTTCTGCGCCACGAGCGCGAGCGATTCTTCGTGGTGACCGGCGTCTACAATCTGCTGATCGGCTATCCGGATATGCGGCGGACACTGGAGCGGCGTCTGCGCCAGTTCGGCACCGAGTATATCGACGCCTTCCTGTTCCTCGGCGTCACAAAGCCGAAGCAGTTCTCCGAGCGCGCACGGGAGGAATTGCAGCGACTGAAGCAAGACGGAAGAGTCCGATTCGTGGGCATGTCATGCCACGATCGTGCGTTCGCCGGAACGCTGGCCGGTCAGGGCGCGCTGGATGTCTTTATGATTCGGTACAATGCGGCCCACCGGGGTGCAGAGCAGGAGATCTTTCCCCGGCTGCAGGCGCACCATCCGGCCGTGCTGAACTACACGGCCACGCGCTGGACCGAGCTTCTGCGGCGCCCCCGCGGCTGGCCGGCGCAACGCCCCATCCCGACGCCCGGACAGTGCTATCGGTTCGCGCTGTCGAATGAACATGTCCACGTGTGTCTCACCGCGCCCCGCACGGAGCACGAGCTGGTGGAAAATGTCCGGGCGCTCCGCGACGGGCCGCTCTCGTCCGAGGAAATGGCATTCATGCGCGAGTTCGGCGACGTCGTCCACCACCAGCGAAAATGGTTCATGTGACGAACGATCCCGCCTTCCGCCATCTCAATCACCGAACACATACGGGAATTCCATGAAACATCGCGTCATCGGCAAGCAGGAAAACAGCAGGATGTGTCTTGTCTGCGGCATGAAGAATCCGTTCGGCCTGAAGGCGGCATTCTATGAGCTGGAAGACCGGCAACTGGTGTGCGTCTTTCACCCCACCGAGATCCATCAGAGTTATCCCGGACGCATGCACGGGGGGATCACCACGGCACTGCTGGATGAGACCATCGGCCGCGCGGTGAATGTGCAAAGCGATCAAATGTTGTGGGGAGTGACCGTCGAGTTCACGACGAAATTCCGCAAACCGATCCCCCTGGATACGGACCTTCGCGTCGTCGGACGCATCGTGAAGCAGGACGGGAGATTCTTCGAAGGCACGGGGGAGATCGTGCTGCCGGACGGATCAGTGGCGGCCTCCGGGACCGGCCGATACCTCAAGATGCCGCTCGAGAAGATCGCTGATTTCGATCGTGGCGCTGAAGAGTGGCAGATCATTCCGTCGGACCACGATCCGGCGGAATTCGAGTTCTGACCATCAGTGGATGGTACGGGCCGGGCTCACCGAGGCGTGACCCGGCCGCCTGCTTCTGCTTCTTTTCCCGGCCGCACCGCTGTGATCCTTCCCATCCCCCACACCGCCAGGCTCACCGCCAGTCCCGGATACATCGGTTCGATACCCAGCGGATACTGCGCAACACCATCCGCCATCCACAGGTGTCCGGCAACGAAGCTCGCCGTCGATACGAGCCAGCCGGTGAGCATGGATGTGAAAGCGAACGCCGGCGGAATCCGCAGCGGGCGGAAGTAGCTTGCCAGAATCGGAACCAGCAGTCCCGGAATGACACACGTGCCGATGGTGTACCATAATCCCACCACAGACGGAACCGCAAGGGCAAGCACGATCGAGACCAATGCGGCGATCGTCAGCCCGTGCCGCGTCCACCGCGTGGTGAGTTCTTCCCGGCGCTCCGGCACCGCCAGGCGTCCCACGATATCCTTGCCGATTGTGATGGCCGAGATCAGCGTCAGGCTGCTCAGTGTCGACATGATCGTCGCCAGCATCCCGATGTAGAATAATCCCTTCGCCACAGGAGGCAGGATCACCTCCGCCAGCGCCGGATAGGAGTACATCGGCTGCGGCAAGCCGGGCAGGATCGCGCGGGCGTAAAGGCCGGCGGTCGTCGTCAGCGCGTCGAAGACGAACCAGAACGCGATCGAGACGAGGATGCCACGCTGTGCCGTTGCCTCATCGCGCGCGGCATAGCACCGCTGATGAAAGGCGGGATCGATCAGAGTCCACAGCGCGATAAAGAACCAGACCAGAATGTACTGCCAGCTGTTCCCGCCGCGCCATGTCAGATGCAGCGGAGGAAGATGCGTCTCGAGAAACGTCCATCCCCCGTACCGCCCGACAGCGAACGCCACGATGAGCGCGAATCCCAGGAACATCGCCCCGAACTCGAACGTGTTCACCCACACGTCGGAGCGGAATCCGCCTTTGTACAGGTAGATCGTCGTCAGCGCGGTCGCGGCGATCACCCAGAGCGTGAGATTGCCGCCGAAGACGACCTGCACCAGCACGCCCAGCATCAGCACGTACGCCGCCGGCGTCGCCAGGATGAACGCCAACACAGCGCCCAAAACCGCGGTCGGCCGTCCGAACGATTGCTCGAGCTTGTCCGGAATGGTGTAGAGGTTGGTCGCGCGTATGCGTCGGGCGAGAAGGAGCGCAAAGAGAAGCGCGAAGAAGTAGTACGGAAGGCCGAACACGAACCAGTTGGACAAACCGTACCGGTAGGAGAATTCTCCGACACCCAGAATACCGCCGTACCAGGTGGATACGAGCGTGGCAACGAACAGCGGAAGCGTCAGTGTTCGCCCCGCGAGCAAAAATTCATCCGCATCCGACCGGCGTGAGCGCGACGCGCGATAGCCCAGGAACACGACCGCGCCCAGATAGAGCAGGATCAGGCCGAGATCGACCGCTCCAAAATGAACGCTCATGGCGTGTCCGCGCGGCGAAAGACGCGAAACAACAGGAGCGTTCCCCGACGTACCCGGATCCGCACCGGCCGGGAGCGAACGACATTGGACGTGCTGTCCCGGACGCCGGGAGCCAGCACCTCATCGCGGAGATTCCACCGCAGACCCGTAGTTCGGACGCCGGAGCAGCGGCCCAAGGGGATCAGCGAGATGGAAGTGCCCCGTGGAACATCAAGCGTTACGGCACGGCCTACCGGCCGAAGCTCCCCGGTCGCATCGACAAACCGGATGTCGGCGATTCGGGCAAACCGCGCGAGGGCGCTGATGTTGCCCGCGGCATGATCCAGACGTCCGCCGGTGGCACCGAGGACCGTGATCCTGCGATACCCTCGGCTTACAACCCACTGCAGCGTTTTTTCGAGGTCGGTGCTGTTCTGATCGGGTCGGAGAAGAACATCAGCGGTTCGGAGGCGTCGGAGCACTCCCGGACGAACGGAATCAAGGTCACCGAGGACCACATGCGGGTTGAGCCCGTACCGGTCGGCCGTGTTCGCTCCGCCATCGGAGCAGACGAACAGGTCGCATTCCTTCAAATACCGGTCCGCAAGCCGGCGCGATGGGGGCTCGCCATTCGCAAAGATGAGAGCGTGTCGTGTGCGTTGCAGGCCCATGAAAGTAGAAAAAAAAGGCCGCCGAGCGAGGGGAGGCGGTTCACCCGGCGACCGAAGCAGCCACTCCGGTAAAGACCGGAGCAGCCGTCATCAATTTATAAATTTAGTCTCAGTGATGCAAAGAGATTTCGCCGCGCAGCGGGAAAAAACTCATCTCCCTCGCCGTTCGTGGCATAGATCACATCGAACACGTTGTTCACCTGGATCTGAAATTCGAGACCGCGAGCCAGGATAGAAGGGACGGCCACGGTTCCCCACGCTGCACACACCGTACGGGCGTCCACGCGACGGCTCGGATCAACAACGCCGCCGTCGGGATTCTGGAAGTTGTCGGTGTAAAAATCCCCGACATGTTGTACGGAAAGTCCTGCCGAAAAATCCTGTCCGGAGTATTCAAGACGGATATTGGCCAAAAAATCCGGAAAGCCGGCAATGGCGTTTCCATCAAGCGAAACCGGTGCGTTTCCATTATAAACCGTGTATTGAACCAACCGGTTCCGGCTTATCGTCATATTTCCCCGAATATCGAGCCCGGGCAGCACTCCCAGACTTCCGCTCAGTTCGGCCCCGATATGGCGCGTCTTCTCTGCGTTTCCCGTCACCGGCTGCCCGAACCGATCGAGCTGGCCATTCTTGATGATCTCGTCCCGAAATTCCATCCAGTAACCGTTGAGACTCAGCCGGAGGGCTCCGCGCACATAGCTGCCGCCGAGTTCGAGATTCGTCAGCCGTTCCGGACGCACCAGGGGCTTGCTGAAGTCATACGTATTGGGCCCCGTCGTCTGAAACTGAGGCGTCACCGGTCCCCATGACGCAGGCGTACTTGCTTCCGCCGCATCATACAGATTCTTCAACCTCGGTTCGCGTGAGGTCTGCGACACTTGGGCGTACACGTTGAATTCGTCGGAGAGATTCACGTTCACGCCGGCCTTCGGATTCAGAAAATGGTACGGCACGCGAAAGTCCGTTCCCATATACTTCTCATCGGAAAGCCGATAGGCGTTGTACGCATACTGCACACTCGCCATGACATTCACGGTCGGCGTCAGATGATAGAGCTCCTGTGCCGAGAGCGACATCATATCCTTCGCACCGTGATACTCATAGTAATGGAAGTCGGGCGTGACGCCGGCGGGGAGTTCTTCTCCCCATCGCAAAGCACCCCAATGCAGCGATCGATGCAGCCGAAGCTCCCCCGCGACCGTCAGCTCCCCGTTCGGATGTGACCACTGCACCCGCGGAAGCCATCCGTGCTGGACGTTGCTCACATATGCGCGGATGAGCGCGCCGGGGATGTACAGCGTGTCCGGATCCCCGGTCACGGCGAAGCCGTTCGCCGGCGTGATCCGGAAGTACGAGTAGGGCGCCCACGAGCCGTCGTAGTCGTAGAATCCGTCGCCGGTCATGAGGAACAGCGTGTTGCTGATCGTCAGCCGGTCGTTCACCCGCCACTCGTGGAGCAGTTCGTAGTGCGGCTGACTGAAATTCTCGATCTCGTCCGGCCGCAGGATCGGGTTCTGCCGGCGCCTTGTTTCGTCGGATGAGTACGCATCGGCCTTCGGGATCCCGTAATACGCCAGATGGTCGGCGATCGGACCGCCGTAGAAGTTGACCTGGGTCGTCATCGTCTCATCGAACCGGACGGCACTCAGATAGTAACTGGAGAAATCCGTCCACGAGCGATCCCGGTACCCGTCCGACTCGATCCGTCCAAGTCTCCCGGATATGAGATAGCGTCCGCCGACCAGACCCGAGTTCACGCCGACGGAGACCTTCCGGGTGTTGTACGTCCCGTATCCGGCGAAGAAGTCGACCCCGGGATCCATCGAAAAGGTGGAAGTGACCATGTTAACGCTCCCACCGATTGCTGGCGGCCCGTAGAATGCGCTCCCCCCTCCGCGCTGAACCTGAATGTCCTGCAGGTTCGCGGCCAGATCGGGAAAGTCCAGCCAGTACACGTCATGGTCTTCCGGATCGTTCTGCGGGATCCCGTTGATCATCACCGAAATGCGCTTCTGATCGAAGCCGCGAATGTTCAAATAGTTGTACCCGATCCCGTTTCCGTTCTCGGAATACCATGTCGTCGAGGGGAGATCGGAAAGAAGCTGCGGAATGTCCTGAACCGTGTATCGCGATGCAAGCTCCTTCGCCGAAAGCGTCGAGAAGGTCAGCGGCGTTTCACGCTCCCGTCCGCGCGTCGCCGTGATCACCACGGTCTGTCCCGGAAGAACCGTCGGTTGCAGCGCGATCTCCACATCCAGCGACCCCGTTTGCGGCACGAGCACGCGTCGCTGCGCGGTCGTGTATCCGACGTAACTGACGCGCAACACACACGCGAGATCGGCATTGCAGGTGATCCGGAATGTTCCATCATGACCGCTCGGGGTCGCAATATTCTGATCCGGGACCCGAATACTCGCTCCCTCCAGCGCATGGCCGGACATCGCATCCACGACACGGCCGGTGATGGTCACAGAGCGCTGCGCGCGCAGCGTACCAAGCATGATGCACATCAGAACGACGACCAAATGCATTCGAAGCATGAACGACTCTCTCTTCACGCGAATTCCCTCCGAAAACGAAAATAGCCGCTTCTCCAGCGATGCAAAAGGAAAAGCGGCTTCATACAGCCGACACGCGTTCTCCGTTTTCCTCCGCTGGCATGATCCAGATCAGGTTCATAGGGTTTAATCTCAGCCCCGGTCCTTCGCAATCGAAGGATCGGCGGGACACCCCTAACGGCGATGCACAACCCAATTGAAAAAGAACTGTTTCAATATACGTCGCATGAATGGTTCTGTCAAGAGGTGCGCGTTCGTCCGCGCCAGCCCGGCACATTTTGCATCTCCCCGGACCGCTCCCTACATTAAACCTCAACTCACTCCGATCGTAAGCACGCACCGATGATGATCCCGACTCCGTCCCGATTCCACTTCTGGCGCACCGTGTACAGTCACGGATGGTGTGCGCTCGAGCCGTTCCGTGTGAACAGGGACGCCCGGACGCTCGAGCGTGTGTGCACACTCTCCGATGGCTCAAATACGCTGGTGACCATCCGCGCCTCCCGCAACGATTCGGGGATTGACGTCGCATCCCTGACGCGGTTGTCGCGTCGTCAGGCCAAAGAAATCGAAACCCAAATGCGCGCCATGCTCCGGCTCGATGAGGATCTTGCGCCGTTCTACCGGCACGTGAGCCGCTACGCGCGGTACCGTTGGATCCCGCGACTCGGTGTGGGACGGTTGTTGCGCGCACCGACCGTGTTCGAGGACGTGGTCAAGATGCTTTGCACGACGAACTGCAGCTGGGATTTGACCACGTCGATGGTGACAAATCTGACGAACATGCTCGGCGAACCGCTGGATGGACGGCGCGCGTTCCCCACGCCTGAAGCGATCGCCGGCGTCTCCGAATCTTTTCTCCGGAAGCATATCCGCGCCGGGTACCGTTCTCCGTACCTGCTCGAGTTCGCCCGACGTGTCGCATCGGGATCCCTGACCGTGGAGGCGTGGCGCACCGCCGACCTGCCGACGGATGAACTCTACGCGCAGGTCCGAAGCGTGAAGGGCGCGGGCGAGTACGCGGCCGGGAACATTCTGCGCCTTCTCGGCCGATACGACTATCTCGCCCTCGATTCCTGGGTTCGCGGAAAGTACTCCGAGCTCTACCACGGCGGACGGCGCGTCAGCGACACCACCATCGCGCGACGGTACCGCGAGCACGGGCGCTGGCAGGGACTGATCCTCTGGCTGGAAATGACCCGCGACTGGTTCAGCGAGAAGTTCCCGTTCTGACCGGAGAGCATGAGCTGGATTGACGAGACGGATGGTGAGATCGAACGTGCCGCGCGGGCACACCGCGCAGGCAATGCGGGGATGGAGCGAACCTGCGCCCGTTGGGCGGGCCGGCATCGCCATCACCGTTTTCGATCGTCTGGGTGGACGGCCGGATTCCGGCGAGGACTTCCTGCGACGCCTGCGGGCCTTTGCCGGCGATTCTGCTGTATCTCAGCGCGTGCGGGACGCGGCCAACCGGCTTCAGCAGCGCCTCGCCGCGGACTTTTCGTGCCTTCGGTCGATCCCATTGCTGACGCCCGGAGCATCATTGAGTTCGTGCGCTTGGCGACGACGCGCTCCGGTCCTGAAACAACAAACCCGGCCCATCGCTGAGCCGGGTTTGTTCCTTCCCTCCGACCTCTCCGCACATTATTGCACGATGAACGGGATCCCCCAGTAATGGGAGGAAAACGGCGCCTGGTCATCGAAGATCGATGCGCGTGTCAGCACCCCGACGAAGATGTGGTGCCGGCCGATCCGGATTCCGGACCAGCTGCAGGCATACACCCGCGTGAACGTCCCGTCCCCGTTGTCGGTCTGTGAGACGAGCGCCATCGGTGCGCGATACTGCCACCGTCCCAAGGCCCAGTACGGGCGATGGATGGAGACGATGTCGCTGTCCGGCGATGTGCTCGTGACCGTGACCTCCATCCGGAAGCCCTGCATGAATGTCTGGGAGAAGACCGGCATCTGATGTCCGCCCGGCATGCCGGTGCGGAACCAATAATTCGCGGGATCGGCGATGGTCAGCGTGTCCGTGCCCATGAAGAAGCGAACCTGATTGATGGTCACCGCGGCGTTCGTTGTCCCGCCTTGCGCCACGGAAATCTCCCGCATCCTCCAGTTCAGACGTGGCACGTTGGTTTTCGCCACTTTGACGAACCGGACGAAACGGGTGACGCTCTCGCTGAACGGCTTCGCGATCGTCGTGCGCGCGGTGTCCGTCAGCGCGTATTTCGCGCGGATCCACACGGTGCCGGAGAACAAGGTCTTCATCGTCGCAATGACGGTGGAATCGTCGACGGTCTGGAACGTGACCGTCCGGTTCACGGAATTGAAGTCGATATCACGTCCCCAGTTCCCCGGCAGGATCGCCGTGGCCGATTTGGCGAGCGTGGCGCTGCCGTCGTTCAAGGACACGGCATCGCTTGTGAAGAGGGAATCGGAAGCAATGATGTCCTGGATCGCCTGCTGGTCTGTGGTCAGCCCGCTGATGCCGGCATCCGTTGGATTGTCATTTTTCTGGCATCCCGCGAGAAGGAACAGTGACCCCGCGATCATTCCCACAATAGCGGTCGTGGCGCGTCTCATGAGATATTCCTGGAATCGTGGTTGTGGAAGGTTTGTCGCGAGTATTGCGACGTGTGGATTTGACACGAGGCGGGAACGGCGGTTTAACAGGACTGCAGCGAACCCAAGAGGACGCGACGGGCGTCACATCCCGGAATCGGTGTCGGAATCGCGTTCGCGGGCGTCGGTCCCCTCGAGAATCACGACATATTCGCCCCGCGGTTCTTTGCGCCCGAGTTCCTCGATGACGGCGTGCACGCGTCCCCGAACGATCTCTTCGAACTTCTTCGTCATCTCGCGCGCAACCACGACACGACGATCGCCGAGATGTTCGAGGATTTCGGCCAACGTTTTGCGGATACGGTGGGGGGATTCGTACAGCACGACCGTGCGCCGCTCGGCCTTCAGCTGCTCGAACTTCGTGCGCCGTCCCTTCTTCTGCGGGAGAAATCCCTCGAAGACGAACCGGTCGGTCGGAAGTCCGCTCACGACCAACGCGGAGATGAAGGCGGTCGGACCGGGGATCGGCACGACCGGAATGCCTTCCTCAACGGCCTGGCGTACCACGACATAGGCCGGATCGGAGATGCCGGGCGTTCCTGCGTCGGAGACGAGCGCCACCGACTGTCCCTGGTGCAGACGGGCGATCAGCTGAGGCGCGCGCGTGCCTTCGTTCCGGCTGAAGTAGCTCAGCATCGGTTTCCGGATGCGGTAGTGATCGAGGAGGATCTTCGTGGTGCGCGTGTCTTCCGCGGCGATGACATCGACCGTGGACAGCACCTTGACCGCGCGGTGCGTGATGTCGTCAAGGTTGCCGATCGGCGTGGCGACGACATACAGGACCCCGCGATTTGCCCCGGACCCCGCCGATGCTTCCTCGGTCACCATGGATCACATCCCCCAGTCCCGGACATACCGGAAATCGACGTTCACTGTGCGGTACGAGATCTTCGCGATCAGCGGCGGACGCCGTTTGAACTGGTTCTTCCGCATCAGCTCCTTCACGCGCGTCACCATCGGCTCCGCGAAGCCCATCGCCGTGAGCTCCGCTTCCGATCGGCGCTCGTCCACCATCCGGTACAAAAGCGCGTCGAGATCGGCGTAGCGGAATCCGATTTCGGCTTCATCGGTCTGCCCTTCCCACAGATCGGCGGAGGGGCTCTTGTCGATGACCGGACGGGGCACCTTCAGCTCTTCCGCCAGCTGCCACACCTGCGACTTGTAGAGATCGCCGAGCGGATTCAGCGCCGACGCAAGATCGCCGTGCTGCGTGCCGTATCCCACCAGGATCTCGGTTTTGTTGCTTGTGCCGACCACCAGCGCCCGTTCCCGTGCGGAGAGGTCGTACAGAACGATCATGCGCATCCGGGCCATGACGTTTCCCCGCCGCACAGGATCAGTGATCCGGTGCTGCTCACAGTACGCATCAACCATCGGCGAGATATCCACCGTCTCGCTCCGGATGCCCGCCGCTTCGATCACCCGACGGCCGTCCTCGGCGCTCCGCGGATTGCTGGTGCGATAGGGCATCATCACGCCCAGCACATGGTCCGGTCCCAGTGCTTGTGATGCCAGCATCGCCGAAACGGCGGAATCCACGCCGCCGGAGATGCCGACGACCGCTCGTTCGAAGCCGGCCGTGGTGATCTCATCGTGCAGAAAGCGCACGAGGAGCTGACGCACCAGATCGGCGTTCAGATGCAAGGGTGATTCCCGGTCGTGCCGCGATGTTTCCATTCGTCCCTCCTACCGGACCGCCGCGATCTCCCGCAGCGATTGCCGGATGATGCCGATCCCTTCGTCCACTTCGCGCGCGGACAGATTCAGCGGCGGACGGAACCGGATGGACCGCTCGCCGCAGCCGATCAGGATCAGTCCCTTCTCGTCCGCTTTGTCACGAAGCGCCGCCCGATGATCCACCGAGTCGATATCCATGGCGCACAGCAGGCCCCGGCCCCGTGCATTGCTGACGATGTTGGGGAACTCAGCCTGCAGACTTTCGATCTGTTTCAAGAGATGGTCGCCGACCACCTGCGCATTGTTCACCAGTTTCTCGTCTTCCATGATCTCGAGCGTCCGGGCGCAGCGGACCATGTCCACCAGATTGCCGCCGAAGGTCGAGTTGATGCGGCTGGGCACGTGGAAGACGTTGTCGGGCACCTCATCGATGCGCTTGCTCGCCAGGAAGCCGCAGATGTGCGTCTTCTTGCCGAAGGTCATCAGGTCCGGCTGCACAAACTGCTCATGCGCCCACATCGTGCCGGTGATTCCCATACCGACCTGCACTTCATCGTGAATCAGCATGATGTCGTTCTCGTCACAGAGCGTGCGGAGCGCGACGTGGAATTCCTTCCGGAAGTGATTGTCACCGCCTTCGGCCTGGATCGGCTCGATGATCAGCGCCGCAATGTCGTCTCCGTGCTCCTGGATCGCGCGCTTCACCTGCCGGATCGCCAGATCCTCTTCCTTCTTCACCTGCGCCAGATGTTCGTCGTTCAGCGGGAACCGGACGGCGGGATTGTGGATCCGCGGCCAGTCGAACCGGGGAAAGTAGTTGGTCTTCGCCGGATCGGTGTTGGTGAGCGACAGCGTATAGCCGCTGCGACCGTGGAACGCCCGTTTCAGGTGGATCACCTGGTGGCCCACTTCGCGGGTGTAGCCCTTGGCGAAGTTCTTGCGGACCTTCCAGTCGAACGCCGCCTTCATGGCGTTCTCGTTGGCGAGGGCGCCCCCGTCGACGAAGAACGCGTACGGCAAGTACGACGGCTGGGCGATGCGCGCAAAAGTCTCGACGAATTCCGCCATCTCGACCGTGTACGCATCGGAATTCGACGGCTTGTTGACGGCGACCGTGCCGAGCTTCTGCACGAATTCCGGCGACGCCATCTTCGGATGGTTCATCCCGAGCGCGCTGGACGCGAAGAAGGTAAAGAAGTCCAGAAGTTCACGGTTGCGCCGGGCATCATAGATGTATGAGCCGTGGCTCTTCCGGAGATCGACCACCAGGTCGAATCCGTCCGCGAGCATGTGGGACGAGAGTGTCTCGTGGACCTGTGACGGCGGGACGGAAATCGGATTCGCCGGTGTCGGCTTCGGGAGCGGTTGGTGGCCATTGCCGCCCGTGGCGGGAGCGGCAACGGCCGGATTGGTCTTCAGTGGCTGCGACATAGAGCACCTCCGGAGCAATAAGGGTTCGGGAATAGTACATCGACGACGGCCGCAGCGGCCGCGGTTCCGAACCCTCAGAAGAACTCCTGGTGCTCGTAGAGGGAGATGATGTACGGACGTCCCTGCATGGAATGCGATCAATAGTTGTCGATCTGCGCGCGCTGCAGCTTGCCGCTGTAGTCCACGTAGATCGCTTTCCACTCGGTGAAGAAATCGTACACCGTCCAGCCGCCTTCGCGATGACCGTTACCGGTCTGCTTCACGCCGCCGAACGGCAGGTGCGCCTCCGCGCCGATCGTGGGCACGTTGATGTACGTGATGCCGGCTTTGATGTCGCGCATCGCCGTGAACGCCTTGTTGACATCGCGCGTGTAGATGGACGACGAAAGCCCGTAGATCGTGTTGTTGAGCGTCCCGATGGCATCTTCCAGGGATCCGACGCGCAGCACCGACAGCACGGGGCCGAAGATCTCCTCTTTGGCGATTCGCATCGTGGGTTTCACGTCGGTGAATATCGTCGGCTCGTGGAACCAGCCCTTCGTCAGATCGAGAT